>CAVPJD010000035.1:0-32765 GCA_963705165.1 uncultured delta proteobacterium | reverse complement strand
GGGGCAACAGGAACCGGCTTCGTGCTGTCCAGCCATCCGGTGTGATGCGCGTCCGAAGATCCCGGCCAACTGCTCCGCTCGGCCTTCACCTTGTCGGGATGCGATAGGATCGGGCGCTGGCCGAGGCAGGGATCTTGTCGGTGAGCGAAGCTGCCGGCCTCCACAGGCACGCCGAAGGGCACCGTGTCTGCGCGCCGGCGGTGACCGTCAGCCTCCTGGGGGCCGGGCCGGGCCAGCGACGGGATGGGAATCAAGGTCCAACCGTGCTGCCCTTGCGCCACCACAGGATAGGCCCGATCCTCCAGCCGCACGCTGAGCGTCACCGGTTCGCGTGCTTGCAGCCAGACGGCCAGCGTCTGCCCCTGCGCCGGCGGCCAGGGCCACAACTGCACGCGTGCCAGCACGCCGTCCTCGGGCAGCCTGGGCACGACACCGCCCGAGGTCACCCACCTTCAGCCCTGCCCGGGGAGAAGACGATCCGGGTTCGCCAGCCCGTTACGCGCCGCCAGGGCGGCCATGTCAACATCCAAACGTGTCCGATGGCAGCCGAGTGTCTCCGGGCTGCACGACGTAGCTGCTTTCGCCGTCCGCCGGTTCGGCCCGCGGCGAAGAAAGAGGCGAAATGAGAGCCGCGTCCAGTTGCGGCCCTGCATCCCGGCCGGCCGGGCATCCAGGATCAGCCGTCGGCCAGGACAGGGGCCGTCAGCCCAGCCGGAAAGAGCAGGGCCACCAGCACCACCCAGCCCCACAACGGCAACGGCCGGGTGTCATTCGCCCGTTTAGTGTTTCGGCTCCAGCACGGCCACATAAGGCAGATTCCGGTACTTCTCGTGAAAATCCAGACCATAACCCAGCACGAATTTGTCGGGAATATTGAAGCCGATGTATTTGACGGGCACGTCACCTCCCGCCTGGCAGGCTTGTTCAGGAGCGTGCAGATCTCCAGGGAAGCTGGCCGGGCGCGCCCGCAGGATGCGGACCAGGTAATCCAGCGTCCGGCCCGTGTCTATGATGTCCTCCACGATCAGCACATCGCGGTCCTCGATGGATTGATCGATCTTGAGGATGCGCACGACGCCCGATGATTCGAACGCGGTGCCGTAGCTGGAGGTCGCCATGAAATCTATGGCGTGCGGCACGGTGATGTGTCGCATCAGGTCGGCGAGAAAGAGGACACTGCCTTTCAGAACCGCCAGCAGGAGCAGATCTTGGCCGGCGTAGTCCCGGCTGACCGCCGCGCCCAGCTCGGCGATGCGGGCCTGAAGCTTGTCCTCCGGGATAAGAACTTCTTCGATGTAGGAAGGATCAATCACGATGCACCTCCGATGAGTCCAGTTGTGATTGTTTATGCCACTTCCGACCACGCTCACCTCCCCGGCCTTCGGAAAACTCCCCGGCTCTGGTAAGGCAGGGGCGTCCGTGTCGGCGTCGGAGCCAGGGTCGGCTTCGGAGTAGCGGCCGCCGGCTTCGGTTGGGCTGCGCAGGCGCGGCGACCTTGGGCTTCGGCGCCGGGGGTAGGCGGGGGCGGGGCAGATCCTCGGAACGCCGCCGCCCACTGCGCGGTCAGTCCAGGTAACTGTTGCCATAGGCCTGGCTTGGCTCGATGTACGTACCTTCGGGCCATTCGTTGAAGCTGTTGATCACGATCCAGTCCGGCGCGCTGCCGATGGCTGCCTGCCACGAGCGGGCATAATAGGCGCCGTCCTCGCGGCCCACCGCAAAGGCTGCACCCCGGCCGGTCTTGCGATCATCGTATCCCGGCATGACGGTCGCGACGTAGACCTTGGGCACGCCGAGCGCAGCGGCTTTGGCCCGGACCAGGCGCGCGAATTTATTGGCCGTGTAGCTCATGTCGGTGCGATTGGCCCAGGTCACCGAGTACAGGTGGTGCCCATCAAATACCGTCAGCGGCGAAACATCGACTCCCTCTTCGATCCACAGGCTGTTCCGGCCGGGGTCCACCGCGTTACGGATGGCTGCCCAACCGTTCGTGCTCAGCCGGGCATTCTGGTGATAAAAGAACACCACCGGTTTGCCGTCCACCTTCAGGTAGGCGCCATGCCTGGCGTGGTGTTCAGCAGCGCGCTCATGGCAGCCTGAATCGCGCCGGCCCCCGCAGATAAGGCGAATTCATGTCCACGTCCACTGCCAGGCGAAAGCCGCGGGCCCCCGCCTCGTCCAGCATGGCCCTCAGGTTGGTCTCCGTCTGGTTGTCGGCTTGCGGACCCCACCAGTTCACCACCAGCGCGTCGATGCCCGCCGCCTTGGCCTGCTCGATCTGCCTGGCCATCGCGGCCCGATCGCGGGAAACGTACGTCTCCAGCGGGCGATCCGACACCTTGTTCGGGCCCCAGCTATTCTCGTCGAACCAGTTGTAGTAGAACGCCAGCACGAGGCGATCGGGGCTTTCCGCGGCCGCCCCTATGGTCAACTGCGTAACCATAAACAGGCCGATCAAAAGCAACGAGAGCTGTTTTGTCAAACGCATTCAGAGTGTCTCCAAGGTCTCGCCCACGAAGTCGCCGTGAGCCTCCAGACGCCGCAAGTCGGTCAACATCCCGTGATCCAGGTAGTTGGCCATCGCAGCAAACGCATCCTTGAGGCTCCGCGAACGCCCGGCCATGACGGCGATCCAGCAGCCACTTGGCCTTCACTCGGCGGCTGTTAAGGGCGATCGGACGCTGGACGCGCACCTTCGGGATGCAATAGAGATCGATGATCGAAAAGAGCACATAGGGTTGGGCCGGTTCAGTCTCATCCCAAAAGAGCAGCAGCGCGGCGGCGAGTTCGCCAACAGCTTGCGCGCCGAAACTTCGTCCAGGACGAACAGCTCGGCCTCGGGTCCGGTGGGATGAAATAAATCTGGATTTCAGCGACGGAGCCTACTGCGGGATAGGCGCAGGGATTTCCATTCAGCCTTTGTAAAGGCCGGATGGGGAGATCCGCTACAAGCAAGAGAAGGGCGGCAGGATCAATTTACCGGCACCAGTCTCGCGCAGCTGGGGGCGGTGAAGCGCAGTCTCGTGAAGTATGACTTCAGCGTCTCATCCTTCCTTGCACACTCGGGGCACTCTTCCTCTTTGTTGAGCCTCAGGGAAAGGCGCCCGCACTCCTTGCAGTGCCACTTCATGGCGACACCTCCTCGTGCCCGCCGGGGCTATGGGCCCGCCCGGGGAAACCGGCAAGAAGCAAATCGCTGACTGCAGGGATGGAGAAAACGACAACGGCCGAAGGGGATGTGCAACGCAAATTGATTAAGATCTTGAGATGGACTCCGGGATTAGCGGGCGATTACTCTTCTATTATTAATTTACGCCCCCGGCAGGGAAAGGCAATAGGCACCGCAATGCCTTTGCCCGCCGAGGGAATCTGCTAGAGCGCCAGGAAGTAATTCTGACAGGCATTCTCGATGGCCTTGCGGTCGAGCGCGGGTTCTTTCTGCCTGTACTGGGCCATCCAGAGGACCTGCTGAAGGATGTCCCGCGGGTAGCAGGCCCGCAGGGGTTCCTTGTATTCCTGTTCGATCATCCGGATCAGGCCGTCGGCCAGTTCCGCCTCGTAATGGAGCTCGTGCCGCTCGCAGAGACGCCTGAAGATCTCGCGGAACTGGTCGGGTGTCATGAAGTCGACCTTGATTTTCGTCTGAATGCGGCGAAGAAACGCCTCGTCCACCAGTTTGGCCGGATCGAGGTTGGTGGCAAAGACGACCAGCAGGTCGAAAGGAATCTCTATCTTCCTGCCGCCAGCCAGCGTGATAAAGTCGATCCGGCGGTCCAGGGGCACGACCCAGCGATTGAGCAGCTCCTCGGGGCTGACGCGCTGACGGCCGAAGTCGTCGATAATCAGCACCCCGTTGTTGGACTTCATCTGGACCGGTCCCGTGTAGAACCGGGTGCCGGAATTGAACTGGAGATCGAGCATTTCTATCGTCAGCTCGCCGCCCACCATCATGCGGGGCCGGCGGCACCTCACCCAGCGGCCGTCCTGCTCCGGGTCCGCGGTCTGCTCGAGGCGCTGGTGCAGAACGGGATCGTAAACCGTGATGATCTGACCGTCCACCTCCACCGCGTAAGGAACCCAGACGGGGTCGTGATCGAAGAGTCGGGTGAGCGTCTCGGCGATGGTCGTCTTACCCGTCCCGGTAGGCCCGTAGAGAAAAATGCCCCGGCCGGACGTCGCCGCGACACCGAGCTGGTGCAGGGTCCTGCTGTCGAGCACCAGGTCTGCGAAGGCGCGAGGACATCTTCCGGGGTGATCCGGTTGTCGAGCACGCTCTGCGCGCGGATTCGATCGACATAGTCCTCGAGCGACACGGGCGCGGGACCGACGTATTGGTTCTGGGCAAGCAGCTCCAGGGCCCGGGATCTCCCTCCCGAGGAAGCGACGACACGGTGCGTGCCGCCGGTCATGCCGGTGACCTGGCAGAGCTGATCCTTTCGCAGGCGCTGGAAAAGCTCCTCCACGATCTTGTTGGAAAGCCCCATCTGGCGGGCCAGTTCGTTCAGGGATGTCTCCCCCACGAGATAGATGATCTTGAGCGCGAGGTCTTCGAGAAGATTCTTGCGGATCCCCGTTTGCTCGATGGACCTGGACAAAGCGATCTTTGCGGCTGCCATGGTTACCGTTCTCCTTTACTCTCATCAGGCATAAAACATTCCGTCCCGTTCGGTCGCGGTATCAATATCCCGGAACGAGGCTACATGAGAAAGGCAGGTCCTCGGCGGCACCTGCCCTCGAGCGAGCAACACAGTTCATCTCACTGAATCCTGGGACTGACCGCAAGGGCCGATTCGGCCTTCTTGAGATTCTCATGGGCCTTGGCAAAGTAGTTCGGCTTCATGCCGATAGCTTTCTCGAAGGCCGTTTTCGCCTCGGCGTATTTGTTGTCCGCCATATAGAGGCACCCCATGTTGTTGTAGGCGGCGGCTTCGTCGCTCCCTTGCTTGAATGCGAGCAAGGCATCGTCGTAGCGCCCCAGCTTGAAGAGGGCAAGCCCCATATTGTTGAACACCCTGCGGTTCGAGCTGTCGATGCGAACGGCCTTTATATAAGCGTCGATCGCCTTCTGATAGTCGTCCTTCAGGTAGAAGGACATTCCCAGGTTGTTGAACAGCAGGCTCGATTTTGCATTGATTGCGATGGCCTTCTCGTATTCCGCGATGGCCGCATCATAGTTCCTTTTCTGATCGTACACAACGCCCCGGAGGGCATAGGCCTGCCACAGTTTCGGGTCCGCGGCCAGAGCCCTGTTATAGCTTTCCATGGCCCCGTCGATGTCGCCGGCGGCCATCCTGGCCCGCCCGCGGCCTTCCAGGGCCAGCGCGTTTTGGGGGTCCTGGGCCAGGATCTCGTCGAACGTCTTCAGGGCTTCCGCGTTCATCCCCCGGCTGAGAAGAAGCAGCCCTCTTTTATACCGCGCGCTCTGGAGCTTCGGGTCCTTGGTAAGCGCCTTTTCATACTGAACGAAGGCCATGGCGGGATTGCCCTGCCGGACATAGTTGTCGCCGGCCTGTTCGAGCCCCCGGGCATCCATTTCCGGCAGCTCCTTCAGGGTCGCCCCGGCAGCGTTTGCGGCCTCGATGTTTTTCTGCATCTCGAGCATCCGCTTGTACTCGTCCCTCACTGCGGTGTCCTTCGTGCCCGAAGAGGCACAACCGGCAAGAGCGGCCGCGGCGATCCACACCGCCATCAGCAGGAGGACCGGATTCGTCCGGATTGCTTTCATCAATTTTCCCCTTCTTTGAAGGTTTTTCTCTCACCGGCCAGGTCCCGGCCCACGACGACTCTCACCTTTATGCCGTCCCGGTCGAAACCGCCGACCTTCTTCATCTGCGTGATGCCGGGAATGGCACCCTTGACCTGGAGAGCCGTGAATTCGGCATCGCCCCTGTAGTAGACGTTTGCCTTCGAGTGCTGGAAATGCTCGGCATTCGTGAGACGCACGACGTTGAAGCCCTGCCTTTTCAGAAAGTTGCCCACGTCCTTCGCCATGCCGGTCACACCGTTTCCGTTGGAGATCTCGACACCGTCGCGGCCGATCATCGCCAGCTTGTCCTTCCCGTCCACAACGATGGCCCCTTCCCCGTCCATATAGCGCTTCACATCGGCAAGCAGGGTGGCGACTTCCGCCCCCTTGCGCGCCCCGCGCAGATCAGGGTCCAGCGTCAGGGCCTTCCCGTAATGATCGCGAGCCTCTTCGAAGCCGCCGTTCTTCAGGAGATGATTCGCCGCGGTGTACTCGACGAGGGCCTGGTGTCTCGGGTTGTCGGGCACCGCGGCGGGGTCTACCTTCCCGAGGGCGCTGTTGGCAAGGGCCAGGTTGTTGCGGATGCGGCTCGTCTGTCCCCCCGCGAGGGCGTTAGCCTTTTCGAAGGCCGCCGCGGCCTCCTCGTAGCGCTCCTGCAGCAGGAAGGAATAGCCCAGGTTGTTGTACAGATAATCGAGCTCCGGCTTGATAGCCAGCGCGGCCTGGTAGTACTCCTGGGCCCTTTCGATGTTCCCCCGTCTGATCCAGCGAGACGGCGATCCCGTTGAAGGCCTTCACGTAGAGCGGGTCGATCCGGATGGCCTTGTTGAACTCCTCGATCGCCTCCCGGTGACGGCCCCGCCCCTGGTGGTAGTCCCCGAGAAGGTAGTGCGCATCGGGGTTGCCCTGCGAGGCTCTTACCGATCCGACGAAGCGGTTCATGCCGTTTGCCAGGGTATCCCGGCCGGGCGCCTTCGATTCCCAGGATTTCACGTAGCCCGAGAAATAGTTCACGCCACTGCAGCTGTTGACGGAAACGAAGACAACGGCAACCGCGGCAATCAGGATAAAGCGAGTCATATGGCTCATGGAATCCCTCCTAGCGCGCAATGATCGATTGATAGATCTGGATGGCCGCCGGGCCGACGACGATGACGAAGATGGCCGGGAAGATGAAGAAAATCAAAGGAAACATCATCTTCACCGGCAGCTTGGCGGCCAGCTCCTCGGCTTTCTGGTATCGCCGGGTCCTCATCGAATCGGAGTGCACCCGGAGGGCCTGGGCCACGCTGGTGCCGAAGCGGTCCGTCTGGATGAGCAGTGTGGCGAAGCTTCGGACCTCCTCCACGTCCGTGCGGATGCCGAGATTTCTCAGGGCGTCGATGCGCGATTTTCCGGCACGCAGCTCCAGGTTGAGGATCTTGAACTCGTCGCTGATCACCTGGCTGCTCAGCTGGATCTCCTCGGCCACGCGGTTGATGGCTGCGTCAAGCCCCATCCCCGCCTCGACGCAGACCACGAGAAGGTCGAGGGCGTCGGGAAACCCCTTGACGATCTTTTCCTTCCGCAGCCGGATCCTCAACATCAGGTAGAGGTCGGGAAGATAGAACCCAAGCAGTGCAAGCACCCCCATGATCAAAAGCACCTGGAAACGAAGGAAGCCGCTTTCCGCAAACGCCTGGACGAAGAAAGACAGAAAAGGCAGCGCCACGGCAAAGAGCACCTTGGCGCCCCAGAACACGGCCGCCGCGCTGGGATGCCGGATGCCCGCTTTCAGAAAAAGACTCCTGAGGGCGGAGGCTTCCGAACCGTTCTCCTTCGGTCGAGTCAGACCGCCGGCCCAGATCGACGTTTTCAGGAAAAGATTCTTCATGGGACTGCCCGTTTCGGGCGCTTCCGGGACGTAGTCGCCCACCCGGCTCGCCAGACCGCCCGTTTTCACCTTTTCGACGAGCTTCGCATGCTCCAGGCGGTACTTCAGATACTGAAACCCCGCGAGCAGGAGCAGCATCGTGCCGAAGAAAACGAGGGCCGAGACGACGATGGCCATGTCAAGCATGGGAGAACTCCTTTCAAACCTCGATGGTGATCATTCTTTTCATGACGAAAATGCCGAGGACCATCATGACCGCGGCTGCGCCGACCATGATCTGCCCCGCGGGCTCCGTGAACAGGACTTCCAGATAGTCTCTGTTCAGGAAGTAGATGGACGCCGCGATCGCAAAGGGAAGGATCGTGAGGACGACGGCCGATATCCTGGCCTCCCCCGTCAGGGCCTTGACCTTGCCGAAGAGCTTGAAGCGCTCCCGGATCAGGCTGCCGATCTTCTCGAGGATCTCGGCCATGTTGCCGCCGCTCTGCCGCTGGATGATCACGGACAGGACGAAAAATTTCAGATCGGGACAGTCGAAGCGTTTGGACATATTGCGCAGGGCATCCTCGTAGCTCTGGCCAAAGTTGATCTCGTCGAGCGTCTTGCGGAACTCGGTCCGTGCCGGGTCGGCAAATTCCATGGCCACCATCTGGAAGCCGCCCGTAAGGGCATGCCCCGCTTTCAGGGCCCGGGCGATCATGTCGAGGGCGTCGGGGAGCTGCCGCTCGAAATCCCGGAGCCGTCTATTCTTCCTGAAGGACAGATAGACCCAGGGAAGAAGGCCGCCAGCCCCGCGGCGACGAGGGCCGCCAGCACACTCCGGCTCATAACAAACGTCAGATATGCTCCGCCCGCCGCCGTGGCCACCGACAGAAGGATGAAGAAGCCCAGGGGCTGCCTTGCATCGGCCTGCTGGTGGAGCCGTTCCAGGCGGCTGATCGTCGGCGCTCTGGAGATTGACGAGGATCTCGTTGAGCCAGGGAATCTGGCTCAGGGTCCTCTTCTTGACGATGTCGACCCCGCTTGCGCCGTTGCGGCCCGCCGAAAGGGTCGAAATCTCGCGCTTGAGCCGGACCACCTCGGGGTTGAAGCGGCTCCGGACAAACATGAACAGCGCCTGGGCCAGGACCAGGACAACGATAAAAATGCCTAGGAACAGGATGAGATCCATTGCTGCGCTCCCTGGAGCTAGATTTCAAAAGATTTATTGGCCTCGAAGATGTTGTACGGGATGGGAACGCCCATGGCGGCAAAGCGCTCCATGAACTTCGGCAGGAAGCCCCGCATGACGAACTTCCCCTTCACCCGGCCGTTCTCGTCCAGCCCGGTCTGCTCGAAGGCCACGATCTCCTGCATCGTCACGGTGTTGCCTTCCATGCCCGTGATCTCCTGAAAGCTCACCACCTTGCGGCTTCCGTCGATGAGGCGCGAGATGTGGATGATGACGTGGATGGCCGAGCTGATGTAGCGCCGGACAGCCTCGTTGGGAATGTTGAGGCCCGTCATGGCGACGAGCGTCTCGAGCCTCAGCAGGGCATCCCGCGGCGTGTTGGCGTGGATCGTCGTGATCGACCCGTCGTGGCCCGTGTTCATGGCCTGAAGCATGTCGAGCACCTCGGCGCTTCGCACCTCGCCCACGATGATGCGGTCGGGCCGCATGCGGAGGCTGTTGCGCACGAGGTCGCGCTGGGTGATCTCGCCCTTGCCCTCGATGTTCGGGGGCCGCGTCTCGAGACGGACGACGTGCTCCTGCTTCATCTGGAGCTCCGCCGAGTCCTCGATCGTGACGATCCGCTCGTTGGGCGGGATGAACCGGGAGAGCACGTTGAGCAGCGTCGTCTTGCCGCTTCCCGTTCCCCCGGAGATGACGATGTTGAGCCGCGCCTTCACGACGCCTTTGACAAGCTCGCCGATCTCGGGGATGAGGGTTTTCAGCGTCAGCAGATCGTCCATCTCCAGGGGATCGACGGCGAAGCGCCGGATGGAAAGCGACGGGCCGTCGACGGAGACCGGCGGGACGACGGCGTTGACGCGGGAGCCGTCGGCGAGCCGCGCGTCCACCATGGGAGAGGACTCGTCGATGCGGCGGCCCACGGCCGAGACGATTCGGTCGATGATCTTCTTCAGGTGCGTGTCGTCCTTGAAGCGCGTCCCCGTGAGCTGGATCTTCCCGTAGCGCTCCACGTAGACGTGGCGGTAGGAGTTGACCAGGATGTCCGAGACGGTCGGGTCGTGCATAAAGGGCTCGATGGGCCCCAGTCCGAGCACCTCGTTGAAGATCTCCTCGTGGAACTGCTCCCGCTCCTCGTAGTTCATCGGCGTCGTGGTCCGCTCCTCCGCGAGGATCCGGTCCGTGAGCCGCCGGATCTCCTGCTTGAGGAGTTGCCGGTCGAGGGAGTCGATCAGGGAGAGGTCCAGCATGTCCACCAGCCGGTCGTGGACCTTGCTTTTCAACTCGTTGTACTCGTCGGTGACGAGGAACATCACCGGGTTTTCTTTGGGAATGGCCATGCTTGAGTCCTTTCTTTTCTCAGACTATACATTGTCTTTATTTGTCGCTTGTCGTGCAGCACATCCAAGAGTAGAAATTGTCAAATTGAGAAGTTTGGGTGAGCCGGTGGTCAATCGCATGTTTCCGCTGCTCCAACTTTCTTACCTTCTTACCCTCTTACCCTCTCGCTTCCGGGGCCAAGCCCTCTCAGTAGATCTTCATCCCCAGGAATGCGCGCTTATCCTTTTCCTTTCACTTCCCCGGGCTGCCTGCCGGCGACGGCGGCCGCCATGTCCTGGATGGCCCGGGTGATCTCTGCGTTTCCGTCGATCAGGGAGAGGGGCTTGCCCTGGTTGACGGCGTCCATCGAAAGCTGAAAGTCGTTGGGCACGACCCAGAAGGCTTTCTTGCCGATGCTTTCCTCGGCCTCCTTGAGGCTGATGATGGACTTTCGCTCAAAGCGGTTGACGACTACCTCCACGCTGGGTTCCGGGGGGTAGCCGAGGTTGCGGAACGTGTTCAGGATCTTCTTCACGTTGATCAGGCACGGAAGACTCAGCACCGAGACCAGCAGGACCTTGTCGGAGAGCCGCAGGATCATCTTCGAGATGTCGTCCACGGACTGGCCGCTGTCGATGATGACGTAGTCGAACATGGTGCGCATGAAGCGCAGCAGCGTTTCGATGATCTGGGGCGTGACCTTGAACTCGTCGTCCACCCGGTCCGGGGAGGGCAGCACCCGGAGACCCGACCGGTGGCGGAAGAGGATCCCCGACAGGTATGCGGCGTCGAGGCGGGAAATGTTCTTCGACACGTCCACCCAGTTGAAGACGTGATCCATGCTCAGAAAGAGCGGGATCTCGCCGAAAAGCCGGTTCATGTCGATAAGGGCGACCGCCGGCGGCTTTTCCAGCCGGACCATGCTGTCGGCGAGGTTCACGGCGATCGTCGTCGTTCCGACGCCCCCCTTGCCCCCGAAGATGTTGATGATCTGTCCTTTCCGCTGGGGCCCGCTCGCCGTAATGACCGGAGCCTCCACGGTGTTGCGCGCCTTCGAGAGGGCCGCGCGCACATCGGCCTCGTTGACGGGCTGGGGGAAAAATTCCTTCACGCCCAGCCGCAGGGCCTGGATGAGGACGTCGGGACTCACGTTTTTCGAGGTCAGGAAGAATTCCCGCGCCCCGCCTGCGTCCTTCGTCCTTTTCAGATATTCGAAGTCCCTGGCGGGGTCGTCGCCCATCTCCAGGATCAGGATGTCCGGGGGCAGAGGGTAGTCGCTTCGCTGGACCAGGAATCCCTCCGTCGAGGAGATCACGGCCGCAATCTGATCCCGGATCCTCTCGTTTTTGATTTCAAGTTTGACCGTTTTGTTCCTGTTCGGCATTCCGTTCACCTCGAGATATTCAGAAGATTTCCCTGCTACTGCACGAGCCTGAGCTTGATGTCCTTCGCAATCTTCTGGAAAACCGCTTGCAGATCGCCCGGCGTCCCGTCGTAAATGAACCAGTAGCCAGCCCCGCTCGAGAGGTCTTCCAGAAAATCCTGGTCGACTTGGCCCCGTGGGCCCACGGCGTAGATCTTGATGTACTTGTTTTTCAGCACCTGTGCATTGTCGAGTGCCAGTTGTTTTGCGGTCCGACAGAAGTAAGGAAGAAGTACGTTCATGGGGATGCTGCACTGCTCCGGTCCATATCCCGGTACGGGATAATTAGGGAACAGATACCACTTCGTGTTTGCGTAAGCCGCAGGAGGCCTGCCTGATTTACATAAGCTGGTTGCGCCTTTGCCATCTCCCGTTGTGCTGGGATCGACGTAGTTGCCGCCACTGTATGTGTAAAAATTATTCGTGCCGGTCGGCTTGTGCAGCCTGTTATAGACGCTCATGGAGGAGTAATCCGAAGGTCGGCAGTTGGAGTGACCGGTTGAACCGACTCCGTAGACGACCCCATCGTAATCCTGATTGCCGTTGTATGAATTATCACGGAATTTGAACTTGTCTCTCAAAGCCGTCGGCATCCCATCGGAAAAGAAAACGACAAACTGCTGGATGCGGTTGGAGCCGGGCACGCCGGTCTGGTCCGAGAACCCGCCGGTCCGTCCGACTGATCGATGGCGTCCTCGGTATTCGTGGCGCCGGTGGCGTTCATGTTACTAATCGCCGTTTTCATGGAGGTGACGAAATTGTTCCCCAGGGCAAGGTCGGGGACGCCATTAATGCCGGCGGTGGTGGCGAAACTGATGAGGCCCGACCTTGTCCTCAGTCCTGCGTATTGCTTGAAATAATCTACGAAACTGGCTGATGCAGTTCTTCAGGGCTTGCATCTTCGTCCCGGCCATGGAACCGGACCGGTCGAGGATCATCATGATCTCGACCTCTTTTTTCTGGGCCATGCCGGTGGCGACGACGGGAATCCTGTCAAAGCCGAAGATCCTCGCCAGGGTGGCCGTTGCATCCACATTGCCGGTCACGCTGATCTTGTCGGATTCAACCATCGTGGCGGTAAACCGGACTGAGCCCGCTCCCGAGGCGGGGGTGCCGACATAACCGGCCTGGAAATTCTCCCTTCCGAACTCCTCGGCAAGGGACATTGCTGTCACGTAGGGGTTCGATATGTTTTTCGCGCCGTTAAGGGAGGCTGCGTCTACGCCCTTTGCCAGTTCCGCCCTCACGAGGTACCACCGCCCCCCTTCGATCCCGAGGGCGACAAAGCCCAGTATGACCAGGAGAGCGACGGCGAAGATGACCACGAAGGCCCCGCGCTGGTTACGAATCACCCTGTTCATTTTTCCCCTCCATCATTCTTGCTGCGGCTATCAACCCTGTGCACCATGTCATTCTCGATAACCGTGACCCCGAATCTTGCCTTCGCATGGATTCCCGCATGCGCGGGAATGACACACTTGTCTGCGCGGCCTCTTAGAAAATGGCCCGGCTCCCGATCAGGATGCCCCCGCCGACGGGGAACAGGTTCTGTACGAAGTTCGGAAGCGGGGTGATCGGCCTGTAATGGTAAAACACCTCGACGACGGTGATTTCCGCAATGTCGGGTGCATTTTGGGGGGCCGGCTCGAAACGCAGATGATTGTACAGGGTCGTCGACACTCCCGTCGGCGTCTGGCCCACTTTGCCCCGATGCTGCTGCTCACGCCATAGGCTCCCCCCGGAATTTGCTGTCGATATAGGGAAGAGGGTCGGCCTGCGTCTTGCCGGCATTGATCCTGGTGACATAGATCCGGCCCTGGGTCTGAAGATTGAACGGCGTGGCCGACGACTGGAGCATGGCGATCAGATTGTTCCCCGTCTGGATGTCCCGGGAAGCCAGGCTCCCCCCCTCGCGGCTCACGTTGGTCACCACGAGCCTCGCATGGATGAGGCGGCCTAGATCGATGACACCGAAGGCCAGAACCACGAGAAGCGGAAGCAGGAGGGCCAGCTCCAGAAGCGATACCCCGCGCTCGCCGTGCGCCGCACATTACCGATTCACAGTCTTTCGCATTATCATGATCCTTCATCCCCTCGCGTTTCGATCCCCTGCATCTCCGAGTGCGATCCTCATTGAACAGACTCGTTCCGATAGGTCCCCTCCGCCTGGATAACGATTCCGCCCCCGCTGAAGAAACCGCCGATCAGCGGGGTGAAAAACGTGTGATTGTAACGGCTTCGCACCCTCATGTACTCTCCGGGGTCGCCGGCATCCTGCTGCGTCTCCCAGCCGGTGGGATCGACATAACCGGCGGCTTCACCGGGTAGATGGACACCGGACACGACGCGGGTTGACGGCAAGCATCGCGTTGTCCTGGATCGTCTGGATGATGGAGGCCTCTCGGCTCAGGGTGTTCCGCCCGGGTTATTGATCGTCCGCCCGACGAGGGCCAGGCGCATCCCCTCGCGGGTGGCGTACTGCAGGGTGTGCTGCACGAAGAAGTACCACCCGAACTCGATGATCCCGATGACGAGAATGATGAAGATGGGCAGCGTCAGCGCGAACTCCACGGCCGTGCTCCCCTGTCCCTCCTGCCGCTTAATGCTATCGGCGCATCCTTCATATCGTCTCCTGCTTATCGCTTGCCGTTACTTGCCCGTGGTGCCGAGGTTGAATATGTACGAGGGCGCCTTCTCCTGCTTCTCGAATTCCTTGTGCCGCTTGGTCATGGCCGCTGCCGCGGCCTGGCCGTCGAGCCCCTCGACGGGCTTCAGGTTCTTCTCCGCGTCGGGGTTCGCGATCTGGTTGTATTTCTGCAGCTTGTAAGACGTTCCGTAATCCGTCTCGAGCCGGGTCGGCGCGGCGCAGGAAATCAGCAGGCCGGCCGTGAAGCTCAAGATGGCGATGATTGCAATGGTCTTTCTCATGGGTTTCTCCTTTCAGTCGGTCAAGGCTTCATGTGTCCGAAATCGCCCTCGAGGCCGCTTCCCTTTTTCAGCCCGGGAATCGCGGCAGCGGGGGCGGCCGACTTGCCGCCATCGCCTTTTATCCCGGCCCTCCATGCTGCCCAGGAGGTAGAACTCGAAGTCGTCGGGCTCGATGAACTGATCCGTGGGCAGGGTCTGCTTCGCCATGTCCACCGGTTTCACCAGGTGAGGGGTCACGATGATGACAAGCTCCGTCTCGCTCTTCTGGAAGGAGGAGCTGCGGAACAGCGCCCCCAGGACGGGGATGTCGCCCAGGACGGGGAACTTCGTCACGACCTCGCGCAGGTCGTCCTTGAGGAGCCCCGCAACGGCAAAGCTCTGCCCGTCGCCCAGCTCGATGACCGTCGAGACGCGCCGCGTGTTGACGCTGGGGATGATGTAGCCCTGCAGCGAAACGGCCCGGGTGAAGTCCAGGTCGGACACCTCGGGGTTCACCATCATGCTGATCTTGCCGTTGCCCAGCACGGTGGGCGTGAAGTTGAGGCCCACGCCGAAGGTCTTGTACTCGATCGTGATGGTCGTCCCTCCCGCCCGACGACTGCGGAACGGGGATGGGGTACTCGCCGCCGGCCAGGAAGCTCGCGGAGCTGCCGCTCAGGGTGATGAGGGTGGGCTCGGCAAGAATTTTCGTCAGCCCGTTCTCCTTCAGGGCATCGATAAACGTCGTCCAGGTGGCGTTGGCGCCGGCGAACCGGAAGATCCAGTTCACGTTATCCGCCACGGTGAGGGGGTTGCCGGGCCAGCCCATCGAGGGAAGCTTGGTGACGCTGTTGAGCAGCGAGATGCCGAAGTTCTGGCCGCCCGCGCTGATATAGTTGAAGTTGACGCCCAGCCGCCTCATCAGGCTGCGGGACATCTCGGATACGCGGACCTCCAGCATGACCTGCTGGACGCCGCCCACTTCGAGGAGGCTCAGTACCCTCGGTTTGCTTGTGGTTTTGTCCAGTCGGGCATAGGCCTCGGCCAGCCTCACGATCTGGGTGAGGTTTCCCGTTCCGGAAACGGTCCCCGAGAGGGTGATGCTGTCGTGGGTCGCCACGGCCTTCACGCCGTCCTCGCCCGGAAACATCTGGTGGATCTTTTCTTTCAGCGCCGCCACGTCCGGGATGACCTCCACGTCGAAGATGGCCGAGATCCGGTTGCCCTCGCTCCAGAGGGTCAGCGTCGTCACGCCCGAGGCCTTGCCCGTGACGTAGATCTGGCGGGACGTCAGGACCACCGTGTCGGCGATGTCCGGAGCCGCGACGGATACGCGCTTTACGACATCCGTCGACTCGACGATGATCGATTTCCCCACGGTGATGGGCAGCATCTGGGATGCAATGCTGCTCACGCTCACCCGGGGCGGTCCGGATGCCTGGGTGGCGGAAGCCAGGACGAAAAGGAGCAGTGCGGCCAGGCCCAGGATCATGCCGGTCCTGGTATGAAACAGAGATCGGGTATTCATGGTTCCATTTCCCCCCTTACTTGAAATTGGTTTCCGTCACCTTGCTGCCCCGGATGAGCTCGACGGTGACACTGGGCGAAGCTGCCCTTTGCACGCGGACGGGCTTGTTGCCGCTCTTGGGCGCCGGTTGGGGAGCCGCCTGGCCGGCAAGGAGCCCGGGAATCGTTGATCCGCGCGTCTGGGAGCTATCGGTATCGGTGAAGTTGCGCAGGGCAAGCTGGAGCTTCCCCTCCGAGGCGGCAAGGGCCAGTCTCTCGCCCTCCTCGGGAGTCACCTCCAGGGTGATCACATCGACCTGGGCCGGTTTTTCCTGCTTGCCCGTCTTCTCCAACTCCGTTCCAGTCGCCAGGACGAGGATGTTCTCGAGGACGATCTTCGTCATCGGGCTGTTGGCGCGTTCGTTTTTGGAAAGGGTGACCAGCACGTCGACGCGGTTCCCGGGATGGATGAAGCCCGACACGCCGACTACCTTGTCCACCTTGACACCCATGGCCCTTTTCTTCGGGGTCACGAGTGCGGCCACGCCGCCCATGGAGACCGTCGTAGGAGCCAGTTTCGACTCGAAAATCGGCTCGCCCGCCTTCACCGGATAGATGATCGTCCGGCCGTTCGACTCCGAGATATCCGAATAATACCCGGCGGGAAGGCTCTCTTTGAGAAACGGAACGACCTTTACCATTTCCCCCGTCAGGGATGTACCCCAGGTGAGATCCACTGCGGCCACGACGACCGGCTGCGTCTCCCGGGCCTGATTCTGCGACTGGGCGATCTGCTTGAACCAGCCATAGGTCAGGGTCGAAATCACGAGCGCGATCACGATAGCGAGGCCGAAGAGGAACAGGGGTTTCTGCTTGTCTCCCATCTTGTTCCAGAACTGCTTCATAATCTCGGATGCCTCCTTGTGTCTCCGCGGCATCGCGGATGCCGCCGGTTCGTTTAATTTCTTCCAATCTATAACGGCCTCAGGACGGAAAGGATCGTCCCGAGGGATATGGCCACTCCGTAACAAAGCGGGGGCAGTTTCTCCTCTGCTGCGGGGGAAAGATAGGTCAACTGCCCCGTTACCAGGTAACCCCTCAGCATAAATCCGTAGCGCCCCGCTGTCTGCTTGAGAGCCCTGCTTCTCGCCAGCACGAACAGGGCGTACACGCCACCCACGATTGCGCTATAAAGGAATGCAGTAAAAACGCCTTGCGGTCCCAGGATGCTTCCTACGGCTCCCATCAGCTTCACATCGCCTGCGCCCATGCCACCGAAGAGATACAAGGGAAGTCAGAAAAGCGAATCCCAGAAGCAGCCCTCCTGTGCTATGCATGAATCCGTCCAGACCATTGAGATATGACCAATAAATCATGCCCCCTGCTATGACGGGAAGTGTCAACGCATTCGGAATCCGGCGTTGATGGAGATCAGAAGCCGTCGCCAGGAATGAGAATGATGGCAAGTAAAATCAGTACAGAAATAGTCCATGGAATCCGCTCAAGTCATCCTTTTCACTCTCGTTAAAGCTCATCTGCACTGCTGCTGTACAGAAAAAATTGTTGCATAACGCCTTGCCACAGAGAGACTGCCAGCGACAAATATCACTGCGGCAATCAGAACAAGCATGACGCGTATTCGACTGCGGTTGCTCCCTTGTTGATTTACGCGAACGTTCTGTCTTGTAGAGCATTCGATTTGTCTATTCATGTCACGAATCTTTTCTGCATGAACATTCAGCGTTCATCTCATTTCCCAATCACGACAGTCAATGTGCGATATTATACTGAATGTGATGCGTGAGGGGACATCGACATGATAGATCGATATCTCCTCAAGCGCGTAATCCGTTATTAGCTAGCCGAGTGCCGTCACGACACTGCGACCGAGTAAATTACATCTGACGTTCGCCGCCGAGAAGCGTCACAGCGCCGACAATGACCGCAGCGATCAGGGCAACCATCAGACCGTACTCGACTGCCGTGGCGCCTTCCTCATCCTTAAAAAAACGAATCAGTTTTTCCATTTCAAATCCTCCTTAAGTAGTTTTGTTTTTTTAAAAAGTTAATTATCGTTAAACCCCAGACCACTCATTCCTGTTTTTATTGACCTGCTTACTTCCTTCCTGTCTCCCTGCCTCCCTCCTTTCGTCTCGCTTATTATTCTGAAATTTTTTGATGCATCAAATGCATCCAGTGTATTTTCGGGGGCCCTCATATCAGCCCGTCCCATGCGAAGGGATAAAGCATTGCCCGTGCCAATCGACTGCAACGAGACACGAGAATGGATGTCGGAGAACGTTACATCGATCCTAATAGTTCGTTTTTTATGCCGAAAAAAACATTTAAGTATTATCCAATCCGTCCGATAAAAGAAAATCCCGACGGAAAATCAACTGCTGCCCCCTTTTCATGCCAACAAAATATGTTGCGAACTGTTTTCAGACCCTTCTTTTTTGAAGGGACGGCCATATTTCCCGACTTTCCCCTAATACTCCGGTATTAGCAATCAAGTTATTCTAAATAAATATATGTTGTTAGGTTTCATCAAATACTGTTGAAGCTTATCCTGGCAAAGAGACTCTCAAAAAAACACTGCCGAATGTCAATCTTTCCGACACTTTCAATTCTACATTTGAACGCACTTCATCTCTATTAACCTGCGCATCATATGCAACCTGCCCTATATGCATTCCGTTCCATTTCGAGACATCAACGGCGTCTCCACATTGCTTTTACAGTGTCGAGGATAGCATTGAATCTGTCGACAAATCAGATGGATAGGCGGCGCAAGAACCGACAGGAGGATGGACGCCTGGTCCGTTTCGGCACAATTATTTTTGGCATAGCAATCAGTTTCGGGCCGGAGAAGAGGTATAATGAACTTGAACGCGCATTAAAATTGCAGTCCTTTTAATCACTACGGCTCAATTCCCGACGATTACTTCCATGTGTCATTCGCGAGCGGAGTTAAACGATCCAGCTGTTTTGACTCGAGATTGCCACGCACCCTGCGGGTGCTCGCAATGACCCTTACATGCTGATTACACGTAACCTTGTTGCTGAACTTGGGTACTAGCAGAGATGAAGATGGATAAGGCAATCGATCAGATCTGGAAAAGCAGCCTGCCATGGCGGCGGATTTGCCAATCGACCGGGCGGCCAGTATCGCCCCGACGCAACGGCGTGGGCCGTCATGGCACTGCAATTGTGCGGCGTCGAACGGCAACGGCTGCATGCTGCCAGGCAATGTCTCGCGGCAAGCCAGCAGGAAGACGGCCGCGTCGTTCTGTCGGCCGATCACCCCGCGCTCTTCTGGCCAACGCCGCTTGACGTTCTGGCCTGGCACAATAGCCCCGAATTCGGTCACCATCAATCCCGCGCCGCATTCTTTTTATTAAAAACGACGGGCAACCATTTCAAGCAAGACCGAAGGACAGCCCTGCCGGCCATGACACATCCATTCAAGGCTGGCCCTGGACCGAAGAGACCCACTCCTGGGTTGAGCCGACAGCCCTCGCCATGATCGCACTGAGAACAACGGGAAACGGGGGCAGCCAACGGGTGGCGGAGGGTGCCCGGCTTCTCATGGACCGCCAGTTGTCGAAGGGGGGATGGAATTACGGGAATACAACGGTCTTCGATACGGAGCTGGCCGCCATGCCTGAAAGTACAGGGCTGGCCCTCGCGGCACTCCCGGGATTGGCAGATAAGCAGGATGTGTCTCGCAGCATCGCCTTGTTGAAGGATTCCGTTAAGACACTGACAACCCCCTTCAGCCTCGGGTGGGCCATCCTCGGTCTTTCCGCCTGGGGGGAGCGCCCGCGCGATGCAAACGCCTTGATCGATCGATGCCTCAAGCGGCAGGACCGCTACGGAACCTATGACACATCCCTGATGGGCCTGATGATCGTCGCCCGGAAGGCGGAGGGAGGCCTGATCCATGCTTTTTCGTGACCGCGATCCGCTCAATTTGTCACACCTCGAAACGCTGTTTCGCTCATCGGCGATCTCGAGGCGAGACCTTGTATTCCGCCTGCTTCCCCGCGGTCTTTTCACGCTCCTGTCCCTGCCGATCCTCCAGGCCTGCATGCGGAGCGAACCGCCGTCGGAGGCGTTCGTCGCGAAGGTGCCCCGCTATAACGCCGACATTCGGTCGGCGATCCTCTCCGGATTCAGGGAACTCGGGGTCCGCCCTGACGAGATCAAGGGAAAGACGATCCTGCTCAAGCCGAACCTCGTCGAAACGAGGGCCGATGCCCCTCATATCAACACGCACCCCGGCGTCATCCGCGGCGCCATCGAGGCCTTCCGAAGCCTCGGGGCCTCGAGAGTCCTGGTGGCGGAAGGCTCGGGGCACTGCCGCGACACCTTGAGGCTTCTCGAGGAGACGGGGATCATGGATGTCCTCGCGGAGGACAGGATTCCCTTTGTCGACCTCAATTACGACGATGTCTACACGGTCCCGAATGCCGGCGGCCACAGCCGTCTCAAGACCCTCACGCTGCCCCTGACTCTGCGGAAGGTCGACTGGATCGTTTCCATGGCAAAACTGAAGACCCACCACTGGACCGGCGTGACCCTGTCCATGAAGAACCTCTTCGGGCTCATGCCCGGATCCTGCTACGGGTGGCCGAAGAACGTCCTGCACCACGCGGGAATCGAGGACTGCATCCTCGACATCAACGCGACGGTCAGGCCTCACTTTGCGATCGTGGATGGGATCGTCGGAATGGAGGGCGACGGCCCGATCATGGGCACGCCGAAAGCGGCGGGCGTAATCGTCATGGGGCGGAACTTTCCCGCAGTCGACGCGACCTGTGCCCGGATCATGGGCATCGACCCGAAGCGGGTGGAATACCTGGCCGATTCCTCCGGCCGCCTGGGAGCCATCCGGGAAGAAAACATCCGGCAGCGCGGGGAGACACTTTCTTCGGTCCAGACGCCATTCACCCTGATCGACAAGATACCGGCACAGAAGAAATTGCTTTCTCCCTGACGCATATCCGGCACCGGCATTCCTCTGGCGCTCCCGATCCGAACAATCCGCCTCTCGCCGCCGGCAGGTGCAGCGACCAGCCGTCTGTGGGCCGTAAAAAAGTCTCATGTGTTATGTGTCATATGGAAGAGAGAGCAGCGTATACAAGTGCATGAGGAAGCAAGCGAGGGATGCAACTCAAGCTGCGCTTACTGCGAGCAAGCGGCTAATGATCGAAAAAACAGGGTATCGGGTACGAGTGTAACGGGTAAGAAGCTGCTTCTCGACGGCTGAAGTTGTGGATTTACAGATAGTCCGGCGCCGGCGTGAGGTCCAGGGAGTTGTCCAGGAGCTGGACGGCCACCTCGTCGCCGGGCTTGACCGAGGTGATGTCCTCGGCAAGCACGATGAGGCCGTTGGCGAGCACCATGGATTTCAGGATCCCCGAGCCCTGCTCGCCCGTCAGTGCGGCTACGTATTTGCCGTCGCGGAACTCGACGCGGGCCCGCAGGAAATATCTCAGCCCCTTCTTTTTTGTGAAGCCCTCCTTCATCTCGGCCCGGACGGCCCTGCGATAGATGTTTCGGTATCCCCTCATCTTGAGGATCGCGGGGCGGATAAACTGCTCGAAGGAGACCATGGAGGACACGGGGTTTCCCGGCAGGCCGAAGAGGGGCTTCCCCTCCAGCAGGCCGAAGGCCAGCGGGCGCCCGGGCCGCATGGCCACGCGCCAGAACTGGATGCGGCTGCCGATCTCGGCCATGATGTCCTTCACGAGATCGTAGTCCCCCACGGAGACCCCGCCCGAGGAGATGAGGATGTCGGCCCGGGCGGCTGTCCTGAATCGGTCCAGCAGGTCCTCCCGGGTATCCCGGGCGATCCCCACCTGAAGCGGGGTGCCGCCCGCCTCCAGGACCAGGGCCGCCAGCGAGTAGCCGTTGCTGTTCACGATCTTTCCCGGCCCGGGCGTCTCATCGACCTCCACCAGCTCATCGCCCGTGGAGATAACGGCCACGACGGGCCGCTGGTGCACGCTCACGTAGGAGCGGCCCAGGGCGGCAAGCATGCCGATCTCGGCTGCGCGAAGAACGCTCCCCCTGGGAATGACGAGCTCGCCCGTCTTCACGTCCTCGCCGGCCTCCCGGATGTCGAGGCCGGGAGCGGCGGCAACGAAAATCTTTACCCTGCCGCCCTGCGCCTCGGTGTCTTCCACGCGGACAACGGCATCGGCCCCCTCGGGCAAGGGGGCGCCCGTCATGATCCGGATGGCCTGGCCTTTCCGGATGGGCTGCGTGGCCACCTTTCCGGCGGGGACGTCCTCCAGGACGTCGAGGACGGCGGGTTTGCCCTTGTTTGCGAAGGCCGTGTCGGCGGCGATGACGGCATAGCCGTCCATGGCCGAGTTGGCCAGGGGCGGGATGTTGCGGCCGGAGACGATGTCCTCGCCGATAACGCAGCCGAGGGCCGAGGTGATGGGGACGTTCTCGCAACCGAGGGGATGGATTGCCTCGAGAATGGTCTTCAGGGCTTCATCTACGGATATCATGGTCACTCCTGGCGAATCTTCATCGTGGGTGCAGGGTTACGAACGTACCGTAATCACGGGGGAATGTCAACGATCCTGCAGCATCGAGGCCGGGGAATCCGGCGGTTTTTGCCTTGAATTCAGGGGTTGCATGACATATATTACGCGCGTAAGAAGGTCCGAGGTTCAAGGACCGAGGATCGAGGATGGAAAAACAGTCCCCTTGTTCGAAGCAGAAAATGGTCGAACGAAGGGGTAGTTTTATCGACAGGCGGAAAACGCAAACATGATCGAGGATCAAATCAGGGCATTGCTGAAGGAGAAAAACGGCATCCTGCTGGCCCACTACTACCAGCGCGACGAGGTGCAGGAGATCGCCGATTTCACGGGCGATTCGCTGGCGCTCAGCTTCGAGGCCGCAAAGACCAAGGCCGATGTCATCGTCTTTGCCGGCGTTCACTTCATGGCGGAGAGCGCCTCCATCCTCTCGCCCGAAAAGACCGTTCTCCTGCCGCGCCTCGATGCCGGCTGCGCCCTGGCCGACACGATCACCGTAGAGGCCCTGGAGGCGGAAAAGAAGAAATACCCCGATGCGGCCGTCGTGACCTACATCAACTCCTCGGCGGCGATCAAGGCCGCAAGCGACATCTGCTGCACTTCGGCAAACGCCGTGCGCGTCGTCCAGTCGCTTTCCGAAAAGCGGGTGCTCATGATCCCCGACGGCAACCTCGCCCGTTACACGGCGAAGTTCACCGACAAGGAAATCATCCCCTGGGGAGGGACGTGCCCCGTGCATCAAAACCTCAGTCCGGAAGAGGTCCTCGCCGCGAAGGCCCGCCACCCGGGGGCAAAGTTCGCCGCCCACCCGGAATGTCGTGAAGAGGTCCTGAAACTGGCCGATTACGTGGGGAGCACCTCCGGGATCATCGCCTACGCGGGAAAGATGGAAGGCAGCGAGCTCATTTTCGGCACCGAGAAGGGAATCCTCTACCAGCTCCGGACGAGATACCCCGGAAAGACCTTCATCCCGGCCTCGGAAACGATGATCTGCGACACGATGAAGCTCACGACGCTCGAGGACATCCTGAAAGCCCTCACGATCATGGCGCCTGCGGTGAAGGTGCCCGAGGCAATCCGGATTCCCGCGAAGAGGTGTCTCGACAGGATGCTGGCGGTGGGGTGAGCATTCAGCAAGTGGTCAGTGACTCAGTGGCTCAGTGCACTAGGGAAAGAATAAAATCCCCCTGTTTCCCCCTGTCAAGAAAGGGGCCGATTTTGCATGGAAAGAAAAAGACGGAAAGTTCATAGAAGCCGATTCAGACGGGTTTCTGATGATCATAACGTGAATACAGAACTGCAGAAACTCCTTCAGGCCGACCCTGCCTTCCGGGCCGTGCTCGAACGCATGGACCGCGAAAGCGAGACGAGGGTCACGGGCCTGAAGGGCTCATCGAAGGCCCTTTTCATCGCCGCTCTCTACGAACTGATGAAGCGGTCCGTGGCCGTGCTTTGCGCAGGCGCCGAGGAGGCGCGCACTCTCGCGCAGGATACGGCCTTCTTTGCCGGCGGCGATTCGGTGCTCCTCATGCCCCCCTGGGACCTCATGCTCCCCGATGCGCTCTCGTCTCAGAAAGACGTGGAGCTCGAGAGGATCCGCGTTCTTTCCACCCTGATCGAAAACAAGCCCTCCATTGTCATCATACCCCGGGCGGCCCTGCTGCAGAAGGTCGTGCCGCGGGGCGTTGTGGCCGGCTTCATCGCCCCCGTCTCCATCGGCGACACAATCGATCGGGACCTCTTCGCCGCAACGCTCACCGAAGGCGGGTACCGCCGGGTGCCTCTCGTCGAGGAGGGCGGAGATTTCAGCCTCCGGGGAAACGTGATCGATGTCTACCCGCCCACGGCGCCGGGGCCTTACCGGCTGCTGCTTGAGGGCGACGAGATCGAGTCCATCCGCGAGATGGACGTCACCTCGCAGCGCTCCCGCAAGGAACTCACCGAATTCACCCTCACGCCGGCGCGCGAGCTCATCCTCTCGGAGGAGGCCCGAAAGAGGGCCCTTCGCAACCTGCGGATCCGGGCCGGTGAGCTGGGGCTGCCCGCCCGGGCGAAAGAGCGTCTCGCCGAGACGATCGGCAACGGGACGGCAGGCTCCCTCAACCCGCAGTTCTTCCCCCTTTTCTACACGGACGAGGAGGGCACCGGGGGCCTCGAGAGCCTGACGGAGTACTTCCCGGCCGGGGGACTCGTCATCGTCGACGACCCGCTGGCCATGGCTCGGGCCGACGAGAAGGCGCGAAGCGAAATCAGCCGTCTCTTTTTCCGGGCAAAGGAAGAGGAAAAATTCCACCTCGACGAGGGCGTTCTCTTCCTTTCGGAAAAGGACGCGGAGCGCAGCGCCGGGGGCCTGCAGAGGATCGTGATCGAGGGCATCGAGATCGGCGCGCATCAGGACGGCAGCGCCGTCCGTTTCGGCGTCGAGACGGACCTGGGCCTGCGGCCGAAGGAGCCCGCCGTCATCCAGCGCGAGGAAAGCCTGCTTGCCCCCATGGCCGAGAAAATCCGGGGCTGGACCCGCGAGGGGTTTCTCGTCCACTACCTGTGCGCGGGCGAGGAGGAGATGCACCGCATGATTCATCTCCTCGAGGACTACTCGCTCCCCATGGCGCGCTCGGAGGCCCCCTTTTTCCAGGAGACTCCTGGAACCCCGGGGAGCGGCCGGACGTCTCATCCTGCGCGAGGGAAAGATCGCCGAGGGATTTTCCCTGCCCGGGCTTCGGATCGTCGTCGTCGGCGAGGAGGAGATTTTCGGGAAGAAAGCCCGCAGGCGCCGCCCCGCCCGTGCCCGCGAGGGATACTTCCTGCAGTCCTTCGGCGAGCTCAACGAGGGCGACTGCGTCGTCCACACGGACCACGGGATCGGCATCTACCGGGGGCTCAAGCGGCTCAGCGTGGGGGCGATCGAGAACGACTTCCTCCTCATGGAATACCAGGCGGGAGACAGGCTCTACATCCCCGTCCACCGACTCGACCAGATCCAGCGCTACATCGGGCCCGACGGGCACGACCCCCGGATCGACAAGCTGGGCGGAACGGCCTGGGAGACGGCCAGGCGCCGCGTCAAGAAGGCCGTTGAGGAGATCGCCGAGGATCTGGTGGCCCTCTACGCCGCCCGCGACACGCTGAAGGGAAACGCCTTCTCGGCCGTCGACCGCTACTACGAGGAGTTCTCCTCGTCCTTCGAGTACGAGGAGACACCGGACCAGGGCCGCGCCATCGAGGACGTGAACCTCGACATGGACAATGAAAAGCCCATGGACCGTCTCATCTGCGGCGATGCGGGCTTCGGGAAGACGGAGGTGGCCATCCGGGCCGCCTTCCGCGCCGCCATGGACGGCAAGCAGACGGCGGTGCTCGTGCCCACGACGATCCTCGCCGAGCAGCACTACCAGACGTTTTGCTCGAGGCTCGCCAAGTACCCCGTCCGGCTGGAGACGCTGAACCGCTTCAAGACGCGCGAGCAGCAGAAGCAGGTACTCGAGAAGCTCGCCCGGGGCTTGATCGACATCGTCGTCGGCACTCACCGGCTCCTGCAGAAGGACGTCGTCTTCAAGGACCTGGGACTCGTCGTGATCGACGAGGAGCAGCGCTTCGGCGTCACCCACAAGGAGAAACTCAAGAAGCTGCGCACGCTGGTGGATGTGCTGACGCTCACCGCGACCCCCATTCCGCGTACGCTGCAGCTCTCCCTCGTGGGGATCCGGGACCTCTCCATCATCCACACACCGCCCGAGGGAAGGCTCTCCATCAAGACCTGGGTGCTGGAGTTCGACGACGAGGTGATCCGCAAGGCCACCCTCGACGAGATGGCCCGCGGGGGGCAGGTCTTCTTCATCCACGACCGGGTTCACTCCATCCACCACATGGCCCGGCGCATCCGGCAGGTCGTGCCCGAAGCGAAAATCGGCGTCGCCCACGGCCAGATGCGCCCCCGGGAGCTGGAGGATGTCATGGTAAAATTCCTTCGTAAAGAGTACAATGTTCTGCTATGTACGACGATCATCGGGTCGGGCATCGACATTCCCACGGCCAACACGATCATCATTGACCGTGCGGACCGCTTCGGCCTGGCGCAGCTCTATCAGATCCGGGGGCGCGTGGGCCGCTCGAAGGAGGAGGCCCGGGCGTACCTGCTGATCCCGCCGGGGGCCATGCTCTCGCCCGACGCGCAAAAAAGGCTCACGGTCATCAAGGAATTCACGGAGCCGGGTTCCGGGTTCAAGATCGCATCACACGACCTCGAGATCCGGGGGGCCGGAAACCTCGTGGGCATGTCCCAGTCGGGGCACGTCTCGGCCGTGGGGTACGAGATGTACACGCAGCTCATGGAGCGCGCCGTCCGGGAGTTGAGGGGCGAGAAGATGCCCGAGGCGGAGATCAAGCCGGAGATCCACCTGGGGCTTGCGGCCTTCATCCCCGACAGCTATGTGCCCGACACGCACCGCAGGCTCGTGACGTACAAGAAGCTCTCCATGGCCCCGGCCGACGAGGACCTCCTGGAGACGAGGGAGGAGATGCTGGACTGCTACGGCCCGCTGCCCCAGGAGGTGCAGAACCTGATTGAGGTCATCAGCCTGCGCAACCTCATGAAGGGCCTCATGGCCGAAAAGATGGAGTACGACGGGCGGAACATGATCCTCGCGATCCACAAGTCGAGCCCCATCGACCCGCTGAAGCTGATCGAGCTTTCGCGGAAAAAATGGAAGGGGATGCGCTTCACGCCCGACCACCGGCTCTTTATTCCCATGCCCGACCTGCAAGAGTGGCAGATCATCGAGGCGGCCAAAGGGCTGCTCGAGGAACTGGCGCGGCATTAGCATGCCGAAAGAAGCGTGTAGCGGGTCTGAGCGTGTAGAGCGCCGCGAAGCGGCAGTGACGTGAAGAATTTCCTGAGTGACTGAGTGAAGAGTGGGAAGTAAAAAGAGGGATTGCAGAGCTTCCTTCACAGCTACTCGCTACAGCGCGACACGCTTCTGTGATAAGATCGGACATACCGGATAGACATTTTTTGTAGTGGGGGGGAGTAAGCATGGAGGATCGCGAAGGAGAGTCGTGCAGGCATGACCTGCGCCGCAGGGCTGCCCTGGTGGGGATGGCGGCGGCTTTTTTTCTGGCCGCGGGCATCGGCTGCTCGACCTTCAAGACACCCTCGGAGGACGCTATCGCCACGGTGAACGGGGTCGAGATCAAGGTCAAGGACTTGACCGTGAAGTTGCGCAACGCACTCAACCTCCTGGGCAGCACGTCCGGTCTGAAGGAAGATGACATCGTCAACATCAAGCGCGAGGCCCTCGACGGCCTGATCGATGAAAAGGTGATGCTGATCCAAGCCGAGAATCTCGGACTCAAGGTCACCGACGACGATTTGAAGGCACGCGTCGAGGAGATCAAGAAGGATTACACCGGCGAGAGTTTCGCCCAGGTCTTCGGCGGCGAGAAGGTGGACTACAAAATCTGGAGCGAGGAGCTGAGAAAGCGACTGCTGCTCGAGAAACTCGTCGACCGGGAGGTCAACTCGAAGATCGCCATCACGGACGACGAGGCCATGGCCTATTACCAGACCAACCGGAGCCGCTACTACTCCGAGGAGACGGTGCATGTTGCACAGATTGTCGTTGCGACCAGGGAGAAAGCCGATGCCGTGCTGAAGCGCCTCCAGGCCGGTGAGGACTTCAGCAAGACGGCCCGCGAGGTCTCAACGGGCCCCGAAGCCGCCAAAGGGGGAGACCTCGGAGTTTTCACACGGGGGGTCATGCCGGAGGCCTTCGACCGGATCGTCTTCTCGCTCGCCGAGGGAAAGACGAGCAAGGTCGTGAAAAGCCCTTACGGGTTCCACCTGTTCAAGGTCCTGAAAAAAGAAAAGGGGCGTTGGATCGAATTTGCCGAGGTCAAGGAAAAGATCAGGGCGGATCTCGCAAAGAGCAGGGAGGAAAGGGAGTTCCGGAAATGGCTCGATGCACTCAAGGCGAGGGCGAAAATCCGCATCGATGAAGAGCGCCTGAAGCAGGTCAAGATCGAAGAAACCCGAACCGAGGAGCCCAGGCCGGGACAAGCCCCGGCGCCCCCCGGCAAGGGATAATGGTGGTGGACAACCATGAACAAACTGCACAGACTTCTGGCATGGACCGCATTTCTTCTTGTCGCGGCGGCAACGCCGTCGTGGGGTGAGATCGTCGATCGCGTCATCGCCGTCGTCAACGACGACGTCATCACCCAGTACGAGCTGGAAAGCACGGTGGAGCTCACCCTGAACCGTTACGGGCAGAGCATCCCCCCCGGGGAACGGGAGCGGATCGCCGGTGAAGCGAGGAAGGTTTTGCTGGACAGGATGATCGACGATCTGCTCCTGAGACAGGAAGCCAGGAGGCTGGGGATCACCGTCCGGGACGAAGAGATCACCAAATCCATCCAGGAAAGCCTGCAGCGGCGCAAAATGTCGCTTGAGGACCTGCAGCAGGCCCTGATCAAGGATGGGAGCAGCTACGAGAAGTACCGCGAGGCGACGCGAGGCGATCTGATCAAGATGCGGATCATGCAGAGGGAAATCCGCCCGAGAATCTCCGTCACGACCGAAGAAATCGGCTTGTTTTACCAGGAACACCGCAACGAGTACGAGGGGAAGCTGATGGTAAGGCTGCAGATGATCTTCCTTCCCGCCCCCGATGGAGGCGACCCGGCAGTCAAAGAGCAGCAGCGCGTCAAGGCCCAGGACATCCTGAAGCGCATCCGGGCCGGCGAGCCCTTCGAGGCCCTGGCCAACGAGTTCACCCCCGCCTCCGCGCGCACCGGGGGCGACATCGGCTATGTCGAGAAGGGGAGCCTGAACCCCGCGATCGAGGAGGTTGCCTTCGGTCTCAAGCCGGGCGAGACGAGTGACGTGATCGAAACCCCCCAGGGGCTCTACATCATCCGGGCCCTCGACCGGCGGGGCGGCGGAAGCCTTTCCGCCAAGGCCACCCGCGAGGACGTGGAGGAGCGGCTCTACCGCGACAAGATGGAAAAGATGTACGCCGAGTGGCTTGTGGAAAGGCGGCAGAAGGCGCATGTTGAGATTCGCCTGTAAAGAATAGGGTCCAGGGTATAGGGTCAAGGGTATAGGGAAGGAACAGGAAAGAAAAATCCCCCTCTTTCCCCCTTTGCAAAAGGGGGATGCAAGGGGGATTTCAGTTCCATCAACCCGATCATGATGAAATACATTCGCATCAAGGGTGCCTCGCAGCACAACCTCAAGAACGTCAGCATCGACATCCCCCGGGACAGTCTCGTCGTCATCACCGGCGTGAGCGGCTCGGGCAAGTCGACGCTTGCCTTCGACACGATCTACGCCGAGGGCCAGCGCCGCTACGTGGAGTCCCTGTCCACCTATGCCCGCCAGTTCATCGGCCAGATGGACAAGCCCGAGGTGGAGTCCATCGAGGGGCTCTCGCCGGCAATCGCCATCGAGCAGCGAAGCGCAAGCCACAACCCCCGGTCGACGGTGGGCACCGTCACGGAGATCTACGACTACCTGCGTCTCCTCTACGCCCGCATCGGCTCTCCCCACTGCTTTCAGTGCGGCCGCGAGATCCGATCGCAGACGATCGACACCATGGTGGAGCAGCTCCTGGCGCTGCCCGGAAACACGGCCGTCTCGCTCCTGGCCCCCGTAGTGCGCGGCAAGAAGGGCGAATTCCAGCGGGAGCTGGGCAGGCTTCGCCGCGAGGGCTACGTGCGGGTGAAGGTCGACGGTGAGATACGGGACCTGGCCGACGAAATCGCCCTGGATAAGAACAAGCGCCACGACATCGACGTCGTCGTCGATCGTCTCGTCATCCGCGAGGGGATCCGCAAACGCCTGCGCGACTCCCTGGAGATCACGGCGCGGCTCTCCGACGGCCTCGTCAAGGCCGACATCGCCGGGGGAGAGCAGATTCTCTTCAGCGAGCGATACGCCTGCCCGGATTGCAACGTGAGCCTCCCCGAGCTTGCCCCGCGGATGTTCTCCTTCAACAGCCCCTACGGGGCCTGTCCGGAGTGCGACGGCCTGGGAACGAAGATCTTCTTCGACGAGGACCTCGTCGTTTCCGACCCGGGGCTCTCCATCCGCGAAGGGGCCATCGCCCCGTGGCAGAAACGCGATTCCATGTACTTCCACCAGATGCTGGAGTCCCTCTCGGAGCATTTCGGCTTCGACATCAACACGCCCTTCAAGGAGCTACCCGAAAAGATACGGCACATGCTCCTCTACGGTTCCGGCGATGAGCCCGTCCGGTTCTACACGAACAACGGGGGCAAGCGCACATTCATGGAAAAGCCCTTCGAGGGCATCATCCCCAACCTCGACAGGCGCTACCACGAGACGGACTCCTACGACATGCGCACGGAGCTCGAGTGCTACCTGAACATGAGCGAGTGCCCTGCCTGCCACGGCGCGCGCCTGAAGAAGGAAAGCCTCTCGGTGACGGTGGGCGGGAAGAACATCTACGAGTTCTGCCGGCTCTCCATCGCGGACAGCATGAACTTCCTGAAGGGACTGACGCTGACCAGCCAGGAGACGGCCATCTCGGAGAGGATCCTGAAGGAGATCCGCGACCGGCTGCGGTTCCTCCTGGATGTGGGCATGGACTACCTGAGCCTCGAGCGAGCCTCGGGAACGCTCTCCGGAGGAGAATGGCAGCGCATCCGGCTGGCCACCCAGATCGGCTCGGGCCTCTCGGGGGTGCTCTACGTGCTCGACGAGCCCACGATCGGGCTTCACCCGCGCGACAACGGGCGCCTCATCGCAACGCTGGCGCGCCTCAAGGACATGGGAAACACGGTGCTCGTCGTCGAGCACGACGCCGACATGATGATGGCCTCCGACTCGATCGTCGACATGGGACCGGGCGCGGGCCTCGAGGGAGGCCACGTCGTCTTCCAGGGGACACCCTCGGAGATCCTGGCAAGCGAGACCTCGCTCACGGGACGCTACCTGTCGGGCCGGCTCGGCATCCCCGTACCGGAGAAACGCAGAGTGCCCGCCGGGCGTTTCATCATTCTCGAGGGCGCCACGGAGAACAACCTCCAGGGCATCGACATCCGCATCCCCGTGGGAGTGCTTACCTGCGTGACCGGGGTTTCCGGCTCCGGCAAGAGCACCCTGGTGCTGGAGACCCTCTACCGGGTGCTCGCCCGGCGGCTCTACCGCTACAAGGGAAAAGTCGGGAAGATCCGCAACGTGCGGGACCTGGGCGGAATCGAGCGGGTCATCGTCATGAACCAGCAGCCCATCGGTCGCACGCCCCGCTCCAACCCCATCACCTACACGGGCGCCTTCACCTTCATCCGGGACCTCTTCGCCCAGCTGCCGGAATCGCGCACGCGGGGCTACAAGCCGGGCCGTTTCAGCTTCAACGTCAAGGGGGGGCGCTGCGAGTCCTGCGAGGGCAACGGCCTCATCAAGATCGAGATGCACTTCCTGCCCGATGTCTACGTCACCTGCGATATCTGCCGCGGAAAGCGCTTCAACCGCGACACCCTGGAGATCCAGTACAAGGGCAAGAGCATCGCCGAGGTTCTCGACATGACGGTGAGCGAGGCCCTTGTCTTCTTCGAGAACATCCCGTCGATCCGCACGAAGCTGCAGCTCCTTCACGATGTGGGGCTTGGCTACATCCGGCTCGGCCAGTCGGCCACGACGCTCTCCGGCGGCGAGGCCCAGCGGATCAAGCTTGCCCGCGAGCTCGGCAAACCCTCCCGGGCAGACACCCTCTACATCCTCGACGAGCCCACGATCGGCCTTCATTTCGCCGACGTGCAGAAGCTGCTCGAAGTGCTCATGCGCCTCGTCAACATGGGCAACTCCATCGTCGTGATCGAGCACAATCTCGACGTGATCAAGTCGGCCGACTGGATCATCGACCTCGGTCCCGAGGGCGGGCCCGGCGGCGGGAGGATCGTGGCCCAGGGCACACCGGAGGACGTGGCGCGGACGGAGGAATCGCTGACGGGAAAGTTTCTTAAGAAAGTTCTGCCGTAGGCAGAACTTTCAGTGGTCAGTGACCGGTGACCAGTGATCGGTGAAAGAGAATGAAAAATCCCCCTCTGTCCCCCTTTTGAAAAGGGGGATGAAGGGGGATTTGTTTTTGAACCCGTTCCACTATTTTTCGAAGATGAGCTCGTCCTGGAGCTTGATGCACTCCTTGACGCTCTGGGCGGCGGGACAGCGGGTAATGTAGTTCGCAAAGGCCTCCTTTGCGTCGGCCACTTTCTCCTCGGGACACTTGAGATGCATCTTC
>CAVPJD010000034.1:0-66583 GCA_963705165.1 uncultured delta proteobacterium | reverse complement strand
AACCTCAAAGAGGGACAGTTTCGGAATTGTAACCGGACTCGCAACTTCTATTTCTTCTATCATATCAGCTAGTTGGTTATCATCACCCCGCCGTTTTCGCGCCGTGGCAAGCGCCTTGACGGGCCTTTTCTTCTGTGCTAGGGTACGCCATTATTTTTGCGGCGGGCAAGCCCTGCCGTCGCAGGTTGAACATGCCAAAGTTCACGCCGAAGTTCACGCACCTCGATGAAAAAGGCAAGGCCCGGATGGTCGACGTGTCGGAGAAAGACACGACCCGTCGGGAGGCCGTGGCCCGGGGCAAGGTCCTCATGAAGCCGCAAACGGCCGAGGCCATCGAGAAGCAGTCGATCGCCAAGGGCGACGTGCTTGCCGTCGCAAAGATCGCCGGCATCATGGCGGCCAAGAAAACGAGCGAGCTCATTCCGCTCTGCCACCCTCTGGAAATCACGGCTGTAGACGTGAGCTTTCGCACGGATGCGCGCCGCGGCGAAATCGAAATCGAGGCTACGGTCAGGACGCTGGGCCGGACAGGCGTGGAGATGGAAGCGCTCACGGCAGTCAGCGCTGCGGCGCTCACCATCTACGATATGTGCAAGGCCGTGGACCGGGGGATGACCCTCTCGGAGATACGGCTGATGCTCAAACGGGGCGGGAAGAGCGGAACCTACCGGCGAAAGGATTGACGGCAACGCCTCCGTTGCCAGAACCCATGTCAAGCAGGATTTACACAGTCAACAGGGCACTCGTTTTGCCGCTGGCCCTGAATGCCCTGCTCCTGCTGGCGGTCTTTATCCTGACCTTCCTCCGCCAGGGAACGGCCACGGAGCGGTTTCTCCTCCTGGCGGCGCTCATCCCGATGGCTCTCATCGCAATCGAGTCGTCGCTCAGGAAAGTGGAGGCGAGCGACGCGGGTCTTGCGTTGACGAAGTTTTTCAAGCGGCGGGCGCTCAACTGGGCGGACATCACCCATGTGGGGGCCCTCGCGGTCCGGAAGAAGGTCTTCCTGGTCCTGACCACGACGAAGGGTTTTCACGTCCTGTCCAACGCCTATGGCCGGTTCGGAGACCTCGTCCGCGACGTCACGGGCCACGTGGATGCCGAGCGGGTCGAGGAAGGCGCCAGGGAGATCCTCGAGGGATCCGCCGTGAACCGCTCGAACATCTATGCAGCCTGGCTGGCGGCGATCCTGCTCGTGGTGGTGATCGCCATGAAGAGTTCGTCCTGAAAACGATGGCACGCGCATCGCGAATCGCAGCGAAGAAATCAAGCAGACCCCGACGGACAGGAGAGGAACGGACATGGCAGTCATGAAGGCTCAGCAACCCCGCAGGGCGGCATCCACACTTCCCGGCATCGACGAGGTCCTCGAAAAGAAACTGGAAGAACTCGTCATCGTCCTTTCGGCGGGACAGGGTACCAAGAGCCAGGTCTACGACGAGATCCTTTCCCTCGTGGAGCGGGGCTTGATCCGGATTGCACTGAAGCGCAACAAAAACGTGAAGTCGGCGGCCGCCTCCTACCTGGGAATCAACCGCAACACGTTCCAGAAGAAGATGACCGCGCTGGGAATCCCCTGCAGGAAAACGAAATAGGAACTGCCGGGTCCCATGCCATTTGCCACCATGATCTGCAGCCGGCGCTTTTTCAGCCTTTCTCCATCCGACACGAAACCAGAGCCTTTCGGCAACGGGGCCTCCCCCCCGGCGACCGCCGGCGCGCGCAAGAGGAATAGCAACTCATGAAAGTAGGTGTGCTGGCCCTCCAGGGGGCCTTCCGCGAACATATCCGGATGCTGAAGTCTCTGGGCGTCGATGCCGTCGAGATCCGCCTGCCTTCGGAGATCGACGACGTGGACGGGCTGATCATCCCGGGCGGCGAGAGCACGACCATGCGAAAGCTCATGGCCGAGTACCGGTTCGTTGACACCGTCAAGGAATTTGCCGCGGCGGGCAAGCCCGTTTTCGGCACCTGCGCCGGCCTCATCGTGATGGCCGACCGGGTCGACGGCCGCAGACAGGATCTGTTGAATCTGATCGACCTCGACGTGGAGCGCAACGCCTACGGCCGCCAGTTGGAGAGCCGCGAGGTGGACATCCCCTGCGAGGCCCTCGGGGAGGAGCCCTTTCACGCCGTTTTCATCCGTGCCCCCCGGATTCTGGGAACAGGCCCCGCGGTGGAGAAGCTCGCTCTCTACCAGGGTGCGGTGGTGCTCGCGCGCCAGAAGAACATCCTCGTGGCCGCCTTCCATCCCGAGCTGACGGGCGATGCGAGGGTCCACAAGCTTTTTTTGCAGATGCTCGCCCGCAGGGCACGATAATTGAAGCATTTCTAGGGGTTAACATACCCCCCCACGAAGAGACCGGATGACAACGGAGATTCCGAAAAAGATCACCGCGCTGCTCGACAAAGGGGTATCCATCCCCTGCCCGTCGGCTGTCGTGATCGGCGATGAGGTCAGGACGGAGCGCATTTACGCAAAGGGCACCGTCCTTTACCCCGGATGCCGCCTTGCCGGTGCAAAGACCCTGATCGGCCCCGGCACGAAAATCGGTTTTGAATCCCCCGTAACCCTCGTGGACTGCCGGCTTGGTGCCGAAGTGGAGCTCAAGGGGGGCTTTTTCACAGGCTCCGTCTTTCTGGCCCGCTCCTCGATGGCCTCGGGCGCCCAGGTGAGAGAGTGCTGCCTGATCGAGGAAGAAGCCTCGGGCGCCCACACCGTGGGGCTGAAACAGACGATCCTCTTTCCTTTCGTCACCCTGGGGAGCCTCATCAACTTCTGCGACTGCCTCATGGCCGGGGGCACGAGCCGCAAGGATCACAGCGAGGTCGGGAGCTCCTACATCCACTTCAATTACACGCCCAACCAGGACAAGGCCACGGCCTCGCTCATCGGCGATGTGCCCCGGGGCGTCATGCTGCGCCAGGCCCCGATCTTCCTGGGGGGCCAGGGAGGGCTCGTGGGCCCCGTGAGGCTGGGCTACGGCACGCTGATCGCCGCGGGCACCGTCTGGGAAAACGACTGTCCCCAGGGGGGGATGCTTCTCAAGGGCTCGGCTTTGCTCTCCGAGCGCCCCCTGCACACAGGCCTGTACCGCGAGGTGAGGCGAAAGGTCGCCAACAACCTCCTCTATATCGGAAACCTCGCCGCCCTGCGGCAGTGGTACGTGCACGTCCGCAAGCCTTTCCTGAAGGCCCAGGAAGGAGGCGACGCGCTCTGCGAGGGCGCCATGGAGGTCCTCGACGCAGCCCTGGAAGAGCGGATCAGCCGGCTTCGCGCCCTGGCCGCCAAGATGGAGGAATCCATCGCCATGGCCGAAAAGGTCCTTCAGGACAGGACGAAAGAGATGCACCTGAAGCACAAGCGGGAACTGCTGCAGAACTGGCCCGAGGCCGAGAAGAGGCTTTCGGGTCTTGCCGACGACTCGATCGGCGAGAGCGGTCGCGGACTTTTCATGAACAGGATCGACGAGCGGCTCTCGAAGGGGGCCGGTGATTATATTGAATTCATCCGGGCACTGGACCGGGAGTCTGCGGATGCCGGTTCGGCCTGGTTACAGTCTATTGTGGATACTGTCGTATCCCGCGCCCTGGACGCCCTTCCCTCCTTCCGGAGGTAAGGCGCAGCCCCTGCGGGGAGCCGGCTGACAGGAACAGGATGAACCCTGGGATCGACAGGGTCTGAGAGGTATTCATGATCGCAATATCCGTGAAACGGCTCATCTCGTTTCTCCTGCAATGGCATCTCTTTCTCGGCCGCAACCCCCGTCAGGCTCCTGCCTTCTCGATCATTCTCTTCCCGGTGAACGACACGCTCCTGTGCTGCGGCATCGCCGGCATCCTGGCCGTCAAGAAAGGTCCGAAGCCCCTTGCAGTCGACGCCGGCGCCAACCTCTCACAGCATTTCGCCGCAATCCGCAAGGCCCCGCTATCGAGGGTGATCGCGGGAAAGATCAAGCCCGAGGGGTACCTCGCAGGCGTTGGCCCGCTCAAGGAGATGGAGCGGGACCTCGTGCTCCTGCGGCAGGAATCCCATTTTCAGGCCCTTTTCTTCAATCCCGCCAAGGCAGCGGCCCTTCAATCCCTCATTCCCGAGATGACGGCATTTCTGGCCGGGGAGGAGGGCCTGCTCGAGGCCGAAGCCGGACGCTTTGCCACGGCGCAGATGGAGATCATCAACAGCCGTCTCATCCTCCTGAAGGACGTCCTCTGGGGCCTCGAGAAGGACATCCTCACCAACGTCGAAAAGATCCTGCACCTGGCCGGCGCCGACCGCGTCGAGGAGATCACCCCGGAGAGCTTTATAAAATATGCCCGGGTCAACTTCCTGCTCAACTGCATCGACCGTCTCGAGGTTCGGGGACGGGACTCGGCGGGAATCCAGTTCTCGCTCACGCTGAAAGACAAGGAAACCCTGGGTCGCATCATCGAAGAGATCCGGGGCCGGGGGCTTCACGAGGAATTCCGCCGGCGCTCCGTCGAGCGCGACCTTCTGAACGGGTCCATCCTTGTGGCCGACCACGGCCACCCCGACGGCGGCGTCTATCTTTCCTTTGTCTACAAGACGGCCTCCATCATCGGCAAGCTCGGCGAGAACATCCGCAAGCTCCGCGAAGCAATCCGCGCGGATGGCATCTTCCGCGCCTTCGCCCGCGAGACCGCGATCTCGGAGTCGACCTTCGCCCACACCCGCTGGGCCTCCGTGGGCTCCATCACCGAGGAGAACTGCCACCCCATCAGCAGCTACACCCTCTGCGCACAAGGCCCCGACGGGCAGATCCCGCCGGCGGGCCTGTGCTCGATCCCCGCGCCGATCGCTGCGACGTTCGCCGGTGAGATCGTCCCCGGGATGAAGTTCTTCCCTGCCTACGGGCCGGGCCGCTGGACGATCAGCGTCGTCCTCAACGGCGACATCGACAACTACCAGATGCTGCGCTCGCTCCTCGAGTCGGCCTACGGCTACGAGATCGCCCCCGAGGTCACCTCGGACACGAAAATCATCCCCCTGCAGGTCGAGCGCTACCTCTCGGCAGGAATGGCACTCGAGGAGGCTTTCCGGCTGGCCGTGAACGACTTCGAGGGCTCCCACGCCATCGCGCTGACCAGCAACGTGGAGCCGGGAAAGATCTACCTCGCCCTCAAGGGAAGCGGCCAGGCGCTCTTCGTGGGCCTGCGCGAGGACCAGTACCTCTTTGCCTCGGAGCTCTACGGCCTCGTGGAGGGTACGGCGCGCTTCGTCAAGATGGACGGCGAGAGGCCCCGCGACCCCGAGAACCCGGAGTCCTCGGGGCAGATCTTCGTGCTCGACCAGCACTCGGCAGGCGGGCTTGCAGGCATCCGGGCGCTCTACTACGACGGGCATCCCGTGGGGCTCACGGAGTCCATGATCCAGAAGGCCGAGATCACCACCCGCGACATCGACCGGGGCGCCTTCCCCCACTTCTTCCTCAAGGAGATCACCGAGTCGGCCCAGTCGGTCCGCAAGACCCTGCGCGGCAAGTACCGTATCGGGCAGAAGAAGGACGGGAAAAAGAAGGTTCACTTCAACCTCGGGCCCGACATCCTGCCGGAGGCCTTCGTCAAGAACCTCAAGACGAAGAAGATCCGCCAGGTTTTCGTCATCGGCCAGGGAACGGCCGCCGTTGCCGGCCAGGCCATCGCCGACGGCCTCAGCATGTACCTGAAGGGCGCGCCCGTCAACGTCCAGGGAAAGAAGGCCTCCGAGATGAGCGGCTTTTTCATCGGCGAGGACCTCTCGGACACGCTCGTCATCGCCGTGACCCAGTCAGGCACCACGACGGACACGAACCGCGCCGTGGCCATGGCGGGCGAGCGGGGCGCCACGATCCTCTCCATCGTGAACCGCCGCCAGTCCGACATCACGACGAAATCCCACGGGGTCTTCTACACGAGCGACGGGCGCGACATCGAGATGTCCGTGGCCTCCACGAAGGCCTTCTACTCGCAGATCGTGGCGGGTTACGTGCTGGCGCTGGCCTTTGCGCAGATCCTCAAGACCCGCACCGACGAGTTCATCGCCGCCGAACTTGCGACGCTCGAGAAGGCGCCGGGCCTCATGCAGCAGGTGCTGGAGAAAAAAGACGAGATCCGCCGCTCGGCCGAGCGTCTTGCCCGGCAGAAGAAATACTGGGCCATCGTGGGAAGCGGACCCAACAAGGCAGCGGCCGACGAGATCCGGATCAAGCTCTCGGAGCTCTGCTACAAGACCATCTCGTCGGACTTCATCGAGGATAAAAAGCATATCGATCTCTCCTCGGAGCCCCTCATCCTCGTCTGCGCCGCAGGCAACCCCGAGACGGTTGCGGGCGATGTCGTCAAGGACACGGCCATCTTCAAGGCCCACAAGGCCTCCGTCGTCGTCTTCGCCGAGGAGGGCGAGAGGCGCTTCGACCGGATCGCCGACTCGGTGATTTATGTCCCGAAGGCGCCCATGCCGCTTCCGGTCATCCTGAACACCCTGGCCGGGCACCTCTGGGGATACTATGCCGCTTCTGCAATCGACGACGACGCCGCCTTTTTCCGCGAGTTCCGCAACGAGATGAGCCTCGCCGTCGTCGAGCAGGACCACAAGAACTTCACCCTCTACCAGCGGATGCTCGACCGCAACCTGCACCGGATTCTTAAAGATTTCGGGGAGCAGTTCACCGAGCGCAAGAACCGCGGCGTCTTCACCCTGATGAATGCCCGCACAATGACGGACATCTCGCTGCTGACGAAGTACGTGGCCGGCAAGCTCCCCCTGGAGGACTTCTGGGGAGACTTCGGCGAGGAGGGCGCAAACGCCTCGCCCATCGACCTTCTGAACATCGCCTTCGGGCACGCCATCGACGAGATGTCGCGCCCCATCGATGCCATCCGCCACCAGGCCAAGACAGTCACCGTCGGCACGAGCCGCAAGGAGGAGATGCCCCGCGGCGTTCTCTTCGACCTTTTCGCCAGCCTCAAATGCTCCGCCAAGAACCTGAAGGCCGAGAACATGCTGGCCCTCGACCGGATCCAGAAGGCCATCGCCGGCGTGCGCGGTTACACCCTCTACGAGATCGGCGACCTCGACGTGGAGGGGCACCCCACGGACGGCACGACGATCTCCATTGTGAACCGCGGCGGTGTCTCCGTCGGCATGGTATCGCGGGCCGAGACGTCCAAGAGCCTCATGGGCACGAAGCGCACAATCGCCCGGACGGGCAATCTCTACGTGGGGCTCGGACGCGTTGACGGCAGGCCGCTGGTCATCATCCCCCTGCTCAGGGGAGGCGAAGGGGTGAGCGGGCTTCTTCTCGTGCACGTGGACTTCAACCCGGCACTCACGGCCGCGGACAAGGTGGAGATCCTGGGCGACCGATACCGCGACATCCTGAACCTCGTGAACGAGTACAACCTCCCCTGGGACGACGCCTACCTCGGGGAGATGCCCATCGAGATCCTGCTTGGCGAGTCCGTTGAGTTCATCGCCACCAAGATCCGTAAAACGCTGGACCCCAAGAAGGAGGGATCCCCCGTATGATCGCCATTCTGGATTTCGGCTCCCAGTACAACCAGCTCATCGCCCGGCGCGTCCGGGAGTGCCGCGTGTACTGCGAGATCCTCGACCACGACATCACGCCTGCCAGGCTCAAGGCCCTGAAGGTGCAGGGCATCATTCTCTCGGGAGGCCCCGCCAGCATCTTCGACAAGGGGGTCCCGAAGTGCGATGCAGGGATCTTCGAGCTGGGCGTTCCCGTCCTCGGGATCTGCTACGGCGCGCAGCTCATGGCCTACACGATGGGCGGGAAGGTCACCGCCTCGCCGCTTCGCGAATACGGGCCCGCGGAGCTCCTTCTCAACGACCGGGGAAAGCACTCCCTGCTCTTTGCGGGCCTCGAGGGCCGCCAGCGGATCTGGATGAGCCACGGCGACCGGGTTACGAAACTTCCCAGGGGATTCTCCGTTGCCGCAACGACGGTGAACTGCCCTGTTGCCGTCATGGAAAACCCCGGGCGCAAGCTCTACGGCGTGCAGTTCCACCCCGAGGTGCACCACACGGTCAACGGCATCGCCCTCATCCAGAACTTCCTCTTCCGCATCTGCGGCTGCAGCCCCACCTGGACCATGGGCTCCTTCATCGAGGAGAACATCCGGCGGATCCGCGAGCAGGTGGGGAACGAACGCGTGATCTGCGGGCTCTCGGGCGGTGTGGACTCGTCGGTGCTCGCCGTCCTGCTCCACAAGGCCATCGGGAAGAAACTCACCTCCATCTTCGTGGACAACGGGCTTCTGCGGGAAAACGAAGTGGAGGAGGTCGTCTCCACCTTCCGCGACCAGTACCACCTGAACTTCCGGCTCGCGCGGGCCGGCGAGCGGTTCCTGAAAAAGCTCGCGGGCGTCACCGACCCCGAACGCAAGCGAAAGATCATCGGCCGCGAGTTCATCGCCGTTTTCGACGAGGAAGCGAAGAAGCTGGGCAAGGTCAAATTTCTTGCGCAGGGAACACTCTACCCCGACGTCATCGAAAGCACCTCCTCCTTCGGGGGCCCGTCCGTCGTCATCAAGAGCCACCACAACGTGGGGGGCCTTCCCGCAAGGCTCAAGATGTCGCTCGTGGAGCCGCTCAGGGTCCTCTTCAAGGACGAGGTCCGGGAGCTCGGCCGCGAGCTGGGCCTGCCCGAGTCCCTCGTCGGGCGGCACCCCTTCCCGGGGCCGGGCCTTGCGGTGCGCATCCTGGGTCCCATCACGAAGGACAAGCTCGCCGTCGTCCGGAAGGCCGATTCGATCCTCCGCGAGGAGATCTGGAAGGCGGGCCTTTTCAACCACGTCTGGCAGGAGCTGGCGGTGCTTCTTCCCGTCAAGACGGTGGGCGTCATGGGCGACGGGCGGACCTACGAGAACGTGATCGCCGTGCGGGCCGTCACGAGCACCGACGGCATGACGGCCGACTGGGTGCGGTTTCCCCACGAAGTCCTCGAGAAGATCTCGAGCCGCATCGTCAACGAGGTCAAGGGTGTCAACCGCGTCGTTTACGACATCAGCTCCAAGCCGCCCAGCACGATCGAGTGGGAGTGAAGACAGGGTCAAGGGTACAGGGTACCGGGTACAGGGTGGGAGAAAAATCTTCTTCCTTCCCTGAACCCTGGACCCTGGCCCCTGAACCCCGCCTTTTGGATCGACCAGATAGACCCAATAGACCAGATAGACCTGAAAGGTGGTTGCATGAGAACGAAATTCATCTTCATCACCGGCGGTGTTTTGTCGTCCCTGGGCAAGGGGCTCGCGGCGGCTTCCATCGGCTGCCTTCTCGAGGCGCGAGGCCTCACCGTGACGAACATGAAGCTGGATCCCTACATCAACGTCGACCCCGGCACGATGAACCCTTTCCAGCACGGAGAGGTCTTCGTCACCGACGACGGCGCCGAGACGGATCTGGATCTGGGCCACTACGAGCGCTTCACCAGCTCGAAGCTCGGCAAGCTCAACAACCTGACAACGGGCCAGGTCTATTTCTCCGTCATCACCAAGGAGCGCCGCGGCGACTACCTGGGCGGCACCGTCCAGGTGATCCCCCACATCACCAACGAGATCAAGGAATACATCCACCGGGCCGCGGAAGGCTATGATGTGGCCATCGTCGAGATCGGCGGGACCGTGGGCGACATCGAGGGCCTTCCCTTTCTCGAGGCGGCCCGGCAGTTCCGCTATGATGTGGGCAAGCAGAACTCCGCCTTCATCCACCTCACCTGGGTGCCCTTCCTGAAAACGGCGGGCGAAGTGAAGACCAAACCCTCCCAGCACAGCGTTGCGGCACTGCGGCAGATCGGTATCCAACCGGACATCCTCATGTGCCGCACGGAGAACTACCTGGCCGACGACATCAAGGCCAAGCTTGCCCTCTTCTGCAACGTCGAGGTGGAGTCCGTCTTCACGGCCAAAGACGTGGAGCACATCTACGACGTGCCCCTCGTGTTCCACCAGCAGGGGGTGGACGACAAGATCGTCAGCCTTCTCAACATCTGGACGGGCCAGCCGCGTCTGGGTGAGTGGGAGGAGATGGTTACCCGGATGAAGAACCCCAAACACGACGTGACGATCGCCGTCGTCGGCAAGTACGTGAACCTCGTGGACTCCTACAAAAGCCTCAACGAGGCCCTCGCCCACGGAGGGATCGCCAATGAAGCCCGTGTGAAGGTCATTTTCACCGACTCGGAGAAGATCGAAAAAGAAGGTGTGGGGGACAAGTTCAAGGACGTCGACGGGATCCTCGTCCCCGGCGGGTTCGGCAACCGCGGGATCGAGGGCAAGATCCAGGCCATCCAATACGCCCGGACGCACAAGGTCCCCTACTTCGGGATCTGCCTGGGCATGCAGGTGGCCGTCATCGAGTTCGCCCGCAACGTCGCCGGGATGAAGAAGGCCAACAGCACCGAGTTCGACCCGGAGAGCCCCTACCCCGTCATCGATTTCCTGCCCGAGCAGCGTCACATCACGGAGAAGGGCGGCTCCATGCGCCTCGGATCCTACCCCTGCATCCTGGACAGCAAGTCCTTCGCCTTCAGCGCATACTGCGACAAGGAAATCGAGGAGCGTCACCGCCACCGCTACGAGTTCAACAACGCCTTCCGGGAAGCGCTCACAAAGAAGGGCCTCAGGATCACAGGGACCTCGCCCGACAAGAATCTCGTCGAGATCGTGGAGATCCCCGATCACCCCTGGTTTCTGGGCTGCCAGTTCCACCCCGAGTTCAAGTCCAAGCCCCGAAAGCCCCACCCGCTCTTTGCGGCCTTCATCGGCGCCTCGCTCAAGGCCAAACAGCAGAAGGGGAAGAACGGGAAGAAGAAAAAGGGGGTATAGGGTCAAGGGTACCGGGTAAAGGGAAGGTACGATTATAATAAAGGGGCAGAACCGATTCCGGTCCTGCCCTTTTATTATGTACGAGATGAAGATTTTCAATCGACCTGGTGGGCTTCCAGGAACATCGCCTTCTCGAGTGAGTTGAAGAAATTCTGATAGGGCTTGGGATCCGTGACGGGGCTCCGCTGATACTCCGCACTGGCCCGCACCAGGAGCTGTTTCTCCCCCCGGGGACGAACCGTCACGGTCACCCTCAGAGTGGCGTACACCTGCATCTGCACCGTGTCGGCCCGTGCCTTGCTGGCCGTGACGACCCCGAGGGTGTAATCGGCCCGGTCGAGCATGAAGCCGAGATCCTGCAGGGTTGCGATGATGGCCCGCATCGTCTTTTCCTTGTCCGTCGTGTCGAAAGCCCGCGACTGGATGTTCCGGAGCTGGACCTGGCTCGTGTTCATGTCGAGCAGGTGGTCCTGGGTCGTTGCGCAAGCCGTGACCAGGAGAAAGAGCGGGAGCAGAAGAAGATTTCGTGTCCGTCTGTCAGATGTCATGGGCCTCCAGGAATAATGCCTTCGAGAGTTTTTCGAAAAAGCTCTGATACATCTTCGGGTCGTTCAGGGGCTCTATCTTCTTGAGGCGGTGCTCCGTGTCGAACACGATCCGTTCAAAGACCACGCGAACGGCGACCTGACTGCCGCTGCCGCCGACCGGCCGGGTCGTGACGAAGGCCTTCATGATCTGGTCCTTGTCGGGCGGGATGGCCACACCGAAAAAAGACCCGACGATGAAAACGGCCCACTGCGCCGCATCGGTTGCGTCGCGCTCCTTGGACGCGATCAGGATCCCGAGCTTCGCCTCGGATTCGTCGATAGTGAAACCCGTGTCCTGGAGGAGTGCCGCGCAGGTCTTGAGAATTTTCTGTTCGTCCGTCGTGTCGAAGCGCCGCGTCTGCATCTGCCGCTGGGCGAACATCTCCGGCGTCAGGTTCAGGTCCTTGTCGAGCGTGACGGCGGCGCATCCCGTCATCAAGAGAAGAACCGCCATCGCAACGCACCCGTAGCGAAAAGACAACCTCATAGGGATCAAAACGTCGAAGACCGATAGGCGAAGTCACGCACCTTCTTCTGTTCGTCAAACTTGACGATCACCGTGAGCGACTTCTGTGTCGTGGAACTGGCGCCGGAGCTCTGCCCGGCCAGGCCACCTCCCCCGCCGGAGCCTCCGGTGAGGATGCCCAGGATCAGGGCCGTGCTCGACGAGTAAACGTTCTCCGTGGAGATCCGGTCGTAGACCCAGACCTCGCGTCCTTTCTCGTCCGTGGTGACGACATTCGGGGAACCGAGGGCTTCCGCCACCTGGGCGCCCGACATGCCCACGCGGATCTCGCGCTGCACCGTCCCGACGGTTAGCTTGTCGCCCTCGCGGGCCTTCTGCACGTCCGCCGCGTGCATGGAAGCGCAACCCATCAGCAGGGCACCTGACAGAATCATCAGCAGAAGCAGTTTCCCGTGTCGCATGCTTTCCTCCCCTTATCCGGTTTCGGCATCTCTTGGACCGAAAATCCACGGTATTCGGAGCTATTTTGCCCCGGGGCATTTAATTGTCAAGCCCTTTGTTGCAGGCACCTGACTTCCCGGTGGATTTTCAGGACGTCTCCATATAATGTATCAGCGCGTGAACGAATAGGAGGGTTCCATGAAGGCTCCGTCCTGCCAGTTCAATGATATCGTCGGGAAGATCAAGGTGCTCTCCATGGAAGTGCGGACTTCCCTTTCGATGGAAGAGCTTGCCGAGCGGCTGAATGAATTTTTCGGGAAGGGCGCACTCGGACTGGCACTGAAAGAGGATTGTCCAGGCCGTATGAGCTTCGAAGGCGGCGGGGGCCATGTGACGGCCACCTTCCGCGCAGAAGGGGGGAAAACACTCCTGAAGATCGTGACGAGCGGATGGGCCGCCCCGGTGAAGAAGTTTGTCGACAAACTGCCATGATGCTTCGTGCAGGCGATTGCCGGGCGAGACGCCCGGCCTACGATTCAATCCCTCTACCCTGACCCCGGACCCTGTCTTATGCCCTTACATCCACAATGAGTCTCCCCCGGACCTTCCCGGCAAGGAGATCGGCGGAATACTTCGTAAGGTCGTTCAGTGTAATGAAGGAGGGTGTGATCGTCTCGAGGGCCGATGCCGGAAGATCCCTCACCAGGCGCGACCAGGCCGTTTTGCGCCGGGCAATGGGGCACATCACGGAGTCCACGCCGCGCAGGCTCACGGCCCGGAGGATGAAGGGCATGACCGTCGTCGGCAGATCCGAGCTGCCCGCCAGACCGCAGTTCGCCACACACCCGCCGTAATTCATCTCGGCCAGCACCCGGGCGAGCACTTTTCCACCTACCGTGTCGATCGCGCCGATCCAGCGCTGGGTCTCCAGCGGCCGCGGCTGCTCACTCCACTCGGGCCCGGACACGAAGTCCGTGGCGCCGAGACCCTGCAGGTACTCGCGGGTGTTCTCCTGGCCGGGGGCCGTGAGGGCGGCGACCCGGTAACCCAGGTTGGACAGGATCGCCACGGCCACGCTGCCCACGCCGCCGGCAGCTCCCGTGACGAGGATCGCGCCGCTTCCGGGTTTGATCCCGGCCTCCTCGAGCGTCATGACGCACAGCATGGCCGTGAACCCCGCCGTACCGATGGCCATGGCGCGGCGCGTGTCCAGTCCCTCGGGAAGCGGGACAAGCCAGTTGGACTTCACGCGGGCGCGCTGCGTGTAGCCGCCCCAGTAGCGCTCGCCCACGCCCCATCCCGTGAGAACGACCTGGTCGCCTGCCTTGGAGAAGGGGGACTTCGACTCAAGGACGATGCCCGCCAGATCGACGCCCGGGACCATGGGGTACTCGCGGACGATCTTACCGGTCCCCATCACTGCCATGGCGTCCTTGTAATTCAGGGAGGAATACTCGACGGCCACGAGCACATCGCCTTCGGGAAGATCGTTGACGGTGAGCTCCTCGATGGCATGCCGTACCTTCCCGCCTTCCTGCCTCAGGACCAGCGCCTTGAATGTCTCAGACATCTTCCTGCTCCTGCCCATTCCATGCTGGAATGACTGTGGCATCTATACTACCACGTTTCGGAATCAAAGGTAACAGGTCTCAGGTTACAGGTTACAGGAAAAGAAAGGGCCCGCCCTGACACCTGTCATCTGTTACCTGTTACCTGTCACCTCGACTATCCCGCCTCCCGGCTTCTCTCCGGCCGCTGTTCGAACTCATCGCTCCGGATGAACCGGATGGCGTTCTTGAAGATCGCCAGCCCCATCCCCTCTTCGGGCAGGTCCTCCCTCGTCCAGCGGGGGTGGTTTGTGTAATGGGTGTAGGCCTCGGGGTGGGGCATCATGCCGTAGAGGCGCCCCGTTTCGTTGCAGATGCCGGCTATGGCGTCGACGGCGCCGTTGGGGTTTGCAGGGTACTCCTGGGTGGGCTTGTCGCTCCTCTCCGTGCAGTAGCAGGCAACGACCTGTTGCTGCCTGTGGAGCCGCTTCAGGATCGGGGCGCTTTTGGCCATGAACTTTCCCTCGCCGTGGCGCACGGGAAGATAGATTTTTTGCAGCCCCTTTGTGAAAACACAGGGCGACTTCTCATTGACTGCAAGCCAGGCCCAGCGGTCCTCGAAACGGCCCGAGTCGTTGAAGGAGAGCGTCACCGTCTGCTTGAAGTACTCGCCGTCGAAGGCAGGGAGGATGCCGAGTTTCACCATGAGCTGGAAGCCGTTGCAGACGCCGAGGATCAGTTTTCCCTCGTTGATGAACCGGAGGAACTGGTCCCGGAGCGGCTCGCCGCTTCCCCTGATCTTCGCGTGGACGATCCGGTTGGCACCCGCCTTGGCCGAGCCCAGGTCGTCGCCATCCAGAAATCCGCCCGGAAGGTTCAGGAAGTGGTAGTCGTCAAGACGCTTCTCGCCGTTCAAAATCTCGTGGATGTAGACGATGTCCACCTCGTCCGACCCCGCCAGCCTGCAGGCATGGGCCATCTCCCGCTCACAGTTCGTCCCGTTCCCTGTCAGTACGATCGACTTGACTATTCTCGGCATTCCGTACCTCAAGTTCATTGAGTAATTGAGTAATTGAGTAATTAAGTAACTAAGTAATTGGGTAATGGAAAATCTCTTTTCCTCTTATTCCTAATCAACCAATTACCTATTCAACCAGTTACTGCTAGCGCGGAGCGCTAGAAGCGCAGCGTCCGCTGCCATTCCTCCTTCAAATCCCCGATCTTCTCCTCGAGGATCACGATGCCCCTGAGGCCCTTCACGCGGAAGAGGCCCTCGGCCGTCACCGTCCCGACACAGGCGATGGGGCTGCCGGCAAGCGCCACTTCGAAAGCCCTCTTGTTCTCCGGCCGCACGGTGACGACGAACCGGCTCTGGGACTCGGAGAAGAGCACCTCGTCGTCCCGGGCGATCCCGCCTGCGGGCACGGCCGCCAGATCGACACTCATGCCGAGCCCGCCGGAAAAGGCCGTCTCGGCCAGGGCCACGGCAAGGCCGCCGTCGGAGCAGTCGTGGCAGGAGGCCACGATCCCCTGGCGGATCGCCATGGAAAGGGCCGTGTAGAGCGCCTTCGCGCGAGCCGCGTCCACCTTCGGCACGTCGTTTCCGACAGCGCCGTGCATGGCATACCACTCGGAGCCGCCCAGCTCCCTTTTCGTCTCGCCCAGCACGTAGACGAGATCGCCCGCGCGCTTGGCGTCCATCGTCACGGCCTTGCGCACGTCCTCGATCCGGCCGATGACCGAGAAGAGCAGCGTGGGCGGGATGGAGATCTTCGTGTCCCCGATCTGGTAGTCGTTCTTCATGCTGTCCTTGCCGGAGATGCAGGGCACACCGTAGATGCGGGTATAGTCGTAGAGGGCGAGGTTTGCCCGGACGAGCTGCGCGAGCTTGTAATGGCCGTCCGGCGTCTTTTCCGACTGGACAGGGTCGCACCAGCAGAAGTTGTCGAGCCCCGCGAGCCGCTCCAGCGTGCCGCCCACGGCGACGGCGTTTCGCACCGCCTCGTCGATGGCGCAGGCTGCCATGTGATAGGCGTCGATGTCGCTGTAGCGCGGGCAGATCCCGTTGGCCACGACAACGCCCTCGTAGGATTCGAGAACCGGCCGCACGACGGCGGCATCGCTCGGGCCGTCGTTGGCCACACCTACGAGCGGCTTCACGACGCTTCCGCCCTGGACCTCGTGGTCATACTGCCGCACCACCGACTCCTTGCTGCAGATGTTGAGCCGTGAAAACATCTTCTTCAGGGCCTTGCCGTAATCAGTTCGCTCCGGGATGTCCGGTTCCGGGTGCTTCGAGGGTACCCACTTTGCCGTAAGCTTCATCTGGGGCACGCCCTCGTGAAGGAATTCCATGTCGAGGCAGGCCACGGTTTTTCCGCCGTAGCGGATGTGGAACTTTCCGGTATCCGTGAATTTCCCCAGGATGGTGGCCTCCACCTCCATCTTGCGGGCAAGCTCCATGAACTCGTCGATCTTCTCGGGCTGGATGGCCAGGCTCATCCGCTCCTGCGCCTCGGAGAGAAGGATCTCCCAGGGGTTGAGACCGGCATACTTGAGCGGGGCATTCTTGAGATCGAGCTCGGTGCCGCCGGACATGCGCGCCATCTCGCCCACGGAGGAGGAAAGGCCGCCGGCCCCGTTGTCGGTGATGGCCCGATAGAGGCCGCGGTCCCTGGCGATAAGGAGAAAGTCCGTCATCTTCTTCTGGGTGATGGGGTCGCCGATCTGGACGGCCGAGACGGGCGATCCCTCGTGGAGCTCCTCGGAGGAGAATGTCGCCCCGTGGATGCCGTCCTTGCCGATGCGACCCCCCGTCATGACAACGAGATCGCCGGGAAGGATCGATTTGGCGTAACTTGGCTCGCCGCGGATCAAGGCGGGCATGATGCCGGCGGTGCCGCAGTACACGAGTGGCTTGCCGAGGAAGCGGTCGTCGAAGACGATGCAGCCGTTCACCGTGGGGATGCCGCTCTTGTTGCCGCCGTGCTCGACGCCCTCGCGCACGCCTTCATAGATGCGCCGCGGGTGCAGAATCCGCTTCGGCAGCGGCTTGTCGTAGAAGGGGTCGGCAAAGCAGAAGACGTCCGTGTTGAAGATGAGGCGGGCGCCTATGCCCGTGCCGAAGGGGTCGCGGTTGACGCCCACGATTCCCGTCAGCGCCCCGCCGTAAGGGTCGAGGGCCGAGGGCGAGTTGTGGGTCTCCACCTTGAAGACGAGGTTCCAGTCGTCGTTGAATTTGATCACGCCGGCGTTGTCGACAAAGACGGAGAGACACCAGTCGTCGGCTCCGAGCCGCTCGCGGATCTCCTTCGTGGAGCCCTTGATGCAGGTCGAAAAGAGCGAGTCGATCTCGAGCGTCTTGCCGCCCTCTTCCTCGTAGCGGATGAGGCTGTTGAAGATCTTGTGCTTGCAGTGCTCCGACCAGGTCTGGGCGAGCACTTCCAGTTCCACGTCGGTGATCAACTCCCCGAGGCCGGCTTTTTTTCGGGCCTCGATGACCAGCGGGTCGTTCATGTAGGCCTGGATGGCCTTCATCTCCTCGAGCGAAAGGGCGAGGGTCCCCCGGCTGCTGATCTCCATGAGCGTCGAATCGGGCACGTTGAGATCGATCTCGTCGACCCGCGGGTCGTCCACCGCCGCCACCTTCGGGATGTAGGGTTTCATTCCCTGCTTCGGATCCCAGCCCTTTCCTTCGACGATCTCGCAGCGCTCGATGAGATCGTTGGCAAGCACGCCCGAGGCGATCCGTTGCGCCTCGTTGCGGCCGATTTTTCCATGGATCACATACTGGCGCGACGTGTAGACCTTGAGGGGTTTTCGCTTCTCGATGAGAAGCTCGATGGCTTCGGTGGCCGTCTTGCCCACGTTGTCCGTCACCCCGGGGAGGAACCCCACCTCGATGAGCCAGTCGAACCCCTCGGCAAGGGCGCTGTTGATGGCGTGCTTCTGGATCACGGGGTCCGACAGGGGGCCCGTGGCCGCTTTCCTGAGATCCGTCTTCGTGAGATCGCCCTCGATGGTGAATACGTCGATGGTGCTCACCCGCTCCACATGGATCTGCAGGTTCTCCACGATGCGCCGCTTCACCTTTTCGCCCAGGGCGTCGCGGATGTTCTTCCTGAAACCGATCTCGATTCGGTTGACCATGGTTTCCTCTTCCTTCCGCAATCAGCGCAGATTGTATTTTGCAAGCTTCAGATGGAGGCCCCTGCGGCTCAGCCCCAGCTGCCGGGCCGCCTTTGAGATGTTCCCCTCGCACTCCTCGAGGACCCGGACGATCATCTGCTTCTCGATGTCCCCCGTCTTCTCCCGGATGAGCTCCTTGATGGATCTTTTATCGTCCGGTGCCGCCCTCTGTGCCTTTTCCTCGACGGCTTCGATCAACTCGGCGGGGACGTCGCCCATGACGATTTCGCCGCCCTTCGCCATGAGAACGAGCCGCTCGATGAGGTTCTCCAGCTCCCGGATGCTTCCCGGCCAGTCGTGGTCCCGGAGAAGCTCCATGACCTCCGCATCCGCCCCGGTGATCTGCCGGTCGAGCTTGCGGTTGAATTTATCGACAAAGTATTTCACGAGCGCGGGAATGTCTTCCTTGCGCTCCCGCAACGGCGGGACGTGGATCGGCATGACGTTGAGCCGGTAGAAGAGATCCTCCCGGAAGCGGCCTTCCTTCACATCCTGCTGGAGGTTGCGGTTCGTAGCGGCCACGAGCCTCACGTCCACCTTGATCGTCTGGATGCCGCCCACCCGTTCGAACTCGTGATCCTGAATCGCCCTCAGGAGCTTCACCTGCATCTCCCGGGGAAGATCGCCGATCTCGTCCAGGAACAGGGTTCCCTTGTGGGCCAGCTCGAAGCGCCCCGGCTTGTTCGACACGGCCCCCGTGAAGGCGCCCTTCTCGTAGCCGAACAGTTCGCTCTCGATGAGGGTTTCGGCGATCGCCGCGCAGTTGATCTTGATGAAGGGGTTGAGCTTGCGCGGGCTGTTGACGTGGATGGCGTTAGCCACGAGCTCCTTGCCCGTCCCCGTCTCGCCGGTGATGAGGATCGTCGTCGTCGTGGGAGCCACTTTCTTGATGATGTCGAAAATCTTCACCATGGACGGGCTCGAGCCCACGATCTCGCCGCGGTCGAGCTCTGCGCCGACAAACTGGACCTCCCCGTCGCTGAGCACGCGGGTTTTGACGGCCTTGCCGATGACGTTCTTGAGCTCTTCCTGGTCGAAGGGCTTCGTGATGTAGTCGAAGGCCCCCTTCTTGAGGGCGTCCACGGCGGTGGCGACGGTGCCGTGGGCCGTGATGATGATCACCGGGATCGACGGGTATTCCTCGACCATGCGGTTCAGAAGCCCCATGCCGTCGAGCTTCGGCATCCTGAGATCGGTGACGCAGGCGGTCACGTCGTGGCGCTTCAGCAGGGCGAGGGCCTCCAGCCCGTCGGCCGCCGTCTCGACGTCGTAGCCCTCCTTTTTCAGCATGGTCTTGAGGACAAGGCGCATGTTGACCTCGTCATCGACGATGAGGATCTTTTTGGGAGGAATTTTAGACACTTGCGTTACCATGGACGGGGCGGTTTAACGGCTGACTTTAATTTACTTTGCTCCGGGCGTCAAGCTGACTTTACGCTTGCGGCAGATTGATCCTGATGTAGAAAATCGACCCCTGCCCCGGGAGGGACTTCGCCCGGATGGAGCCGTTGTTGTTCTTGGCGATCCGCTGGCAGATGGAAAGCCCCAGGCCCACCCCCCGCTCCTTGGTCGTGAAGAAGGGCTTGAAGATGTTCTCGAGGTCCTCCTTCGACATCCCCTTGCCCGTGTCGCGGATGGAGATCCCGACGGCCTCCCCCTCCTCGCTCTCGATCCGGGTGGTGCGGAGGGTGAGGGTCCCCCCGTCGGGCATGGCCTCGATTCCATTGAAGGCGATGTTCAGGATGATCTGCTTCATCTGCTCGCCGTCGACGAAGACCTCGGGCAGATCCGGGTTGAGCTCCGTCTCGATGCGGACCCCTCCCGGCAGCTCGCTTGCCCGGATGACCGCAACGGCCTTCTCGATGATCCCGTTCAAATTGTACATCTTCGGGCTCACGGCGTAGGGCTTCGCGTAGTTCATGAACTGGGTCACGACGTTGTTGAGCCGGTCGGCCTCCTCGATGATGACGTCGAGGAGCTTCTGGTTCTCGGGGTTGTCCGTCTCGGAGCGAAGGTACTGGCCTGCGCCCTTGATGGATCCCAGGGGGTTGCGAATCTCGTGGGCCAGCGCCGTCGCCATTTCCTCGAGCAGCTGCGACTTCTCCTTTTCCAGCTCCTGGTCGAAGCCGTAGATGGACGAGAAGATGTCCTTCGCCTCGGGGAAGAAATAGTTGAAGACCTTCTTCATGATGACCCGGAAGGGGTCGTAGGAGATGACGATGATGAAGGAGGCCGTGAGCACATGGGTGAAGTAGATGGGGGTGATCGTGCCGAAGAGCCCCAGGATGAAGAAGAAGACGCTCGTGGCGAAAAGCGTGATGACACAGGCGACGAGCCCCCGGACCATGATCTCGTAGAGCTCGGGGAGCCTCGGGTGCATGACGATGATCAGCACGAAGTACAAAAGCCCTGCCAGGGCCAGGTTCGAAACCGGCGGGAAACGGAATCCCATGTAAAAGAAAATGTCGAGGAGGCTGATCACGGCCGTTATGGCGCAGGCCATCGTCACGTAGACCAACCGGGTGCGCTCCACTCCGGGCGCACGCCCGCGAATGAACAGCAGCAGGGCCCCCAGGCAATAGAGCATCACCAGAAGCAGGTAAGCCAGAAGCGCCTCGTCAAACCAGGACGCGCGAGCCAGCGGCGTGAAGAAGGCAACAGCCCACAACAGGCTCAACACCGCCGTGGCGACGACCTCTTTGCGGGACAGGAAGGTCTTGCCGCGGAGCATGTTGCGCGCAAACTCAACGAGAAGGGGCGGCAGAAAGAGAAGACCCGCGAGGCTTATGACGCGCCAGATGGGATCCTCGAAGAGGCCGTTGAAAAAGCTGCCGCCCTTCTGGAGGAAAAGGGCCAGGCACACGAGCGCAAAGGAGAGCTGGACGGTGTCCTTTTCCTTCTTGAGGAGCAGGGAGACGGCGATGGTGAGACTGACCGCCGCCAGGATGAACAGTTCCATGGGGGATCCCGGTCGGGGTTAACGAAAAAAGACCATCCCCGCGCACACTCCGATCAGGCCGCGGCATGGCCCCTAAACAACGACCCCGGTTCACGTATAATTCCGGGGGCTTGCTTTTTGTACTTTGGGGGGATCATATCGGGAAAAGAGAGGCACGTCAAGCATGCAGCAGGAACACGAATTGCCTCACATGAAATGTTTCAGCCGCGGTCTCTTGATTCCCGGACGGCCTCTAAAATCTCCGGCCGGGTCATGCGCGTACCCGGACCGGGAACATCGAAAGGGGAACGGGGAAAGGGAATAGAATTCTATTCGGCTTATACGGCGCTCTCCCCGCTCAAGGCGTCTCCATGGATGCACAACTCATTTCGTGCTCTATATGGGGACGGTCAGGTTATCATAGTAGCGGCGGCGCAATCGGTTATGTCTCGATGACCTCCAGCCCCAGGAACTTCACCATCGGATCGAAATCCCTGTCGTTGTGCAGCAACGGCAGCCGGTAGTGGATGCAGAACGTTCCAATCATGACGTCTATGGTCTTCCTGACCGTCACGTGCCTCCCCCCAGCACCTTGTAGAGCGTCACCAGGTTGGTGAGCCGGGCGAGGCGAATGGCGATCAGCCCCTGTTGCGCGCCATAGAGCGAGCGTTGCGCGTCCAGGACGCGCAGATAGCTGTCGATCCCCCTCGTGAACCGGGCATCGGAGAGGCGATAGCTCTCCGCGGAGGCGTCCACGAGCGACTGCTGGGCCTGCAGCTGATCGCCCAGGGTGCCGCGCTGGGCAAGGGAATCGGCCACTTCCCGAAAGGCCGCCTGGATCGCCTTCTCGTATTGGGCCAGGGCGATTTCCCGGTCCACTTTTGTCACGTCGTATGCCACCCACGAGCGGGCATCGAAAATCGGTATGACGATCTGCGGCACGAAAGCCCAGGTCCCCGAGCCGGACGTGAAGAGCCCGGAGAGCTGGTCGCTCGTGGTGCCGATGCTCGTGGTGAGCGTGATGCGGGGAAACAGGGCCGCCCGTGCCGCGCCGATGTTCGCGTGGGCCGCCCTGAGCTGACTTTCGGCCGCCAGGATGTCGGGGCGATGCTGCAGCACCTCGGAGGGCAGGCCGGGTGTGAAATCCTTGAGCGCCGCGACCTCGCCCAGTTCGACGGGCAGAAGCCCGGGCGGAACGGGGGAGCCGACCAGGAGGGTCAGGGCGTTTTCGTCGAGGGCCACCTGGCTCGTGTACCGGGCGATGTCCACCCGCGCCGCGTCCACGCGGGTCTGAGCCTGGCGGAGATCGAGATCGGAGGAGGCGCCGAGTTCGGCGCGACGCCGGATCATCTCGTAGGTCGCCTGCTGGGTCTCGAGGGTCGATTGGGCGAGCTTGAGATTCTCGCGGTCGGCTGCAAGGGTCAGGTACGTGTTGGCCACTGCGGACACGAGCGTGATCTGCGCGCTCGCGCGGGCCTGCTCCGTGGCGAGGTACTGCTCGAGCGCAGCATCCTTCAGGTTCCGGATACGGCCGAAGAGATCGATTTCCCAGGAGCTGACGCCCAGGTTGACGTTGTAGAGTTCCACCGTGGCCGGTTGACCGCTCTGCGAGAGGATGCCGGGCACCCGCTGCTTGCTGAAGACGCCCTGCGCGTCAATGACCGGCAACAACTCGGCCCGCTGGATGCGGTAGAGGGCCTGCGTTCGCTGGACATTCAGCGCGGCCACGCGCAGGTCGCGGTTGTTGGCCAGCGCCAGGTCGATGACCTGCTGCAACCTCCCGTCGACGAAGAAATCCCGCCACGGGATATCGGCCGCGGCCTGGCCCGGCTTGGCCACCTGCTTTTTGTCGGCGGGGCCGCCCGGCCAGTCGGCTGGCACGGGGGCCTCCGGGCGCGCATACGTCGGCGCGAGGTTGCATCCCCCCAGGAACGCAACGACCACGACCAGTAGAAGGAATGGGGTCCTGTTCATCTCATCAATCCTCTGATGGGGTTACATGTTCTGTCCCGGTAGCCTGCCGATTTCTACGCTGAAAGAGTTTTTCTTTCAGCACCCTGAAGAATGGCTTGGCGCTGCCAGAAGCGGCCGCATCACCCCTCCGGCCTTTGCCGAGGAACGTTTCGATCAACACAAAGAAGAGGGGTGCGAAAATGATCACCAGGACAGTGGCCGTCACCATGCCCCCCAGCACGCCCGTGCCGATGGCATTCTGGGCCCCCGCCCCGGCGCCGGTCGCCACAGCCAGCGGCAGAACACCGAATCCGAAGGCCAGCGAGGTCATGATGATCGGGCGAAAGCGCAGTCTCGCCCCCTCCAGGGTGGCCTCGACCAGCCCCATCCCTTGCTCCACGCCGGCCTTGGCGAACTGGACGATCAGGATGGCGTTCTTGGTGGTCAGACCCAGGGTGGCCAGAAGACCGATCTGAAAATAGACGTCGTTGGGCAGACCCCGCGCGCTCGAGGCAATGACGCCCCCGATGACCCCCAGGGGCAACACCAGAAGGATCGAGATCGGGATGGGCCAGCTTTCGTAGAGCGCCGCCAGGCACAGGAAGATCACGAAGATGGAGAAGGCGTACAGCAGCGGCGCCTGGGAGCTCGCCATCCGCTCCTGGTAGGACAGCCCCTGCCAGTCGTAGCCGACCCCCAGCGGCAGCTCCCGGACGAATCCTTCCATGGCCTGCATGGCCTCGCCGGAGCTTCGGCCCGGCGCCGCCTCGCCCAGGATGTTGATGGACGGGAAGCCGTTGAAGCGCTCCAGCTTCGGGGAACCGGACGTCCAGTGACCGGAGGCAAAGGAGGAGAAGGGAACCATCCTGCCCGCGGCATTGCGCACGTGGAGCCTCTCCAGGTCGGTGGGCAGCATGCGGTAGGGGGCGTCTGCCTGGGCATAGACCCTCTTGACACGCCCACCCTGGATGAAGTCGTTGACATAGGCGCTGCCGAAGGCCGCCGCGATCGTATGGTGAATCGAGTTGATGGGCACTCCCTGGGCCCCGGCCCGCTCCCAGTCCACGTCGATCCGGTATTCGGGAACGTCCTCCAGGCCGTTGGGGCGGACCTTCGTCATGGCCGGGTCCCTGGCTGCCATGCCGAGGAGCTGGTTGCGTGTTTCCATCAACTTGGCATGGCCCAGGCCGCCCCGGTCCAGCAGCTGGAAATCGAACCCCTTGGCCTGTCCCAGCTCGACCACCGCGGGCGGCGCAAAGGCGAACACCATGGCGGTGCGGATCTTCGAGAATTCCCCCATGGCCCTTCCGGCCACGGCGCCGACCTTCAAATCCGGCCGGTTGCGCAGATCCCAGTCCTTGAGCTTGACGAAGGAAAACCCGGCGTTCTGCCCCCGGCCCGAAAAACTGATGCCGGAAACGGTAAACACGGCTTCGACAGTTTCTTTCTCGTGCTTGAGGAAATAGTCCCGGACCCGGCCCAGGACCTCGTCGGTCTGCTCCAGCGTCGAGTTGGCCGGAAGCATGGCCTGCACCATCAGGATTCCCTGGTCCTCGTCGGGGAGATAGGCCGTGGGCATGCGGAGAAACAGGATCCCCATTGCTGCCACGATCAGGACAAACACGGCGAGGTACCGCAGCTTGTTCGAGATGGAGCGGCGGACCAGGCGCATGTACTGCTCGCGGATCCGGAAGAACCGGCTGTCGAACCACCGAAAGAACGGGCGCAGGAACCAGATCGCGTTTTCCGCCGGTTCATGTCCCGCCGCCACCGGTTTGAGGAGCGACGCGCAGAGGACCGGCGTCAGGATCAGGGCCACCAGCACCGACAGGAGCATGGAGGAGATGACCGTGACCGAGAACTGCCGGTATATGACGCCCGTGGAGCCGGGGAAAAACGCCATGGGGCCGAAGACCGCCGAGAGCACCAGGCCGATGCCGATCAGGGCGCTCGTGATCTGGTCCATGGATTTGCGCGTGGCCTCCTTGGGCGAGAGTCCCTCCTCGCGCATGATCCGCTCCACGTTCTCGACAACGACGATGGCGTCGTCGACCAGCAGGCCGATGGCCAGCACCATGGCGAACATGGTCAGCATGTTGATGGAGAAGCCGAAGATCCCCAGGACGGCAAACGTCCCCAGGAGCACCACGGGAACGGCGATGGTCGGGATCAGGGTTGCCCGCATGTTCCCCATGAACAGGTACATGACCAGGAACACGAGCACGATCGCCTCGAGGAGCGTCTTGACGACCTCGTTGATGGCCACCCGGACGAAGGGGGTCGTGTCGTAGGGGTAGGTGACCTTCATGCCGGCGGGGAAGAATCGGCTCAGTTCCGCCATCTTGGCCTTGACGTTGTCGGCCGTCTGCAGGGCGTTGGCCCCGGCGGCCTGGCGGATGGCCATCCCGGCGGCAGGCTTTCCGTTGTAATAGGCCTGGACGTCGTAGGACTCGGTCCCCAGTTCCGCCCGCCCCACGTCCCTGACGCGCACGACGGAGCCGTCGGGGTTGGTGCGCAGGGGAATCGCGGCGAACTCCTCGGGCGTCTTGAGGAGGCTCTGGACGGTGATGCTTGCATTCAGGCGCTGCCCCTTCACAGCGGGTGCCCCGCCGAACTGCCCGGCGGATACCTCCACGTTGTAGGCCCGAAGCGCGGTGATGACGTCCAGGAACGTCATCCGGTAAACGGTCATCTTGTCGGGGTTGAGCCAGATGCGCATGGCATACTGGCTGCCGAAGATCTCCACCTCGCCGACGCCGGGGATCCTCGAGAGAACTTTTTCGAGGTTCGACTGCGCGTAATCGCGCAGGTCGTTGCCGTCCATGCTCCCGTCTTCCGAGATCAGGCCCACGAACATCAGCCAGTTTCGGGTGGACTTGCTGACCTTGACGCCCTGGTTGCTGACGACCTCCGGCAGGTTCGCCATGGCCAGTTGAAGCTTGTTCTGCACCTGCGCCCAGGCCAGATCCGGGTCGGTCCCCGGGGCAAAGGTCAGCTCGATGCGGGACGCGCCGGCCGAATCGCTCGTCGCCGACAGGTACAGCATCCTGTCGAAACCGGTCATCTTCTGCTCGATGATCTGCGTCACGCTGTTCTCGACGGTCTCCGCCGAGGCGCCCGGGTAGAAGGCGGTGATGGCGATCGACGGCGGGGCGATGGGGGGATACTGCGCAATGGGCAGGTTGTAGATCGCCAGCACGCCCCCCGCCATCATGATGATGGCGATGACCCACGCGAAAACCGGGCGATCCAGGAAGAATCTCGATAGCATCACTCGCCTCCGTCAGTTCGATTTTTCGGCCGGAGGGGCCGCGGCCTTGCCTTCCCCTCTCTTTCCGGCATTGTAAGGAACTGCCTTCACGGAAGCGCCGGGCCTGACCTTCTGCATCCCCTCGACGATCACCCGGTCGCCGGGCGCAAGGCCCGATGAAACCAGCCATTGATCGCCAATGGTGCGATCCAGCACGAGCAACCGCTGCTGGACCTTGCCCTCGGCATCCACGATCAACGAAGTCGGATTTCCCTTCGGGTCGCGGCTGACCCCCTGCTGCGGGACGAGGATCGCCTGCTCGTTGACCCCTTCCTCCAGAACAGCCCGGGCGTACATGCCCGGCAGCAGGACGTGTTTCGGATTGGGAAATACGATGCGCAGGATGAAGGACCCCGTTGTCGGGTCTACCGTAATATCCTGGAATTGAAGGGTCCCCTCCTGGGGGTAGGTGGTGCCGTCTTCCAGGATCAGCTTGACCTTTGCCCGGTTGGCGCTGTCCCGTTTGAGCGTGCCGCTCGCCATGCTCTGCTGCAGCCGCAGCAGGCTGGCGCTCGACTGGGTGACGTCGACGTAGACGGGATCGATCTGCTGAATCGTGGCAAGAGGGATCCCCTGGCTCGCCGTCACCAGCGCGCCCACGGTCACCGACGATTTGCCGATGCGCCCGGTTATCGGCGCGATGACGCGGGTGTAGGCCAGGTTGATCCGTGCGGTTTCAACGGCCGCCCTGCCGGCCTCGATATCCGCATCAACCTGCTTGAGGGCCGCTGTCGCATCGTCGTATTCCTGCCGGCTGACCGCCTTGATATCCACCAGCTCCCTGTAACGCTCCGCCCGGACACGGGTTGTTGAGATGCTGGCCTCCGCCCGGGCCAGCGCCGCCTTCGCGCTGGCATGGGCCGCCTCGTAGGTCGCCGGGTCGATCTGGTAGAGGACATCGCCGGCCTTTACGTCGGAGCCCTCCCTGAAGAGGCGTTTCTGAATGATGCCGCCCACCTGCGGGCGCACTTCGGCTACGAGATAGGCGGATGTTCGGCCGTTCAGTTCCGTCGTGATCGCAACGCGTTGCGGCCTGATCTCCGCAACGGCCACCTCCATAGGTCCTGCCTGAGGCGGCGCCTTGCCCGTGGAATCGCAACCGGCCGGGATCCATAGGGCGGCCAAAGCCCCGGCAGCAACAATCATCCGGATTTTTCGACTGATTTGCATGCGACACCTCTTCGATTCGGTCAATGACCACCCTGCCGCCACCGTGTCGGCGGCAGGGTGGGAATGATTTTTTTGGTTCCTTTTTCCCGCCCTGTCGATGACGCCGCTCGTCATCCGGGCACATCCAGCCTTCTGACCCCGTCCCAACAGGCCTCAACCGCTTTCTGAATCAGCACGTCGTCCAGCTCCAGGAACCCGAGGATATGATCCCGCAGCAGGGAAAGAATGGGGCCGAAGGCCAGGGCAAAGTGCAGGGTGAGGGGCAGGTCCTTGAGCGCCCGGCGGTCGATCCCCTCCTGCAGAAGATGCCGGAAGAGATCGATGTCCCGTGCTTTTCCCAGAAGCCGCTCCCGGCGGAGGGACACCCCGTAAGGCGAATTCATGTACTGTTCGATGAACCGGAAATGAATCGCATTGGCCATGAAATAACGGATGATCATGGTGGAGAGATGAATGAACCGGTCCCGAAGGGAACGGTCACGGGAGTATCCCTCCATCAACGATTCCACCACTTTTTTTTCCAGTTCGCTGAAGATCTCGGCTATCAACGCATCCTTGCTTTCGAAATAGCGATAGATCGTGCCGGCGCCCACACCAGCCCTGTCGGCGACCATGGCCATGGGAGCCCCGTGAAAGCCATGTTCGGCTATCAGCTCGACGGCCGCCTGCATGATCTCTTCACGCTTGTCCGAATTTTTCATGACCTGACCTCTATCTCAACCGCTCCGGAATGAACGTTCATTCCCTTATACGCGTCTTCCTTTCTCCTGTAAATATTTTTTTTAACCCGCGCCCTGTATACCCCTTTTCCCAGTGTGAAGCGAAGTATACACCTTTTCACCGTTTTCCCTGTCCTTCGCCTCGCGCCTTTTTCATTTATTTATGCATTAAATCAATGTCTTAGGTACAACTATATTCCCTTCCGCCCCCCTGGCATGACTGATGCTCATAAGGGGGCGGGCCGCCAAGGGGCGGCTCGACTTACAAAGAGAGAGAAGAAGGACCGAAGGAGAAAACGAAAATGGCTAACGGCAAGACTGCCATTGTATTTCCGGGACAGGGTTCCCAGCGCCAGGGGATGGGCAAGGACTTTTACGAGAGCATCCCCGAATGCCGCCGGATCTATGAGGAGGCCTCCGACGCCCTGGGGTGGGATGTGGCAGCGCTTTGCTTCGGCGAAGACGAGAAGCTCAACCTGACCGCCTATGCCCAGCCCAGCATCGTGGTGACGGAAATCGCCATGCTGAAGGCCATCATGGAAAAATACGGCATCACCCCCGACGTGTTCGGCGGTCACAGCCTCGGCGAGTACACGGCGCTTGTGGCTGCGGGCGTCCTGCCGCTCGAGACGGTCATCCGCATCGTCCACATCCGCGGCCGCCTCATGCAGGAAGCCGTCCCCGTGGGACAGGGCAGCATGGCCGCCGTCATCCGCAAGGACCTCAACGCCCGGATGATCCGGGAGTTGCTTTCCGATCTGCCCATCGACGTGGCGAACATCAACTCGCCCAACCAGATCGTGATCAGCGGCCGTTCGAAGGCCATGCCCGAGGCCGAAGAGCGCCTCGCGAAGGCCCTGGCCGATGAGAACCCCACGCGGATCGTGGCCCTCAACGTGAGCGCCCCTTTCCACAGCCGCTTCATGCACTCGATCGAGGAGCCCTTCGAAGGCGAACTGGCCTGCGTCCGCAGGCAGATGAAGGCCGAGAACGCCGTGAAGGTCACTTCCAACTATACAGGCCGTTTCCACTCTGCTAACATGGAAGAGGTAATCGAGCGCCTCGTGGCCCAGCTCTCCGGCACCGTCCAGTGGTGCGACAACATGAGAGCCATCGCGTCGCAGGCCGATACCGTCTATGAAATCGGTCCCAACCGTCCCCTCCGGGACTTCTTCAAAACGATCGGCGTGACCTGCATCTCGCTGACCACACTCTCCTCCGCCCAGCGGACCTTCACCGAGAACTGATCGGAAAGGGCCGCCGCCCGCGGAGACCACACCAAGACCCACTGCACAGAAGGAGCATTGCATGGATTTTCGCCTCAATGAAGAGCAGCAGATGTACGTCGACACGGTCCGGCGTTTCGTGAAAAACGAGATTCTCCCCAATATTCTGCAGATCGACAAGTCGCACCAGTTCCCCCTCGGGATCATCTCGAAGGCCTGGGAGCTGGGCATTCTCAACCTGAGCATCCCCAAGGAGATCAAAGGTTTCGAGATGGACGCCGTGTCGACGGCCCTGATCATCAAGGAGCTCTCTTACGGCGACACGGGCATCTCCACCTCGGCCATGTGCAACGACCTGGCCAACACCGTCATCGCCCAGCACGGAAACGAACGGCAGCAGCAGGAATTCCTGGGCCCTTACGCCAAGGCGCCCCTTCTCGCCTCCTTCTGCCTCACGGAACCCGGTGCCGGCTCGGACAACTCCTCCATGAGCACCTTCATCGCGAAGCGCGCCGACGGGAAGTACGTACTCAACGGCGCCAAGTGCTTCATCACCAACGCCTCCTACGCCAGCCAGTTCACGGTCTTCTGCAAGGTCGGAAAGCCCGCGGCGCAACTGCTGGCCTGCTGCATCGTCCCCGTCGAGGAGATGTTCCGGGACGGCAAACCCCATGTCCCGGCAAAACCGCAGACGGAACTCACGGCGAAAGGCGGCGGCAGGATCACCATCGGCAAGCCCGAAGAGAAGCTCGGGCAGCACCTCTCCAACACGGCCACCGTCACCTTCGAGGATGTTATCGTCGACGAGAGCCAGATCATCGGCGATCGGCGCCAGGGCTTCAAGTACCTCATCGACGTCCTCGACTACGCCCGGCCCATGGTGGCCGCCATCGGCGTGGGGCTTGCCCGCAGGGCGCTTGATCTCACCCTCCAGTACACCCGCGAGCGCAAGCAGTTCGGACAGAGGCTCTGCGACATGCCCGTCGTGAGGGAAACGCTCGTGGCCATGTGGAAGAAGGTGGAACTGGCGGAGATGGCGCTCATGAAGGCGGCCGTGAAGGTCCAGGAGCGCGACGAGGACCGCGGGATGTACTCGTCGCTCGCCAAGAACACCGCCGCCGAGGCGGCCCTCTTTTGCGCCAACGAAGGCCTTCATCTGCACGGCGGCTACGGCTACATGCAGGAGTACGAGATCTCCAAGCTCGTCCGCGACGCCCACATCATCGACATCTACGAGGGCGTGCGAGAAGTCCAGCACATGATCATCGGGAGGGAACTGGTGTAACCAGGGGCTTCCGGTCTAGGGTTTCGGGTCTAGGGGCTCACGGTCTGAAGATTATTGTCAGAGAAATCTCATTCCGTCCCGATACCCAGGCGGAGAAAAGAAGACGGAATAGACGGAACAGACTGAATAGACGGCAGACAGACAAAATGATTTACCTGCACGGACTCGGGCACTTCTACCCGGAAAATGTGGTCACCAACCGCTTCCTGAGCGATCTCGACATCGGCTCGAGCGTGGAGTGGATCGAGGAGCGCGTGGGGATCCGCGAGCGGCACACGGTCCTGCCCCTGGAATACATCCGGGCCACGAAGAACAGCGACGTGCGCGCCGCCCAGGAGGCAAGCCTCTACACGAACGGCCAGACGGCCGCGGCGGCTGCCCGCATGGCCCTCGAGCGGGCGGGGATCGCGACGGAGGACATCGGCATGGTGATCTCCGGCAGCTCGGCCCCCGATGTGGCCTCGCCGGCCGAGGCCTCGACGGTTGCGGCCCAGCTCGGGATCGACGTGCCCGCCTTCGACATGAATTCGGCCTGCACGAGCTTCGCGCTGCAGATCCATTTTCTCTCGAACATGAACCCGGGGGTGCTTCCCCCGTATATCCTGATCTCGCAGCCCGAGAACCTGACTCGCTGCCTCGATTTCTCGGACCGCCGGTCGGCATGCCTCTTCGGCGACGGGAGCACCGCCGCTGTCGTGTCGCTGACCGAGCCGTCCGGAAAAATCATCGACGCCACGCACTTCGACGCGAAGCCCTCCTGCTGGGACAAGGTGTCGATACGCCGGACGGGCCACTTCAACCAGGACGGCAGCGCGGTGCAGGGCTTTGCCATCCGCAAGACAACCGATGCCCTGCGCATCATCCAGGCCGCCAACCCCTCGCTCAACGGACATCTCAAATTCGTCGGCCACCAGGCAAACCTCGGCATGCTGAGAACCGTCTGCGAGCGCTGCGGGATCAGCCCGGAGAACCATTGGCACAATGTAGAATTTTTCGGAAACACGGCAACGGCCGGCGCCCCCGGGTCGCTGAGCCAGCACTGGAACGATCTCAAGCACGGCGACCACGTGGCCCTCGTGCAGGTCGGGGCCGGCCTCAGCTGGGCCCACATGATGCTGACGGTGAAGGAGCCCTCATGACGTACCAGGAATTCATGGACAGGAATCACTTCGATCTGAAGGAGATCCTTGCCATCGTTTACGGCAACCTCGTCGAGGACGCGCCGAAGGGCATGGACGCAAAACTTCCCGCTCCGCCGCTTCTCATGGTCGACCGGATCCTCTCCATTACGAAGAACAACCGCCAGGGATCGATCGTGGCCGAGCAGGACATCCGCCTGGATGCCTGGTACTTCCAGTGCCACCTGCCCGGCGACCCGGTCCAGCCGGGCTGCCTCTGTGTGGACGCCGTCTGGCAGCTTCTCGGTTTCTTCTGTCTGTGGCGCGGGGCGCTGGGCACGGGAAGGGCGCTGGGCTGCGGCGAGGTCTTCTTCAGCGGCCAGATCCGCCCCTATAACAAGGTGGTGCGCTACGAAATCAACGTAAAGCGCTTTCAGCACCTCAAGGACTCCGGGGCGAGCATCGTCATCGCCGATGCCGACATCTTCGTCGACAACGAGCTGATCATGACATTGAAAGATGCACGAACGGGAGTCTTTCACGGGATCGCCTATCCGGACTACCCGCATCCGTCGCCCAATTCGGTCGGCGGCATCATGAAATAAGGAATGGCTCATGAATGACAAACCGGTTGCCATCGTAACGGGAAGCGGCACGGGGATCGGGACTGCCTGCGCCAGGGCCCTGGCGAAAGAGGGCTTTCGCGTGGGGCTCCATTTCCGGAAAAGCGCCGCGAGCGCACAGGCCCTCCAGGCCGAATTGGGCGACGCCTTCCTGCTGCAGGCCGACCTGGCCGAGATCGACCAGGTGGAAGCCCTGGTAAACGCAATCAAGGAGCAGGCCGGACGGGTCGACGTGCTCGTCAACAATGCGGGACTCTCCATCAACGCCGACATCAACTCCATGAAGGTCGAGCAGTTCGACGAGCAGCGGGCCCTCACGAGGGGGATCTGGTACCTCACGAAACGGGTGCTCCGTCAGCACATGCTTCGGAAGGGGAGCGGACGCATCATCAACATCTCGAGCGTTGTGGGGCACACGGGAAACGCTGGGCAGATCCCCTACACGATGGAAAAGGCGGCCATGGACGTCTTCACGAAGTCGCTCTGCCGCGAGCTTGCGGGCCGCAATATCCTGGTCAACTCCGTGGCGCCCGGCTTCATCGATACGGAGATGACCTCGGTGCTGCCCGAAGAGATCCGGGAGAGGCTCCTTTCCGGCGTGCCGCTCGGCCGAATGGGAAAACCCGAGGAGGTGGCCGAGGTGGTGGCCTTCCTCGCCACAAAGGGCTCCTACATCACGGGCAGCGTCATCCACGTCAACGGGGGCCTCTATGGCGGCTGACCGCGAAACGAGGGAGAAGGTCCTGGCGGCAGTGCCGCAGCAGGAACCCTTCCGCTTCATCGACGAGATCCTGGAGCTGGACGCGGAGCACATCGTCGGGGCCTACAGGTTCCGGGAGAACGAATATTTCTACAAGGGGCATTTCCCCGAGCGGCCCATCACGCCGGGGGTCATCCTCGTGGAAGCCATGGCCCAGACGGGAGTCGTCGCCTTCGGGCTCTACCTCGTCATGGAGCAGGGCCGGGAGGCGGAACTGAAGAGCGGAAATCTGACGACACTCTTTACGGTCATCGACGTAATGGAATTTACGGGCATGGTGAACCCTGGCGAGAGAGTCATCATCCGGGGGGAAAAGGTGTATTTCCGGAAAGGAAACCTGAAAGCCAAGGTCAGCATGGAAAGAGAGAACGGGGAGCTTATCGCCTCGGGTGTGCTGGCCGGCATGGGAGTCAAATTGACATGAGAAAGAGGATTGTGATCACGGGTATGGGGATCATGGCGCCCAACGGTCATGGTCTTGCGGAATACGAGCAGGCCCTGCGCGCAGGACGCTCGGGGATCCGCTTCATCCCGCAACTCAAGGAGCTGGGGTTTGCCTGCCAGGTGGGCGGCGTCCCCCAGGGCTACGAGGAGCTGCGCAGCCGATACTTTGACGCCGAGGATCTTCTCTCGGTAAACGAGAACATCGGATACGCCGGCATCGCCGCGATCGATGCCTGGCGCGATGCGGGCTTTACCGTGCCGAAACCGGAAAGCACCGAGGTGGACTGGGACACGGGGGCCATCATGGGCTCGGGGATCGGCGGCATGGAGACCATCGCAGGCGAAGTCGTCCCGAAGGTCAACGCAAACCAGATCCGGCGCATGGGCAGCATGATCGTCCAGATGGTCATGAACAGCTCCACGAGCGCCAAGATCGCAGGCCTGCTCGCCCTCGGCAATCAGGTGACGTCCAACTCGTCGGCCTGCAGCACGGGAAACGAGGCGATCATCGATTCCATGATCCGCATACGCAGCGGTCTTGCGAAGCGCATGATCGCGGGCGGCTCCGAGGGGTCTTCCCCTTACATCTGGGCGGGCTTCGACTCTATGAAGGTCATGTGCCGCAAGTTCAACGGCGAGCCCGAAAAGGCCTCGAGGCCCATGAGCGCCACGGCTGCGGGCTTTGTGCCCGGTTCGGGCGCCGGCGCCCTCATCCTGGAGGATCTGGAGACGGCACGTCAGCGCGGTGCGAAGATCTACGCCGAGCTTTTGGGCGGGGCCGTCAACTGCGGCGGGCACCGAAACGGCGGCTCCATGACGGCGCCCAACCCGGAAAGCGTACAGCGCTGCATCCGCGCGGCCGTGGCCGACGCGGGGATCTCCGTTGCCGACGTGGACGCCATCAACGGGCACCTTACGGCCACCTTCGCCGACCCTCATGAAGTGAAGAACTGGGCAATCGCGCTCGAGCGCACGCCGGCCAACTTCCCCTGGATCAACGCGACGAAGTCGCTCGTGGGTCACTGCCTCGGCGGCGCCGGGGCCGTGGAGTCCGTCGGTGTCGTGCTGCAGTTGTGCAAGGGGTTCATTCACCCCTCGGTCAACAGCGAAGACGTGCACCCCGAAATCGAGGCCTTCGCCCGGCGCATCCCGCAGCAGCTGATCGAGGACCCCAACGTGAAAATCATCGCCAAGGCCGGCTTCGGTTTCGGCGATGTGAACAGCTGCATGATTTTTAAGAAGTGGGAAGGATAAAGAAAGGTCCGAGGTTCGAGGACCGAGGAACGAGGAAGAGAAAGAAATAATCTAAGTTATAAATTCAGAAGGAGTTTGAAATGGACGAGAAGAAGATTTTCCAGGAGATGTGCAATATCCTCAAGCTGTACACGAAAAACCCGGAGCTGCTCGACACGGCGACGAAGGACACCCATATCCTCAACGACCTGAAGGTGAATTCCGCGCGTCTCGTCGACGTGGTCATCAAATGCGAGGACGTCTTCGGCATCTCCATCGACGACGACGAGGCGGACAAGATCCGGACCATCGGCGACGCCATCGAGATCATCAAGAATAAAGCGGCCTGAAAACAGGCACGAGGTCCGAGGAAGAGGAGCGAGGTGAAAATTTCAATCCTCAGCCTCGATCTTCGTTCCTTCGAGCCGGGAATAAGCAATGCTCGAAGCACTCGTCTATAGAGGCAAGATCAAGAACCATGATATGACCCGTAGCGAGAAAGCATGGCTGGGAGTTCAGAACGTGCTGAGCCACCTGGCCGCGTTTATCTATATCCCTCTGGTCGGCGTCGTGATGCGGCTGATGGGCTACCGGTTCCGCGACCTGAAGGCGTTCAGGCAGCAGTGCCTGGAGCATTTCCGACAGCACCGGGGAAGCTGGCTCATCTGCGCAAATCATCTGACGCTGGTCGACTCCGTGTTCCTGGGATATGCCATGCTGCCGAACTGGCGCTACCTGCTCCAGTACCGATGGCTGCCCTGGAACCTCCCCGAGCGCAGCAACTTCAACCGCAACCCCCTCGAAACGGCCGCCTGCTACCTGACGAAGTGCATCCCCGTCACCCGGGGCGGCGATCGCGAGGAAATGCGGCGGACCCTCGACACATGCCATCACCTGCTCGAGACAGGGCAGACGATCCTGGTATTCCCAGAGGGCGGCCGCTCCAGGACGGGGCGGATCGACGTGGAGAATTTCTCATACGGAGTGGGCCGCTTCGTGAAAAATCTTGACCGGATGAAAATCCTGTGTATTTATTCCCGGGGCGACGGCCAGACAACCTGGAGCTCCATACCGAAACCGGGTGACACGTTCTCGATGGCCGTCGAGGTCTTCGAGCCGCAGAGGCTCGAGTACAACGGGCTCAAGGCCCAAAGGGACTATGCCGGGCAGATCATCCGGCAGCTGTCCAGGATGGAGGAGAGGTACTTTGAGAGTAGGGAACGATATCGTCGATTTGACGGATCCCCAGAACAGGGGAAAGAGCCTGGATCAGCGGTACGTCAGCCGGGTCTTGACACCCGCTGAACGCAAACGGCTCGATCAATTCCCGGAGAAGGATGTCCTGCTCTGGGCCCTCTGGTCCGGCAAGGAAGCAGCCTTCAAGGTCCTCGCGAAAGAGGACCCTGCGCTTCCTTTCATCCCCAGGGCCTACGAGGTTCACCTGGACGACTACGGCCTGAGGGGAACCTCGACGGACGCAGGAACCTGCAACCCCCACGTCGAAGGGGCCGTGCTGACGCCCGAAGGAACAATCCCGTTACGAATCTACCGGCGCTGCACCTATATCCACGCCCTGGCCCTCTCGGAAGGAGAAGAGTTCTTCGATTATGTCTTCTGGCGGGTGGAAGTCCTGCCAGAGATGAAGGGTGTCGATTCTCTGGAAGTGGAGTCCCGCATCGTTCGCGAGGCCCTCAAGCGCTGCGTCGCGACCCATTTGGGCTGGAATCAAAAGGATATGGAAATACGCAGGACGGAGTCGGGCAGCCGCCCCGGGCCCCCGCGCCTTTACTACCAGGGCAAGCGGACAACGCTCGATCTGAGCCTGAGCCACGACGGCCACTTCGGGGCCTACGCAGTGCTCATCGAGGAGCCGGAGAAGGACGCGCGAGGGCCCAGGCCTTCCGCCGCCGGCTGCGAGCAGGAGAAACCGGCCGTCTGAAACAACGGATCAAAATGGATTGCAAAAGAGGCAGGGCGCAAAGGCCCTGCCTCTTTTTCGTTGATCCGGGTCATGCCCGCAGAAAAGACATGAGACGAGTGCACCTGCAACTCTTTGGACCCATGGGATGAGACCCCATGAAGATTCGCGCGTGAAATCAAGGAGAAGGTCGTGCTGCCCCTGATCCCTCTAGAAGACCGAGTTTCGGCAAATTAGGTATCGGTCCAAACCTTAAGTTGCGCAACACCGCTGTTTATCGCCCTAAAATCTATCGGCAAATACTTAGAAACATGTTTGGTGTCTCCGAGACCGACGTCAATGATGATCTTTCCACCAAGACTAAGCCAGCTTAGCGTAAGCTGGCCATCATCATTATTCGACGAGTTCTTCACGTAGACTTTTGTGTTGGCGAATACATATCCTCCAAAAACATGGGACTTGCCTTGATCTAGCGTAACCGTTGAAGCACGCAGTGGCATCTTGGGTTTGCCTTCTACCTTTGGCCTCGGGAACGGATCCATCATGACAAGATTAGACGGCGCGACAATTATTTTCACCTGTTCTAATACGTCGGGACTTTCTTTTTTCCTGCGATAAACGGTTAAATCGGTCATCGTCTGCCAAAATAAATACCAACAATCTCCTTGATAATGCTGTTCAATGGTTTTCGTTGCGGATTCCGAGAAGGATTCCTCAGTTCTGGATGTCCATTTCAAGGATCCCTTGAGCTCGCCTTTGAACATCCCTTCTTGGAGCCCCAGCGATATTTCAATACCTGCTTCAACTGAGCTGGACTGGGCACGATTATGTCCGATCGTATAGCTGAATATCTCTGTACGGTCACCGGAATAATACAATGGCTCCCTGAACTGTTGCCAAAACCGCGTATGGATCACAACGTAATCCTTCACCGCCGCGGCCTTTCGTCGTTTGATCTCTTCCATCCTTCTTTTGCCGCCGGGGCTATCGTGATCAAGCATTTGCCATGGATAATCTGGATCGACTACATCATCGAGTTTGAGTTCTGCTCTCCCCATTTCGCCCCTCATCGATTCTGTCGGTGGAAATGTTTTTCCATCCACCATTCTGGGTGGCTGCGCCTCATAGTAGGTGCAATCGATTTCCTTTGAAGACGTGACTTGCTTTGCCTTTTTCATAGATTTCTCCTTGCCTTATCTTCATTGGGGTGACATTTCCAATTCGGGACATGCAGGGGCCTTTGTTTCCTGGCATTGTGGTTTTATCCCTGAATCCGCTTCAAAGGGACAGGTCAAACGAAGCGAAGGCATTTAGGATGATCCGGACAAGACGTGATTCATCATACCAACAGATCAGCAGATAGGGCCATGCATCGCCCCTTTCCCTTTGGGGTCATGCAATACAAGGGAAGAACGGATACGTTCCACTCCCATGATAACATATGTCACTGATTATGAATGAATATTTTCATCTGCAAAAACACTGGAATCCACCGTCGGAAAAACGGTTGACGCTTGCAAATTGTAATCCTTCTGTGAGCTCTGAATCAGCTTTTAATGAGTTCAGGAAGCTATACGTAACATAATCTGTTTTTCTTATAGATCCTGGTTTGTTAGATGCGGTTTAGTCTTGCATGATTTTCCCTGTTCATCAAGAGCTATCGGGGTTGCCGGCCCTTTGCTGCATGATCACCTCCATGGCGTTGAAGTAATCCCGAAGCGCAATGCGGGAATGAAGCCGAACCGCGGGTAATAACCGGGGTGGCCCAGGACAATAAAGATATAGAAGTTAGGAAGCTATGAAGTGATGAAGCTCGGATCGGATGGCGGATTGTTCTTTCTCTTATCCGCTATTCCTTACTTCTGCTCTTCCGATCTTCGCAGTCTTGATGCCTGAAGACAAACTCAAGGCATTTAGGGGGGTGAGATACGGGGCGAGATCAGCTGATTTTTTCTTCGGAATCGCTTCCACTCAGAATGTTCAGGAGCTCTCTGCCGTAGGTCTTCGCCTTTTTGGGCGAGAGGCCCCCGTTGCGGATCAGCCCGTCCAGGGAGACGGAATCGGCCCTGGCGATGTCGAAGAGGTCCTGGTCCGAGAAAATCATGAAGCGGGCCATGTTCGACTCCTGGGCCTTGAGGAACCGCCAGCGGTAAAGCTCGCGCAGCCTTCTCTTCTTCTCGCCGGTGAGAGTCTCGTAACCCTGGATCCCCCGGTAGCCGCGAAGGTTGATCTTCTTTTCCGCCCACCGCACGGCGGCGATTCCCTCGAACGCGCGGGCCGCCTGCCACTGCAGCCCCTTCGCCTCGATCTCCGCGTTGAGCCGGCGGTACAGCGGGATGAGGTGCTGGGTATCCTCGGCGGCGTAGTTGAGCTGATCTTCCGTCAGGGGCCGCTTCTCCCAGCGGGAGCGCTGCATCTTCTTGGGTTTCTCCAGCCGCAGACCCAGGTATTGCTCGATGACGGAGGAAAGGGAAAGGTGGTTGCAACCGAGAAGGGAGGCGGCCCTGTGGGTGTCGAAGACGTTGTTGAACTCAAAACCGTAATCGCGGTTCAGGATGCGGACGTCGTTGTCGCCGGCATGGATGACCTTGACCTGGTCCGGGTTCGCGAACGTCTTGCCGAGAAACGACAGGTCTATGCTCGCCTCGAGGGGGTCGATGAGGTAGATGCGCTGCTCCGTGCAAATCTGCAGCAGACAGAGCTTCTCCCGGAAATACCTGAACGAGTCGTACTCCGTGTCGATGGCGATGACGGCTGACCCTTCGATCTCCTCCCGGACCTTCGGCAGCTTCTGCCGGGTGTCCACCCACAGCCATTTGCCCTTCATGAAATCCGTCCAATGCGTATTTTAACGGCTCTATATAACTCTCTTTTTCGCGAACTGCAACCAAAGATGTATAATTAAACGATTCGGAGCGTAAAAAAGGCTCCCGGCGGCGGCCAGGGGTCGGCGCAAAGGCCGCCTTCAGAGGGGCAGGAAGCGAAGCGCCTCGACGCCGACCAGGAAGGCTGTGACGGCGAAAAGGGCGGCATAGTCGGCCCTGCTGAACTTCAGCTCGCGCAGGTAGGTTCGGGGCCCCCGGTGATAGCCGCGCCCCTCCATGGCCAGGGCCAGCTCATCGGCCCGGCGGAAGGTGCAGAGGATCAGGGGGATGACGAGGGTGGCCATCTTTCTGAGCCGCCTGATGACGCCTCCGCCTGCGAAGTCGGCGCCCCGGGCCACCTGGGCCTCCTTCATGCGCTCCACCTCCTCGAGCAGGGTGGGGACGAACCGCAGTGCCACGGAGACCATGATGGCGATGTCGTGGGACGGCACGCCGAGGCGATTGAAGGGCCTCAGAAGCCTCTCGAAGCCCCCCACGAGCTCCGAGGGGGCCGTCGTCATCGTGAGGACGGCGGCGCTCACGACGAGGGCAACGAACTGCCAGGTCACGGCGGCCCCGAGCTTGAGACCCTCGTAGGTCACCACCGGCAGGGCGGCAAAAATCGGCCGCCCGTCTGTAAAGAAAAGATGAAGGCAGAACAGGATCGCAAAGAACCACGACAGCGGCTTGAGCGCCGCCGCGACCTGGCCACCGGACAGGCCCGAGAGGGCCACGGCCGCCAGGAGAAACGCCGTGACGATGAGGCTCTCGACGGCGCCCGCGTTCAGGATGACGATGCTGAGCAGCAGGACCGTGAGGATCTTCACCCGCGGGTCGAGGCGGTGAACCGCGGAGTCCCCGGGAATAAACTGGCCAAGGAGCAGCGTCTTCACCGGCCGCCTCCCGTGCCCGCCTTGATAAGGGCGGAGATTTCGCGGAAGGCCTCCTCCACGGAGAGAACGTCCGGCCGAACTCCGCAGCCCTGTGCCCGGAGCCGTCCCATGAGCTCCGTGACCTGGGGCGTGCTGAGACCGACGGTGCGCAGGAAATCGGCTTCCCGGAATACGTCCCGCGGGGCTCCGTCGCGAAGGATTTTCCCCCCGCTCATCACGACGACCCGGTCGGCATCGACGATCTCGTCCATGCTGTGGGTCACGTGAATGACAGAGATCCCCTCCTGCCTGAGGTCCCAGAGGACGTTGAGAACCCGCTCGCGCCCCGCCGGGTCGAGATAGGAAGTGGGCTCGTCGAGAACCACATAGGCCGGCCTCATGGCCAGCACGCCGGCTATGGCCACAAGGCGCTTTTCGCCTCCCGACAGCGAGTGGGGGGCGCGCCTGGCAAACCGGAGCATCCCCACCGTCTCAAGGGCCACCGCCACCCGCCCGCGGATCTCCGCAGCCGCAAGGCCGAGGTTGCCCGGCCCGAAGGCGACGTCCTCCTCGACGCTCATTCCCACGATCTGGTTGTCGGGGTTCTGGAAGACCATGCCGACGCGCCGGCGGATCTCGCGATGGGCCCTGGGGTCTTTTGTACTGAGGCCGTCGACGAGGACCTCCCCTTCCTGCGGGACGAGCAGGGCGTTGAAATGTTTCACAAGGGTGGTTTTCCCGCACCCGTTGGGGCCGATGACGGCCACGTACTGCCCCTCGGGTATTTCCAGGCTCACCCCCTCCAGGACGGGCGCGTCCTTCGGTTCGTATCGGTAAACGAGATGCTCTGCCTTGATCATAACCGGATCTTGTCCTTCACTTTCATGACAATCACCGAGGCGGCGGCGATTTTGAGCGCATCGCCCGGCAGAAAAGGCAGCACCCCTGCGGCGACGGCCTTCTCGACGGATAATTTTCCGAGCAGGACGAGTTGGAGAACGCCCAGCGTGTAGACAACAGCCGTGCCCGCCAGCATGGCCATCACGATCCAGACAAGGCCGGGCTTTTCCCGTGCTTCGACGATCTTGCCCGTCACGAAGGCGCCGGCGATGAAGCCGAGGAGATAGCCGCCCGTGGGCCCCAGGAAGACGCCGAGACCGGCCTTGCCGCCCGAGAAGACCGGCAGGCCGATCACGCCGAGGATCACGTAGATGATCTGGCTGAGCGCCCCGACTCTCCCCCCGAGAAGAGAGCCCGCGAGGTAGAGAAACAGCGTCTGGAGCGTCACCGGCACCGGCTGCAGGGGGATGGAGATCAGGGCCCCGATGGCCGTAAGCGCCCCGAACATGGAGGCGTAGATCATGCCTCTTGTCGATAACCGATCAGCTGTCATTCGTCACTTCAATCTTTCCGAGTTTGTTCCTGCCGCGCATTCGCTGCATGGGCTTATGGCTAAAGGCGTATGGCATAGGGCCATGGAATGGAGATTTTTTATTTCGTCTTCTTCCCCTTCGCCTTAAGCCTTAAGCCTTTCGCCTTTTGCCTTTAGCCCGTCAAATGTATTCCACATCCCCCGAAATCACGCGCTCGACGGTGCCGTCCGCCCCGTTCAGCACAAGCACGCCATCGTCGTCGATCCCCGCGATGGTGCCCTCCAGGGACCCGTTGAACGAGTGCACCCGGACGCGCCTGCCCGCCATGTCGGAAAGCTCTCGCCAGCGTTGGATCACGGGGCCAAACCCCTCCCTGCCGAGCAGATCATAATAACGCTCGAAGCGCTCCAGAAAGGCCCCGAGGATTTCCACACGGCGCACGGGGCACCCGATCTCGGCCGCAAGCGAGGTCGCCCGCCCGCGAAGTTCGTCAGGAAAGCTCTCGAGCGGCGTATTGACGTTCAGCCCGACCCCGACGACCATGTAATCGATGGCGTCGATTTGCGTGCTGATCTCGATCAAAATGCCGGCTACCTTCTTCCCCTCAGCCAGGACGTCGTTGGGCCACTTGATGGTGATGCTGGATGGTACGGCCGGAATGAGCGTCTCTGCCAGGGCCACCCCGGCAAGGAGGGTCATCTTCGGCGCCTCGGCCGGCTGGAACCGGGGCCTCAGCACAAGGGACAGATAGATCCCCTCTCCGGGGGGAGAAAACCAGTTGCGCCCCTTGCGGCCCCGCCCTCCTGTCTGCGACTCGGCGACGACAAGCGTCCCCTCGACGGCCCCCGCGATGGCCAGGTCTCTGGCGAGGCGATTTGTCGAATCCACTTCCTTCTCGAAAACGATCTTGTGCCCCAGGCGCTTCGACCGCAGAGAGGCCTCGATCTCGGCGGGAAGGAGCCGGTCGAGAGCCTCCCTGAGCAGGTAACCCTTCCGCGTCGAGGAGTCGATGATGTAGCCTTCGCTTCTCAGGCTGCAGGCCTGCTTCCAGATCGCCGTGCGCGTGATGCCGAGCTTCCGGCTCAATTCCTCGCCGGACACCCAATTGCCTTGTGCCTCCTTGAGGCTCACAAGCAGGTAATGTCTTGTGTTTGCTGCCATAATATACGACCCCCCTTCGCGGGAGCGTCATCCAATACCATTCGCGGCATCGATTGTCAACCCCATTAATTTTATGGTTGACAATGCCATGAGGCCCTTTTTGAAGAGCCCTCTGTGCAATTTGGCTTGCCCGGGAACGTGATTTCTAGTATGATTCCCGCCTATTTACAAAAGCGCGAAAACAACGGAGGTATCGGATGGGCAGTCACAAGCAGCACGAAAGAAAAAAGGAACTGCGGCGGAAGTGGAAGCGCCAGAAGGAAAGAAAGAAACTGGTAGCCAAGGGACTCAACCCCGACGAGAGCAACAAGATCAAGAAGATGGCCTAAAGTCAGTGATTAGTGGTTTGTGGTTTGTGACTTGTTTTCACACTGGTCGCTGGTCACTGATCACTAATCACTGGTCACTAATAAAAGAGCCCAATTACCCCCACTTGCTGAGGATAATTGGGCCTTGCTGTTTTCATTTGAACGCGCCGCCCTTCGAATCGCAAGATTATCCGACACATACCTCCCAATTTTTTCCTCCACCGATCACTGGCAACGGGTCACTTGGCCGCGAGTTTTGCGGCTATTGTTGCCACGTGTTTGCCCTGGTAGCGGGCGGCGGCAAGCTCGTTTTCGCTCGGCATGCGCTCCCCTTTCCCTCCTGCGATGGTCGAAGCACCGTAGGGGGAGCCGCCTGTGATCTCGTCGATCCGCATCTGACCCGCAAACGCGTAGGGAAGGCCAACGATGACCATCCCCTGGTGGAGCAGGGTGATGTGGAAGGTCAGGATCGTCGATTCCTGGCCGCCGTGCTGGGTGGCCGAACTCGCAAAGACGCTCCCCGCCTTGCCGACGAGTGCACCCTTCGCCCAGAGCTGACCGGTGGCATCCAGGAACTGCCTCATCTGGCCGCACATGTTTCCGAAGCGCGTCGGAGTGCCGAAGATGATGGCATCGGCCCCGGCCAGCTCATCGACCTGGCAGACCGGGATGTTTGCCATGGCCTTCCGGGCCTCCAGGGCGCCCATCTTCCCTAAGACCTCGTCGGAGAGCGTCTCGGGAACCTGTCGCAGCACTACCTCCGCGCCCGGAACCTCCTTTGCCCCTTCGGCGATGGCCTGTGCCATCTTATAGATGTGACCGTACATGGAATAGAAAACAACCAGAACTTTCATGATTTTTCTCCTTTCGTCGAAAAAAGGCTCAAGGCATAAGGCTAAGGGCTTAAGGCAATGTAAATCTCAAGACCCTTATCCACACAAACATACTAAAATAATTAAGTGGCGGGGTTTCAAATTCAGTTTTCATTGAGACCCATTATTCCTACACTCCATTATTCCATCGTTCCGGTTCTCAGTCGTTTTACGGCAGAGGCGATGATTTCTACAGCTCGATCAACCTCGCCTTCCGTCGTGTACTTCCCCGTCGACAGGCGGATCGTCCCTCGGGCCCATTCGATGGGGACTGCCATGGCGCGCAGCGTGCGGGACAACTCCACCGAATTGCCGTGGCATGCAGCCCCCGCCGAGGCCGCAAGACCTTCCATCGACTGAAGCAGGGTCCCTGCATCAACCCCCCGGAAGCTTACGCTCAACGTGTTTGGAAGCCGTCTGGCGAGGTGCCCGTTTACACGCACTTCCGCAACGGCCCGGAGCAGTCCCTCCTCGAGCCGGTCCCTGGTTCGCTTCATGCGATCCCTGTTCGCCGCAAGGTCGCGCTTCGCAGCCTCGCAGGCCGCCCCCAGCCCGGAAACCCCGATGACGTTCTCCGTACCGGCCCTCCTTCCCGTCTCGTGGCCGGCGCCGTGCATGAACTTCTCCAGCTGCACGGCGTCGCGAACATAGAGGGCCCCCACACCCTTCGGGGCATAGAGCTTGTGCCCCGCAACGCTCAGGAGATCAACTGCCAACTCAGCCACGTCGACGCTGATCTTTCCGACGGACTGGGCCGCATCGGTGTGCACCAGGATGCCCCGCAGGCGGGCCATGCGGGCGATCTCACCGATCGGCTGCATTGTCCCCACCTCGTTGTTGGCGTGCATGACGCTGATCAGGATGGTTCTTTCCGTGATGGCTTTTTCGAGAGCCTCCACGTCGATGATCCCGTGCGCATCGACGGGCACATAAGTGATGTCGAACCCGTCAGCCGCCAGGTACTCGCAGACCTCCGTGACGGCGGGATGCTCGAAGTCCGAGGTGATGATGTGGTTTCCTTTGCTGCGATGCGCCCCTGCGGCACCTTTGATGGCATGGTTGTTCGACTCCGTCCCCCCGCTCGTGAAGAGGACCTCGGCGGGGCTGCAGTTGAGCAGCGCCGCCACCTGCCCGCGGGCCTTCTCGACGCCCTTGCGGGCCGCAACGCCGTAAGCGTGGCTGCTCGAGGGGTTGCCGAAATGCTCCCGGATGTAGGGGAGCATGGCGGCTGCGACCTCGGGGTCGATGGGCGTCGTGGCGTTGTAGTCGAGATAGATGGGTTGCATGGGAATCCAGGGTATCGGGTTTAGGGTAGAGGGTAGCGGGGACAGGGTCAACAGGATGAATTGCGAGGTTGGTTCTCTCCTCCAGCTCTTCACTCAGACACTTAGACACTTCTTTAGACTGCCGCACCGCGGCCTTGCCTTGCGGCTTTTTAAAAGGATCTCATATCGGGGATGATCCCCGCAAGCACCAATCCGGAAATGATGTTGAGGGAGATGAGGATCAGCGTGATGGCGCCGGCCCAGCGGTGGATCTTCCGGATCTCCGCACGCCGCTCCTTCAGGACGAACTGGAGCTGGCCCAGGACGGGCGTTGCGGTCGCAGCCAGCACCACGAGCGCCCCCGCCCAGGCATGAAGCACCTGGAAGTGTGGCCCGCCGAAGCCGGCCACCATGACGAGGGCAGTCACGAAACCGCCGACAACTGAAAGAGAGCCGCAGGCCCCCAGCGCCCTGTGCCCGCGGAGCCACCAGGGTTTTTTCCTCATGAGGCGGGCGACGGTCACGCCCGCCGTCATGAGAGTAAGACCTGCGATCATGAGACCGGCATGGAGGTACAGGAGCACGATTCCCCTCCTTTGCTCCGCTCCGCAACCCCGATCGGCGCCGGGCCAGCCGGCTGTCGGTCTTGGCGCTTTACACGCCGGGGTTGAGTTTCTGCGTCGTCGAGCCATGGATGCTGCAGACAGCCGTCACCTCGATCGTGTCGGCGCCCGTTGCAGCCATCTTGTAGGTGTAGGTAAAGGTGTCGCCCACCTGCTTGGTGTATTCCCCGCGCTGGACCACCTGGCCGTTTTTCTTCACCACCACCTCTTTGACAAAATGCCTGTCGGGGTTGTTGGAAGTGTGGGTGATCTTCACGACGAGGGTCTGGCTGGCGAAGTCGTAGGACAAATCGACTTTCTGCGGGCTGTGTGCCAGAGCCAGGTGCGGCAGGCTGAGGGCAAAGAGGGCGGAAACCAGAATGACCAGGAAACGCGCCGAGGCCGACTTCTTCATGGGTGTACTCCTTTTTGAAAAATTTCGTGCATTATATCACGGGACCTTGAGAAGCCCCAACATTTCATCCACGGTCCGGACCGGCTTTGTGCAGGCGAAATTCCGGCACACGTAAGCCGTTGCCCTGCCCCCTTCGGCCTTCATGTCCTTCGTGTAGGGTGCAATGGCCGCAATCGCGCCCGACCCGGCCCCCTGCGGCCTCAGCAACAGGACCCGGTTGGGCAGGAAGGATCGCCTCACCGCATCCAGCATCGCTTGCGTGTCCTGCGCCCCCGGCTTGCCGGCGATGACAATCTCGAAAGAGGGGCCTTCGAGGAACTCCAGGGCCACCATGAGCTGCGAATAGGCCGAGGGGATCTGCCCGATATTGCGGGCAAAGGCCCGGGAGACGCCAATGGCCTTCTGCTCCAGGTCCGATCTGCCCGTGATACGCGACAGGCGCAAAAGATCGAGCATGAATAAGGAGTTGCCCGAGGGGATCGCCCCGTCGTAGCTGTCCTTCTGCCTGAAGAGGATCTCCTCGCCGTCGTCGGCCGTGAAGAAGAAGCCCCCGTCTTTTTCATCAAGGAAATGATTTATAGTATTATCGGCAAGTTCGAGCGCGTTCTTTAGCGTTTCGGCATCGAAGCTCGCCTCGTAGAGCTCCAGGAGCCCCCAGATGAGGAAGGCATAATCGTCGAGCATCGCGGGCACGGCAGCCTCGCCCTCCCGATACCGGTGCAGAAGCCTGCCCCGCTTATCCCTCAGGCGTGTAAGTACAAAGCGCGCGGCCTCCGCTGCGGCCTCGGCCCAATCCGGCCGGTCGAGCACCTGGGCACCCTTTGCCATGGCGGCGATCATGAGCCCGTTCCAGTCCGTGAGGATCTTGTCGTCCAGCCCCGGCCTGACGCGGCGCTCCCTGGCCCGGAAGAGTTTCTCCCGCGCGCCCTCGAGCGTTTTGCGGGCCACTTCTTCGGGCGATTTGGCCAGGAAGAGGACATTGCGGCCTGTTCGCTGTCGGGTGGCCTCGTCGAGGAAGTTGCCGTCCTTCTCGATCCCGAAGGTCCCGATGACGAGGGCCGCTTCGTCGGCATCCAGAACCGACCGAATCTCCGATTCGGTCCACTGGTAGAACTTCCCCTCCTCGCCTTCGCTGTCGGCATCCTCGGCGCAATAGAAGCCGCCCCCCGGTGCCTTCAGCTCCCGCAGCACGTAGGTGAAGATCTCCCCGGCCGTCTCGGCGTAGAGCGTCTTGCCCGTCGCCTGAAAGGCCTCCAGGAAGGCCATGGAGAGCATGGCCTGGTCGTAGAGCATCTTCTCGAAGTGGGGAAGGCGCCACCGCGCATCGGTCGAATAGCGGTGAAACCCGTAGCCGAGATGATCGTAGACACCGCCGCGGCGCATGGCCGTGAGGCTCTTCTCGACCATCTCGAGGGCTGCCGGCTCGCCGGTGCGCTTCCAGTAGCGCAGAAGAAAGAGGAAGTGATGCGGCGAGGGAAACTTGGGGGCCGCGCCGAACCCTCCGTTGGACTTGTCGAATTGCCCGGCAAGCGTTTCATAGGCCGCGCGGCAGGCCGTATTGCCGGGCGGGTCGCCCGCCGAGGACTCGTTGGAGACCTGCTGCAAAGCCAACGTGACCTGCTCGGCCGACGAGAGCACGTCTGCGTGTCGGGTTTTCCAGATCCGCTCGACCCCCTGGATAAGCTCGATCATCCCGATGCGCCCATGCCGGTTTTCCTTCGGGATGTAGGTGCCGGCAAAGAAGGGCTTGCGCTCGGGCGTCATGAGGATGGTCAGGGGCCAGCCGCCGCTGCCCGTCATGATCTGGCAGACGCTCATGTAGATCCCGTCCACATCGGGCCGCTCCTCGCGGTCGACCTTTATGCAGACGAAGGCCTCGTTCATGAGCCGGGCCACCTCGGCATCCTCGAAGGACTCGTGGGCCATGACGTGGCACCAGTGGCACGTGGAGTACCCGACGGAGAGGAAGATCGGCTTGTTTTCCGTCCGGGCCCGCTCGAAGGCCTCGTCGGACCAGGGGTACCAGTCCACGGGGTTGTGGGCGTGCTGAATGAGATAGGGGCTCTTTTCGCGGATGAGCCGGTTTGATTTTTGATCCGATTTCATGCCGGTCGATCCCACGTTCTACTTATTCAGGATTTCTGTTAAGGCCTCTTTCAGTGTGGGGTAATGGAACTGGAAGCCCGCAGCCAGGAGCCTCCGGGGAAGCACCCGCTGACCCTCGAGGATGACGCCCCCGAACTCTCCCTTCATCAGTCGAAGCATGAAACCGGGAACGGGTGGCAGGAAGGTGGGCACTCCCAGGACCTTGCCGAGCGTCTCCGTGAACTCGCTGTTCCGGACGGGTTCAGGCGCCGTGCAGTTGAGCGGCCCCTCGAGGCCCCGGTTTTCCAGCAGGAAAAGGAATATCCGGGCCAGGTCCGTCTCATGCACCCAGGAAAGCCACTGGTTGCCGCTCCCGAGGTTGGCCCCCAGAAACATCCTGAAAATCGGGACGATCTCGCCCAGCATGCCGCCGTTTCGCCCCATGACGATGCCGAAGCGGCACAGCACGACCCGGACGCCGTGTTCCTTTGCCTTGACGGCCTCGGCCTCCCATTCCCGGGAAAGCATGGCGAGAAAGTCGGTCCCCGGCGGCGACTCTTCGGAGAGCTCCTCGTCTCCGTGATAGCCGTAGAAGCCCGCGCCGGAGGTGCTGAAGAGGTGCGTCTCCCTGCCCTTTCGCGGCGCCATGGCCTCCACGAGGTGCCTCGTGGTGAGGATGCGGCTCTCCCGGATGACTCGTTTCGCCTCGTCGGTCCACCGGGTGAAGATCGAGGCGCCGGCAAGGTTGATGAAGGCCTCGTGCTCCGGGACCCGCTCCTGCCAAGCCCCCCGGATCGTGGGGTCGCCCTCCAGGGAGATTGCGCCCGGGGGAAGACTGACCCCGGCCTCGACCTTGCGCATGAGCACCGTCACCGAGTGGCCCTTCGCCGTCAGTTCGCGGACAAGCGTAGTCCCCACAAACCCCGTGCCGCCGGTCATCAGAATCTTCATGATTTGCTCCGCAAATCAGCCTGCAGCCTACAGTCTACAGCCGACAGGTAATAAAAGTGGCACCCTGAGCCTGTCTGCTGTTGGCTGTTGGCTGTCGGCTATTTTTTATTCCTTGTCCCCCACGAGCGGCAACACCTTGTCGATCTTGAAGGTGACGATGAACTTGTTCTCGTCGCTGTATTTCCCGGAGACCTCGGGGTATTTCTTCCGGCGCATCTCGTGGACCGCTTCCGGGTCCTGGACTTCTTTCGTCTTTCTGAGATAGAGCCGCTTTCCCACGTACTTTTCACCGGCCTCCTTGAAGAGATAGGCGGCACGGGGATTTTGCTGGACGTTGTGGTGGGTGAGCTTGTCGGCCATGATGAAGGCCACCGTCTCCTCGTCGATGAAATGGGGTTTGGCATAAACGGCCGCATCGACGGCCCCCGCCGAGTCCGACGTGGCCAGAATGCCCAAGCCGGTCGCTTTCTCGAAGTATTCGCTGAGTTTCATGTGTACCTCCAAGGGGGATAGTCTATCTGGTCTATCTGGTCTGTCTGGTCTATTTGGTCTGTCTGGTCTATTTGGTCTATCTGGTCATTTCGCAGCCTACAGCCGACAGTCGTCAGAAAGAATCTGTTGGCTGCTTTATTGCCTACACCCTACACCCTCGCCTCTACGCCCTTTTTAGGTGTTCGACGGCGTGTCGGGCCGCCACGAGGAAGATCGGCCGCGGATCGATGCGGTGCGCCCGGAGGCACACCTCGGTGAACTTGACGGCATGCTCGTCGCCCGTCTCGACGGCGCGCGTGACGAGATCCTCTACTGGTTCATCATAGACATCGTAGGGGGCCCTGTCAACTTCGCGCCCGATCGCAGCGTAGAGTGCCGCCGAGGCCTGCCAGGCGTAGCGCAGGGCAATGCGGCTGATATCGGGCAGCAGGCAGGCAGCCATGAGATAGACGGCCCCGGGCCCCGTCACCCCGTGGATGAAGGTAATGACGCTTCCCCGGGTCGTTGCATTCGCCAGGTAGACGCGCACGAACGCCTCGAGCAAATCGACGGTAAACGGCGTGATGTCGTCGGGCGGCCCCGTGAGATTGATCACCCGCTCGAAGGGCGTAAACCCGTTGAGCCTCCGAACCTTGTCGTAGATGAGGCCCTTCATCAGGCGCGCCTCGTCGGGAAGGGGCACGACCTCGTCGATTGCGGCAAGCGGATTGCGAACATCCACCTTGGGCACCGGGAACCCCGGCAGCGATTGATATCGTGCGGCCCAGTATGCCAGGGCCCGGGCAAGCTCCCGGAGCTTTCCGGGGGATTGATCCCGGTTGAGGCTGCGGACGGCGTGCCCCGTGCGGATGGCGCCGTGCCATGCCGCCCCGACCATGCCGGGAAGCAGGCGCGGCACCCACATGTTCAGCACGGCACACCAGTCCTCGTCGCGAAGCTCCTCCTCGAAGCAGGCCACCCAGTCAGCATAGCGGCCGATCGCGCCGAGGGCCTCGAACCAGTACCCGCTGAAGACCGGTAGACCCGGCGCCGGGTTGCCCGGCAGCCGCTTGCGGTATGCCGTCACCCAATCGATGACGGCGCCCTCACGCCCCAGGGCCAGCAGGGCCTCAGCGGCCATCGGTGCGTGGCTCGAAAAGCCAGGGCCGTACTCGGGCCCGGCTTCCTCCAGGAGATCCAGAGCCTCATCCATGACATCCATCAGAGCATCTCCGACAGGCGATTGCCCGCGCCGGCCCGCGCCGGACCAGCACAGGGGAATACCCCTTCAATCCTTCACCTCCGGGGTCGCCGTCGGGTCGAAGGGGTTCGTCCGGACGGCCAGGTGAAACAGGTAGGGATAATCCTTCTTCAGGTGAGCCATGTACCGGATCCAGCCCAGCACGAGCCGGGTGAACGCCCGCCGCATGTCCACGGACAGGTGGGCGTAATCCGTTTTCGGAAGAGCCGCCAAGTCCTTCCGAAACATGAGCTCCTCGGCGAGATGGATGATCCCCCATAGCAGGTCGGTGAATTCCTCGTGCTCAAGCAGATTTGGGTTCTCCAGGAGCCTCAGGAGGAAATCCCGCTTCTCACCGAGCAAAGCCCTCAGCCCCTCCAGGTCCCCGCGCTGGCTTTCCATGCGGTAGTCGAGGGTCTCGAGCCTCTTCTCCAGGGCCGCGAAATCCTCCTTGCTCCAGCGCTCCGTCATGATGAGGTCGGCCCGGATCTTCTCCACGTCGGGGTAGAACGTCGAGAGCCGGGAGATCAGTTCCCGGCCCGCCTCGGTGAAGAAGAGCCCGATGATCATGTTGAGCTTGAACAGCAGGGTCTGCTTCTCCCGTGAATGCAGAAGCTGGTCGATGATCATGGTCACGAGGAGGACCTCGATAAAGACGAAGGCGATGTCCCCGACGAGATAGATGAAGATGTGATGGGCGTCGCGGAAGACCAGAAAATGGATGAAGTACAGCAATGCCGAAAGAAAAACGAGCACCAGGCCGATGACGATGCGCCAGTTGTCGATTCTTACCATGATCTCTCCTTGTCGAATTCGAGAGGGTTCAAGGGGACACTTGTGCCGGACGGCGCCGGCAGGGCCGCTACATCGTCACACCCTTGAGCAGGGCCGTGAACCGACGGTTCGCCTCCTCCCAGCTGACGAGGCTCCAGAAGGCCTCGACGAACTTCGCCCGGAGGTTCTTGTAATCCAGGTAGTAGGCGTGCTCCCACACGTCGAGCACCAGGAGGATCGAAAACATGGGATAGACGTTCACGTTGTGCTTCTCGATCTGCATGATGACGGGGCGGTTGGTGAGCTGGCAGAAGGCGAGAGCCGCCCAGCCGGAACCCTCGGCGCTTACGGCTGCCTGGCTAAACTCCTTCTGGAAGCGCTCGAAGTTGCCGAATTCCTTGTCGATGGCCGCCCCCAGAACACCTGCCGGCTTCCCGCCGCCGCCCTTGCCCGCCGGGGCCAGGTTCGCCCAGAAGAGGCTGTGGAGCAGGTGCCCGCCGATGTGGAAGGAAAGCTCCTTGAGGGTCGCCTTCATGTCGAGGTCGCTGCCGGCCTTGCGGCTCTGTTCGAGCTTTTCGAAGACGGCATTGGCACCGGTCACATAGGCCTGATGATGCTTTTCATGGTGGAGCTGAAGCTGTTCTTCGGAAATGTACGGCGTCAATTCCTTGTAACCATAAGGCAGTTTTGGTAAAGAATACGTGTGAGGTTTATCCATGGTGTCCTCCTTTTTCGTAAAGTTGATATCCGATGAATGATTCCGGCCGGAAACAAGAACGGTATTCGCGGGAAAGGCCCACCGGGGATGAGACCCTGTGAGTCGCCAAGACGAGTTTACTATTTTTAATGAGTACCTGATTGATGGAGAGAAAAAAAGGTTAAAATGAAACCGGGTCTGTCGCAAACCTTGGCCACTCGCATCGCAACGACCAGACAACAGGAGCACCCATGAAAGAGCCATTGAACACCATCGCCACAGAAGACCGTCACATGCCGCCTTTCTTCACCAAGCTCCCCCTTTCCATCGAGCGCGGCGAGGGGATCTACGTCTGGGACGAGTCGGGGAGGCGCTACATCGACTTCACCGCAGGGTGGGGCGTCACCTGCCTGGGGCACGCACACCCCGCCATTACAGGCGCCCTGACGGAACAGGGCCAGAAAATTATCCAGAACCCCAACTCGGGCCTCACCTACTCGCCTGCCCGCGCGCAGCTCATCGCCCTTCTCTCCGAGATCCTTCCGTCAAACCTGACGCGGGTCTTTTTCGCCAGCAGCGGCGCCGAGGCAAACGATGCCGTGATCAAGCTGGCCCGAAAGGTGACGGGCCGGATGGACGTCGTCTCGACGGAGCAGAGCTTCCACGGCCGGACGATCAGCACCGCCTCGGCCACGGGCCAGGCCAAGCACCGCGAGCGCTTCAACCCGCTCATGCCCAACTACATCTTCGTTCCCTACGGCGACGTCGGGGCCATCGCCGGGGCGCTGGGCGGGAACACGGCCGCCGTCATCCTCGAGCCCATCCAGGGCGAAGGGGGCGTCAATGTGCCGCCCGAAGGCTACCTGCGGGACGTGGAAAAGCTTTGCCGAAAGGCGGGTGCCTGCCTGATCGTCGACGAGGTTCAGACGGGATTCTGCCGGACGGGACCCCTGTTTGCCGTTACGGAATTGGGTGTCCAGCCGGATTTCATGACCCTGGCCAAGGGGATCGCCGGGGGGTTTCCCTTCGGCGCCTTCGCCCTCTCCGAAGAGGTATCGGCAAAACTCGAGAAGGGCGACCACGGCGGTACCTACTGCGGAAACCCCCTGGGCTGCGCAGTGGCCCATGCCGTGATCCGGCACCTGATAGACAACGACATCGAGCAGAACGTGAAGAGCGTCGGTGCGCTGATCCACGAGCAGATGCTTCTCTGGAAAGAACGCTTTCCGGAAATGATCCAGGATGTGCGCGGGCGGGGGCTGCTGCTGGCCATGGAGATGGCCGATGCGGCAACGGCAGAGCGGATCTTCAACGAGGCCCTGAAGCGGGGCCTCATCCTCAACCTGATCCAGACGAAGGTCATCCGCCTCTGCCCGGCCCTCAACGTCACGCCCGGAGAGGCGGAGATGGTCCTCTCGATCCTGGACGAGGCCCTCGAGGCGGCCGCGGAAGCCTGATGGCTCAATAGAAGGATGAACCCGGCATTGCGCCGAGATTGCCTTCGTGACAGCGTCGAGACGACAGCGTGGCAAGAGACAGAAAATCGCAATTGGCGAAGCGGATGAGACAGCGAATCCTTTCGGTCTGTTGGCTGATTTTTTTTACGCTCCTGGCTGCAGGGCGATCTCCGGCATGGGCTCAAGAGACACAGAGCCCTCAAATGAGTGCGGTGGTTGCCGAGATCGGACGGATCGGAAAGGCCGCCAGGGGAACGGTTGGCGTCGCGGCCGTCCACCTGGAAACCGGCCGCAGGGTTGTCTTCAATGCAGACGAGATCTTCCCCATGGCCAGCACGGTAAAGGTGGCTGTTGCGGCAAAGATCCTCGACATGGCGGATAAGGGGCAGATCAAGCTGACATCGCTTATACCGGTGGAGCGCTCGGAGCTGGTGCCGGAAGGCCCGTTGGGAGACATTCATTGGCGCCCCGGGCTTTCATTCACTGTTTCCGACCTCCTCGAGCCCATGATCACGAAGAGCGACAACACTTCTACCGACGTTCTCTATCGGGTAGCCGGGGGACCGGCAGCCGTCCATGCGTATCTGCAAGCCCTGGGTTTGAAGGAAATCTATCCGGCCCGAACGATCAGGGAGCTGCTGCGCGACGTCTTGTCAATCCCCGCCCCTGCGTCGCCGGCGACATCTCTGGCGGATCAATTCAGGAGGATGTCGACCAAGCAGGCTGCAGAGCGCCGCGCAAAGGCTTACAGGGCCAATCCTGCATATGACGCCGACCCGAGAGATCAGGCCACCCCCACTGCAATGCTGGGGCTCTTGTGCAGGATCTGGATGAAGGACGGTGTAAGCGAATCGGCACGAACCATGCTGCTTGCCTTGATGGAGAGCAGCACGACCGGACTGAAACGGATCCGTGGCCGTTTGCCTGCGGGGACTGTCGTTGCCGACAAGACGGGGACACTCGCCGGCACCGTTAATGATGTGGGCTTCATTGCGCTGCCGGATGGTAAGGGTCACATTGCCATCGTCGTGTTTATCAAAGGTTCGGAAGCGCCCCCCGACACCCGGGGAACAGTGATCGCAGACATCGCACGGCTCGTGTACGACTACTTCCTTATTTCACCCCGATAAGGCCCATAAGGCCCGGACCAGGAACCCGGGCAGTCAGCGCCGCGTCAAGCTTTTCAGAGACATCCGGCAAGGTCGCACATCCGCTGCTGAACCCCAGGATGGAAATCGGAAGATGGAACAAGGTCTGATGAAAGTCATGTTCTATCCGGATGCAAGTTCCATCATATGATCACAAGGCTACTCACAGCTAGACGGGTCTTCGCCCCTGGATGATTCTGACCAGGACGACGACAATGGCAATAACCAGCAGGATGTGAATAAAATAACCCATCGTATAGCCGGTCACCAGCCCCAGCAGCCACAAAACGATCAGTATGACAGCGATCGTCCATAACATAAAAGCTCCCTCCTTGATTGTTGAGGCCTGCTGCCGGCTGACGCATTCCTGTGACAGCCGGCGACGAGCGATCGAGTTGTTTTTGTACTCGGATTATGCCTATTTCACGATGAGGGCATTCTGGACGGATTTGACCCCCTCGACACCGCGTGCGATCTGGCCCGCCTTGTCTTTAGCCTTTTGAGAGTCAACGAAGCCGCTCAGCTCAACGATGCCTTTGCGGGTTTCGACGCTGATCTGGAATGACTTGAGAAATTCGTCACTCGCGAGCTGGGTTTTTATTTTGGTCGTAATGACGGAATCATCGACAACTTCCCCCGTGCTTGACTGTTGCGGTGTCGATGCGCAGGCCATAAAGGCGGCGATCATCATGAGGGCAAAAAGAAAACGGATAATGGTGTAGCTCTTTTTCATGGTCCTTGCTCCTTACTCTGAGTTTGCCGGTTAAAAGGTTGGTTGAAGGGGTGGTCGCGAAATCTTTTTGTCTGAAGCAAAGCGGAAGGAGTGCACCGGAGACAAAAGATATCGATATTTCTACTCAGTACTGTCCGGTTAAGGTTTGAATAAATCCGCTTGGTTGCTGATTTCGGGTTCTGTAATTTGCTTCATGGCGTCTCGAACCAGTTGCTGGACGGGCTTTTTCTCGAAGAGATTGACCTCCAGGATTTGCAACAGCGTGTGAAGACTGCCGGGAAGATTGAGCCGCTTTTTCATGATGGCCACGAGCAGATAGATGCATAGAGCCACCCAGACCTGGGTTTTGACAGCATTGGCCGACGTTCCGAAGAAGGATTTGATCCGCAGGTGCTGCTTGATCCATCTGAAGAACAGCTCGATCTGCCAGCGCAGCTTGAAGATGTCCGCCACGGTCTGCGCCGGGATCGTGAAGATGTTGGTCAGGAACACGAGCCGCTTTTTCGTGTCGGGCTCCACGTAGGAGACGCGCCGCAGGGCCTCCGGATAGGCCTCTCGGGAGCGGGGTGTCGTGAGCACGATGGTCTGATCGGCACGGACGGGTTTTGGGACCGGCCGCGAGCTCAGACGCCGGCAGCGCAGATTGCTCTTGGCCCGGATCACGAAGAAGGCCGGCTGCCGATGGACGGCGTAGAGCCTGCGGAAGTCCGTGTAGCCGCGATCGAGCGCCACGATGGACTCCTTCTGCAGGGGTACGGTATCCAGGAGCTTGACATCGTGCACGTTGCCCGGGGTCAGGCTGACAAAGGTCGGAATCGATCCCCGCAGATCCAGAAGCGTGTGAAGCTTGATGGCTCCTTTGGTCTTGCGGAACGTGGCCCAGGGGAAGAGCGACAGGCACAGATCGATCGTCGTGGAGTCCAGGGCGTAGACCGAGTGCTCCAACTCGAAGTCCAACTCTTCGCCCCGGTACAGACATAATCTCAATACTATTCATAAAGCGCCACAGGGGAAAGGTTGATTTTGAACTTCGAAATGCCTGATGGGATGTAAGATGGGTACGAAAGAGCAGCAGCAAACATCTTAATGCCACCTCGGTTAGATCCCCGATCACACCATGCCGATTATTTCTAAAGCCTTCATGAACTGGCGGTATTCGCCTCAAAATATCGTTTTGTGGCATCGATTATGGCGATTTCCAGATTATTCCTCTCTGTCCCGGGACTCACCGTGAAATATCGACGCATGGTGTCGACAATACTAGCTTCCATGTTCGATGATTTCTTGATCCCGATTTCCCGAACCCTTTCCTCTGTGTCCGCGACCATTGCCATAACCGTGCTCCTTCCTTCTGCAGACTTCTTTTCGAATCCCTGAAAACAAAAAGCCCTGTCGCATTGTAATGGACAGGGCTTCAATTTTCCCGGTGATTTTCCTAAATGGGAAGAGAGGTCATCATCGTTTTGATCGACATCTATTACATTGGCAGTTTCAGCATGCGCTCAATCCAGAGAAAGTCAAGACAATTCCAGGCAATATTACTCGGTGAAGTTCTTGAACGGAGATCAGCAACGGGCAGGATGAACAGCTGAGATGGAAAGGGGGATTGGGCTCTTACAAGAACGGCAGGGGCTCGTCGCGGCGGTAGGCCGTGGCCTGGCAGGAGGCCATGAGATCGCCCGCTGCATTGCGGACCTCGATGAGGAAATGACTGATCCGGCGGGAGCTGTCGACGAGCTTTGCCTCGGCCGTGAGGACATCGCCGTCCCGGGGGGCTTTCATGTAGGAAACGCTGACGTTGAGGGCGATCTCGATTTTCCCGCTGGAGTTTGAGGCGATCTGGAAGGCCTCGTCGATGAGCGAGAAGATGGCCCCGCCGTGGCAGCGGCCGTAAATGTTGTGGTGTCTCTCCGTAAAGGCCATCCGGATCAGCGCGTAGCCGCTCTCGACCTTCACGAGTTCGAGCCCCAGCATCTTCGCATAGGGCTCGCTCTTCACCCGCTCGCGCAGGGCTTCGAAGACCTTTTCGCTCATGTCGCACTCCCCCAAAAATCAAATCCCCCTATCATCCCCCTTTGTAAAAGGGGGAACGAGGGGGATTTTCTCAACACTCGATTCCCGAGACCCTAGACCCGACACCCCTTTAAAGGTACGGGGATAGTCCCCCTCACCCCTGCCCTCTCCCTCGTGGGGGAGAGGGAAATCAAGGAAGGGGTTTCTAGAGGCTGTATACCTTCTCCCCCGGTAACACCGTGAACCCGCTCTTCGTCAGGATTTCGATGGCGCGGTCCGTCGCGTTGAATCGGAAGATGATGATGGCGTTCTCGCCGCTTCGTTCGACGTAGGCATACATGTACTCGACGTTGACATTCTCCTTCGATAACGCCTCGAGGATGCCGTGAAGTCCGCCCGGTCGGTCGGGGACCAGCACGGCGACGACACTCGTGCGGCCGACGGTAAAGCCATTTTCTTTTAAAACCTGTTTGGCCTTCTCCGCGTCGTTGACGATCAGGCGAAGCACCCCGAAATCGGAGGTGTCGGCAAGCGACAGCGCCCGGATGTTGATAGCGGCATCCCTCAGGACCCGTGTCACCAACTCCAGCCCGCCCGGCTTGTTCTCGAGGAATATGGAAATCTGCTCGACCTTGTTCATGGATGCACCCCCTTTGCTCGGTCTCAGATGTTGCGCTTGTCGATGACGCGTTTCGCCTTGCCCTCGAAACGCTGGATCGTCTTGGGCTCCACGAGCTTTACCTTGGTCGAGACGCCCAGGTAGTCCTTGATGTCCTTCGAGATGCGCCGGCTGATCTCCTGGAGGACCTTCACTTCGCCCGTCTCGGAGAAGAACTTCTCGCCCACCTCGACCTGGACCTCCAGGGTGTCCAGGTTGCCCTCGCGGTCCACGATGAGCATGTAGTGGGGCTCGAGACCCGGGATGTTGAGCAGCACGCCCTCGATCTGGGAGGGGTAGACATTCACCCCGCGGATGATGAGCATGTCGTCGCTGCGGCCCGTGACGCGGTCCATGCGGACGTGGGTGCGGCCGCACTTGCAGGGCGCCTTGACGAGCCGCGAGACATCGCGCGTGCGGTAGCGGATGAGCGGAAAGGCCTCCTTGGTGATCGTCGTGAAGACGAGCTCGCCGACCTCACCCTCGGGCACCGACTCGCCCGTCTCGGGGTTGATGATCTCGGCGATGAAGTGATCCTCGTAGACGTGGAGGCCCTGCTTGGCCTCGATGCACTCCATGGAGACGCCGGGCCCCATGACCTCGGAGAGCCCGTAGATGTCGAGGGCCGTGATGTTGAGCTTGCTCTCGATTTCCTCGCGCATCTTCTCGCTCCAGGGCTCGGCGCCCAGGATGCCCACGCGCAGCTTCAGGGAGCGCATGTCGACGCCCATCTCCTCGCCCTGCTCGGCCAGGTAGAGCGTATAGGAGGGGGTGGCGCAGATGGCCGTGGGACCGAAGTCCTGGAGGATCATGATCTGGCGCTTCGTGTTGCCGCCCGACATGGGGATGACACTGGCACCCAGCCGCTCGGCCCCGTAGTGGGCCCCGAGGCCGCCCGTGAAGAGGCCGTAGCCGTAAGCGTTGTGGATGATGTCGTTCTTCGTGAGACCCGCCATGACGAAGCACCGGGCCATGAGCTCGGACCAGGTGTCGATGTCGCGCTTCGTGTAGCCCACGACGGTGGAGCGGCCCGTGGTGCCCGAGGAGGCATGGACCCGGACGACACTCGACATGGGGACGGCGAAGAGGCCGTATGGGTAATTGTCCCGCAGGTCCTGCTTGGTCGTGAAGGGGAGCCGTTTCAGATCGTCGAGGGACTTGATGTCGTCGGGCTTGATGCCTGCGTTGTCGAAGGTCCGCTTGTAGAAGCCCACGGTGTGATAGACGCGCTGGACCACCTGCTGGAGCCTCTTGACCTGCAACGCCTCCAGTGCCTCGCGGGGCAGTGTCTCGAATTCTTCGTTGTAGATCATATCCCCTCATCCCTCCTCTTTCGTTGGTTAAACGGGAAAACAGGCCGCACTATAACCGAAATTCCCACGATTTCAAAGCGGTTTTACTCCTCCCGTCTCTCCGGCACACAGATGGTCCCGTCCCGGTAGCAGCGCTTGATAAAGATGTAGCCGCCGGCCAGGGCAATGATAATCACGCCGATGCCGATGAGCTTGAGGCCATCGAGTTCCTTCACGTCGAGGATGATCACCTTGCGGGCAATCGCGATGATGGCCACCGTCATGACGACCTCAACGTGAACGAGCTTGTGGTCCAGGTACATCCGGATCGACTCCAGCAGCTCGATCCCGATGAGCACCAGCAGGAACATCCCGAAGATTTCGAGCAGGCGGTTGACGTCGAAAAGCAGATACGGGGGCGTGCTGAGGTCCCGGATGATGATCCAGGCAAGATCCAGGGAGGCAAACAGGACCACCAGGGCCATCATGACGATCAGGGCCCTGACCACGATAAACTCGAGTTTCTGCAAGGTATTTCATAACGGCTTCGTCCTTGATAATTGAATTGTCCTTTTTTAGCATAAGCGTCTGGAAGAGCAAATGTTTTCTGTTTGGCATCCACGCATTCCGTGCTTATAATAAAAAAAAGGAGCTTCAATGGAAGGAGAGCGAAATGGCCACCGTCCGGATCAAGGGAATGTCCTGCAACCACTGCGTCATGGCCGTCACGAAGGCATTAAGCGGCATCGACGGGGTCAGCAACGTGAAGGTGGACCTCGCGAAGGGCGAGGCGACCTTCGATGAGGCAACGCCTGTAGACCGCAACGTCATCGGCGAGCGCATCAGGAAAGCGGGGTTCGAAGTTGCCTGAGAAGATCACACTCGGCATCTCGGGCATGTCCTGCGCCGCCTGCGTGCGGCGCGTGGAGGAAGGCCTGAGATCCATCGAGGGCGTGAAGAACGCCTCCGTCAACTTCGCCACCGGGAAGGCCGTCGTGGAGTATGACCCGGCGGCGGCAAGTCCCGACGCGATGGCCGAGAAGGTTCGCGACCTGGGTTACGAGGTGGTCTCCCGGGAACAGGCAGGCCCCGGGGCCATGCAGAAAACGACCGTCTCCATCGGCGGGATGACCTGCGCGGCCTGCGTGCGGCGAGTCGAGATGGCCCTGAAGGACGTGCCCGGTGTTGCCGAGGCCGCCGTGAACCTGGCCACGGGCCGCGGGACGGTGACCCACGGTGCCGACTGGGCAGGCGCGGGCGGGTTGCGCAAGGCCGTCACCGAGGCCGGGTACGAGTATCTCGGCGTTCTCGATGCCACGCGGGAGGACCCCATCGAAAAGGCCCGCGAGAAGGAGCTTCGGGAGCTTACCGTCAAGTTTATCGCCGGCATCATCCTCAGTGTGATCATCTTCATGGGGACCATGCAGGAGTGGTTCCCTTTCCTCGGCTCCATCCCCCGCCAGGCAATGCTCTATATCCTCTTTGCCCTGACGACACCCGTCGTCTTCTGGGTGGGCAGCCGCTTTCACACGGGGGCCCTGAAGGCGCTGAAGCAGAAGACCTCCGACATGAACACGCTGGTGTCCATGGGGGCTCTCTCGGCCTATCTCTACTCGGCGCTGGCCACCTTTTTCCCGGCCGTCTTCACCCACGCGGGGATGGGTCTCCACGTCTATTATGACGGGGCGGCTTTCATCGTCAGCTTCATCGTATTGGGCCGGCTCCTGGAGGCGCGGACGAAGGGAAAGACCTCCCAGGCGATCAAGCGCCTCGTGGGCCTGAGGCCCAGGACGGCGCGCGTGATCCGGGATGGCCAGCCGGCGGACATCCCCGTCGAAGAGGTCATGAAGGGCGACGAGATCCTCGTGCGGCCCGGTGAGAAGATCCCCACGGACGGCGTCGTCCTGACAGGAGCCTCCGCCGTCGACGAGTCCATGCTCACCGGCGAGAGCATGCCCGTCACGAAGGAGCCCGGGATCGAGGTTTTCGGGGCCACGATCAACAAGAGCGGAAGCTTTACCTTCCGGGCAACAAAGATCGGCGCCGAGACTGCCCTTGCCCAGATCATCCGCCTTGTCGAGGAGGCCCAGGGCTCCAAGGCGCCCATTCAGCGGATCGCCGACCGCGTGGCCGCCGTCTTCGTGCCCGCCGTCATGGCCATCGCCGCGATCACCTTCATCGTCTGGGCTTTCTTCGTCCCGGACCCCGTCTTCACGCGGGCCCTGCTCAACTTCGTCTCCGTCCTCATCATCGCCTGCCCCTGCGCCATGGGACTGGCGACACCGACGGCCGTCATGGTGGGAACGGGGATCGGCGCCGAGAAGGGGATTCTCATCAAGGGGGGCGAGAGCCTGGAGAAGGCTCACCGGCTCACCATGATCGTCTTCGACAAAACGGGGACCCTCACCGTGGGCGAGCCCCGCGTGACCGACATCGTCACGGCCCCCGGCATGACGAAGAGCCACGTGCTCCGGATCGCCGCCTCCGTGGAGGATTTGTCGGAGCATCCTCTTGCAAGGGCCATCGTCGAGAAGGCGAGGGACGAGGGAATCCGTCCGGAGCCCGTCGAGGGTTTCGAGGCCCTCTCCGGTCTCGGTGCAAGGGCCGTCCTCAACGGCGCACCGCTTCTTCTCGGCAATCAGAAACTGATCGAGCAGGAGCAATTGAGTTTCAACGGCCTTGCTGAAACGGGTATGCGGCTTTCCTCGGAGGCCAAGACCTGCGTCTACGTGGCCGAGGGGGGAGCGGTGGCCGGCATCATCGCCCTGTCCGATGTCGCGAAAGACACGGCCGCTGAGACAGTGAAGGCCCTCAAAGAGATGGGTCTCAAGGTGGCCATGATCACAGGAGACAACGAGGGCACCGCCCGGGCCATGGGCACTATCCTCGGCATCGACCGGGTGCTCGCCGAGGTCCTGCCCGGCGGGAAAGCCCGGGAGATCAACCGTCTGATGGCCCAGGGCGAGATCGTGGCCATGGTGGGCGACGGGATCAACGACGCCCCGGCACTCTCGGCCGCCGACATCGGCATCGCCATCGGAGCGGGGACCGACGTGGCCATCGAGGCCTCCGACATCACCCTCATCCGCGACGACCTGCGGGCCGTGCCCGAGGCTATCAAGCTTTCCTTCCGGACCATGCAGACCATCCGGCAGAATCTCTTCTGGGCCTTTATCTACAACGTCATCGGGATCCCCATCGCCGCGGGCATCCTCTACCCTTTCTTCGGGGTCCTGCTCAACCCCGTCTACGCCGCCATCGCCATGGCGCTCAGTTCGGTGTCCGTCGTGACGAACTCGCTGCGGCTGCGATGGTCCTGAAGGCAGTGGTCAGTGTTCAGTGGCCAGTGATCAGTGCAAAGAAGTGACGTGTAAGATGTGCTTGAGTGTTTGAGTGTCTGGGTGAAGAGAGAGATTCAGGAATCCTGACTCGGGATAAAAATGGGGATGGGGTAAAAAAAGTTCTCGCCCAATGCAGTTAAGGCGGGGACTGCACAGGGCGAGGAGGAAGGGGAGGGAAACTGTATGTCGATATCCTCACAACAGTCTGTAAGGATAAGCGCGTTTCGTCCACATACTCGTCGGATATTCGGCCTGGAGCCGCTCGTAAGCCATTTTGAGGGGTTTCGCGTCGTGCGTGTTCTTGTACTCGCTGACCCCCTTGAAATACAGCGCTTCTGCCGTTGAGTCGCTTCGTGGAAACTCCTTCACAATATTTTCAAAATACTTCAAGGCCTCGCCGATTCGTTCGGCATCGAAATGAACCTTTCCGATCCCGAGCATGAGCGAAGGGATCAACTCCTCCGGCGGCAGGAATCCGACCGTCCGGTGATGCTCCTTGCCCCCGCCGTTTATTGTAATGAGCGTCGGCGTCCACTTGACGTTGTAGTCATCCGCCATCGGTTTCGCGTCAAATGACAGTTTCAGCGGAATAACGTTTTTCCCGATAAAATCGACCACCTTTTCATCTGGATACGTCACGGCATCCATCTGTTGGCAGCCTATTCAAGCCGGGTTGTGAAAGAATAGCAGAACGGACTTCCCCTCGGAGCCTGCTCGCTCCAGGGCTCTTTTCAAGTCTGTCTCCCACTGAATCTTTCCCGACAAAGGAATCTCCTTTGACTCATCAACGTTAAAGAACAGGGACAGTTTCCATACAAAGACTAAGCAAGCGTTCTGCCAGGGATGAGATTCATCCCTTTTTCGTCCAAACCCATCGATTATAAAGAATAATATTTAATCATGCCCGGCAGGCCGAAGACAGGCGGCAGCGACAGAATGTCACCGCCCGGCTGCAATGAGCCCCTCGGCATCAAGAGGTCATCCCCCGGAAGTTCCGAAAACAGGACCTTCCCGGGGAGCGACCCTTTTGTCATCCGTTTACGACATTAATGTCATGTTTTTCTACGACTGGGCGGGGGCGATGCAATCCAGCGCGTCGTGGCCGGCGCTGTTCACGATGGGGGTTACGTCGAAGGCATCCATTTCTTCGGCCGGATAGGGCGCCAGCAGGGCTTGGAGCCTCTCGCGACTGCCTTCTCCGGGATCGAGCCAGCGATCCTCGACACCCTCGGGCAGGATTACGGGCATACGGTCGTGGATGGGCCGCACGATCTCGTTTGCCTCGGTCGTAATGATCGTGCAGGTGCGGATCTCTCTTCCGCCAGGGTCCTTCCAGCTTTCGTAGAGGCCAGCGAAACCAAACGCTTTTTTAGATTTCAGAAAAATATAGACGGGCACCTTGCGCTTTCCCGCCGGGCGCCACTCGTAAAACCCGTCTGCCACAACGAGACAGCGGCGCTTCGCAAAGGCGCTGCGGAAGCTGGGTTTTTCGGCCACCGTCTCGGCGCGGGCGTTGATGAGACGGTTGCTGATGGCGGGATCCTTCGCCCAGAACGGGATGAGGCCCCACCGGAGGGGCTCGATGCGGTTTTCCCCGTCACGGACGACGCAGAGGACTTCCTGGCCCGGCGCGATGTTGTAACGGGGACGAAGATCCGGGGGCGCCTTGGCGTGAAACCGCTCGGTGACGGCGACAAAGGGACTCACGAGGGTAAACCGTCCGCACATCTTTCCACCCCTAAACCAGTTAGATGCTGCAGCTTATTCGTTGATTGCCACGCAAAGCGATATGAATGTGAAGTCAGGAAGTGAGGAAGAGCGGAAGTTCGGAAAAAATTAGAATCCGGTCCGCTCTTCTGCTCTTCCGCTCCTCCGATCTTCGCAGCCTTGATACTGGGAGATGAACTGAAGCACCCCCGGTCACCAGACTCTCATTCGTCCATCAGGTAGATCATCCGATACTCATGATACATGCACCGGTCCTGAACGAATACGATTTCATTCTCCTCTGCGAGTTTCCGGGCCTCCTCGTTGCGGATCCCCTGCTGGAGCCAGACAACGGAGATATCGCCTCGTTCTTTTTTTCGCGCCACGGCCTCCTTGACGGGTTCCAGTGCATCCTCGGAGCGACGGAAAACCAGGACGACATCGATCCGCTTCGGGACCGACTTCAGGTCGGGGTAGCTCTTGCGCTTCAGGATCACTTCTCCGGTAGGGTTCACGGGGATGATGTCGTAACCCTTTTTGGCCAAGTACTGGGGTACCCAGTAGGCCGTCTTGCCCGGATCTTTCGACATCCCGTAGACGGCGATGTTTCGGTACCTTTCAATAATGTTCCGAATCGTCACGCCGGTGGTCATCGATCACCTCCTGCCAGGTTGCACATTGACCCTACCACAACCCGAAGGACCGGAAAAGCAATCCCTCTTCTTTCATCACGATTCCTGACGCCCGGAGCCTGATGCCTGCGTCTAGTCCACCCTCACGTGCTTCCACCGCCCGCCGCGGAACCGAAGGGCCATGAGAAAGGCGTAGCACATCATGGATACGACCATTGAGACCCAGACACCGGTGGTCCGTAGTCCAGGGTGATTGCCAGGAGATACGCAAGCGGCAGCCGCACCCCCACATGCAGGCCACGATGATCCACATCGTGGCCCTCGTGTCGCCTGCACCGGTAATTGCCCCGGAGAGGATGGTCCCCAGGGCAAGGAAGGGTTCCGACACCATGTTGATCCGCAGGTAGTTGGCCGTCTCGGCGAGAACCTCCGGTGTCCGGGCCAGGATCGACGCAAAGGCCTCGGCCCAGATAAAGACGGGGACGGCAAGCCCGCCGAGCAGGACCATGCCCGCCCCTGCCGTCTTCCAGCCCAGCTTTTCGGCCCGCCCGGGGTCGCCTGCGCCCCGGCTCCGCCCGGCAAGGACCGAGGCGGCCATGTTGAGGGCAAAGGCGGGCAGGAAGATGATCGCCTCGATCCTGAGGCCGTTGGTCAGGGCGGCGAGTGCCGTAATGGTTCCCTCGCCAAGGCGCGACAGGATATTGTAGAGCACGATGCTCCCGGCCTGCCAGGCGACTTGCAGGAAAACCGACGGCCAGCCGATGTTAATGATCCGACCGATGGTGGGGGAGCTGACGCTCCACGGCTCGGTAAAGACTCCCCTCCAGCGCTTCGTGGCCAGCAGGGCCACGCTGATGATCATCCCTGCCGTGAAGGACGAGGCCGTG
>CAVPJD010000033.1:0-92113 GCA_963705165.1 uncultured delta proteobacterium | reverse complement strand
TGCCGATCGACTACGAAAAAGACCTGAACCCTCAGCAGTACAGCGTCGTCACGGCCGAAGGGGGGCCGATGCTCGTCATCGCCGGCGCCGGTAGCGGCAAGACGCGGACACTCACGTACCGGGTGGCCCGGCTGATCGAGACGGGCACGCCTCCGGAGCGGATTCTGCTCGCGACTTTTACGAACAAGGCCGCCCGCGAGATGCTGGGGCGCGTGGAGCTGCTCTCGGGCGTGGACATCCGGAGGCTCTGGGGAGGGACCTTCCATCACATCGCGAACCGGGTGCTGAGGCGTCACGGCCACCGGCTGGGTTACGGCCGGAATTATTCCATCATGGATACGGACGACACGAAGTCGCTCCTGAACGCCTGCATCGCCGATGCCGGGATCGACACGAAGGGAGGCCGTTTTCCCAAGGGGGCCGTCCTGGGCGAGATCATCGGCTTTTCCGTCAACACCGTCACCCCTCTCGAAGAGGTCATCGACCGGAAGTACCCCCATTTCAGTCCCCTCGGCGTGGACATCGTCGACATCGCCCGCAGCTACCGCAAGCGGAAGAAGTCGCTCAACCTGATGGATTTCGACGACATGCTGGCAAACTGGCTCGAACTTCTGCGAAACGAACCGGAGGTCCTCCGGGAATACGCGGAGCGTTTCCTGCACGTCCTCGTCGACGAGTACCAGGACACCAACAGCCTGCAGGCGGCGATTCTCGATCTTCTCGGCTCCCGGCACCGCAACCTCATGGTGGTGGGCGACGACCACCAGAGCATCTATTCCTTCCGGGGGGCCAATTTCGAAAACATCCTGCGATTCCCGGACCGTTACCCCGACGTGAAGCTTTTCAAGCTCGAGACGAACTACCGCAGCACTCCGCAGATCCTGGATCTGGCCAACCGGAGCATCGTCCGGAACCGCGACCAGTTCCATAAAGAGTTGCGGGCCGTGCGCAAGGGCGGTTTCAAGCCCGTCTACGTGCCGGTGCGAAACGTCACCCTGCAGGCGGCCTTTGTTGCACGGCGGATCATGGATCTCATCATGGAGGGGATTCCCATCCGGGAGATCGCCGTTCTGTACCGTGCCCACTATCACTCCATGGAGCTCCAGATGGAGCTGACACGGCGCGGCATCCCCTTCGAGATCCGCTCGGGCATCCGCTTTTTCGAGATGGCCCACGTGAAGGACATCACGTCCTACCTCAGGGTGCTCGTAAACCCCCTGGACGAGGCAGCCTGGAAGAGGGTGCTCGGGCTCTACGAGAAGGTGGGAAGGATTACGGCGGACCGGGTGTGGAAGGCCCTTGTGGCCGAGAAAGACCCCCTGGCGGCAATCCGGGACCCCGCCTGGGTAAAGCGCATCGGGAAGGCGGCGGCTCCCGGGCTTCTGAGGCTCGGCGAGACCATGGCACTGTTGTGCGAGAAGATCGCCGAGCAGGCGCCTGCCGATCTCATCCACCTGCTTCTCAACCGGGGGTACCGTGAGGATCTGCAGGAGCGATACACGGACAGTTTCTCCCGGGAAGAGGATCTGATCCAATTGGCCAATTTCTCGGGGCGCTTCTCGGGCCTGACGGATTTCCTTGCCGAACTTTCGCTGCTGACGAACACGACGGAGAACGAGGATTCCGGCGCCGCCGAGGCGAAGGACCAGGTGATTCTCAGCTCCATCCACCAGGCCAAGGGCCTGGAGTGGACCGTTGTGTTCATCATCTGGTGTGCCGAGGGGATGATCCCGCTGGCCCGCGCGCTCAACGAGGCCGGCGGCGAGGAAGAGGAGCGGAGGCTGTTTTACGTGGCCACCACCCGCGCCAAAGACCAGCTCTACCTCTGCCACCCCCTGATCGACTATTCACGCGGGATGGGCATGGTGCCCCTGCGGCCGTCGCGGTTTATCGAGGAACTCGAGGAGGACGGCCTTCACCCGACGGAACTGCCCTATGAACAGTGGATCATTGATGAAGATTAAAAAACAGGGTATAGGGTATAGGGTGACAGGGGACAGGGGACAGGGGACAGGGAGAAGAGCAGACTTAAAGAGAAAAAATAAGGATCGAGGATTGATATCCCCGATCCTTTTCTTGTCTTTACACTGAACCCTGGACCCTGAACCCTTTCTCTCTAGAATGCGAAGCTCACGTTGATTCCGCCATAAAAGAAGTTATTGTCCTGACCGTTCTTGCTGCGGCCCTTCATTTCGTTCTTTGCATCATCGGAAAGAGGGAACACCCATGATACGGTCGGGGCAATCGTGACATACTTCCAAGGTGTGATGGGGAGCGTCGCCGAGATCACACCGTCGTGGAAATTGCTGAACTTGTCCGTCGTCGGCAGAGCGTTGTCGTCATATTTCGGATAGGTCGATGCATCGTCGCTCAGGAGGTAGCTTAACGAGCCGGCGAGCTTCAGGCCGATCATCTTGGTGAGCTCGAAGGTGTGGGACACCCCGAAGAGGAAATACGTCTGGTGGTAATGATCGATCTCCTTGTAGATCGTGAGCGTCGGGGTCAGCAGGACGTTTCCGGCAAGCGAAATGAAGAGCTCCTGGGAATCAAGCGGGTCGGCTGCGCCAGAGTTCGGGGCGTTCAGACCATAGTAGATGTAACCCAAACCCGCCGTCACGGGACCGAAGGCCCTGCTGTAGGAGAGGGTCAGGTCCGTCTCTGTCCAGGTGCTGGAGTAGGATGCATCCGTCGTCGAGTAGGGGTTGGTATCCAGGTTGCCCCAGAGGTTGGCGGTGAATCCCTTGTACCCGACCGTCGCGGAGGGCTGGATCACCATGCTGTCTTTGGTCGCCTGCTGGCCCCGCCAGATGTAGGCGCTGAGGGCCGATACGGTGAAGTCGGTCGTCGGCTTTTCTTCCACCGCAGCCGGAGCGGCCGGGTTGGCCTCTTGTTTGACTTCTTGGGCCATCGCCTCTGTGAGCAGGCTGGTGCCGATGCCCAGGATGATAAAGGATGCGATAACAAGTCTCAGGATCCGATCCAATAAAGCCTTCGTCATATCAATATCTCCCTTCATGGTTTAATGGCCTTGCGATTCGTTGCCAGAAGAGGGCACCCGCCTTCACCGGTAAACCCAGCACCGTTTGAAGGAGGAGGGGCCGCAGGCCCGGCCGAGGGGGTTGAACGGCAAGGCCTGCGGCATGAGTGCGTTCTCTTTGCGCCGCGTTTGGATCTTCTCTAGATCAAGGCTTGTGCCATGCCGGGAGAAATACGAAAAATGAGCTGTAACATGCTAATATAACATGTGAAATATGAAATGAATCCGGGAAGGAAATGGCGGCCTGCAGGGCAAATATCACTACATATACGTTATATTATGATATTATATCTACAATTATGTATAAGTACAATAATATTGAAACATATCATGAACCGATTAATAAAAAGGGCGGCAACTCTCATTGCCGCCCATCCTGATTTTTTATTGATATCCACAGTCTCTCAGCATGTCTTGAGAGGCTGTGCTTCAGATTATCCGCATCGTCCCGAAACCCGACGCCTGAAGCCTGATGCCCGCAGGCGCTTGCGCCTGCCCGCTAGAACCAGTGATCGGACTTCTTCTTCGCCTCATACTCCGACTTCAAGGCGCGCTCGGTGGCCTCGGAGATGAGGTCGACACTCTTGGTCCACTCCTCGAAGCGGATGTCGACGCCGAAGACCCCCCGGATTTCATCATGCTCGTCGACGATGGGCGCCGAGACGGTGATGCAAAGGGCGCCCGTCATCTTGGAGATGTAGAAATCCGTCACGTGAATCTTGCCGGCCTCCAGGGGCCGAATGAACCACTCGCGGTTCGAGTAGTCCGTACCGACGCCGAAGTTCTCGTACTTTGCCCGGTCCGTGATGTGGGTGATGTTGCGAGTGATCTTTTTGCCGTGCGTGTCGACGACGTAGGCGAACTGGATCGAGGGGTTTTCGTCGATGAACTGCTGCATGATCGGCTCCTGCATCTCCGGATTCATCGCCTTCATGACGGGATGGTCGATCACCTGCTGCACAACGGCAACGGCGGCCTGGGCTGCGCGGTACTTGATCTTCTCGAGATCGGACATGAAGAGCTCGGGGAGGAACTTGCGGACGACCTTCTCCATCTCGTCGTTGGAGATGCTCGTCATGCGGCCCCCCTCGTACTGCTTCATGACCCACTTGTGAATTGCCGAGATGCCGGGGTGGCGCTTGTCGATCACTTCCCCGTTCCTGAGGTCGAGCCGGGAGTTGATCCAGTGGACGATCCCCGCCTTGCCCGACTTGTCGGTGATCTCGAGCATGATGGGGCGTTTCAGGATCTTCGTCGTGTCGAAGATATTGTAGATCTCCTCGTTCTTCACGAGACCGTCGAGGTGCACACCGGCCCGGGTGACATTGAACTCGGAGCCGACAAAGGGGTAGTTGGGGGCGATCTTGAAGTTCATCTCCCGCCTGACGTAGTCGGCGATCTCCGTGATCACCGTCGTGTCGATCCCGTGGTTTTCGCCGTGAAGCTGGATGTACTCGAAGATGAGGCCCTCGACGGGCGGGTTTCCCGTGCGCTCGCCGATGCCCATCAGGGTCCCGTTGGCGCCGCTGCAGCCATAGAGCCACGCCGTCGTGGCATTGATCAGGGCCTTGTGGAAATCGTTGTGGCCGTGCCACTCGAGCAGGTGCCCGGGGACCCCCGCGTCCTCGACGAAGGCCCGGACGATCTTGTCCACGCTCCGGGGCAGGGCCGCACCGGGATAGGTGATCCCATAGCCCATGGTGTCGCAGAGGCGGATCTTGACGTCGATGCCGCTCTGCTCGCGCAGCTTCATCAGCTCGATGGCAAAGGGGATCGTGAACCCGTAGATGTCCGCCCGGGTGAGATCCTCGAAATGGCACCGGGCGACGATCCCCGCCTCGAGAATCGAGCGCACCACGTCGAGATACATTTCCATGGCCTGCTTGCGTGTGACGCCCAGCTTGAGGAAGATGTGATAGTCCGACACCGATGTGAGGATGCCCGTCTCCTTGAGGCCCATCTCCTTGACCAGGGGTACGTCCTCCTTGACGGCGCGGATCCAGCCGGTGATCTCCGGGTAGCGCAGGTTCTGGCTGCGGCAGGCCTCGAGGGCTTCGCGGTCGCGCTGGCTGTACAGGAAGAACTCCGTCTGGCGGATCACCCCCTTCTCGCCTCCGAGCCGGCTCATCATCTTGAACAGGTCGGCGATCTGCTTGGCCGTGTAGGGTGGCCTGGCCTGCTGGCCGTCCCGGAAGGTCGTGTCGGTGATGAAGATGTCCTCGGCGGGGCTCATCATGACGAGCTTGTGATCGAAGACGATGCGGCAGACCTCGTCGTAGGGGAAGACGTCCTTCTGGAGGTTCGGCTGTTCGACGTCCTTTACCTCATAGCGCCAGAATTTTGTGTGCTCGTGATCGAGGACCTTCTTTTCCTTGTTCCACTTTGCCATGTCCGTTCTCCCTGCACCTGCGGTGCATGTTTGAAAGTCATCCGGGCGGCCGTCGCCTGCCCAGCCCGGGTGCAAATAAAAAGGGAGGAAACTCTCTGATGTTCCCTCCCTTGTCTCTTCCTTCCTGAAATTGGATTCAACCAGTCATGGAGGGCCCATCCCGTGTCGGAATGATCATAGGCTTCGGTTCGGCCACCTTCGGGCATGCCGCACCCAGACCCATTTCAAGCCGACGATTGATGTTCCTGCTCTGCAGCACTGTTGAAGCCCTTCCTTTTTCACCGCGTTCCCCCGTTTTCCGTCTGCGGGATTCGAGAGAAGGTGAACGATGCAAAATCAATAAAGAATCGCCCCGCCTTTGTCAATATGAAAAAAATGTAATGCCGGACATGCGGCCGCTTACTGGACGATTTTCAGCGAGAGCTCCATGAGCTGCTCGATGCTCACCTTAGACGGTGCATCGGTCATCGCATCGGTTGCCTTCTGGGTCTTCGGGAAGGCAATGACGTCCCGGATCGACGGGGCGCCCGTCATGATCATGATCAGGCGGTCGAAGCCGAAGGCGATCCCGCCGTGTGGCGGCGTTCCGTACTCGAGGGCGTCGAGCAGGAACCCGAACTTGCTGCGCGAATCTTCCGCACTCATCCCCAGCGTCTGGAAGAGCTTCTGCTGGACCTCGGTGCGGTGGATCCGGATGCTGCCGCCGCCGATCTCAGTCCCGTTCAAAACCAGATCGTAGGCCCTGGCCCGTGCCTTCGCGGGGTCCGTGTCGAGAAGCGGGAGGTCCTCCGCCACGGGCGACGTGAAGGGGTGATGCTTGGCCACGAAGCGCTTTTCCGTGTCGCTGTACTCCAGCAGCGGAAACTCGACGACCCACGTGAAGGCAAGCTGGTCGGGTTGGATCAGGTTGAGCTTTCTGGCCACGTGGATGCGCAGGTTCGCCAGGGCGTCGTTGACGATCCCGGGGGTGTCGGCCACGAAGACGATGAGGTCGCCCTCGCGGGTCTCCATCGCCTTGTTGAGGGCCTGCACCTCTTCGGGCTTGAGAAACTTCACGATGGGCGAGGTCCACCCGTCGGCGTTTACACGGGCCCAGGCAAGGCCCTTGGCGCCGTAATCGGAGACGAAGTTCGTCAGGCCGTCGATGTCCTTGCGGGAAAGCTGCCGGTTGTCCTCGATGCGGATGGCCTTGACGATGCCTCCGCTTGCGGCCACCTCGTTGAACACCTTGAAGCCGCAGTCCTTCACGATCTGCGTCACATCGCGCAACTCCATGGCGAAGCGGGTGTCGGGGTTGTCACGGCCGTAGCGCTCCATGGCGTCCTGGTAGGTGATCCTCGGGAAGGGGGTCTGGAGATCACGGCCCGTCGCGGCCTTGAAGATGTGGGCCATGAGGCCTTCCATGGTCGAGATGATGTCCTCCTCGTTGATGAAGGACATCTCCACGTCGATCTGCGTGAACTCGGGCTGGCGGTCGGCCCGCAGGTCTTCGTCACGGAAACACTTGACGATCTGAAAATAGCGGTCGAAGCCCGCTATCATCAGAAGCTGCTTGAACGTCTGCGGTGACTGGGGAAGCGCATAGAATGTGCCCTGGTTGACGCGGCTGGGCACCAGGTAATCGCGGGCTCCCTCGGGAGTGCTTTTCGCGAGCATTGGCGTCTCCACCTCGATGAATCCCTGCGAGATGAAGTACTCCCGCGTCGCGGCGGCCACACGGCTCCGCAGGATGATATTGCGCTGAAGCGCCGGTCTGCGCAAATCGAGGTAACGGTACTTGAGCCGGATGTTTTCCGAGATCTCCATGTCGACATCGAGCACGAAGGGGGGCGTTTTCGCCTCGCTGAGGATGTCGAGGGTATTGACGAGCACCTCGATCTGGCCGGTGGGCAGCTCGGGGTTTTCCATTCCCTCCGGGCGTTTGCGAACCGTTCCTTTCAGGGCGAGGACGAACTCGCTGCGGATGCGGTGGGCCTCCTTGTGGGAATCGGCCTGGGCCTCGGGGTTGAAGACGACCTGCACGATGCCTTCGCGGTCGCGCAGGTCGACGAAGATGACCCCGCCGTGGTCGCGGCGGCGATGCACCCAGCCCATCAGGACCACTTCTTTCCCTGCGTCATCCGCCTTGAGGTGACCGCAGTAATGGGTTCTTTTGATTTTCGAGATGAAGTCGGACAAGGGTATTACCTCCCGTTCAAAGGGCAGAAGTTAAGAAGATGAGAAGGTGAGAGGGTTGGATCAGTGAACGAACGTTCTGGGCTTCTCCACTTCTTACCCTCAAACCCTCTTACCCTCTGTTGTTTTATGGTTTGCATCCAATCATTTTTGAGCCGCCCTAAAATAATCAGTTCTTCGAAAGGATGCTCAATAATGTACTTTCTGCATCATCGAGCCCGATGGTCTGCTGCGCGCTTCCCTTCATGTCCCGCAGCAGGGCCTGCTTTTCCTGCAGCTCCCGTTCCCCCAGGATGAGCGTGTAGCGGCAGCCCAGCTTGTCGGAGCGCTTCATCTGGCTCTTGAGGCTCCGTGCCCCGTAGTCCGTCTCAATGTGGGCGCCCGCCATCCGCAGGCGGTTGCAGAGAAAAAAGGCGCAGTCCTGCGCTTCCTTTCCCAGGGCGGCGATGAACAGATCGGGTCTCCGGATGACGCTCTCGTCGGGGATGGGGGCCACGGCGACGAGCCTCTCCAGGCCCACGGCGAAGCCGATCCCCGGGCTCTCGGGGCCTCCCAGGTCTTCGACGAGCCGGTCATAACGGCCGCCTCCCGCGATGGCGTTCTGGGCGCCCAGGGAGTTCGTGGTGACCTCGAAGGCGGTTTTCGTGTAGTAGTCCAGGCCCCGGACCATCCGTGCGTTGACGGTGAAGGGGGTCTCGAACTGCCTAAGGCTCGTCTGGACCTGGCTGAAGTGATCGCGGCACTCACCGCATAGAAACTCGATCAGCAGGGGTGCCGTGGAGACGATCTCCCGGCATTGCTCCACCTTGCAGTCGAAGACCCGAAGCGGGTTCGTCGAAAGGCGCCTCTGGCAGTCTTCACAGAGACCGCCGCTCTTTCCGGACAGGTACGTGTGGATCACCTCACGGAAGGCCGGGCGGCAGGCCGGGCAGCCCAGGGAATTGATCTCGAGCTGCGCATCGACAACACCGACGCCGCGCAGGAAGTGGATCAGCATCAGGATGACCTCGGCATCCACGCGCGGGTCCTTCGAGCCGAGGAGTTCCGCATTGAGCTGGTTGAACTGGCGGAACCGACCTTTCTGGGGGCGTTCGCGACGGAACATGGGACCGATGGTGAAGAGCTTCACCAGGGTTTCCGACGCGTAAAGGCTGTGCTCGAGGTAGGCCCGCATGATCGAGGCCGTCGCCTCGGGTCGCATCGTCAGGGATTCATCCCCGCGGTCGACGAAGGTGTACATCTCCTTCTCGACGATGTCCGTCGTCTCGCCGATCGAGCGCTTGAAGAGCTCCGTCTTCTCCAGGATGGGGAGGACAATCTCGCGGAACCCGAAATTCCCGAATATTTCCCGGGCCTTCCCTTCCACGTATTGCCATTTTTCCGATTCGCCCGGCAGGATGTCCTTAAACCCCCTGACGGCGGTGATGATTTTCATGACGGCATGGCACCCAACAGCGGAATTTGAACCTGTACTGCTAACATAATACCTCCTGAAAGGCAATATAAATCATGGGCTTTTGAATGGAACGACCTCGTAACGGCGCCCGTCCGTGGAGATGCGGATGGCCCCGTGCACGTCCGTGCGGAAGACGGCGGCCCCTGTCTGCCGGTACCGCTCGAGGACATCGTCGCGGACGGGGCGCCCGGTGCTGATGACGATCGTATCCGGTCGGACGGCACGGAGGAAGGGCTGTGAGTTGGAGTTCGCGGAACCGTGGTGCGGGGCAAGCAGGACCCCGCTCGCCAGGGTTCTGTAACGGGCAGCGAGCTTCGACTCGGTGGGCTCGCCGATGTCCGAGGGAAGCAGAAACGCGGTATCGCCCCATCGGAGCTGCAAGACGAGGGCCCGCTCGTTGATCTCGCGGTCGTTGAGATCCTCACCGGGAGGCGGGCCTTTCCCTGGGTTCAGGACATCGATGCGCACGCCGCTCATGTCGACCGGCGCCGAGTTCGAGGTGAGGTGGCGGGGCGTGATGCCTTTCTGTTTCATCTTTTCCACCAGGGGTACGCCCCAGTGGACGATGGACTCGTCGCCGTTTGTCCATACTTCCTTCACGTCGAAATTGTCCAAAATGTAAGGAAGTCCATTCACATGGTCCGGGTGGGGGTGGGTCAGGACGATCGTGTCGATGATCCCGATGCGCTCGTGCCAGAGGAAGGGGGCGACGACGTAGCGGCCCACATCGAAGCGGTCGTCGTAGGAACCGCCGCCGTCGACCAGCATCCGTTTTCCGCCGGGGAATTCGACGAGGGCGCAACTGGCGTGGCCCACATTGAGGAAGGTGACGCGCAACGTGTCCCGGTTCTGAAGTTTCCGGTGAAGCCAGGCGGCATCGCCGGCCAGGAAGATCACGGCCAGCGCCATCACGGCCAGAGCCTTCCGCCGGGTCCGGAAGATGGGGAGTTCCCCTGAGGTGCGACCGGGCAGCCCCAACAGCAGAGCCGCCGAGATCAGGATGACGTAGTAGGCCGCAAGTTCGGGGATCGTCGGTGTCGTGATGATCGAAGACGACCCCGGGAGGGCGGCGAGCCAGTCGTTGAGATCCAGGCAAAGACGGGTCAGCACCGTGGTGATGTCGATAAGTAGTGCCGAAAGGGTATCGGACAGCGGGGCGACGATGATGAGCAACATGGAAAAAGGCAGGACGACAAAGCCGAGAATCGGCACGAGCAGAAGGTTGGCCACGAGGGTGATGTTGGATATCCGGTTGAAGTAGTACACGATAAAGGGCAGGGTGCCCAGTGTGCAGGCAGCAGAGACGGCAACAAAAAGGAGAAGATCGGCGGTGATTCTCCTGCCCAGTCTCGCGGGGCGTCTTTCCGCTCTGTTTTTCCATGCCGTCAGGCGCTCCGTGATGCCCGGCATGAAAAGCAGGATCGAAGCCACGGCCGTGAAGGAAAGCTGGAAGGAGATGTCGAAAAGGGCGGCCGGGGAGACAACCAGGATCACGAAGGCGGCCAGCGCCAGGGTGTTGAAGAGGTCTCTGCCGCGGCCCATCAGGATCGTGATGAGCAGGGCCAGCGTCATGAGCAGGGCCCTCACCGTCGACATGCCGAGCCCCGCGACGAAGGCGTAGAAGACAACGGGTGCGAAGGCGAACAGGGCCGAGAGCTTCTGGATGTTGAACCGCAGAAGCAGGATACTCCGAGGTTTTCAGCAGCGTCCGGATGAGGAAGAAGGAGATCAGGGCGATGATCCCCACGTTGAAGCCCGAAATGGCGATGATGTGGGAGGTACCCGTCCGGTTGAACCGGTCCTGAATTGCCCGCGGGAATCTCGCTCTGCTCCCCGAGGGTCATGGCCTGGATGAGGGTCCCCTCGGGGAAGGGGGCCTGGGAACGGATGCGATCGCGGATTCGGGTCCGGAACTGCTCCAGGGCCTGCCTTATGGGATCACCCTGTCCCTCGCGGATCAGGACGATCTTCCGGGGGTCGTTTACGAAACCCCTCACCCGGATCCCCTGAAGCCGGAGGTAGCGCTCGTAGTCGAAGGCGCCGGGGTTCCCGAAGCTTCGAGGGTGCCTCAGGCGCGTCTCCGTCCGGATGAGATCGCCAACCTTGAAAAGACGCGTGTTCTCCCCGACCGAGAGCAGAATTTTTCCGCTTACGCCCCGGGAAAACCCTTCGCCCGAAACCCGCGAGGCCTCCAGCACGAGGGACGTCCTGTCCTCGGAGACCCTCGGATTTTCGGAAACGATCCCGTCGAGGACAATTTTCCCTTTTTCCGCCCAGTGCACGATGTGATCCGGGGCGGGGTCGTCATGCAGGGTCATGCTGATCCCCAGGGTGCCGAGGGCGAAGAAACAGGACCCGATCAGGCAGAAGGCGGCGGCATGCCGCCGCGCGACGAAAAACAACAGGGATAGAATGAGGCCGGCGGCGAGGGATCCGAGGATCCACGGCCGGGGAATTTCGGTTGCGTACCCGAGTACGATACCGCCGATGAAGAAAAGAAGAAGAACGGGAAGCGGTCTCTTGATCATGCGCCATGCCTGCAGTGCGGATTCAACGGAATTCCCTGAAACCCTGTACCCTAGACCCTGGACCCGATACCCTGCGTAGCTTGAGGTCAAAACACATTCGCGGCCGCCTGTCAACGGGTTGAGGCAGGAAACGCTAAAGATTGCCGGAAATGTGACGAAAGTAACAGGTGAAACCTTTTTGTTTAGAACCTGCGTATGCCGAGGAATAAAAATCCCCTTTTGATCCCCCCTTTACGAAGAGGGGCGGGGGGGATTTAAGCAGTCGTCAGAGGGGTACTTTCGCGTAATGTCGGGAAATCATCTTTTCGAAAAGGATCAGGTCGAGCGAAACACCCGGTGGATCGTCTTTTCGAGGATCGCCGTCGTTTCCTATTTCCTCGGCGTGACGATCTTCATCCAGTTCCGCGCCGTCAGGCAGCTGCCGGAGGAGTATCTCTGGACCAGCTATTTCCTCATCTCGGCCATCTACATCTTTTCGCTCGCATGTCTGGCCCTGCCCAAAACGGCCCGGCATCTCCGGATGAACATTGCGGTCCAGTCCGTCTTCGACGTGATCTTCGTGACCGGGACCGTCCTGGTCACGGGCGGGATCGACAGCATCTATTCAGTCCTCTACTCGCTCGTGATCATCTACTCGACCCTGTTCATGGGCCGGAAGGGAGGGCTCTCTATCGCGGCCCTGAGCAGCCTGTGCTACGTGCTGCTCGTCAACCTGGACTTCCCGGGCATTTTCGAGTTCCTCTATGACGAGGGGATCGTCCCCCGGGGGGAACTGACCCGGAGTTACATCCTCACACGGGCCATCACCCATGTGGCCTCCTTTTTCCTTATTGCCCTGCTGACGAGCTTCGTCGTCGAGCAGGAGCGCAAGACCAAGCGCCTGCTGGCGGAAAAGGCTACGGCCTTCGACCGGCTCGATCTTCTGCACCGCAGCATCATCGAGTCCGTCGACACGGGCATCCTGACGGTCAACCTCGAGGGCCATATCCGCTCCTTCAACCGGGCCGCCGAGGAGATCTCCGGTTACGCCTTCGGGGAGGTCGGCAACCGCAGCATCGCGGAAATCTTTCCCGGGGTCTCGGCCATTATTTCGCCGATAGAGCCTGAAGAGACGAAGCGTCAAAGGAAGCGATTCGAGGTCGTGATCCGGAAAAAATCCGGGGAGTCGATGATCCTGGGTATCTCCGAATCCCCCCTCTTCGAGCGCGGCGTGAAGATCGGCAGCATCCTCATCTTCCAGAACCTCACGGCCGTCAAGGAGATGGAACGGGAGGGCGAGAAAAACAAACAGTTTGCCTTCATCGGCCAGATGGCTGCGGGGCTTGCACACGAACTGCGGACACCGCTTCAGTCCATCAGCGGCTCCATCCAGATCCTCCGGCGGGACCTGAAGCTGGAGCCGACGGACGAGAGGCTCATGCAGGTCATTCTCCGGGCGAAGGACCAGATGGAGAGTCTCGTGAGAAACTTCCTCCTCATGGCACGATCGAACCTGGGCAGGCGATCGGAGACTGACATCGGCCGGCTCGTGGAGGACGTCATCGAGTCGCTTACCGTCGGCGCGGAGTGGAATCCCCGGGTGGAGATCCGGAAAACCCTCGGGCATGATCTTCGGGTGATGGGCGATCCCGCCGAGATCCGGCAGATCCTCTTGAACCTGATGATCAATTCGATGCAGGCCATGCCCGACGGCGGGACGCTCAGCGTAGCGGCGTGCCCCGACGGGCTTGACGGGGAGAGGCAGGCCGTGAGGATCGAGATCGGCGATACGGGATGCGGGATTGACGCGGCCGATCTGGAAAAGATCTGGGAGCCCTTCTACACGACGAAGGAGAGGGGCAGCGGCCTGGGGCTCGCCATCGTGAGGCGGATCGTGGAGAGCCACGGGGGTGCTGTCGTCGTGCAAAGCGACGCCCGATCGGGCACTCAATTCTCGATACGGCTTCCCCGGATCGAACCGGAGAAAAAGATCGTCCCGGATGAAACGAATCTCCCGGCGCAGCGCGCGGCGGCAAGCTAAGGAGCGTATATGGAACGGATCCTCGTTGTCGACGATGACAGGGGCATGCAGGATGTCCTCGATATCATGCTCTCCCGCGCTGGCTATCAGGTTGCGACGGCCGACGACGGGGCGGCTGCGCTCGAGATCATCGGGAAGAAGAAATTCGACCTCGTCATCACGGATCTGAAGATGCCCCGCGTGGACGGGATCGACCTGCTCAAGGGAATCAAGGAGACGGCGCCGGGGACAGCCGTGATCCTTTTGACGGCCTTCGCTTCGGGTGAGACGGCCCTGGCGGCCATGCGCGAGGGGGCCTATGACTACGTCGAGAAGAACTTCAATGTCGATGACCTGCTGGCCATTGTCCGGGACGCCATCGACAAGAAAGAGACCGCCCGGAAAGAGCCCTCGCTTCCCCCGGAGGAGGGGGAAGACGCAAGGTACTTCGGGACCATGGTGGGCCGCAGCAGGGAGATGCACAAGGTCTACGCCCTGATCGGCAAGGTGGCCGACACGCCGGCCAACGTCCTCATCCTCGGGGAGAGCGGGACAGGCAAAGAGCTTGTCGCCCGGGCCGTCCACGGCAACAGCTCCCGGAAGGACAAGCCCTTTGTCGCCATCAACTGTGGCGGCATCCCGGAGAACCTCCTGGAGAGTGAGCTTTTCGGGTATATGAAGGGCTCCTTCACAGGGGCCTTTGCGGACAAGGCGGGACTCTTCGAGTTCGCCCGGGGCGGGACGATCTTTCTCGACGAGATCGCCGAGTTGCCCATCATCCTCCAGGTCAAGCTGCTTCGCGTCGTCCAGGAGAAGACCGTCCGCAGAATCGGCGGCTCCGAAGACATCAAGGTCGACGTGAGGATCGTCTCGGCGACGAACCAGGACCTCCAGGAGAAGGTCAAACAGGGTGAGTTCCGCGAGGATCTCTACTTCCGGCTCAACGTGATCCCGATCCGCATCCCGCCGCTGAGAAAGCGCAGGGAGGACATCCCGCTTCTGGCGCAGTACTTCATCGAGAAATACGCAAAGGAGTTCGGCAAGGAGGTCAAGAGGATCTCCACGTACGCCCTGGAGCTGCTCATGCGCTACCCGTTTCCGGGAAACATCCGGGAGCTGGAAAATATCATCGAACGAAGCGTCGCCCTGGAGAACTCGAGCATCATTCTGCCTGAGAGTCTCATTATTGCCGAAGACGGCAACGGGGAAGCGGGTGCGACCGAGCCCGAAGAGGCGTTTCCCGAGAGAGGCGTCGACCTCAACCGGGAACTGGAGAGATTCGAGCGGGAGATCATCCGCAAGGCCCTCGAAAAGGCGAAGGGGTCCAAGACGAAAGCGGCCTCGCTTCTCGGGGTGAGTTTCCCCAGTCTTCGGCACAGACTCGATAAGCTCGAGATGGAAAACGGGGAAGGGGAAGGAAAGTGATGAGGCGCAGCAGGAGATGATGAATTTCATCACTCTCTGCCGGTTTTCGAAGGGCTGGAACCGATGCACGAGAAGACGGTGGATCGATTGTAACTAATTGATATCAAGTATGAAATACAAAAAATAAAAAAAATTATATGTTGTGGCATACGATTTGCTCTACCAGGGTCAGAACGAAAAAATCACCACAAGGGGGGCGATAAAACAGAGCAGGCGGTTCGGTCTGAAAAGAATGAGTGAGAAGGCGAACGATCTTAAATAAATATAGGAAAGACAAAGACAACAGGAGGTTATCATGATCAGTTATTTCGCGAAAAAGAGAAACAAGAAGGGCTTCACATTGATCGAGCTGATGATCGTTATCGCGATCATCGCCATCCTGGCGGCAATCGCAATCCCGCAGTTCACCTCATACAGGATCCGGGGCTACAACACGGCAGCACGCGCGGACGTGAAAAACGCCTACACGGCAGCCCAGGCCTACTTCAGTGACTGGCCCGCCGCCACGGTGGATGTGGCTAAACTGCAGAGCGCAGGCTATACGCCGTCCACCGGCGTCACGGTGAATCCAGCTACCGGAACGATGGCAGGGCTTTCGCTCACGTCCGTTCACAGCAGCGGCAACACGACGTATACGATCAACGCCGCAGGTGCGATCACCCCGTAAAGAAGACTAAAGAGGGTTCAACCGAAACCGGGTGAAAGGATTTTCCTTCACCCGGTTTTTTTATCGTTCAGAGCAATGATCATCGCAACAGGAAACAAAAGGATCGAAGCGGCCGTGATTTTGCTGACGGCTTTCGCCTCCAGGCGCGGGCCGGGGAGGATGGTGATGAAGATCAGCAGGAGCTGATGAGATTCATCATTTTTTTGCGATTTTCAAGGGTTGGAACCGATGCACAAAAGACGGATGATCGCTTGTATCACTTTGAAATCATTGTGATATGAAAGAAATAAAGAAAAGCGCAGCCCATGGCATGCGATATGCTCTACCCCGGTCATAACGAAATAATCACCACAAGGAGGGCGATAAAAAAAAGCAGGCGGTTCGGTCTGAAAAGAATTAGTGAGAAGGCGAAAGATCGTTAAATAAACATAGGAAAGACAAAGAAACAGGAGGTTATCATGATCAGTTATTTCGCGAAAAAGAGAAACAAGAAGGGCTTCACATTGATCGAGTTGATGATCGTTATCGCGATCATCGCCATCCTGGCGGCAATCGCAATCCCGCAGTTCACCTCTTACAGGATCCGGGGCTACAACACGGCAGCCCGCGCGGACGTGAAAAACGCCTACACGGCAGCCCAGGCCTACTTCAGTGACTGGCCCACCGCCACGGTGGATGTTGCAAAACTGCAGAGCGCAGGCTATACGGCATCCACCGGCGTCACGTTGACTCCAGCTACGGGATCGATGGCAGGGCTTTCGCTCACGTCCGTTCACGGAAGCGGCAACACGACGTATACGATCAACGCCTCAGGTGCGATCACCCCGTAAAGAAGACTAAAGAGGGTTCAACCGAAACCGGGTGAAAGGATTTTCCTTCACCCGGTTTTTTTATCGGGAAGAGCCGTTATCATCGCAGCAGGACATGAAAGATCGTATGCGGCAGATATCACGAAAGGCCCGCTTCTTGCTATAATCTAATCAGATCAATCTCATTCCTTGCCGATTCTAATCTCCGGCTGCGGTAAAGGCAGTATGCTGTCTTCGGGTATGTTAAGAATGGAAAGTAAATGCTTTCGCCAGACTTTGCTGATCGCCCTCCTGCTGGCGGCGGTGACGCTGATCCTTTACTGGCCAGTTCAATCGTTCGATTTTGTCTACGATGACGAACTCTACATAACAGACAACCGCCCGGTTCACGACGGCCTTTCGATGAAAGGCGTAACGTGGTCCTTCACAACCTTTCATGCGGGAAACTGGCATCCGCTCTCCTGGATTTCCCACAGGGCGGATTTCGAGGCCTACCAATTGAATGCCGGAGGCCATCACCGGACGAGCGTGCTGATTCATGCGGCCAGCACGGTCCTTCTTTTTCTCGTGTTGTCGTCTATGACCGGTATGCTCTGGTGCAGTGCACTCGCGGCGGCCCTGTTTGCGATACACCCCCTTCACGTGGAATCGGTTGCCTGGGTCGCGGAAAGGAAGGACGTCCTCAGCGGCTTCTTCTGGATCCTCACGATCGGCGCCTACGCTTATTATGTGAAGCATCCCACGATCCGCCGCTATCTCCTGGTCATGCTGTCATTTGTCCTGGGCCTGCTGTCGAAGCCGATGCTCGTGACGCTTCCCTTTACCCTCCTGCTTCTCGATTACTGGCCCCTTCGGCGATTCACCGATGCGAGAACCGCCTTCGACCGGTGGTCAGGACGGGATAAGACATCAGGCCGCCCGGTTGCCATGGGGCTCGTCGTTGAAAAGCTGCCGCTCTTTCTCATGGCTGCCGTATCAAGCGTCGTTACGCTGGTCGCTCAGAGGGAGGTCGGCGCCGTCTGGTCCATCGAGAAGATGCCCATTGCGGTTCGGATCGCCAACGCAGCCGTTTCGTACCTGGAATACATCCGGAAGATGCTCTGGCCCGTCGATCTGGCTGTTTTATATCCACACGAAGGTTTGCTGCCGGCCTGGAAGGTCGTTATTGCCCTTCTGTTCCTGGTTTCGATCTCCTGTCTGGTTGTCCGAAAGGCGCGGGAGTTTCCCTTCCTGCTCGTCGGCTGGCTGTGGTACCTGGGCACGCTGGTCCCGGTGATCGGGATCATCCAGGTGGGCTCGCAATCCATGGCGGACCGGTACACGTATATTCCCCTGGTGGGCCTTTTCATCGCCATTTCCTGGGGGATGAAAGCGATCGTTGAGAGGCAGCCGAAATGGAAACACGCGATCCTCGTCGTTATTCTCATTGCCCTGTCGGGGCTGCTATTCCTTGCAAGGGCACAGGTCGGGACCTGGAAGAACAGCCTGACCCTCTTCGGGCATGCACTCCTGGTAACAGAGGTCAATCCCGTGGCGCACCACAACATCGGGGCCTTCTACCTGGATCAAAACGACTGTCAAAAGGCCGTGCCGCATTTTCTGAAGGCCATCGAGATGAAGAAAAATTATGCCGATCCCTATCACGGTTTGGGGGTCTGTGCCTCGCGCGAGACCCCTCCGGCAGAGGCGATGTATTTTTTCACAAAGGCGCTGGAAATCGATCCGCGATTGACAAGAGCCCTGATCGACCGTGGTGTATTTTCCATGAGGCAGGGGAAGCTCGACGAGGCCGTGGAGGATTTCAGGCAGGTCCTCCGGATCGACCCCGCTCACGAGGGAGCTCTTACCAATCTGGGTATGCTAACCATTCTGCAGGGAAAGCCGGTGGAGGCCGTGCCGCATCTGATTGAGGCCCTACGCATCAATCCGCATAGTGCGCAGGCGCACAATAACATCGGGATAGCCCTCATGAATCTGGGTCGGATTGACGAGGCCGTTGATCACTTCAGACAAGCCCATGCACTCGCTCCGCAAGACCGTGCAATAGAGGAGAATATGAGGCAGGTTCTCACACATACCGCGAAGTAGAGTTTTTCAAGAAGGAGAAGCGTAGAAAATGCCTGGCTCACCGGACGACAAGGAAATGGAGACGCTGCGCGATCGGAAAGAGGCGTCCGGTCCAGCCGATGCGCCCTTCGGGTCTGCGGAGCGGATCACGATGTGGCTGATCTCCATGGCTCTTTTCGTAATCATCGCCCTGGAGGGGCTCCTCTGCCTTACCCCTCCCATATCGCGAGATGCGCTCATCCATCACCTTGCCATCCCGAAACTCTGGATCCGTCATGGAGGTTTCTTCGAGACGCCCTGGGCTGATTACAGTTACTTCCCGATGAACGTGGATCTCATGTATTGGGTTGCGCTGCGGTTCGGCAACGATATGCTGCCCGCCCTGATCCACATGCTGTTCGGTTGGGGGACGGGATATCTCGTTTACCGATACCTCAAGAAGCATGCAGGACGGATCTGGGGGATGCTCGGCCTGCTGGTCTTCGTCAGCACCCCGATGGTCATCCGATTATCCATTACCGCATACGTGGATCTGGGGATGATCTTTTTCACGACGGCCAGCGTCCTTTCCTATCTCCGCTGGCGGGACGGCCGCTATGAAGATGTGAAATGGATCCTTCTTTCGGGCGTCTGCATGGGGCTGGCCGCAGGCACAAAATACAACGCCCTCATTTCGTGGCTCTTCCTCGGCGGGGCCGTCTGTTTTCTCTACGCAAGGGATACGGGAAGACAGCTGCAGGCGATCCGGTGGGGGGCACTCTTTTCCCTGGTTGCGCTTGCCGTGGTATCGCCGTGGCTGGTGAAAAACCTCATCCTGCAGGGAAACCCGATCTACCCTCTCCTGGACAACCTCTTTGCGTTTATCCATGGCGGGCGTGAACCTGCTGCCTTCCTGGTGGCAGGCGATGTGGAGAGAGGGGGCTTTAATTTCTTCCGGAACAGGACACTGCTCTATGGGGAAGATGTCTGGCAGATCCTGCTTTTGCCGCTGCGGATCTTTTTCGAAGGCCGGGATCACTCCCCGCAGCACTTCGACGGTGTTTTGAACCCGCTGTTTGCGCTGGCAATCCCCTTTGCATTTGTCGGGAGCCGAAAGGGCCACCGGTTCTTTTTTCTTCCTGTTCATCGCGTTTCGTCTTCCTCGTGTCGCTTCTCATGGCGGACGTGCGCATCCGCTATATGCTGCCGATCCTGCCGTTCATGACGATCCTCGCCGTCATGGGGATACGAAACGGCACCGAGTGGCTGGCAAGTTGCAGGCAGAGCGTCCTGAGGATGGCAGGTCGGGCGGTTCCTTTCGCCGTTGCCCTGCTCATTGCCGCAAACCTCTTCTACCTGGGAAATCAATTCAAGGCCATCCGGCCCCTGCCTTACATCCTCGGCGAGGAATCGCGGGATGAGTTCCTTTCCCGGCAGGTCGGCAGCTACCCGGCCACGGCCTTTATCAATCGAGAGCTGCCGGAAGATGCCGTTGTCTACCTTCTGTATCTGAGCGCTCGGGGGTATTACCTGGACCGGGAGTACATCCACCATGCAGGACAGGAGGTGGGCATCATGAAGGCCATGGTGCGCTCGTCGAAGGATGCGGCAGCGCTTGCTGCCTTCCTGAGATCCCTTGGGGGCACCCATCTTCTGGTGCGGGAAGAGTTGCTGATGAAGGCGCTTGAGGACAACTTCCCGGCGGAAACCATCCAGAACCTTCGGGAAAAGCTTGCGCAATGTCTTATTAAAGTTTATGAATCGAACGGTCACGCGGTCTACGAAATTCGTAGGGACGTTGTTGACTAAGTTGACTAATTCTCAGCAGCGACTCTCCGTTTATGCATTAGTCAACTTAGTCAACAACGTCCCGGTCCACGAGGTAGCGAGGAAGCATGTTTGCAGGAAGGAAAGTCATCGTCGTCATGCCCGCCTACAATGCGGCGCAGACTCTCATGAAGACCTTCGAGGAGGTCATGGCCCAGGGCGTCGTCGACCGGGTCATCGTCGTCGATGACGCAAGCCACGACGAGACTGTTGCGCTCGCGCGAACCCTTCCGGGCGTGAGGGTCCACCGGCACCCCGAGAACAGGGGCTACGGGGCCAACCAGAAGACCTGCTACCGGATGGCCCTCGACGAGGGCGCCGACATCGTCATCATGGTACACCCCGATTACCAGTACACCCCCAAACTCATCCCGGCCATGGCATCGCTCATCGGCAACGGGCTTTATGAGTGCGTCCTGGGCTCACGCATCCTGGGAGGCCACGCCCTGCGAGGAGGCATGCCGCTTTGGCGCTACGCAGCCAACCGGTTCCTGACGCTCTTCGAGAATTTCCTTACGGGCGCAAAACTCTCCGAGTATCACACGGGCTACCGGGCCTTTTCCCGAAAGGTCCTCGAGGAACTTCCGCTGGAGGGGAACTCCGACGATTTCCTCTTCGATAACCAGATGCTTCTCCAGGTGCTCTGGTACGACCACCCGATCGCCGAGATCAGCTGTCCCACGCGGTATTACGCCGACTCTTCATCCATCAATTTTCGTCGCAGTGTCCGCTACGGCCTCGGGTGCCTCACGACGGCTCTCCTCTTCCGGCTATCCCGTCTCGGCATGGCAAGGACTTCTCTCTTTCCGGGCAGCCGGGTCACGACGCGGTGAAGGAGGGATCTCACGTGGCGCAGGGATCGGACAATCGTTTCGATGATTTTTTCATAGAGCCGGCATACCTCTCTCTGAAAAACCACCTGTACAACTATCAGGTGCGCAAGCGTGCCGTCCGGGAGCGACTTTCCCGGCAAGGGGAAGGGATGACGCTGGAGGTGGGAAGCGGCATCTCGCCGATCTCGCCCGCCACAGACCGCACGGTGTTTACGGAGCTTTCCTTTTCAGCGCTGCGGTGCCTGAAAGCAGGGCAGGGCACAGGCCACTATGTCGTTGCCGATGCTACGAGGCTGCCCTTCAAAAAAGGGGTCTTTCGCGCTGCCGTCTGTTCCGAGGTCCTCGAGCACATCGAGGACGACCTCGGGGCCGTCGGGCAGATGGCGACCGTCCTGGAAGAGGGCGGCCGTCTTGTCGTGACCTTTCCCCACCGGAGGGATTTCTTCGCCGTCGATGACCGCTTCGTGGGGCATCACCGTCGTTACGATCTGCCGGAGATGCTCGGCATCCTGGAAAAATCGGGCCTGCGGAGCCTGTCCGTATGCAACGTACTGGGACCCCTCGAGAAACTCACCATGTGGGCCACGGCAGCCGTCCTCACGAGCTGCTCCTTCACTGGAAGGTCTTCCCCGGCGGCGGGCAGGGGATTTCGCCCTTCGGCGGGTCTCGTAAAAGCCTTTGAGCTGATCAACCGCCTCTACGCGGGGCTTGCCCGGATCGATGCGCGCCTTGCGCCGACACGCCTTGCCATGGTCCTGCTTATTGTGGCTGAAAAGCAGCGGGCGCCCGGCTGCTGATCCGGCGACGTCAAAAAAATCTTTGCCTGCCTTCTCTCTTTGCGATAAGACCAACTGCGGGGCAACCGCACGGGGCGCGTTGCACCCGACAGGAGCGCAAATGCCGGCAGCCATCCGGGAAAATTCACTGGTCGATGAGTACCTCAATTTTCTTGCCGTCGAGAGGGGGGCTTCGCTCAACACACTCGATGCATACAGCCGCGACATCCACCAGTTTCTGGACTTCGCGACAGCTGGTGGCGTTTCGTCGCCGCTCGCCGTGAAGCCCGAAAACGTGACGGCATTTCTCGGGGAGCTTCGTGACCAGGGCCTCTCCTCGACGTCCATGAACCGGAAGCTGGCCGCGATCCGGGGGTTCTACAAGTATCTCCTTCGCGAGGCGCGGCTGGAGGAGAATCCCCTGGCTCGGGTGCAGATTGCCCGCACCTGGATGCGGCTTCCCGGCACGCTCAGCCGTGAAGAGATGGAGACACTTCTCGGTCAGCCCGCCGACGCGACCCCGGCGGGCATCCGGGATCGCGCGATCCTGGAGCTTCTCTATGCCACGGGGATACGGGTCTCGGAGCTGGCAACGCTCACCCTCAACCGCGTGAACCGGCAGATGGGGTTTCTCGTCACCGTGGGAAAGGGGGGCAAGGAGCGGATCGTGCCCGTAGGTTGCTCTGCCCTGCAGTGTCTGGGGCGCTACATCGAGAAGGCACGGCCCGCTTTTCTGAAAAAGAGGACGTCAAGCGTTCTCTTCCTGAACCGCTCCGGCGAGGGATTCACCCGTCAGGGGCTATGGAAACTGATCAAGAAATATGCGAGAATGGCCAATCTTGAACGGAAGGTCCATCCGCACACCTTCAGGCATTCCTTTGCCACACATCTGCTGGAGGGGGGCGCGGATCTTCGTTCGGTCCAGGTCATGCTGGGACATGCGGATATTGCGACGACACAGATTTACACCCACGTGACGCGGGACAGGCTGAAGGAGATACATAGGAAGTTTCACCCGAGGGGATGAAACCGGCGAAAGGCTTAAGGCTTAGAGGCTAATGGCAAATAAAGATCTTGGATTTCTTCCTCTAAGCCTTAAGCCAAAGCCCTATGCCCTAAGCCCAAAAACCATAAACACAAAGCTCATTCAATCCATTAAAGCACGGCAAGACGGTAAACACGAACCTATGGATTATTACAAGAAGGAAGAACGGAGAGGGCAGAGAAAGCAAAAAGGGAGGATGGGGCGCCATCTCATCCTTCTCATCGGGGCCCTGGCAGGAGTCGCCGTCATCGTCGGGGCGGGTCTGCTGATTGCCTTCTACGGGGAGATATTCTCCTTCAAGGGCTTGAAGGGGCTCGTCCGGGTCAGCATCCTGGGCAAGACGCCGGAGTTCCATTACCTCATCATCGAGAGAAACGGAACCGATGAGCGACTCACGGCCATCGACGTCTTCAAGATCACCTACCGCGACGAATTCATCATCAAGCAGGTTTCCACGGATTCCCTGTTCGAAAAGAACATCACCGTCGACGCGGAGGGGCTTGGCGGGGCAAGCGACCTCAAGATTCTTCTCAAGGCCGTGGAACTCGTGGACCAGGCGATGAGCACTTCCGTGAGGGAGGCCCTGCGCGGCAAGCCCCTTCCGGATTCCGCCATCAAGATCCGGTACGGCGACCAGGGGATCGGGACCATCCCGGTCCGTATCGAGCTGACCGCCCAGGACTGGCTGCGCTTCGCGAAGATACCTGCGAATGCGAAATGGCAGGCGCAGGCCCTCGAGAAGGCTCTCAGCCTAAACCCCGATGACACGGCCCTGCGGAAAACTCTTGCCGAGCAGTACCTCGAATCGGGCAAGATCGATCAGGCCAGCGCCCAGTACCGGGCGGTGCTGGCTCGCAAGCCCGATGACATGACGGCCCTGGCCGGACTTTCCCGATGCTATGTCGAGAAGAAGGATTACAACAAGGCCCTGCCGCTCACGAAGCACATCACCGAGCTCAACCCGAAGGATGCTGGCGCCCACGCCATCGCCGGGTTCCTGTACGGCAAGATGGGCAAGTGGAATGAAGCCGTCACACACTATCAGATGTCGCTGAGGCTCAAGCCCGATGATGCGATGGTCCACTTCAGCCTTGGCGGGGCCTATGAGAAGTCGGGAAAGCTCGCGCCGGCCGTCAAGGAGTATGAAGAGGCACACAGGCGGATGCCCAATGACCAGCGGATCGCCCAGGCATTGGCCGACGCCTACAGCAAGGCCGGCAAGCAGCAGGAAGCCGCGCGGCTCTATTCGATGCTTTTGAAGAAAAATCCAAAGGACCCGAACGCCTACGCCAGCATCGCCCAGGCCCACGGCAAGAAGGGGCAGGTGAAGGAGGAGATCGAGAATTACAAAAAGGCCCTGGAGCTGCAGCCCAAAGACCCCATCCTCCACTACAACCTGGGGGTGGCCTATGACAAGGCGAAGCGTCACAAGGAAGCCCTTGCCGAGTACGAGAAAACACTGCAGCTCAAGCCCGACGACACCGATGCGGCGGCTAGAGTCGCGGAATATTATTTCCGCGAGAAGCGTTACAAGGAGGCCATCGTCGCCCTCAACCGGATCAAAAAGGCGGCCCCGAAGAACCCCCGGGTTTACGCAGACCTGGGTGTTGCCTACGGGGAACTGAAGCAATATCCCGAGGCGGAGGAGAACTACAAGAAGGCCCTCCAGATGGGCCTCAACGACCCCAACATCCAAGTCAACCTTGCCGCCATCTATGAGAAACAGGGTCGCTCGAAGGAAGCGGCGAAGGCCGTCGAGAAAGGCGGAAAATCGGGAAAGGCCCAGACAGAGGCCCTGGAGCGAATGGGCGCTCAGCAGATGAAGGCGAAAAACTACGACGGGGCACTCAAGACGTACCGTCAGCTGGCCGCCGCCGACCCCAAGCGGGGGATGGCCTATGCCAACATGGGCTACATACACAGCCTCAAGGGGCAGACGGACAAGGCCATCGAGAACTTCAAGCTGGCCGTCCGGTATAACAAGGAAGATGAGGGCGCCTGGCTGGGTCTGGGCGAGGCCTACGAGAAAAAAAAGATGTACAGGGAAGCCATCGAGGCGTATAAGGCCGCCTATCAGATCAACCCCGAGTCAAAGGCCGCGGAGAAGATCCCGCAGCTCAGGATCAGGATGCTCGAGGATAAACACAAGGACTAGGTAACAGGTAACAGGTAACAGGTAACAGGTAACAGGTAACAGGATTCCCCTCATTCACCTGATACCTGGTACCTGACACCTAGTACCTGGAGTCACGCACGAGGAAGATAAGAGAAGATGACTGCTATGAGAAAGATAAGCGTCGGCAACATCAAGATCGGTGGCGGGGAGCCCTTTGTGCTCATTGCCGGGCCGTGCGTCATCGAGAGCGAGAGACTTGCCCGGAAGGTAGCCGCCGACCTGAAAGCGCTCACGGCGGAGCTGGGCATCCCCTTTATCTTCAAGTCCTCCTACGACAAGGCCAACCGCACCTCCGTCCGGTCCTTCCGGGGCCCGGGCCTCGAGAAAGGGTTGAAGATCTTGAAGGCGATCCGGGAGGATTTCGGCATTCCCGTGCTTTCCGACGTTCATCGCTTCGAGGAGATCGAAACGGCCTCGGAGGTTCTGGATGTGGCCCAGATTCCGGCCTTTCTGTGCCGCCAGACCGATTTTGTTCTGGAACTGGCCCGGCACGCGAAAGTCGTAAACATCAAGAAAGGCCAGTTCCTCGCACCCTGGGACGTGGAGAACGTCGTCCAGAAGGTCCTGTCCGCAGGAAACCGCAACATCCTCATCACCGAGCGGGGGGCCAGCTTCGGGTACAACAACCTCGTCTCCGACATGCGGTCGATTCCGATCCTGCGCAGGATGGGCTACCCCGTCGTCTTTGATGCCACCCACAGCGTGCAGCTTCCCGGCGGGGCTGGGGAGGCCTCGGGCGGGGAGCGTGCCATGGCCGTCTATCTGGCCCGTGCGGCCGCGGCGGTCGGCGTCGATGCGCTGTTCATGGAAGTCCACCCGGATCCGGACCGGGCTCGCTGTGACGGGCCGAACTCGATGGCGCTCGACTCGATGAGGGAGCTGCTCACGATGCTCAAGGGGATCGACGGACTGGTAAAAAAAACCATGAAGAAGGGTTGAGGATGGGACTCGAGGGAAAGACAGGGGCAGACCTGATTGAGAAGATCCGTAAGGTAAAGGTCCTCATTCTCGACGTGGACGGGGTGCTCACCGACGGCCGGATCATCATCAGCGACGACGGGCAGGAGACCAAGTGTTTCAACGTCCGCGACGGGCACGGCCTCAAGCTGATCCAACGCGCCGGGATCGAGGTGATCCTCCTCACGGGCCGCAAATCACGGGTTGTGGATCACCGTGCCCGCGAACTCGGCATCAAAAAGGTATACCAGGGCGCCCTGGACAAGCTCTCCGTTTTCAACGAAATCCTGGCTGCGGAGGGGCTCGTCCCCGAACAGGTTGCCTGCATGGGAGATGACATCGTCGATCTGCCCGTGCTCCGGCGTTCCGGGCTCTCCATCACCGTAAGCGATGCCCACGACGAGGTCCTGAGGGCCGTGGATCTCGTGACGAAGAACCCGGGGGGCCGGGGCGCTGTCCGGGAAGTCTGCGAGATGATCCTCCAAACCCAGGGGAAGTGGGAGGAATTGATGGGCCGGTACCGGGCGTGAAGGAAGAAGCAAACTTTTCACCTTCTTAACTTCTCTTCCTGCGCGGGATGCGCCCCGTTTTTGGCTTTACAACGCGGACACCGGATGGTATGGTTCACCCCTGCGATGGAATCATGTCTAAGTGGCTTGAATATTTTCGAAAACTCGCAGGAAAGCCCGCTGGTAAAATCGTTCTTGCGGCGGCTGCGCTCCTGACGCTCGCCCTCGTTGTTGCAGGGCTGTACTGGGGAGGGCAGCGGGCGGAGGAAAAGCTGCCGGGACTGAAGATCATCGACGACAAGGTCGATCTCTTTATCAGGGATGTACACTACACGGAGGTGGGCGACTCGGGGAATCGGCTCGAGATCAACGCCGACTCGGCAACCTTCCTGAAGAAGGAGAACCAGGCACGGTTCGACCGGGTGCGCATGAAGCTCATCCTGCCCGATGGCAAGACCTATGAACTGATGGCCGACCGGGGCCATCTCCGGACGGACTTGAAGGACGCAGAGATCGAGGGCAACGTGGTGATCCTGTCGAACCGGGGCGACCGGTTCACGACGGATCGCCTGAAATACTCCGACGCCGAGAAGAAGATCCATACGGAGGATCCCGTCACTCTTTCAAACCCGCGATTCGAGGTGAAGGGGAAGGGGATGACCCTCCTGCTGAAATCGGAGCACGTGACGATGACCGGCGGCATTCGGGCCCAGATCCACTGACCCGCAGCGGCCGGAAGGAACCCGAGACATGCAAAAGCGATTCATCCCGATCCTGATCCTGGCCGCGATGGTCCTCCTGGCGGCGCAGGGGCCCCTCTGGGGGCAGGACAACCGTTCGAAGTTGCTTAAAGGCGGGGAGAGCAAGCCCATCGAGATCGTCTCCGACCGTCTCGATGCCTACAAGGAGAAGGACCTGGTGCAGTTTTCAGGGAACGTCGTGGCCACCCAGGGCGAGCGCGTGATCAAGAGCGATACCCTGGAGCTTTATTTCAAGAAGAAAGCCGAAGGGACGGGGCAGGCTGCAGGCAATGCCGCAAAGGCCGGGGATGTCGACAGGATCGTGGCGAAGGGGAATGTGCGCATCACCGAAAAAGAGCGCATCGTGACGGGGGAACAGGCCGTATTCCACAGCGACGAGCAGCGGATTGTCGTGACGGGAAATCCCGTCATGCGGGAAGGCAACAATGTCATCACGGGTGACCGGGTCGTGGTGCTCCTCGATGAAAACCGAGGTGTTGTCGAGGGAACCACGGGCAAACGGGTCACGGCAACCATCTACCCCGACGAGTCGAAGGGGAAAAAGAAAAAGGAGTAGCAGCTAAAGGGGCCCGGGCAACCGGGTCTGCGCAGGGAATGGAAATACTCGAAGCCAGGGCATTGACAAAGATGTACGGGGGACGGAAGGTCGTCAGCGGCGTGGATCTGGAGATACGCCCCGGGGAAGTTGTGGGCCTCCTGGGTCCCAACGGTGCCGGAAAGACGACAACCTTCTACATGATCGTCGGCCTCATCAAGCCCGACGGCGGACGGATTTTCCTCGACTCCGAGGAGATCACCCGGGACCCCATGTTCGTGAGGGCTCGCAAGGGGATCAACTACCTGCCCCAGGAACCCTCCGTATTCAGGAAGCTGACCGTAGAGGAAAATATCCTGGCCATCCTCGAAACGCTTGACATCGAAGGCGAGGAGAGGAAGAATAGGCTCAAGCAGTTGCTCGGCGAGCTCGATCTCACCGATCTGGCACGCAACAAGGCATACTCCCTTTCGGGAGGGGAGAGAAGGCGGGTGGAGATCACCCGGGCTCTGGTGACTTCGCCGCGGTTCATCCTTCTCGACGAGCCCTTCGCCGGGATCGACCCGCTGGCCGTGGCCGATATCCAGAAGATCATACAGAAGCTCAAGTCCAAAGGCATCGGGGTGGTCATCTCCGATCACAACGTGAGGGAGACCCTGTCGGTTTGTGATCGGGCCTACATCCTCAACGAGGGGACCGTACTGATCGAGGGGTTGCCGGAGATGATCGCAGAGAGTAAAATCGCCCGGAAGTTCTACCTTGGGGATGATTTTCGATTATAGAATCATAGCGGGCAGGAATCCAGGAATCCATGACGTTTGAACTTAAACAAAGCCTCAAACTGAGCCAGCAGCTGATCATGACGCCTCAGCTGCAGCAGGCGATCAAGCTTCTGCAGCTCTCCCGGATCGAGCTCGTCGACATGATCCAGCAGGAGATGGAGGAGAACCCCCTGCTCGAGGAGCCGGCCACCGAGGAATTCGGCGAAGAAGGGGCGCCGGCCCCTGAAGTCGGCGAGGTCAAGACGGCGGAGCGCACCGGTGAGGTAACGGGCGAAGGCGACGGCAAGGAGGACTTCGACTGGGACAGCTACCTCGAGGATTACGGTCCCATGAGGGTGACCTACGAGCGCGAGGAGGACGAGGGACCCTCCTGGGAGAACATGCTCTCCAGGAAAACGACCCTCACGGACCACCTCATGTGGCAGTTGGGCCTCTCCAGGCTGTCGGAAGCTGAACGGAAAATCGGAGAACAGATCATCGGAAACCTCGATTCGAGCGGTTACCTTGCGGCCACCGTCGAGGAGATCGCCGAACCGGAGAAGGTCAGCCCCGAGGTCGTCGAAAAAGTGCTGGCAAAGATCCAGGAATTCGACCCTCCGGGAATCGCCTCCAGGGACCTGAAGGAATGCCTGATGGCTCAGGCCAAGGTCCTCGGGGTTAAAAACCCACTGATCGAAACCATCATCCGGGATCACATCCACGACCTGGAGACCAAGAATTACAACAACATTGCCAAGAAGCTGAAAGTTCCGCTGACGGACATTCTGGACGCCATTTTTCTCATCAGCCGGATGGACCCGAAGCCGGGACTGGTCTACAGCGATGAGGGGCCCCAGTACATCATCCCCGATGTGTTCGTCTTCAAGGTCAGCGACGAGTACAAGATCATCCTCAACGACGAAGGCCTGCCGAGGCTGAGGATCAGCAACTTCTACCGGGAGATCCTGGGGGGCGCGTCGGAAGGGGCGACGAGTGCCGATGAGTGCAAGAAATACATCAAGGAGCGCCTCCAGTCGGCCACCTGGCTCATCAAGAGCATCCAGCAGCGCCAGAGAACCATCTTCCGGGTCACCGAGAGCATCGTCAAATTCCAAAGGGAGTTTTTCGACCAGGGGATCCAATTTCTGAAGCCCCTGGTGCTGCGCGACGTCGCCGATGACGTGGAGATGCACGAGTCCACCATCAGCCGTGTGACGACCAACAAGTACATGCACACGCCCCGGGGGATCTTCGAGCTGAAGTATTTCTTCAACAGCAGCATCAACAAGACCAGCGGCGATGCCATCGCGTCGAAGAGCGTCCAGGAGGAGATCCGGAAAATCATCAGCGGCGAGGACACCCGCAAGCCCCTGAGCGACAGCGAAATCGTCGACATCCTGAGCAGGCAGGGCATCTCCATCGCCAGGCGCACCGTCGCCAAGTACCGGGAGATGATGGGGATCCTCCCGTCGTCGAAGAGAAAGAAATATATCCTGAAAGCCAAAAATTAATTGACAATTTTCTGCATCTGGCTTAAGAGCAGAGCTTCTTTTTCAGATGGAACCGGCAGCCTTTTTCGCGGCGGCCACCGTTATTTGATGGAGGGCCGCTGCGTGATTCACCGCGTGACAGAATCACGCCGGTCGTCTTGCCCCTTCCGGGGCGTCAATCTTGCAGCGACGCCGGGATGAGGGTCGGGGGCAAACACAACCTACAGAAGGATGAGGAGGCAACGAAGTATGCAGGTTTCCGTGACCTTTCGGAATACGGGGTCGGAAAGTTGGTTCAAGGATTATGTGACGGAACGGCTGAGCAGAATCCAGAAATACATCGACAAGCCCGTAGATGCCCACGTCGTCCTCTCCGTTGAGAAATTCAGGTATGTGGCCGAGATCAACATCATGGCAAAAGGCATCAGCCTGGTCGGCAAGGAAGAGGCCAAGGACATGCAGCTGGCCATCGACAACGTCATCGACAAGATCGAGCGCCAGATCAAGAAGCACAAGGAAAAGAGCCGGGAACACAAGGCCAATGCGAACCGGTCCGAGGATATGGGCGGACTTCGTGAGGCGCCGGTCCCTTTCGAAGAGGAATTGAAGCTGAGGGTCGTCGAAACCCGCAGGGTTGTCCTGAAGCCCATGTCCCTGGATGAGGCCATTCTCGAAATGGAGTCATCCCGGAACCGTTTCGTCATCTACCGGGATGCCCACTCGGAGAACATCAGCGTCATCTACCGCCGGGATGACGGGAACTTCGCCCTGCTAGAGGCCAACAGCTGAGCGGAGGGACCCCCCATGCAGATTACCGACATGTTCAAGAGGGAATACATCATAGAGGCGCTGAAGGCGAAATCCAAGCGTGCCGTCCTGGCGGAATTGTCGGAAATCTTCACCCGTGATCACGAGGGCATTCAGAGCGAGGCGATGGTCGATGTCCTGCTGGATCGTGAAAGACTGGGCAGCACGGGGATCGGCGACGGCATCGCCATTCCGCACGGAAAGCTCAAGGGCCTGGAGGGCCTGGTCATTTCCTTCGGGCGCAGCCGGGAGGGGATCGACTTCGAAGCCATTGACGGAAAGCCCGTCCACATCTTTTTCCTGCTAATGGCGCCGGAGAGTTCGACGGGTCAGCACCTCAAGGCTCTGGCAAAGATTTCGCGCATGCTCAAGGACCCGGAATTCCGAAGCGACCTCATGTCGGCCAAGAACGTAGAGGAACTCTACCGGAAAATCGCCGACAAAGACGACGCCTACTAAAAGGCATACGGCCCGCCGGCGCCCCATCGAAGGTGTTGCGGACAGGTTCACAGGGCGTGACCCGATGAACAGACTTCCCCTGGCATCCCTTATTCAACATCCTTTCCTGCAGTACCGTCTTTTCCCCCTGTTCCCGTATTCGAGCCATCCATTGTTCCGGCGCTTGCGCCTGCCCGGAGGTGCTGAATGCAGAACCTGAAAATCATTATCGTCACCGGCATGTCCGGCTCCGGCAAGAGCACGGCCCTTCGGGCGCTGGAGGACGTTGGATTTTTCTGCGTCGACAACCTGCCCGTCGTCCTGCTGCCGAAGCTTCTCGAGATCCAGACCGACGCCGCCAGCGAGATCAGCAAGGTGGCCCTCGTCATGGATCTGCGGGAACGGTACTTCCTGGAGAAGTATGCGGAGATCTTCGCCAAACTCAAGGAGGAGGGGCACCGGATCGAGATCCTTTTTCTGGACGCCAGCGACGACTCGCTGCTGAGGAGGTTCCGCGAGACGAGGCGGGCGCACCCGCTCTGCGAGCGGGGGACCGTGATGGAGGGGATTGCGCTGGAGCGGGAGAAACTCTCGGCCCTGCGGGCGATGGCGGACAAAATCGTCGACACCTCCTCGTTCAACGTCCATCAGCTCAAGGACGTCATCCAGCGCCACTTCATGACGTCGACCACCGAGAAGCGCCTCGTGATCAACCTGATGTCGTTCGGCTTCCGCTACGGGCTTCCTCCCGAGGCGGATATTGTGCTGGACGTCAGGTTCCTGCCCAACCCCTACTTTATCGAAGAGCTGAAGCACCTAAACGGGGAGGACGAGAAAATTCAGGAGTACGTCATGGGGTGGGAGGAGAGTCAGACTTTTCTTCAGAAGATGCTGGACATGATGGAATTCCTGATCCCGCTTTACGAGAAAGAAGGCAAATCAAACCTCAACGTGGCCCTGGGCTGTACGGGCGGCAAGCACCGCTCCGTCGTCATGACCACCCGCCTGGCCCGGTATTTTGCCGGCGAGAATTATCTGGTGAACACAGCCCACCGGGATATCCACAGGGCCTAGGGTACAGGGTCTAGGGTCCAGGGTTCAGGGTGAAGATAAGACAAAGAAAAACCCCCTGCAGCAAGGCTGCAGGGGGTTTTATCGTTCAGCATAGAAATCGAATCTGTCCCAGACTTTGTTTTCTGGACCCGGTACCCTGGACCCTGCCCATGGCATTTTGATCCTATTCCCTGGACCCTGAACCCTTGACCCTGGACCCTTTCTTTTTCGCCTTGGCTTTCGGCGGTTGCGCCTTCGATGTGGGGGAGGCGGCCTGCGGTGCCGTCTCGGTCAGCTTGCCCGTCACGTTGTCCTGGATCCAGTGGGCGTCCCACCACTCCGTGGGGTTCACGAACTCCCCGCCGACGAGGATGCTGAAGTGCAGGTGGTCGCCACCGGCAAGCCCCGTGACGCCGCTGTTGCCCAGCGTCTCTCCCCGTGCAACGTTTTGTCCCACCTTGACGCTGATATCCGACATGTGCCCGTAAAGGCTGGCGAGCCCCAGGCCATGATCCACAATAACGGTGTTGCCGTAGATGCCGAGGTATCCGGCAAAAACGATCACACCGCCGTTTGCCGATTCAATCGGAGCTCGCTCCGTCGAGGCGAGATCGACACCATAATGGGTGCTCTTGCTCACGGCCATCCCCTCGAAGAAATAGGTTCTCGCCTGGGCGAAGCCGGCCATGGGCGCCGCGTTCTTCATGCGCAGGAAGGTTCCCTCCCAAAGCGCCTTGGGCTGGGACTTGCTGCCGGCTGCCTGGATCGTCTTGGTGTTCTCGCTGCGCAGCGTCTCGTTGACGAACAGGAAGGCCTCCAGGGGCGTGGCCGGGACCCGGGGATCATGCTGCCTGAACTCCGGCATTTTCTGTTCCAGGAAGGCGCGGCTGAGGGTGATCTGATCCGCCTTGAATTTCTTTTCTCTCACAAGATGAGGGAGAGCCACGGACGATTCGTTTCCGGCCTTGTCCCGCGCGGTAATCAGGATCTTGAGACCCCCTTTGGAGGCCGAGGGCGGGATGGCGAAATAGGCGATGTGGCAGGGTTTGCCCTGGATGGCGTAGGGGTAGCCCTGGAAAAAGCGATCCCCCACACGGATACCCGTGCGGGTCACTTCCTCCGAAAGCCGGTACAGGGCGACCCCGGTACCCCCGGCGTTGACGTTGTGGGCGGAACTTATCATTCCGATCTGCGGCGGCACCGTGTCAATGGACGTATCCACGGCGAGCGTGGTCCGGTTTTTCAGCCAGGAATGATCCTCGGCCGTGATGGTGATTGTCGCCGGGCCGTCCTTGAGATTCAGCCCGCGCAGGTTCAGCTCGGGACTCAGCATTTGTTCCCTTGTCCCCCGGGCGTAGTTTTCGGACAATACAACCTGATCCCTGCCTTCCTGGCTGATCGTGACGGAAACGTTCCGGATCCCGCTCTTCTGATCGGAGACGGTCAGGGCGATGGCCTTCCCCGGGCCGATCGTGGAGATGTCGTCTTTCAGGACAATGGCGGGTTTTTCGAACTCCAGGATCGTGTTGAAGGCCCAGAGGGCGGCCCCCGCGAGAGCGATTGCGAAGCCGAAGAGCAGCAGGTACATTCGGTTCATGACGGCTTGTACTCCATGATTGGACTGACATCGGGGGCACTGCGCAAGAGCCCGAAGCGTCATCCATCATACCCGTAAACAAAAAAATTTCAAGTACCATGACCATTGCGCAGCCGGGCGGTTAAACGGTCCGAAAAGGCTTTCATTCCTTGACGTTCCGCGTGATTTGTTATATTGAATTTTCAGGCTTAGGGCATAGGGCAAAGGGCTCAGGGAAAAAAGGAAATGGATTCGGGATTGGGGATTCAGGCATAAAGCAAAGGGTACATGGAAGACCTTGCCCTGATATTCGGCTCGTCCTTCGTCATCGCCCTTTCGGGGGCCCTCATGCCGGGCCCCGTGCTTGCCGTGACGATTACGGAGGCATCCCGGATCGGGCTGCGGGCAGGTCCCCTGATCATGGTGGGACACTCGCTTCTGGAGCTGGCCCTTTTTTCGCTGCTCGTCCTCGGTTTCGTCCATTTCATCAACCATCCGGTGGTTCTCGGTGTGGTCGGTGTAGCCGGCGGTGCGGTTCTTCTCTGGATGTCCTGCGGGATGCTCAGAAGCTTGAGGACTCTTGACCTCGACCTCGAGGCCTCCGGGGGGAGCAACTCCGGGCCCGTGCTTTCGGGAATTCTCTCGAGCCTGTCGAACCCATACTGGATCATCTGGTGGGCCACGATCGGGCTCGGTTACGTATTCTGGTGCATGAAGTTCGGATGGGCAGGGATGCTGGCCTTCTTCACCGGTCACATCTCCGCTGACTTTGCCTGGTACACCCTGGTGTCGTTCCTCGTCTGGAAGGGCCGCAAGCACATCCGCCCGGCCGTCTACCGGGGAGTGGTCGCGGCCTGCGCGGTCGTGCTGATCGGTTTCGGCATCTACTTCGGCCTCACGGGTCTCGACTACCTGATCTGAGAGAGGATCATGAAGCGGGTATCACGAACACATCGGGAGCGCAACGGATGAAAGACAAAAAGATCGTCCTCGGGGTGACCGGCGGCATCGCGGCGTACAAAGCGGCCGAACTGTCGCGGGAATTCATCAAGCGCGGGGCTGGCGTCCACGTCATCATGACGAAGAACGCAACGGAGTTCATCACCCCGCTCACCTTCCAGACCCTCACGGGAAACCCGGTCTACGCGGACACGTTCCAGCTGACGGGAGAGTGGGAAATCGGGCACATCACGCTCGCCGAGAGCGCCCACATCGTCGTTGTGGCCCCGGCCACGGCGAACGTGGTCGGGAAGATTGCAGGCGGTATTGCCGACGATCTGCTCACGACGACGGTCATGGCCACCCGGGCGCCTGTCCTGATCTGCCCCGCCATGAACGTGAACATGTACGCAAACCCGATTGTCCGTGAGAACATGGAGAAACTGGCCGCGATGGGCTACCGGTTTGTCGATGCGGGCTACGGAGAGCTGGCGTGCAAGACGGAAGGGTACGGCCGGCTTGCCCCCCTGGAAGACATCGTCGAGGACGTGGAAGACATCCTCACCGTGAAGGATCTGCAGGGGCAGCGAGTCCTCGTCACGGCGGGGCCCACGAGGGAGGCCTTCGACCCCGTCCGGTTCATCACGAACTACTCCACGGGCAAGATGGGCTATGCCGTCGCCGTGATGGCGAAGCGCCGCGGGGCGAAGGTCACGCTTGTCAGCGGCCCCACCAGCCTGCCGCAGCCGCGGGGTGTGGAGTTTGTGTCCGTCTCGTCGGCCCGTCAGATGCGGGACGCCGTCATGGCGAATCTGGAGAAAGCGACTGTTGTCGTCAAGTCCGCCGCCGTGGCCGATTACCGGCCGGCGGGCTTCTCGGAATCGAAAATCAAGAAGTCAGGCGGGCCTCTGGAGATCCGCCTCGAGCGCAACCCCGACATCATCTCCGAAGTGGGTCGCGTCAAAGGCAAACGGATCCTGGTGGGGTTTGCCGTCGAGACGGACAACCTGATCCGGTACGCCACGAAGAAGATGATGGAAAAGAACATGGACCTCATCGTGGCAAACGACATCACCCAGCCCGGCGCGGGATTTGCGGCGCAGACCAATATCGTCAAGATCCTCGACCGCGAAGGGGGCTCGGTGGATCTGCCCCTGATGGACAAGATGGACGTTGCCGCGCGGATCCTGGACCGTGTACTGGAGCTCATGGGGAAACAAAAAGGGGCATCCCGTGGGAAAAAAAGATAATCTTCATAGCGAGCTGCAGCATCTCGTGGGCGCCCTGAAAAATCACGTTGCAAACGAAAAGGATGCCTACAATCCCGTCTCGCGCCTGACGATGAAGCGTGAAACCATTCCCCGGCTGGAGGAAGACGGCAAGCGGGATCTGTCTTGCCGCAAAGGCAACGGCGAAAGCCGGCACCAGCAAGACGTCGCCTGCCCCTGGCCGGGGTCCGCGAGGAACTGGGCGATTGCACCCGGTGTCCCCTTCACCGCACGCGCAAAAACCTCGTCTTCGGCGAGGGGAGCGCGAAGGCAAGGCTCGTCTTCGTCGGAGAGGCCCCGGGCGAGGAAGAAGACAACCAGGGTCGGCCGTTCGTGGGCCGGGCGGGGCAGCTCCTGACAAAGATCATCGACGCCATGGGGCTCAAGCGCGAGGAAGTCTACATCTGCAACATCCTGAAGTGCCGTCCGCCTGCGAACCGCAACCCGAAGGAAGACGAAATCGCGACCTGCGAGCCCTTCCTGCTGAAACAGCTCGAGGCCATCAACCCGGCGATCATCTGTGCGCTGGGGACCTTTGCGGCAAAGACGCTGCTTCGCACCGAGTCGCCCATCTCGGCGATACGGGGGAAATTCCACGACTACCACGGCCGCAAGCTCATGCCGACCTATCACCCGGCGTATCTCCTTCGAAACCCCGACGCAAAGAAACTGGTCTGGGAAGACGTGCAGAAAATCATGAAGATCCTGTGAGGGCAAGTGATGAAAAAGATCCCCGATAAAAGAATGCGGGTGCTGCTGGCCGCTGTCGCAGCGTATCTCCTTGCAGCCGCGGCGCCTGGCCTCGTCCTTCAGGCAGCCGAGGAGAAACGCATCGTCGATGTCGTCGTCGTCAACGAGGTCATCACCCCGCCCATCGGGGAGTATATCGTCAAGAGCATCAGGCAGGCCACCGAGTCGGGTTCCGAGGCCATCGTCATCCAGCTCGACACGCCCGGGGGGCTCGATCTGTCCATGCGGGACATCATCAAGGAGTGTCTCAACGCCTCTATTCCCGTCGTCGTCTACGTGTCGCCCCAGGGCGCGCGGGCGGCCTCGGCGGGGGTGCTCATCACGATTTCGGCCCACGTGGCGGCCATGGCACCCGGGACCAATATCGGCGCGGCCCACCCCGTGGCCATGGGCCTCGGCAAGGCCGACGAGACGATGATGGAGAAGGTCGAAAATGACGCCGTGGCCTACGGGCGGGGCATTGCCGAACAGAAGGGACGCAACGCCGACTGGATCGAGGAGGCCATCCGCAAGAGCGTCTCCGTGACGGCCGAGGAAGCCCTGAAGCTCAACGTCATCGATGTGATCGCCAAAGACGTGAACGATCTTCTCGAGAAGATCGACGGGCGCGAGGTCAAACTGGCCTCCGGCAACAGAGTCTTGAAAACGAAAGGGGCCGAGCTCAACCGGAAGGAAATGGGTTTTCGCGAGAAGGTGCTCATCACCATCTCGAACCCCAACATCGCCTATATCCTGTTCCTCCTCGGGCTTGCGGGGCTTTACTTCGAGTTTTCTTCCCCGGGCGTGGTTCTGCCGGGAATCATCGGCGGGATCTCGCTGATCCTGGCATTCTTTGCATTCCAGACCCTTCCCGTGAATTATGCCGGCATCCTCCTGATCATCTTTGCCGTGATCCTCTTTATCGCCGAGATCAAGGTGGTCAGCCACGGCGTGCTCACGATGGGGGGCGTCGTCTCGCTTGTCCTGGGCTCCATCATGCTCTTCGAGTCACCCGACCCCGCCCTCCGGGTGTCCTGGAGCGTGCTGGTCCCGACGGTGGCGATTGTCTCGCTGTTCTTCATCGCTGTCATCTCGATTGCCGTCCGGGCCCAGATGCGCAAGGTTCTTACCGGCGGGGAGGGCATGATCGGTGCGGTGGGGGAAACCGTTTCGGAGGTATCCGGGCGAGGAAAGGTACTCATCCGGGGCGAATACTGGGACGCATGCAGCAAGGCGTCCATCGAAAAGGGCCGTCCCGTGAAAGTCGTGCGAGTCAATGGGTTGAAAATTGAAGTGGTAGAAGAAACGTAGAAGGGGGTGTTTATGTTGTATCCGATCATTGTCGTTGTCGTACTCGTCATCATGTTTCTGGCCGCGTCCATCCGGATCCTCAATGAATATGAACGGGCCGTCATCTTCCGCCTCGGAAGGATCATTCCCACGAAGGGGCCCGGTCTCATCATACTCATCCCCGTCGTGGACCGCATGGTCCGCGTGGACACGCGCACGATCACCATGGACGTGCCGTCGCAGGACGTCATCACCCGGGACAACGTCTCCATCAAGGTGAACGCCGTCGTCTATTTCCGCGTCGTGGACTCCATGAATGCCATCGTCGAGGTTGAAAACTTCCTGTATGCCACCTCCCAGCTTGCCCAGACGACGCTGAGAAGCGTCTGCGGCCAGGTGGAACTCGACGAGATCCTGGCGTCGCGGGACAAGGTCAACCTCCACATCCAGGAGATCCTGGACCGCAGCACCTACCCCTGGGGGATCAAGGTGACCCATGTGGAGGTGAAGTACATCGACCTGCCGCCCGACATGCAGCGGGCCATGGCCAAGCAGGCCGAGGCGGAAAGGGAAAGGCGAGCCAAGATCATCGCAGCGGAAGGCGAGTTTCAGGCAGCCCAGAAGCTCACCGAGGCGGCGGCCCTCATGCAGCAGCAACCGATGGCGCTCCAGCTCCGGTACCTGCAGACCCTGGTGCAGATCGGGACGGAGAACAACACGACGACGGTCTTCCCGATCCCCATCGACATGTTGAACATATTTTTCAAAAGAGAGGACAAGGGCTGAGCGGCGCTGATGCCCGTTCATCGGAAAGGAGAAGACGTGGAAGCGAAAGAGAAGATGAAAGTCTTATCGGGTGCGGTTATCCTGTTGACCCTGGGTGTGCTGGTCCTCTTGAGCACCTTTGGCATCTACAGCCTGGACAAGAGCTGGCCGATCCTCATTATTGTGTTTGCCCTGTTCACGCTGGTCCAGAGTCACCGGGATCTTGGTGGATGGGTCATCGGGGCGGCGGGTCTGCTGTTTCTGTTTTTCGAGAACTGGTTTGGCCAGATGAGTGCGACATCCATGAACCTGGTGCGATCGGTCCTGCTCATTGTTGCGGGGTTTTTTCTTTTCAAGTACATGAAGAAGAAGGCGTCCTGAGGGAGCGGATCTCACGAGATGGAAATAAAAAAACCGCTTCTGGTCCTCACCGATTTTGACGGGACCCTGAGCCTCACCGACGTGGGCTACGAGGTGCTCCTGAAATTCAGCGGGCAGGGCTGGGACGACATCGACCGGGACTACTGCGAAGGCCGGATCGGATCGATGGAGGCTTATGGCCGCATTGCGGCCATCCTGGGAGGCACCCGGGAGGACATGCTGCGGTTCGTGGCCGAAAACACCGTCATCGACCCCCACTTCAAGGAGTTCTATGCCTACTGCCGGGAGCACGGCATCGATGTGAAGGTCGTTTCCGACGGCCTGGATTTCTACATCGATTTCGTTCTCAAGAGACACGGGATTGCCGACATCCCCTTCTATTCCAACGTGATGACCTTCAAGGACGAAAAGCCCCTGGCCATCGAATTTCCCCACGCCAATGAGGCCTGCAACAAGTGCGGGACCTGCAAGAGCAACATCCTCGAGTCCTGTCAGGCGGGCTACGGGAAGATCCTCTACGTCGGCGACGGGTATTCCGATTTGTGCCCCGCCCGGAAGGCCGATCTCGTTTTCGCCAAGGGGATCCTCTGGACGCGGCTGTCGGAGAAGGAGCAGCGGGGCGTTAGCAAATACCGCACCTTCAGGGACGTGAAGGACTTCCTGTCGAAAAACGGTTTTCAGAAGAGTCGGTAACAGGACCCCGAAGAGGAATTACGGGGCGGTGATGTCAGCGCGATCGAGGACCTGCCGTGCGTCGAGGCATTCGACGGGGCAGGTCTTTTTTCATGCCGAAGAGCCGTTCGCCCTTGTCCTGGCTTTGCCCTTATGACTTTTGGGCTGTTTCCCCGGGAGGATTGGATTCGCCGCCGTCCAGCCAGGCCCCGAGCAGGGTGTACGTTACCGCAAGGACCACCGGCCCGATGAAAAGTCCGATGATCCCGAAGGCAATGAGCCCGCCGATCACGCCGGCAAAAATCAGCAGCAGAGGGAGGTCGGCGCCCTTCTTGATCAGGTAGGGGCGCAGGAAATTGTCCAATGTGGCGGCGACGATCGTAAAGGCCAGCAGAACCGTTCCCCACAGGGTCTGACCGCTCCAGTACAGCCAGATCACCGCCGGGACGAGGACGAGCACGGGCCCGAGCTGTGCGATGCAGAGTATGAACATGATCGCCGTGAGAACAGCCGCAGCTGGCACGCCGCTCACGGCAAGGCCGATGCCGCCGAGGACAGACTGGATCAAGGCGGTGCCGACGACGCCAAGCGCCACCCCCCGGATCGCGCGGGCGGCCAGTACGGTAACGTCATCGCCCTGCTGTCCGGCAAGCCGTCGGGAAAAACGGCGCACTGCGTCCGCCGCGGGTTCCCCGCCCGAGTAGAGGATCGCGGCGATGATGACGGTGAGCAGGAACTGGACGATCATCATCCCGACACTGCCCGCCTGGTCGACGAACCAGGTGACAAGCTTTCCCGCATAAGGGGCGAGTTGGGCCGAAAGACCTTCCTTGCCTGCGGCGGCAAGCTCCCGCCAAGACTCCGAAAGCCTGGGTCCGGCCAGCGGGATGCCCGAGACCCACCCGGGAGGCGGCGGAAGACCCTGTGCCTTAAGCGATTCCGCCCAGCCCTTGATCATGTCGGTGTTATCCACGATAGTTGCGATGGAAAAAGTAAACGGCACAATAAACAAAAGCAGAAGCGCCAGTGTCATGAACGCCACGGCAAAACCGCGCTTGCCCCCCAGCCACGCCTGCATGCGCAGCATGAGTGGCCAGGATGCCACGACGATCATGACTGCCCAGATGAAGGAAGGCAGGAACGATTTCAGAATCCAGTAATTTGCTGCGATGAACATGCCGATGAACAACACCGACAGCGTCGTCCGGGTCAGGTCCCGTGAGGGAGGAGAGCTTGTCATTGGAGGACTCCTTTGTTGTGTCCTGTGCAATCTCTTCCGCTGCCTGTTTCATGTCTGACAAACAGGCATCATCGATATACAAGACCAAGTTAGACCAATTTGAGGGAAATCGGATCGCTTGTCAAGAAGGAAGGAGCGCGGCACTGAAACTCTAAAATACCGGAATCCCACGGTAAAATAGTTGACTCGGCGCTGCAGGTGTGCTTTATTTGCCCATCTCCCAAGCGCCTCCTGCGAGGCCGTTTTTTTTGTTGAGCGGTTATGAGAAAAGGCATCCTGGTCGACTTTCTGGTCCCGTTGCTGGCCGCCGTGGCGGCCACGGCGGCCATCGATTTGGCTGGTGCCGATCTGGCCGTACAGGCCCTGTTTTACAGCCCGGGCGCCGGCTGGGTCCTGGGGACACTGGATCCCTGGGCGTTCCTCTACCGGTACGGCAATATTCCCGCCTTCGCTCTCGGTGTGCTGGGGCTGATCGCTTTCGCGTTGAGCTTTTTCTCCGGGCGGTTTCGCCCCGACAGGAGGGCGGCGCTGTTCGTGGTGGCCCTTCTGGCCCTCGGCCCCGGTCTGATCGTCAATACGGTGTTCAAGGATCACTGGGGCAGGCCGAGACCCGCGGACATCGTGCAGTTCGGGGGAACGGAAACCTATCGTTCCTTCTGGCATCCCGGCTCGCCGGAGCAGGGGCGCTCGTTTCCCTCGGGACACGCCGCCGTAGGGTTTTTCCTCATGGCACCCTTCTTCGTGCTCAGGCGCAAGGCACCCGGATGGGCGCGAAGGGCCCTGGCAGCAGGTATCCTCTACGGCCTCACGATGGGCCTGGGACGGATGATCCAGGGCGGACATTTCCTGACCGATGTGATCTGGTCGGGCTTTATGGTCTATTTCACGGGGCTGTTTCTGTACTATCTCTTCCGCCTGGATCGGGAGGGGTTGGCGTAACGTATCGATATTCTCCTGTCGCGAATAAGGACAACCGATCAGAGATGGATGTTGGCGTACAAAGAAAGATCGATCAGGGCCTCGGGCCGCTCATCTGCCGGGCGTTGTCCCTCTTTTCGGGAAACCGTGAGCCCGCGGGACGCCCCAACGGATCCTGATCATCCTTCTGTCCGAGATGGGAAGCCTCGTGCTGGGCTGCTCCATGTTCAGGAGAATCCGGGAAAAGTACCCCCAGGCCTCGATCCACGCCATGGTATTCGAGAAGAACCGGGAGATCCTCGATCTCCTGGATGTCATCCCCCCTGAAAACGTGATGACACTCGGCGAAGGCTCACTCGGGGGGCTCGTCAGCGACAGCCTTGCCGCAATCCGGAAAATGCGGGAACTGCGCTTCGACGTCGTCATCGACTGCGAGCTTTTCGCCCGCGTGAGCAGCATCTTCTCCTTTTTCAGCGGGGCGCCCCTGCGGGTCGGGTTCCACCGGCATACGATGGAAGGCCTCTACCGCGGCGATTTCATCAACCGGCCCGTCCTGTACAATCCCTATCGCCACATCAGCGACCAGTTCCTGGCCCTCGTGGACGCCATCGAGTCGCCCTCCGTGCCGAAAAACAAGCAGGCTTCCTTTGCGGATGTCCCCAAGGTGGCCCCGAGGCTGCGCCTGAGGGAAGGGGAGCAGGAGGCGATGCAGAAGAGGCTCCTCGGGGATTTCCCCGCGGTGGCGGGAAAAAGACTCGTGCTGATCTACCCCAGCGGGGGCATCCTGCCGATCCGGGCCTGGCCCCTGGAGTATTTCTGCCGGACGGCGAAGGACCTTATTGACAGGGGGGTTGCCGTGGCGATTGTCGGGCTGCCCGCCGACGAGGCTCTCGCCAGGACCATCCAGGAGCATTGCCGAAGCCCCCTGTGCATCGATCTGACCGGTTACACGAAGACGATCCGGGAGCTGCTGGTCCTGTTCCACTTCTCGTCTCTGTTGATCACCAACGACGGCGGTCCCGGGCAATTTGCCGTCATGACGCCGATCCGGTCGATCCTTTTTTTCGGCCCCGAGACGCCGGACCTGTACGGGCCGAACAGCCCCTCGGCGAAGGTGTTTTTCGGAGGGATTGCCTGCTCGCCCTGCCTGACGGCCTACAATCACCGCAATTCGCCCTGTGATGGCGACAATCAGTGCCTCAAGGTCATACAGCCCGAGACGGTTCTGGCCTGTGCGCTGGAGTTGCTGGCGGAGGAACCGGTTCGATGAGCGGGTTGTTGCGGTTCAAGCAGACCGTCAAGGACGCCGTGTCACGGTTGCCCGGCGGGGAATGGCTGGTGAAGCAGCGCTTCGCGAAGTTCGGCGCAGTCGGGTTTGCGGGGACACTCGTCAATCTGGCCGTTGTCTATGTCGGTCAGGAATTCCTTTACCGGGGAATCATCTCCGAGCCTCTGCGGTTGAACCTGTCTCTGGCCACAGCGATCTTCGTCGCAACGCTGCACAATTTCATCTGGAACCGGGCATGGACCTGGAGGGACCGGAAGGCCCACTTCCGCAAGTCCATCGGCGTCCAGTTCATGCAGTATTGCGCGGCCTGCTGGCTTGCCATCGCCCTGCAGATTATCTTCACAAATGTCTTCACGCAATACATGCACTACCTTCCTGCGAATGTCCTCGCGATCGGCATGACGGCCCTGCTGAACTACCTCATCAACCACGTCTGGACGTTCCGGGCACGCAAGTAGCCGCTTCAAAGCAGTGAAAGAAGTGGCTAGTGGCTTGTGGCTTGTGAAGGAAGCTGTCAATTTCCTTTATTTCACTAGTCACTGGTCACTGAACACTGGTCACTGCCGCAGGGCGGCTATTTGCCGCCTGCGGCGGCCCAGCTCCCCCGAAACCCCTTCCCGATGAAGAGTTGAACGCTGAGACCGTCGATCTTTACGCCCCGGAACAGGCTGTCGTGGGAACCTGCCTGCTCGATCGAGTCGAAGTACCCCTCGTATCGTTTCAGGCCCGCCTCGTTTGCGCCATGAAGCACAAGGACGGCATCCTTTCCCCTCAGGGTCGACAGATCCCCCAGGAACACGTAGCGCTCGGGCTGGAACAGGTCGACGCCCGTCAGAGCTGCCCCGCTGTAGAAAACGGCTTCGGCCGCCGTGGTCCCTTTGTCCGATACCAGGAAATAACCGCGATCGGACGGCCGCTGATCGACGATGCGGGAAATCTGCCCGCCCAGTTGCCGCCATCCATGGAACTGCCGTGTCTGATCCGCAGCCGCGGGGAGGGGAAGAAAGGGCTTCAGCAAGTGCACCTGGACGACAAGACTCAAAAGGAGGCCGAGGGCGACTCCGGCGGCGACAAAGCGCCTGTGAGACGGCCTGGATGCATACACGTCATGAAAAACGGCGCCTGCGAGGATGAATCCGGCGATGTAGGCCGGGGCGGGCCAGTTCGCCTCGGCGACCTTTCCCATGGCCGTGGAGAAGCCGAAGAAGGCGAGAACGGGCCATGACAGGCAGAGGAGGTAGAGGTAAGCCGGATTCTCCTTCTCGAGACTGAGCCGCAGCGCCTTCACGCTGTACACGGCAAACGCGACAAAGAGAACCGGAGTGATGACGCCGGCCTGGCCGCCGAGATATTCCAGGAGTTTCAGGGGGCGGCCTTTTGCTTGGGCGAAAACCCCTGCCGGAGCTGATAGGTAAAAGAAAGCCAGTCGTGCTGGGCGTTCCAGTAAAGGACGGGCGAGAAGAGAACGAATGCGATCAGAAGACCGAGCCAGGGTTCTTTCCGGGCAAGCCAGGGTCGCAGCGAAGGGCAGCACAGAAGAAACCCGAAGGTGCAGGGGACCAGAAGGATCATGGTGTACTTGCTGAGAAGGCCCAGGCCCAGGAACGCCCCCCAGCCGTACCACCACCACCCGGGCCCGCCCGCCACGATCCGGCTTCCGCACCAGGTGGCGGCGGCCCAGAAGAAGAGCATGGGCGTATCCGGCGTCTGGATGATGCCGCCTGCGGGAAAGAGCAGCGTCACGTTGAATGCGAGGAGAACGTCCCAGGGCAGGTCCCGGTGGGCGGGAAAAAGCGTCCTTGCGGTGGAAAAGAGAAAGAAAAGGGCCGCCGCCGATAGAAGAAAGCCGCCGAGGCGGACGAAAAGCTCCGAGTTGCCGCCCAGCGCCGTGAAGAAAGCCATCACCCAGGCCACCATGGGGGGATGGTCGGAGTAGGCAAGCGAGGGGTGCTGGCCCCAGTTCCAGTAATACGCTTCGTCGGGGGAGAGTTGGATCGCGTGGATCGTGAACAGCCGGAAGGCAAAGAGGGAAGCGATAACGGACAGGATCAGTTTGTTGCGGGGCGTGAAAACCATGGACCCAATCCCGATCGGCCTGGCTCGTCATCCTCACCCGCACATGCCCCGGTGCCATGCCCCCGGTCGCAACGGGGTCATGATTTCTTCGACCGGATGCGTCGCCGGCGGTTTACCCAGGGCCTCTGCCTCTTGATTCACCGGGCCTTTCGTTCAGGCGGGATGCGGCATCGGGGAACCCCACAGATGGCCTGCGGGGATTCCCCTGAAGGCGCTAGCGGTTCTTGTGACGATTGGCCTTCAGGCGCTTGCGGTACTTGTGCTTGCTGATCTTTTTCCTTCGTTTTTTGACGACACTGCCCATACTTCACCTCATGAGAGTTATCATGCCGATTCAGAAGCGTAATTTAATCTCATATTCTTCGACAGGAATCAAGCAATTCCTTGAAATATTTACAGCAGGCACAGGCGGTCCGCCAGGGCCAGTCCCCTTCGGGTCGGTGCAAGAAATTCATCCTCCAGGGTGACGAACCCTTTATCCCGAAGGCAGCGCAGGGCGGGACCTTTCTCCCGGAACAAATCGATGCCGTATCGCTCCTTGAAATCGGGGCCATGAATCCCCCGTTTCGTCCGGAAGCCGAAATAGAGGGCCTCCAGTCGAAGCTGCTCCGGCGAGAGGTCCTCTTCCCCTGCCAGGGGCGCACGGCCGCTGTTGACATCCCGCATGTAGAGCTCGAGGCAGCGGTGGTTCCACGAGCGCCGGTTCCCGTTGAAAGAATGGGCTGCCGGCCCGAGGCCCAGGCAGGGAGTATGGTCCCAGTACTTGTGGTTGTGCCTGGAGATAAGGACGCGCTCCCGGGCGAAGTTGGACACCTCGTAATGGTCGTACCCTCGCTGTTCGAGAAAAGCCGAGGTCATGGAGAAAAACCGGTAGGCCTCCTCTTCCCCGGGGAGGCTGAACTCGCCCCGTTCAATCCGGCGGTGGAAAGGCGTGCCTTCCTCGATGGTCAGCTCGTAGCATGACAGGTGCTCGGGGTTGAACCCGAGGGCGGTCTCCATCGTTTCATGCCAGCCCTCGTGCGACTGGCCGGGCACGCCGTAAATAAGGTCGATCCCGACATTGTCAAACCCGGCACACCTTGCAGCCTCGAGAGCCTCACGGCTTTCGCGCCCGTTGTGACGCCTTCCGAGGGATTTCAAGATGCTGCTGTCGAAGGACTGCACCCCGACGCTGACCCGGTTGACGCCGGCATCGCGAAGCCCTCTCATGAAAACCGTATCGACGTCCCCCGGGTTGACCTCTACGGTGATCTCCGCACCCGGGGCGATCGGGAAGGCCTTGCGGACCCGAACGAGGAGTTCCGCCAGCTGGCGTGTGCCCAGGCATGAGGGCGTTCCGCCTCCAATGTAAACGGTGTCAAAGAGGGGGGAGAAATCCCGGTAAAACCTCATCTCGAGGGAAAGCGCATCGAGATAGCGTCCAGCTGCGAGTCGTCCGCGATCGAATAGAAATCGCAATAGGCGCACTTCGACCGGCAGAACGGGACGTGGATATACAGGCCGGCAACGGCTTTCTGTTCTTCTCAGTGTCGATCTGCTTGTCTGATTGTCACAGCCCCAAAGGGGGTCTTATAAGTTGGAATAATGGAATGATTGCTCTCGAAGGGGAATCTCTTTACCCATTGTTCCACTATTCCATCTGACTCCATTGCTCCCTTCTTCTCAGTCGTTGTCCGACTGCAGCACTGCCAGAAAGGCGCTTTGGGGGATACTCACGGTGCCCACCATCTTCATGCGCTTCTTGCCTTTTTTCTGCTTCTCCAGGAGCTTTCGTTTTCTCGTGATGTCACCGCCGTAGCACTTGGCCGTCACGTCCTTGCGGAATGGGTTGATCGTGGAGCGGGAGATGATCTCGCCGCCGATCGCCCCCTGGATCGCGATCTTGAACTGCTGACGGGGAATCTCTTCCTTGAGCTTGTCGCAGGCATGGACGCCCCGATGACGGGCATTGTCGCGGTGGACGATCTGGGAGAGGGCGTCCACCTTCTCGCCGTTGACCAGGATGTCCAGAAGGACGAGCGTCCCCTCCCGGTAGTCGATGATGTCGTAATCGAAGGACCCGTATCCCTGGGTCACCGTCTTGAGCCGGTCGTAGAAATCGAAAAGAACCTCGGCAAGCGGCATCTCGTAGATGATCTCCACGCGGCCCGGGCTCAGGTAACTCATCGTCGAGTTGGCGCCGCGTTTCTCCGTGCAGAGCTTCATGATGGCTCCAAGGTATCTCTCGGGCAGGATCATGGTGGCCCGGATAAAGGGCTCCTCGGCCTTCTCGATTGACGTGGGGTCCGGGTAGTTGGACGGGTTGTCCACCCAAACGACGCTGCCGTCCTTCAGGGTGAAGCGATAGCGGACGCTGGGCACGGAGAGGATGATGGACTGGTCGAATTCCCTCTCGAGACGTTCCTGGACGATCTCCAGGTGCAGAAGACCCAGGAAGCCGCAGCGGAATCCCAGCCCGAGGGCCACGGAGGAGTCCTTCTGGTACACCAGGGCGGCGTCGTTGAGCTTGTACTTTTCCAGCGCGACGGTCAGATCCCCGTAGTCCTCCGACGAGATGGGGTAAATGGACGAAAAAACGACGGGCTTGATCTCCTTGAACCCGGGAAGAGCTTGGTCCGCAGGCCGCTCGTCGAGGGTGATCGTATCGCCGATGCGGACGTCGGAAACGGTCTTGACGCCGGCGATGATGTAACCCACATCCCCTGCCGAGAGGGTATTCTTCTTGTCCCGGGTCAGGGCGAAGCGGCCCACCTCCTCCACCTTGTGCGTGGAACCCTCGGACATGAAGCGGATGATGTCGCCGGGCTTGACGGCACCGTCAAAGACTCTGCAGTAGATCACGGTGCCGCGGAAGGAATCGTACTGGGCGTCGAAGATGAGCGCCGAGAGCGGCTTTGCAGGGTCGCCTTTCGGGGGAGGAATGCGCTCGACGATGGCTTCCAGGACCTCTTCGATTCCGATCCCCTGCTTGGCAGAGCACTTGATGTGGCTGAAGGGGTCGAGCCCCAGCTCGGCGTCGATCTGCTCGAGGACTCTGTCCACGTCCGCCGTCAGCAAGTCGATCTTGTTGATGACGGGGATGATCGCCAGGTTGTTCTCCATGGCGAGGAACAGGTTGGCGATCGTCTGGGCCTGCACCCCCTGGGCGGCGTCGATGAGCAGCAGCACCCCTTCGCAGGAGGCAAGGGAGCGGGAGACCTCGTAGGTGAAATCCACGTGGCCCGGCGTGTCGATGAGGTTGAGGATGTAATCCTGGCCGTCCTTTGCGCGGTAGGGCAGGGTGACGGCCTGGCTCTTGATCGTGATTCCCCGCTCGCGCTCGATGTCCATGTTGTCCAGGATCTGATCACGGAAGTTGCGCACGTCGGAGACCCCCGTATGCTGGATCAGGCGGTCGGCGAGGGTCGATTTGCCGTGATCGATGTGAGCGATGATGCTGAAGTTGCGGATGTTTTTCATGTCGCTATCAATTCGATGGAACAAAATTCCTTTGTGAACAGGCATTATTCGACCGCTCTAAATCTCGCTTCGCTGCACACGCATGGTTCGACAGGCTCACCATGACAGTTCCGTCATCCTGAGCCTGTCGAAGGACGCTTCGCCAAGAGCGGTTAACGTAGAACGCTTAAAAATTCTGCCAGAATTCTCTGCCATCTCATTAATTATAAAAAAATCCTCCCGCCGGGACAATCCCGACGGGAGGATTCTCTTATACATTGAAATAATTAAAAAATCAACCCAGTTTTTTCATGAGGTCCTCGGCGACCTCTTTCACGCCGGGGGTGCCGTCCACCTCGATCACCTTCACGCGCTGCTTGAAGAAGTTCACGGCCGCAAGCGAACCCGTCTTGGTGTCGTAGTAGATGCCGTGGCGCTTGTCGATGGCGCCCTCGTCCTGGTCGTCGGCGCGGGCCTTGAGGTTGTCGGCGCCGCAGACCCTGCAGACCATCTTTCCGCCCTTCTCGGCGGGTTTGATGGCGTCGATGAAGATGTTGTTCGGGTGGTTGTTGTCAACGGGGCAGAGCCTCCGGCCCATGATGCGTTTCTTGGCGATCTCGCGGGCAAGCAGGATCTCGACGACGAAGTCGAGTTTCATGTTGCGCTCCTGGAGGGCCTTCCACATGGCCTCGGCCTGGGCAAGGTTGCGGGGGAATCCGTCGAGGAGCCAGCCCTTCGCGCAGTCTGCCTCCTGCAGGCGGTCCAGGATCATGGGGATCGTGATGTCGTCGGGAACCAGGTCGCCCTTGTCGATAAAGACTTTTGCCTTCTTCCCGAGTTCCGTTCCCTTGGAGATGTTCTCACGGAAGATCACGCCCGTTTCGATGTGGGGAACGCCGTATTTCTTCTGGACGGTGGCGCCCTGGGTTCCCTTGCCGCTTCCATTGGGTCCGAATATCAAGATGTTCATGTACCTCTCACTCCTTTCGTGTGGGTCTTGGTCGTCTCTCTGCCTATTTGTTCTCGGCCACGGCTTTCACCTTGGCCGCAAGGTTGATCAGGTAAGGCCTTTCGGCCTGCTGGATGGCGCCCGTGTCCTGGTGGTCTTCCTTGAATATCCGCTTCACGACGCTCTCCTGGCTGCCGCCGGCCTCGGCGAGGCAGCTTCGGATCCTTTCGGAAAACGCAAGGGTGCTCTCCAGGGATTTCTTCAGGTAGCTGCGTGCCTCCGCGCCGGTGAGGACGTAGTAATGGCTGAGCATGATGATCTCCACGTCCAGGGCGGCCAGTTTTTCCAGGGAAGCCACGTAATCCCTGTAGCTGGCGAGAAACTCCGGATGAATTTTGAAATTCCGGTCTGGCACGCCGGCGGCCTCGCCGCAGATGAGGGCCTTGATGTTCGGGAAGTAGAACGAAACGCCGTCGCGGGTGTGGCCCGGCGTGGCGATCACCCTGAACGTCCAGCCGCCGCCGAGGTCTACGGTTTCCCCGTCCTCGAGGATACGGTCCACCTCCAGGCTGTCGAACCGGATATCTTCGCTGCCGAACAGCGTTTTGTACTGCTCTTCGAAATCGCGGCTGAGGCTCTGGATGAGGTTGACGGCATTGGGCTTCTTGAAGATCTCGGAGGCGAGCCGGCTTGCGGCCACCTTGAGTCCGGGGATGCGACGCTTGAGATAAGGGGCCGTTCCGCTGTGGTCGAAATGGGCGTGGGTGATGAAAAGCCAGCGAAGGCGGTTTTCGTCGCCGAGAATGCGGCGGATTTCCTTGAGGTATACGGGCCCCATGAAGGTGATGCCGGCATCGAAGAGAGCAGGCGTCTCGGCCGTGACGAGCCAGGCCGGCAGATCGATGTCCGCCAGCGCGTGGAGACCCTCGACAATCTTGCCGGCTTTTTCGATGATCATGGCCTCTGCACCCCCTCCAAACCGGTCGGGATGTTAGAGGAAGGGTTGCGAAATGTCAAGCAGTTTCGGGACTCTTTTGTTGACGGCCGCGAGCCGGATGTGCTAGTCAAACGCAGGCATCAGGCACCAGGCACTGGGCGTCAGGAATAAAGAAACACTGCTACCATTCCTAATACCTGTTGCCCGTAGCCTCATGCCTGTTTTTTGCGAAAGGAGAGAAACCATGGCGGTTTCAAAGAAGATCGAGGGAATGATCACCCAGTCCTCATGGATCCGGAAGATGTTCGAGGACGGTATCCGGCTCAAGCAGCAGTTCGGGGCCGAGAACGTCTTCGATTTCAGCCTGGGGAACCCGAATGTGCAACCGCCGCGGGAACTGCTCAAGGCCTTCCTCGAAGTGGCAAAAGACGAGCGGCCGGGTGTGCACGGATACATGCCCAACGCGGGCTATCCCGAGACAAGGGCGGCCGTGGCCGCCCAGCTGGGCAGGGAGCACGGCGTGAAACTGGGGCCCGAGCATGTCATCATGACCTGCGGGGCTGCAGGGGCCCTGAACGTGATCCTGAAGACCCTCCTCGACCCCGGCGACGAGGTCATCACCCCCGTTCCCTTCTTTGTCGAGTACCGGACCTACGTGGACAACCACAACGGGGTCACGAAGCTGGTGAAGACGAAGGAGGACTTCGCCCTCGACCTGTGGGCCATCGAGGAGGCCATCACGGAGAGAACGAAGGCGATCCTCATCAACTCGCCGAACAACCCAACGGGCCGGGTTTATGACGAGGCCTCGATCCGGGCCCTTGCGTTGATGCTCGAGGACAAGGGAAAGAAGTTCGGACGCAGCATCCACCTCATCTCCGATGAACCCTACGACAAGATCGTCTACGACGGCGTGAAGGTCCCGAGCCTGCTGAAGGCTTATCGGCACAGTCTCATCGCCAACTCCTATTCGAAAACCCTCTCCGTCCCCGGCGAGCGCATCGGATTCATCGCCGTGAACCCCGAGGCGGACGGCCTTGAATTGCTGTTGGGCGGCCTCGTCATGTGCAACCGCATGCTCGGCTTCGTCAACGCGCCCGCCTTCATCCAGCGGGTCCTGCCGAAGGTCCTCGATGCGAAGGTCAACGTGCAGGAGTACAAAAGAAAGCGGGATCTTCTATGCGACGGACTTGCCGCACACGGGTACGAGTTCACTAAGCCCGAAGGGGCTTTCTACCTCTTCCCGAAGACCCCGATTGCCGACGATGTGGAGTTCGTTCGGGCCCTGCAGAAAAAAAACATCCTCACGGTTCCCGGAAGCGGCTTCGGCGCACCCGGTTACTTTCGGATCGCCTACTGCGTCGACGATGCCACAATCGTCAACTCCATGAAGGGCTTCGGCGAGGTCATGGCGCTCTGCAGGAAATAGCGAACCCGTGGAAGCGGCGCGGACTGCCCGATGCGGTGAGGAACGGAAAGCAGCAAAAACCAGATAATATGATCAGGGCGAATGACCACCCGGAATTGGAAAATCGCTATCCCGCTCGTTCTCGCGCTGGTGACGCTTGCCGTCTTCTGGCAAGTCCGTGGCCACGATTTCATCAACCTCGACGATGAGCAATACGTCACCCATAATCCCCATGTGAGAGGGGGCCTCACGGCAGGCAATCTGACCTGGGCTCTCACCACGACCCATGCCAGCAACTGGCACCCGCTGACATGGCTTTCCCATCAGCTGGATGTCCAATTCTTCGGAATGGACCCGGCAGGTCATCATCTGGTCAGCCTGGTTTTTCACGTCGCAAACACGCTGCTGCTCTTCTTTCTCCTGAACCGGATGACGCAGACCCTCTGGCAAAGCGCCGCCGTGGCGTTCCTGTTCGCCCTTCACCCCCTGCACGTGGAGTCCGTGGCCTGGGTAGCCGAGCGCAAGGATGTCCTCAGCACCTTCTTCCTGCTGTTGACCCTCTGGGCCTATTTTGTTTACACGCGCAGCCCCGGTATCGTCCGAATGATCCCGGTTGTGGCCTTTTTTGCCCTCGGACTGCTCTCCAAGCCCATGCTCGTCACGTTGCCCTTTGTCCTGCTGCTGTTGGATTACTGGCCCCTAGGTCGATACTTCATGCTCCGGAAAAGCCGGCTCCGAAAGCGCTGCCGACGCCGGGCATCGAATCCCCGGGGAAAAGGAAGAAGCAAAAGAAAAAGGAGGCCGGGGAGCACCCCCCGGCTCCTCCGGAGCGAAGGGAGCCCCCCGCTGCCGCGGTCGTACCCTGGGCTCTTGTGACGGAAAAGATCCCCTTGTTCGCGCTCACGATCCTGTCCTCGATCATAACCTTCCTCGCCCAGCAGAAGGGCGGTGCGATGAGCCCCCTCGAGGACATCGCGCTGCTGAGGCGACTGGGCAATGCCCTGGTCTCCTATGCCTCCTACCTCGTAAAGACCGTCTTTCCGCAGGGTCTTGCCGTCTTTTATCCCTACACGGACGGTATCGCCGCATGGCAGGTGCTCGTCTCGGCCGCCCTGATCGGCGCTGTCACCTTCCTTGCCATCCGTTTCCGGAAGCGCGTTCCCTACGCTTTCGTCGGGTGGTTCTGGTATCTCGGGACGCTCGTTCCGGTGATCGGGATCGTCCAGGTGGGCATGCAGGCCATGGCCGACCGGTATACCTATGTGCCGCACATCGGGCTTTTCATCGCCGTTGTCTGGGGGGCAGGCGATCTTGCGAGCCGTCAACCCCAGGGGAGAAAAATCCTTGCGGCCCTCACGGGGGTCGTTTTTGCCGGCCTGTCCGTGGTGACGTGGAACCAGATCTCCCACTGGCGAAGCAGCGTCACGCTCTTCGAGCATGCGCTGCGCGTGACGGAGCAAAACAGCCTGGCCCATCTCAATCTCGGTGTTGCCTTGAACCGCGCAGGGAAGGGCGGAGAAGCCGCGGAGCATTACCGGGAGGCGCTCCGGATCAACCCGAATTCGTCGGGCGGCCACTTCAACCTGGCGAATTATTATGTTTCAACGGGCCGGAAGGACGAAGCCCTGCTCCATTACAGGGAAGCCGTCCGGATCCGGCCGGATTACGCAAACGCCCACAACAACCTCGGTGTGCTGCTCGCTTCGCAGGGAAGTTTTGAGGAAGCGGCAGCCCAATACGAGAAGGCCCTGCGGATCGAACCGGCCAACGCCGGTTTTCACTACAACTATGGCGTGGCCCTGGCCAGCCAGGGCCGTCTTCCGGAGGCTGCCGGGCAATTCAGGGATGCCCTTGCGTTGAGGCCGAACTACGCGGAGGCTCACAACGACCTTGGAAAAGTGCTCATGATGGAAGGGAAAACAGCGGAGGCGGCATCTCATTTCCGGGAAGCGCTGCGGATAAGGCCGAACTTTACGCAAGCCCGCCGAAATCTCGATATCGTCCTCGAGAGTCAGAAACAACAGGGGAGAAGACGCTGAAAGGCATCTCCCCGCCCAGGCAGGTTGACCGCTGTGCCGCCGGTCCTGGGAAAAGATGACACCGGGCGCTCGGCGCCGTACTCATCGAAAGGCACAGCAGGGAGTTCGGAGTCATGGAAGTCAATAAGAAGATCCTGGAGCAGTTTCGCTACTTTCTGAAGGACAGCATCCGAAAGGAGATCGATTTCTCGGAAACCGATCAGAATCGGGGCGTTGAGTCACCGCCGATCGAAAAGCCTTTCCCGCCCGACGCGGTGCGCATCGACCTGGCCAAATACGGCAAGTGGCAGGACATCCCGGCATTCGATCTCACGAAAGCCATCCGAAACCGCAAAAGCCGGCGCGTCTATACCCGGGAAGCCATGACCCTGGATGAGCTGAGCTTCCTTCTCTGGGCGACCCAGGGGATCCGGACACGCATGGACGAGGCTCACGCCTTGCGGACGGTGCCGTCGGCCGGGTGCCGTCACGCCCTGGAAACGTATCTGTGTGTCAATCACGTGAAGGGGCTTTTGGCTGGGCTCTACCGTTATCTTCCCGTCGAGCACCAGCTTCTGCTCGTGCGCGCCGACGAGAAGCTGCCGGATAAAATGGTCGGGGCCATCTTCGGCCAACCCTACCCGGGAGAAGCGGCGGTGACGTTTGTCTGGACGGCCATACCCTACCGCATGGAGTGGCGCTACAGCCTGGCCGCGGCCAAGGTGATCGCCCTTGACGCCGGGCATGTCTGTCAGAACCTCTACCTGGCCTGCGAGGCCATAGGCGCAGGGACCTGCGCTGTTGCCGCCTACGATCAGCAGGCAATGGATCATCTCTTGAAAGTCGACGGGAAGGACGAATTCACGATCTACCTGGCCTCCGTCGGCAAGCGCAGGAGGTCAGACCAGGGGTAGCGCTCAACCCGTTTTGCTTCAAAGTCTTTGTCTGTACCCTGAACCCTCGACCCTGGACCCTTGCCCCTATCCCCCGAGGTAGAGCTTCTTTACTTCTTCGTTGTCGAGAAGCCCCGCGCCCGTATCCTCCAGGCGGGTTCTGCCCAGATCCAGGACATAGCCCCGGTGGGCTATCGAGAGGGCCTTCCGGGCGTTCTGTTCGACGATGGCGAAGGTGGTGCCCCGGCGGTTGATCTCCGCGATCTTCAAATAGACCTCGTCGATCATTCTCGGGGAGAGGCCTATGGATGGCTCGTCCATCAGGATGAGGCCTGGTTTGACCATGTCGGCCCGCGCAAGCGAGAGGATCTGCTTTTCGCCGCCCGAGAGGTTTCCCGCCTTGTCACGGATTTTTCTCTTGAGAAGAGGGTACGACTCGAGGGCCTCCTCGATCGCGTGCTGGACGGCCTTTTCATCGTCGAGGACCGTGCCGCCCATCTCGAGGTTCTCGCGGACCGTGAGCGAGGGAAAGACGTTCCGGCCCTGGGGGATGAAGGCGATTCCGAGACGCACCTTCTGCTCGGGCTCGAGCCGGGTGATGTCCTTCCCGTCGAAGCTCACCGTGCCCTTCGTCGGCTTCAGAAGGCCGAAGACCGTTTTCAGCAGGGTCGATTTTCCCGAGCCGTTGGGACCGATGATGCAGATGATCTCCCCCTCGGCTGCACGGAGGGTTGCCCCGTGAAGAACCTCGATCTTGCCGTAGCCGGCGTAGATGTCTTTCGCTTCCAGTCTCATAGTCCCAGGTAGGCCTCGATCACGCGGGGGTCTTTCTGGATTTCCTCCGGACGTCCCTCGGCGATCTTCTCACCGTGGTCGAGAACGAAGACCTTCTCGCAAACCTCGATGACCACGTCCATGTTGTGCTCGATGATGAAAAATGTCTGGCCGCGCTCCCTCATCTTGAGGATCATCTCGATCATCGTCCGGATCAGCGTGGGGTTGATCCCCGCCGTGGGCTCGTCCAGGAGAATCATCTTCGGTTTCGCCATGAGGGCCCGGCCCAGCTCCAGGAGCTTCTGCTGCCCGTAGGAGAGGTTCTCGGCGAACTGGTCGTGCAGCCGTGTGAGACCCAACAGCTCGAGAAGCTCCAGAGCCCGCTCCCGGTTTTCCGATTCCTCCTTCCGGATTTTCGGCTGGCTCAACCACAGGGAGAGCAAACGCTCCCCCGTCTGGCCCTGGGGGGCAAGCAGCATGTTCTCCAGCACCGTCATCCTGGGGAATACTCTTGAGAGCTGAAAGGTGCGGATGAGGCCCAGGGCCGCCATGTCGTGGGGCAGGCGGCCGTCGATCCGGTTTCCCAGGAAATGGATCTCCCCGCTGTCGGGTTTGAGAAGGCCCGTGATGAGGTTGAAGAGGGTCGTCTTGCCGCTCCCGTTGGGTCCGATGAGCCCGGAGATGCTCAGGCCGTCGAGGCTGATCGAGCAATCGGAAACGGCGCGCGTGCCGCCGAAGGCCTTCGTCACGTTCCGGATCTCAATCACCGCTGCCCCCCTTTTTCGCGGATGATTCCCTCGGGGCGAAAGACCATGAGGACGACGAGCAGCAGCCCGAAGATCATCTGCTGCAGCGGACCCAGCAGCCGGGTCCACTCGGGCGGGAGCCGCAGGAATCGGACCGACTCCTGGAAGAAAATGAGAACGACGGCCCCCACAACGGGTCCCAGGAAGGTTCCCTTTCCGCCCATGACGACGATGAGCAGCACGAGGATCGTCTCGGTCAGCGTGAAATCTCCGGGGCTGATAAACGTTGCGTAGTGGGCCCAGAGCACCCCTGCGAGACCCGCAAAGACGGAGCCGATGACGAAGGACTTGATCTTGAAGCGATAGGCGTTTTTGCCGAGGATCTCCGCCGCCGTCTCGTCGTCGCGCACGGACTTCAGGGCCCTGCCGAAGGGGCTCAGGACGACGAAGGCCAGGATGGCAAAGGTGAGCAGGGCAAAGCCCGACGAGAGGGCCAGGTAACGGGGGAGGGTGTCGAAGATGAACCCGAAGAACTCGGGCCTCGGGATCCCGGGAAGCCCCATGGGTCCCTTGGTGAGCCAGACTTCGTTGTTGAAAATCATCCGGAGGATCTCGCCGAAGCCGAGTGTCGCGATCCCGAAGTAATCCCCCTGGAGCTTGAGGGCGGGGATGCTCAGGAGAAACCCGCAAAGACCCGCCATTGCCAGGGCGGCGGGGAGGCTCCAGATAAAAGGGATACCGGCGAGGGTCAGCAGCGCCGACGTATAGGCGCCGATGGCGAAAAAGGCCACGTGCCCGAAGTTGAAGAGCCCCGTATAGCCCACCTCGACATTGAGGCTCAGCGCGAAGATGGCGTAGATGGCGATGACGACGCTCAGGTGAAGGAGCAGATCCATCAGTCGCTCCTGTCGCCGAGGATGACATAGGGGCGGGCCAGAAGGATCAGCACCATGATGACGAAGGCGATCCCGTCCTTGTAGCCCGGCGAGATGAAGAGCACGCCGATGTTTTCCGCAAGCCCGATGAGAAGCCCCCCCAGCAGCGCGCCCCAGAGGTTCCCCACACCGCCGATGAGGGTTGCGGCGAAGGCCTTGATGAGGTTGGCGATGCCCATCTCGGGGTGGAGGTTCGTGTCGAGGGCAAGCAGGATCCCGCCGATGCCGGCCAGGACCGCCGAGATGACCCAGGCGGCGAGAATGGAGCGTTTCGTGTCGATGCCCGATATCCGGGCAAGATCCAGGTTGTCCGACAGGGCCCTCATCGATTTGCCGAGACGTGATTTGAAGAAAAGAAGGTAGACACCGACGACACAGAGCAACGTTACCCCGATGATGGCGAACTGCGGCGTCGTGAGATAGAGGCCGAGAAACTGCGTCCCGTGCATGACTTCAAAGCCGTAGGTCCGCACCTCGGCGCCCCAGAAGAACTGCGCCGCGTTGCGAAGCAATACGGAAAGACCCATGGCGGCGATGAGGAGCGTAAGGCGGTTTGCCCTGCGGATGGTGCGGAAGACGGAGTAGTCCATGGCAAGCCCGAGGCACCCCGTCAGTGCCAGTGCCGGGAGGATCGCAACATAGAGGGGCAGTCCGAAAGGTTCCGCCATGAAGAGGAAAAGGAAGTAGGCCCCCCACATGATCAGTTCGCCATGGGCGAAGTTCACGAAGTTGAGCACGCCGTAGATGAGAGTCAGCCCCATGGCAAACAGGGCGTAAATGCAGCCCGCGAGGATGCCGTTCAGGAGGGTCTGAAGGTAATAGCTGAAAGAATCCATATGAAAAAAAGGAGGATCCGGCCGAAACGACGGCCGGATCCCTCCCGGTCAGTCCAGTCGAGTCGATGTTCGATTATTTCTTGTAATCCTCGATCTTGCCGTCCTTTACGATCCAGATGCCGTATTCGGCGAATTTCGGGCTTCTCTCCGCGTCGAAGGTCTTGTCTCCGGTCACGCCCTTATAACCCTTCGCGGCGGCGGGCAGGGCCTTGCGAATGCCGTCGGCCGTGTAGCCGCCTTTCTCGATGGCCTTGGCCGTGACGTAGACCATGTCGTAGTTGTAATCGCCGAAGATCGGGATCTTGTCATCGCCGTACTTCTTTTTGTACGCTTCCTTGAAGGCCTGGTATTGTTTCGTGCTCTGGGGGACGGAGGGATACGTGCCGATGACCCCCTCGGCGGCCTTGCCGGCCAACTCCACCATCTTGGGGGCCCTGGCGGCCGATCCGCAGAGCCACTGCGTCTTGATGCCCATCTCGTAGGCCTGCTTGAACTGCACGGCGCCCTCGTTGATGTAGGTCAGGTTCACAATGGCCGGGGGGGCTCCCTTGCTGGCCCGCAAAAGCTCGGTTCGGTAGTCCGTCTTCTTCTCATCATAGGCGATGATGTCCGTCACCGTGCCGCCCATCTTCTTGTAGGCATCCACGAAGGCATCCTTGAGACCGAGGCCCCAGTCGTTGTTGACGTACATGACGGGGACTTTCTTGTAGCCCATGTCGATGGCAAGTTTCGCCAGGTGAGGGCCCTGGAGGGTGTCGGAGGGGAACACACGGAAGATGTAATCGCCGGCCTTGGTCAGGCCGACCGCTGCGCCCTGGGCCGAGAGCAGGACCACCTTGTTTTCCTGGGCGACGGGGGCCGTGGCCATGAAGTTGGAGCTTCCGGCGGGCCCGAAGATCACGGGGACTTTGTCCACGGTGATGAGCTTGCGGACGGCGGTGACGCAGTCCTTGGGGTTGCTCTTGTTGTCCTCATAGACGATCTCGATCTTTCTTCCCTTGATGCCGCCCTTGGCATTGATCTCCTCGACGGCGAGATCGATGCATTTTTTGAAACCCTCGCCGTAGACGGCGATGCTTCCGGACAGGGCGAAGGCGGCCCCGATCTTGATGGGTTCGGCAGCCCTGGCGGTTGGGACTGCAAGGAATGCAAAAATCGCAACGACGGCGACGAGTACGGCAAGCTTTTTCATGCCTAGACCTCCTGCTATTAAAGCTTCATTTTTTTATAGGGAAAGGCGGATAGTGTCAACTGAAAAGTAAATATGCCCCTGTGGGCCGAGATTTCGTTTGTCGTCCTGGGCTTCCGTGGTATGATCCATTTCACAATAGATCGGATGCATGAAAGGAGGGTCGGCATGAAGACGATCATCAGCACACCGGATGCGCCCAAGGCAATCGGCCCCTACTCGCAGGCCGTGCGGTACGGCGATCTGCTCTTTGTCTCGGGCATGATCGCCCTGGACCCCGGGACAGGCGAGATGGCCGGGGGCGATATCGAGACGCAGGCCGTTCGCATTTTGGAAAATCTCAAGGCCGTCATCGAAGCGGCCGGGATGGGGCTGACAAACGTCCTCAAGTCAACGGTCTTCCTGAAAGACATGAACGATTTTGCGAAATTCAACGAAATTTACGGCCGGTATTTCGCACAGGCGCCCCCCGCCCGGGAAACCGTCCAGGTGGCGAAGCTCCCCCGCGATGCCGCAATCGAGATCTCGGTGATCTGCGGGAAGTAATCCCTATTTCGAAAATGTGAAAAAGGCCCGTCCTGTTTTAACTCAGGGCGGGCCTTGTCATGATTAGAAGTCGTTATGGGATCGGATCCTGCACCCCGCCTATTTGAAGTTCACGGAAATGACGACGTGGCCTTTCGGGTCCAGGCCGACGTACCGTGCAAAGACGGTCGTGTTGGGCGCCGTTGGGGTGAGCTTCGTGATCGTGCCGAGAGACAGGAGATCCCCCTTCTTCAGCGCGATGCCCTCCGCCTTGAGCGAATCCCGGATCCACAGGACGACGTTCATCGGATGCTCCATTAGATTGCTTCCGGGGCCCTCGATCAGCATGGTTCCCTTTTCGTCATAAATCTGGCATTTGAAAATCTTCAAACGCTCCATCCATTCGGCGTTTGCCTGAACGGGGATCGGCTCCCCCACAATGCCGTATCGGGCGGCCACATTGACGGCGGCCAGCATGAGGCCATTGATCTTTACCCCTTTTGCAAAGACGAGGTCGGGAAGCTCGATGAAGGGGATGGCCGCGTCGATGTACCGGAGGGCCTCCATCGGGGTTGTCGCCCCGTTGATGGCATCGCTTCCGACCCGGAGGATCAGGTCCCCCTCATAGAGCGGCTGTGCCCCGAAATTAGCCTCGATGGTCGTGCCGGATTTGAGGATCATCTTTTCCATGAGGGTCCCTCGGACAGGTGCCGTGACGCCGAAGACCTTCTGGACGCTGGGGTTCGTGAGGCCGGCCTTGTAGCCCACCACCTTGCCGAATACGGGCGTGATGGCCTTGTTGAATTCGGCCTGGATCTTCATGGCCTGATCCAGCGTCGGGGACGGGTCCAGGGCCGGTGCCGGCAGTTTCGTGAGATAGAAGTCGGCAAGCCTCGATCCCTCACCGGCCGCTAGAGCCTGGTCGCACAGTGAGCTCATGAGGAACAAACTCAACAGCACCGCGAAAAACAGTCTGGTCTTTTTCATCTCATTCCCCTCCTGATGGTTGGTTTGCCGGTTTTCGTTGATTCGTTGCCCGGAAGCCGTCCCGTTCCTCAGTGCCCGTATCGGATACTGAAGTCCGTAAATGCTCCCGTGTATGCTTCCTCGCGCATTTCGACATTCGTAACTGCTGCCAGGCTGGGACCGATGCGGCACCATGCGACGACACGGTCCACGTCTTCGGGCTTGCCCTCGAAGACGGCCTCGACGCGGCCGTCAGGGAGGTTTCTGACCCAGCCCGACACGTTGTGCCGGACGGCCTCGCTGCGGGTCTTGGCCCGGAATGCGACGCCCTGGACCGTGCCGGAAATATAGACGTGGACGTGTTTCATAAGAAGAAGGCTTAAGGCTTAAGACATAAGGCTAAGGGCTGAAGAAAAACCAAGATTCGGAGCTCACAACACGCAGCGGTTATTCCTTCCCCGTCGCCTCCCCGATGAGCTTCAGGAATTCTTCCTCGTCGAGGATAGCTACGCCCAGTGACTTGGCCTTGTCGAATTTAGAGCCGGGGTCCTCGCCGGCGACGACGTAGTCCGTCTTTTTCGAGACGGTGGACGTGGCGGTCCCTCCGAGGGACACGACGAGCTCTTTTGCCTTTTCACGGGAGAGGCCCTTGAGAGAGCCCGTGAAGACGAAGGTCTTGCCCGCCAGTGCCGTTGATGTTGCCTGCCTCTCGACGACGGGCCGGACATCGGCCTGTTCCAGTTTCCTGAGGATCTTGAGGTTGTGTGGTTCGTGGGAGAACTTGAAGATACTCTCGGCGATGGTCGGGCCGATCCCGTCGATCGCCGTCAGTTCCTCCTGGCTTGCAGTCTCGATTTTTCCCACGTTCCCGAACTTCCTGGCCAGGATCTTTGCCACGTATTCGCCCACGTGGCGGATGCCGAGGGCAAAGAGCAGGCGCTCCAGCGGCGGGTGCTTCGAGCGGGCGATGGCGGCGATCAGGTTTTCCGCGGACTTGTCGGCAAAGCGCTCGAGCTCGAGGAGCTGCTCCTTGGTGATGGCGTACAGATCGGCAGGGTCCCGGATCAACCCTGCATCGAGGAGCTGGGAGACGATCTTGTCGCCGAGACCTTCGATGTCCATCCCGCCGCGGGAGACGAAGTGCCTGATGTTCTCCCGGATCTGGGCGGGGCAGGCCAGATCGATGCAGCGGTGCGCCACTTCGCCCTCGAGCCTCACGACCTTCGAGCCGCAGACGGGGCATTTCTCGGGCATCCGGTAAGGTTTCTCACTGCCGGTCCGCCTGCCTTCGACGACCTTGACGACCTCGGGGATCACATCTCCCGCCCGCTGCACGATGACGGTGTCGCCGATGCGGACGTCCTTCTTGGCGATCTCGTCCTCGTTGTGCAGGGTTGCCCGGCTCACCGTGACGCCGCCTACCTGGACGGGTTTCATGACGGCAACGGGGGTCAGCACGCCCGTCCTGCCCACGCCGATGACGATGTCCTCGACAATCGTAGTGGCCTGCGTGGGCGCGAACTTGACGGCCACGGCCCAGCGGGGGCTCCGGGAGACCATCCCCAGGCGGTCCTGGAGGGAAAGCGAATTGACCTTGAGGACGATCCCGTCGATTTCGTAGGGGAGCTTCTCGCGGGCGGATTCGATGTGATGGTAGTATCCGACGCAATCCTGAACGTCGCGGGCAAGCCGGATGTCGGGGTTTGTCGGGAACCCCCAGTCGCCAAGCGTCTTCAGGGTGTCCCAGTGGGTCGTAAAGCTCTTTCCCTCGACGCTCCCCACGCCGTAGCAGAAGATCCTGAGGGGCCGTTTTGCCGTGATGCGGGGGTCGAGCTGACGCAGGGAGCCCGCGGCGGCGTTTCGCGGGTTGGCGAATGCACTCTCCCCCTGCTCGACCCTGCCTTCGTTCAGTTTGCGGAAGGCCTCCTTCTCGAGATAGACCTCCCCCCGGATTTCGATTCGCTCGGGGATGCCGTCACGGTCTCGGGGCCTCATCTTCAGGGGCAGGATGCGGATCGTCCTGAGGTTCTGCGTCACATCCTCGCCTGTGAGCCCGTCGCCCCGAGTGGCGCCGACGAGGAAGACACCCTTTTCATAGATCAGGTTGACGGCGACGCCGTCGATCTTCGGCTCCGCCACGAAGTCGGGCTCCGCCTTGTCTCCGAGCAGGCGCTTGATGCGCTCATTGAACTCCGAGACCTCCTCCTCCGAGAAGGCATTGCCGAGGCTGAGCATGGGGGTGAGGTGGGTGACGGTACCGAACTTCTCCAGCGGGGAGGCCCCTACGCGATGGGTGGGCGAAGCGGTGCGGTCGATGTCCGGAAAGCGCTCCTCGAGATCCGCAAGCTCCCGCATGAGCTTGTCGTACTCGAAGTCGGAGATCTCCGGGTCGTCGAGCTGGTAGTAGCGGCGATTGTGGTACTCGATGAGGTCCCGGAGTTCGGAGATTCTCTTGAGGGCCTGGGATCTGTTCATCTACTTGACGAGCTTGAGGTTCGGTCTTCCCTTTGGCGTTGGCTCTTCCGGCTTGGGTTCGCCGTGCTGCTGATGTTGAAGGATGCGCTCGTTGAAGATATGGTTCTTGACGCGGACGGAATTGATGATGAAGAAGACGATGACGGAGCGTTCCCACTCCCTTGTGGGCTGGAATTTTTCCATCTTCTGCTTGTACTGCTCCCAGAGGGAGGCAAGCGATGCCTCATCGAGGGTCAGTATCTTTTCGGCGATCTTTTCGAGGGTGTTTTCAAGCATTTCCCGTTTCCTTTTTCGCCCGGTTCGATCTTAGTACCCCGCCCCGGAAAAGTCAAACCGAAAGCGTGGCGCAGCTTTGCAGATGCCAAAAAAGACTTGTCTTTTTACCCCCGGACGATATAATCCCAATCGTTCCGGGAGGGTTAGGGTTGAAGATCGGCGTCATCTCCGACACGCATCTCAGGGGGCCCGACGAGAGGCTCCTGGATATCATCCGGAAGCACTTCCACGACGCCGAACTGATCCTCCATGCGGGCGACCTCGTCGACCTCAGGGTCCTGGATGCCTTCGGGGACAAGGATGTGGTGGCCGTCTGCGGCAACATGGACCCTCCCCGCGTCGGGGACGAGATCCCTCAGAAGCGTGTTCTCGAGATCGGCCGCTTCCGGATCGGCCTCATTCACGGCTGGGGATCCCCCCGGGACCTCGAGGATCGGATCAGGAGGGAATTCGAGAACGTCGACTGCATCGTATACGGCCACAGCCACAACCCGGCGAACCACATCCGGGAGGGCATCCTCTTTTTCAACCCCGGGACGGCCTGCGAGAGGCGCCATGCCGGATCCAACACCGTAGGGATCCTGGAGGTCGGAGAGGACAAGATCGCCGGCAGGATCATCGCCATCGATGAAGACTGATGAAGACTGATCAGGAAGCGCCTGTTTTGAGGATTGCATGAAAAGCCTCTACGCGCCATGGAGAATGGAATACATCAGGGGGAAGAAGGTGGACGGGTGTATTTTCTGCAAGGATTCCATACGGAATAACGGGTTTGTGCTCCATGACGGCAGGCACGCCTTCATCATCATGAATCGCTATCCTTACATCACGGGCCACCTCATGGTCGCGCCACACCGGCACGTCCACAACATCGAGGAGCTCCGTCTCGAGGAGCACTGCGAGATGTTCGATTTGACGGCCCGGTGCGTGAAAGTGCTCAAGGAGGCCCTGGACCCCCAGGGATTCAACCTCGGCATGAATCTCGGACGGGCCGCCGGCGCAGGCGTGGAGGACCACCTTCACATGCACATCGTCCCGCGCTGGATCGGGGACACCAATGCCCTTTCCGTCTTCGGGGAGGTGAGGATCATCTCCGAAGACCTCATGAAGACAAAAGAGGCGCTCCTGCCGCATTTCCGGAAATACGAGGAGGGAGTCAGACCATGAGGTTCATTTACTTGATCGTCATTCTCGGCTTCGCCTTTTTCTTTGTCACGTTCGGCGTTCAGAACAGTGATCCCATCAAATTGCGATACTTCGGCTACGCCTATGACGACATTCCAATCTATTTATTCGTCTTTGCTTTCTTCGTGATCGGTTTTTTCATGGCGGCGCTCCTGGGGGCGATCGACAAGCTCCGGATGACGCTCCGCATGAACAAGCTCTACCGGAAGATCGACGACCTCGAGCAGAAGAACCTGTCCCTGTTGCGAAGCAGCCCGCAGCCTCCGCCGCCATCCCATCCGGGCGGGCTGATCTAGAATTCCCCGTTCTGTGCCCACGCGAAGGGCTGACATGAAATTCCTTGCCGACAGCTCCCTGGGGCGCCTGTCCAAGTGGCTGAGGATCCTCGGCTATGACACGGTCTACTGCCGGGGAGAGGCCGATCGGATCTTTCTGCGCAAAGCGGAGAAGGAGGGGAGGGCCGTTTTGACGAGGCGCAAAGATGTTCTGGCCCGGCAGCACCCCGGCATCGTTCTTTTTGTGGAAAGCGACCGGGTAGAGGGCCAGCTCGTCGAGGTCCTCGGGAAGTTGGGCCTCAAGCCTCAACCGGAAAATCTATTCACCCTGTGCCTTCGCTGCAACGAATCCCTGAAGGAAGCCAGACCGGAAGAAGTGCGGCCACTCGTTCCCGATTATGTATTCAGGACTCAGAGTGAGTTCCGGGTGTGCCCGAAATGCCGTGGCGTGTACTGGCCCGGCACGCACCGCGCCCGCACCATGGAGACACTCCGCAGGATTCTGGGATTGGATGACAGTGGCACGACAGGCAGGAACGGATCAGAGGGTAAGACGGTAAGAGGGTAAGAGGATCGGAAGGCGGAAGCATTGCCAACCTTCTCCACCTTCTCAACCTCTCAACTTCTCGTTTTCAGGTGGCGCAGTCGGCCGGGTCTCCCTTGATCTTTTCGATGGCGTGCTTCAAGGCCGGCAGGATCACGGCGAGGTTTTCCCGGACGCCCTTCGGACTGCCGGGCAGGTTTACGATCAGGGTTGTTTTACGAATGCCCGCGACGGCGCGGGAGATCATGGCATGGGGGGTCTTCTGCATGCTTTCCCGGCGCATGGCCTCGGCCATGCCGGGGAGCTCCCGGTCGATGACCTTCAGGGTGGCCTCCGGCGTCACATCCCGGGGGCTCACGCCGGTGCCGCCCGTGGTGACGACGAGATCCAATTTGCGTTCGTCGACGAACTCGACGAGCTTTGCCGCAATGATCTCCGTCTCGTCGGGGACGATCTCGCAGCAATCGGTCTCGATCCCGATCTCCTTCAGCATCCGGATCACTTCCGGGCCGCTCAGGTCTACGCGCTCTCCGCGGGATCCCTTGTCGCTGAGTGTGAGGACTCCTGCCTTGATCAACCCTTCTCTTCCTTCTCTTTCCGTGCGGCGGCGATGACTTTCTCGGCGATCATGGGCGGCACTTCCTCATAGTGGGAGTGGCTGTGGGTGAAGGTCCCGCGGCCGCTCGTGATCGAGCGCAGATCCGGGGCGTATCTCAGGATTTCGGCCAGCGGCACCTGCCCCTTGATGATCTGGTTGTGGCCCTTGGGCTCCATGCCGATCACGCGGCCGCGCCGGGAGTTGAGGTCCCCGATGACATCGCCCATGTATTCGTCGGGGATCTCGATGTCGATGTTGACGATGGGCTCCAGAAGCGTCGGGTTGCACTGCTCGACGCCCTTCTTGAACCCCATGGAGCCGGCGATCTTGAAGGCCATTTCAGAGGAGTCGACCGTGTGGAAGGACCCGTCAAAGAGGGCAACCTTCACGTCCACAACGGGGTAGCCTGCGAGAACACCTTCCACCATGGCCTCGACAATTCCCTTCTCGACGGCGGGGATGTAATTCCTGGGGATCGATCCGCCGACGATCTTGTCGGCGAACTCGAACCCGCCGCCTCTGGGCAGGGGCTCGATATCGAGCCACGTGTCGCCGAACTGGCCCCGGCCGCCGGACTGTTTCTTGTAACGGCCCTGGACCGTCGTCTTGCCTTTGAGGGTTTCTTTGTAGGGAACCTTGGGGGTGTTCAGCGTGACCTCGACGCCGAACTTGCGCTTCATCTTTTCGATGGCGATCTCGATGTGGACCTGTCCCATGCCGGAAAGGATGATCTCGCGAGTCTGCTCGTCGCGACGGTAATTGAGCGTGGGATCCTCCTCGACGAGGCGGTTGAGCCCCGACATGATCTTCTCCTCGTCGCCCTTGGACTTGGGCTGGACGGCGAAAGAGATGATGGCGGGGATCGGCTGAACCTTCTCATACTGGATGGGGTTCTTCTCTTCCGTCATCGTGTCGCCCGTGAAGGTTTCCTTCAGCTTTGCCACGGCGGCAATATCTCCGGGGACGACCGATTCGGCCGGCTTCTGGCTTTTTCCGTCGAGATAGAAGATGTTTCCGAAGCGCTCGGTGGCCTTGCGGGTGGGGTTGAAGAAGTTTCCGTCGGAGCTGGCCGTGCCTGAGTAGACCTTGAAAAGAGTCAGCCGGCCCGCAAAAGGATCCGAAATGGTCTTGAAGACGTAGGCGGAGAAAGGGGCCTTTTCGTCGGGGCTTCGCTTCTCGGCGGCTCCTGTCGAGGGGTTCTTTCCCTCCGCGTCGCCGCGATCCAGCGGCGATGGCATGGCGGCCGCAATGAGGTCCATGAGGGGGGCAATGCCGATATTTCGGTTGGCCACGCCGCAGACGACAGGGAAAAGGGATCCGCTGATGACGCCCTTGCGGAGCCCCGTCTTCAGCTCCTCCGGGGTGAGCTCGCCGCTCTCGAGGTATTTGTCCATGAGGGCCTCATCGCACTCGGCGATGTCTTCGGTCATGGCCTCGCGATACTTCTTCGCCTCTTCGGCAAGCTCCGCGGGGATCTCGCCGGCCTTCACCTTTCCCTTGGGGTCATCGAAGAAGAGGGCCTTCATCTGCATGAGATCGATGATGCCCTTGAGCTTGTCCTCTGCGCCGATGGGGATGAACAGGGGGGTGGCCTTCTTTCCGAAGATCTTCTTCACGCCCTCGATGGCGCCCTCGAAGTTCGCCCGTTCGCGGTCCATCCTGTTGATAAAGATCAGGCGCGGCAGGGAGTACTCGTCGGAAGTCTCCCAGACTTTTTCCGTCTGGAATTCCACTCCGCCCACGGCATCGACGACGACGACGGCCCCGTCGGCGACACGAAGGCAGCTCCGGGTGTCCATGGCAAAGTTGGCATCGCCCGGGGTGTCGAGGATGTTGATCCGGTGCTTGTCCCACTCGACGAAGGCCACAGCGGCGCTGATGGAGATGCGTCGCTTCTGCTCCTCGGGCTCCCAGTCCATGATGGACGTTCCGTCATCCGGGCGGCCCAGGCGGTCCGTTTTCCCGGAGACAAAGAGCATGGATTCGGCGATCGACGTCTTCCCGGTGCCGCCGTGCCCGACGATCGCGATGTTCCTGATGGACTTCGAATCATGCTTTGCCATAGATGCTCCTTTCCGAGCTGTGCGTATCAATTAATATCCGCACCGTTTAGCCCAAAGGAACTTTTAAAGTCAAGACAATTTTGGAATCCCGAAAACAAAGCCCTTGACAGGTTTCAGGGTTGACCGTATAAGAAATCCCTTACAAAAAATGGAAAATGTCGTCAACCGGAAATCGGCTGCAGCGACATGTAAAAGGGTTCCCATGGCAGCGAGAAAAACGAAGGAGAGACGAATCAGCAAAATCCTCATTGCAAACCGGGGGGAGATCGCATTGCGGATCATCCGCACGGCCATGGAAATGGGGCTCAAGACCGTGGCCGTATATGAGAAACCCGATAGCGAGGCTTATTTCATCCGGCTTGCCGACGAGGCCATCCTCATCGGCAACGGTCCCCGCCGGGACTACCTGGACATCGAGAAGCATATCTGGGCGGCCAAGAAGAGCGGCGCCGACGCCATCCACCCGGGTTACGGCTTCCTCGCGGAAAACCCGGATTTCTCCGCCGCCTGCGAAAAGGCGGGCATCGCGTTTATCGGCCCCCCGCCCGAGGTGATCCGCGACCTGGGCAACAAGGTCGTGGCCCGGCAGATCATGGAGAAGACAAAAATCCCCTTCATCCCGGGGACGTCAACGCTGCAGCCCGGCGAAGCGGGCATCCAGCAGGCCATCGATTTCGGCAAGAAGGCGGGATACCCCATCATGCTGAAGGCCTCCCTCGGGGGGGCGGCCGCGGCATCCGGAGGGTGGAGAGCGACTCGGATCTGCTCATGCAGCTTCCCATCGCCAGGACCGAGGCGAAGTCCGCCTTCAACGACGACAGCATCTACGTGGAGAAGTGCATCGAGGCGCCCCGGCACGTAGAGGTCCAGATCCTTGCCGACGAGCACGGAAATGTCATCCATCTGGGCACCCGTGACTGCTCGATCCAGCGACGGCACCAGAAGCTTCTCGAGATCGCACCGGCCGACCTCCCGAAGGATGTCCTCGAGAGGATGTGCGAGGCGGCTATCGCCGCGGCCCGGGGTTCGAACTATGTCAACGCCGGGACGGTCGAGTTCCTCGTCGACTCGAAGACGAACGACTTCTGGTTCATGGAGGTGAACACACGCCTCCAGGTGGAGCATACCGTGACGGAGGAGCTCACTGGCGTGGATATCGTCCGCCAGCAGATCCAGATCGCCCAGGGACAGAAGATCGACATCCCCGCCGAGCGTGTCCACATGATGGGCAAGGCCATCCAGGTCCGGATCAACGCCGAGGACCCCAAGAACCACTTCATGCCCGAGGGCGGGAAGACCGTCGAGGTCTACCACTCCCCCGGCGGACCTGGCATCCGCCTCGACGGGATCGTCTACCAGGGCTACAAGATCCCCACGGAGTACGACTCGCTCATGGTGAAACTCACCTGCCGCGGCTACGACTGGAACGAGACCATCGACCGGCTCAAGCGGGCCCTGCTGGGGTTCAACATCGTGGGACCGAAGACGACGATCCCCTTCTACCTGAGCATTTGCGACGAGCCGGACTTCCGGGCGGGCCGCTTCGACACGAGCTACATCGAGACGCATCCGGAGATCTTCGGGTACCCCGAAACGGAGCGGGAGGTGGCCAGGCTGGCCAAGCTCATCGCCGAAATCCATGTGAAAAAGATCAACCCCTACGCCTACTGAGGAACCAACACCTCAGTCTCCCTCTCCCCCCGAGGGAGAGGGCCGGGGTGAGGGGGAATAATCCTTTTAAAACAAAAGACCAGGGTGTAGGGAACGACAAGAATAACAAAGAGAAGAGAGATGGCGAAAAAAACAGTGAACGCGAGCGATGTGCGAATATCCCCCCGGGAGCTGAAAGAGCACGGGGTCAAATATGTCCTCGACAAGGTCCGAAGGTCGAAGGGCTTTTTCATGACGAACACCGAGAGGGACCTCTCCCAGTCCGACTTCAAGAACCGGGTCCTGCCGCACACGCAAATGCTCGTGGCCGGGGAGCGAAACGCCTGCGGCTACTTCTCCATTGAGATCTCCGGCGGTGCCTCGGTCCACGTGGACATGCTGCGCAAGCAGATCAACCCGTTCGAAAAGCTCCGCGTGCTCAAGTCCATGATGCCCGACACCCTGTTCCAGACGCTGGTGCGGGGGATCAATCTCTTCGGCTACCGGCCCTACCCGGACAACGTCGTCCGCCTGACGATCCAGCACTTCGCCGAGGTGATCGACGTGTTCCGCGTCTTCGACTTCCTCAACGACGTGCGGAACATGGTCCCCGTCTTCGAGGAGGTGAAGCGTGCCGGCCGGATCCTGGAGCCGGCCATCTGCTTTTCCACGGGGCCCGAGCACACGGATGCCTACTACGTGAACAAGGTGGGCGAGATCATCGACGTGACCGGCGAGGACATCATCCTGTGCATCAAGAACCACGGCGGCCTCGGCACGCAGAAACGGATCGGCGATCTGGTGAAGGCCATTCTCGACAGATTTCCCGACCTGCTGATCCACTACCACGGCCATAACACGGACGGCAACGACATCGGCCGAACCGTCGAGGCCGTGCGCAACGGGGCCAGGATCGTCAACGGGGGCGATCACTCCTTCACGGGGTTCTACGGCCCGCCCCCTCTGCTGACGATTGTCGAGACCCTCGAGGACTACGGCTACCCCTGCGTGGGGATCAACAAGCAAGCCGTCATCGACACATCGAACAAGCTCAGGCCCGAGCGCGAGCACTACAAGGACTTCGAATCCCAGTTCCTCGGCTTCGACCCCACCGTCCAGATCCACAAGCTGCCGGGGGGGGCCACGGGTTCGAGCTTCGAGCAGGCCGTGAAGGGCAACTTCCTGCACCTCATGCCGGAGATTCTCCAGCAGGAGCTGCCGAAGGTCCAGGTCGAGCTGGGCAACTGGTGGAGCGTGACGCCGGGGTCGCAGATCCTCTGGACGACGGCTGTGAACAATGTCTTGAAGCGGGCCCGTTACAAGGACGCCAACGACGACCTCAAAAATCTCATGCTGGGCCGCTACGGGGAGCTGCCCTTCCACAAACCGGCAGACTGGATCTACGAGGCCGTTTTCGGGCCCAATTGGAAAACGATCTGCGAGCGCGACTACGGCTACCAGAAGATCGAGGATGTGGACCTCACGATCGAAAAGCGCGTCCTGGAGAAGAGGCTCGAGCGAAAAACCTCGGAAGAGGAACTGGTCCTGTATCTCCAGCATCCCAACGACGCCGTGAGCTTTTTCAAGTTCGAGGAAAAATACGGCAAGGTCTGGGTCCTGCCGCCCAAGGTCTGGTTCAAGAAGGGCGGCTTCGACCTGGGCGAAACCTTCGAGTTCCCCGATGCCTACGGAAAGCTTCACTCCATCGTCATCGGGCCCCAGCGGAAGACCTCGAGCGGCGATGCCGTGACCTACCTCGTGATCGACCATCATCCCGAGCCGATCCTGACGGAGCTCGAACAGGTCGGCGAGAAGGTGGCCAGGAAGGTGACCCTGACAGCCAAGGAGATCGAAGCCCTGGCCAAGGACGGGGACATCCGCTCACCCATCAAGGGCACCGTCAACGAGGTGCCCGTTTCGGAAGGGGACGAGGTTTCGGCCGGACAGGTGCTGATCGTGCTGGAGGCGATGAAGATGCTCAGCAACGTCGTATCGGGCATCAACGGGAAAATCATGGAGGTCCTGAAAAACCCCGGCGATCAGGTCGACGTGGGCGATCCGCTCATCATGGTCAAGAAAGCCTCCGAAGGAGGGGTGGGAAGCCATGGCGCCCGCAGGGGAAAGGGCTGAAATCAGGGTTGCAGTTATCAACAAATAGTTGAATTTGTTGCATTTTCCCTGAAATAGTCGATTTCGGCTTGACAGGTTGTTCTTTTGCGGGTATGTAGTGCCCTGCCTCCGGAATAAGGCCATTACAGCGTTCTGGTCCGGGGCGGGTTCTCGACGCGGTGATTTGGGGGATAGACGAATTGTCCCTCGGCATCACGCGACTTCTTTCTTCCCGTACTTGTAGGGGAAAACTGAAAAATTCACTTCACGTTTTCGAGTACAAAGATAGGATGAGGATGAGCAATGCCGAAGCATTTTTATACCCTCCTGATCATTCCGCATAAGAAAAAAGATTCCGTCAAGAAGTTTCTCGCCACGCCGATCCATTTCCGTATCGTCTCCGTCGTCTCCGTAGTACTGTTCTTTTTCTTCGGCTATTGCGCCGTTGACTATCTGACGATCAAACTGGAGCAGATGGAGCTGGCCAACCTGCGTCAGCTGGCATCGACTCAGCAGGAGCAGATCGACACCCTCCAGGACAAAATATCCTTCTTCGACAGGCAACTGGCCGAGCTGAAACAGGTCGATGAAAAGATCCGGAACATGGCGAGTGAGCTGACCGGGAAGTCCCGAAAGCCTCCCAGGAAGGAAGAAGCGAAATCGAGGGAGCAGGCCCTGGGGATCGGCGGGCCGATGCCGGCCGATGAGGCCGGGCGCGACCAGCTGACGGGCCTGAACCGGCGGATGGATCGGCTGCTCGAGGATGCCTCGGCCCGGGAGCGAAGCCTGGCGGAACTGCAGGAATATCTCCGTGCCCAGCGATCGATCGCGGCGGTGACGCCTTCGATTTGGCCGGTTGCGGGCTGGGTAACCTCCGAATTCGGGCGCAGGACAAACCCCTTCGGAGGGCGAGGGGAGTTTCACACAGCACTCGACATCGCAACGAAACTGGGCGCCCCCATTCAGGCCCCGGCCGACGGGATCGTGGCAAACGTGGAGAAACGGCCCGACATGGGTCTCATGATCCAGATCGAACACGGAAGGGGCATCTCGACCCTCTATGCCCATCTGTTCCGGAGCGCGGTGAGCAAGGGCCAGGTCGTCAAGAGGGGCGAGGTCATCGGGTATGTCGGGAATTCAGGCCGCAGCACCGGCGCCCATCTCCACTACGCCGTGAGCCTCAACGGAGTCTACGTCAACCCCAGGAAATATCTCCGCTGATTCCCTTTTTCAAAAAAATAGGGTATACTCTCAAATCCGGTAAGGACTTACCGGGTTTTTTTTAGGTTGGACTATGATGAATATCATCCAAAAGATTTTCGGGACAAGAAATGAGCGGGAGCTGAAGCGTATTGCCCCTCTCGTTGGCGAGATCAACCGATTCGAGCCCGTCATCCAGAAGCTCTCCGACGAAGAGTTGAAGGCCAAGACGGCTTATTTCAAGGAGAAACTCGCAAACGGGGCCTCCCTCGACGACATCCTGACGGAGGCGTTCGCCGTTGTCCGGGAAACCGCACGGCGGACCGTGGAAATGCGGCCCTTCGACGCGCAGCTCGTCGGAGGCATTGTGCTCCACGAGGGCAAAATCGCCGAGATGAAGACGGGCGAAGGGAAAACTCTGGCCGCGACGATGCCCCTGTACCTGAATACCCTTACGGGCAAGGGGGCTCAGCTCGTCACCGTAAACGACTACCTGGCCAGGCGGGACGCCTCCTGGATGGGGCCGATCTACAATTTTCTGGGACTCTCCGTCGGAATCATCGTCCATGGCCTTACCGACGAGGAGAGACGCAAAGCCTACCACTGCGACATCATCTACGGCACGAACAACGAATTCGGGTTTGACTACCTGCGGGACAACATGAAGTTCACCCTCGAGGATTACGTCCAGAGGGACTTTCACTATGCCATCGTCGACGAGGTCGACAGCATCCTCGTCGACGAGGCGAGAACCCCGCTGATCATCTCGGGCCCTTCCGAGGAATCGACGGACAAATACTATCGGATCAACCAGATCATCCCCGGGCTCAGGAGAGAAACGGATTACACGATCGACGAGAAGGCCCGGACCGTCGTCCTCACCGAGGAGGGGGTGGCGCGGGTCGAAAAGGCCCTGAAGGTCGAGAACCTCTTCGATGCGCGCAATATCGAATTGCTCCATCACGTGAATCAGGCCCTGAAGGCGCACACCCTCTTCAGGCGCGACGTGGACTATGTCGTCAAGGACGGCGAGGTGCTCATCGTCGACGAATTCACGGGCCGTCTCATGCCCGGGCGGCGTTACAGCGAGGGGCTGCACCAGGCCCTGGAAGCAAAGGAGAACGTCAAGATCGAGCGGGAAAACCAGACGCTGGCCTCCGTCACCTTCCAGAACTACTTCCGGATGTACGAGAAGCTTGCCGGGATGACCGGCACGGCCGACACGGAAGCGGCCGAGTTCAAGGAGATCTACGGCCTCGAAGTCATGGTGATCCCCACGAACATGCCCATGGTCCGGACGGATCACTCCGACGTGATCTACCGGACGGAGAAGGAGAAGTACGATGCCGCCATCGAGGAAATCCAGGAGCTGCACAAGCAGGGGCGGCCCGTCCTGGTCGGCACCATCTCCATCGAGCATTCGGAGAAACTGAGCACCATGCTCTCCCGGACGGGGGTCAAGCATCACGTTCTCAATGCAAAGCACCACGAGCGCGAGGCGGAGATCATCAGCCAGGCAGGGCAGCGTGCAGCCGTCACCATCTCGACGAACATGGCCGGCCGCGGCACCGACATCAAGCTGGGGGAAGGGGTCGCGCAGTTGGGCGGCCTGCACATCCTCGGCACGGAACGGCACGAGAGCCGCCGGATCGACAACCAGCTCAGGGGGCGATCGGGGCGCCAGGGCGATGCGGGCTCTTCGCGGTTCTACCTTTCCCTGGACGACGATCTGCTGCGGATCTTCGGCGGCGAGCGCATCCAGTCCATCATGGAGCGCATCGGGATCGAGGAAGGCCAGCCGATCGAGGCCAACCTGCTGAGCAAGGCGATCGAGAACGCGCAGAGGCGGGTCGAGGCGCACAACTTCGACATCCGCAAACACCTCCTGGAATTCGACAACGTGATGAACGTCCAGCGCGAGGCGATCTACGAGCAGCGCAAGGACGTTCTCAAGGGCGAGGAACCCTGGGAGATGCTCGAGGAGATGCTCGACGAGGTTGTCGAAACCAAGGTCGGGGAATACGTAGACGAGAAGCAGAACCCCGAGGAGTGGAACCTCAAAGGCCTCGATGACATCCTCTATCAGCTCTTCTCCCTCAAGCTTCGTTACAGTGATGCGGGCCGGGAACGAGCCAGCCGGGAGCAGATGGTCGAGGAGATCCGCTCCGCCGTCCTGGCGCATCTGCGCCGGAAGGAAGAAAATTTCGGCAAGCCGCTGTGGGACTACCTGATGAAGGTCATCATGCTCCAGTCCATCGATACCTTCTGGAAAGACCATCTGCTGGGGATGGATCACCTCCGGGAAGGGATCGGCCTTCGGGGCTATGCCCAGAAGGATCCTATCCGGGAGTACCAGAAGGAAGGCTACGAGATGTACATGGACATGATGCAGCATGTGAGGCAGGACACCCTGCAAAAACTCTCTCTCGTGCAGGTTCAGCGCGAGGAGGAGGTGGAAGCCCTGCGGGACCGGACGCAGCGCGATGTGGTCCTGACCCACGGCACGGCCGGAGCCCCGGTGAAGCAGGCAAAGAAGGAGGCCGGAAGGGTCGGGCGCAACGATCCCTGCCCCTGCGGGAGCGGGAAGAAGTACAAGAAGTGCTGCGGGAAATAAAAGGACCAGGGTATCGGGTATAGGGTATAGGGTCCAGGGGTGGTGCAGGCGTTCCGCCTGATTCACTTGGAACGGATCAAAGCGAATGCAAGAAGGATAAGAGAATGGCCGAGAGTGAGCAGAAATTCGAGGTTCCCGGGTTTCAGGCCGCGGGGATTGCGGCGGGGATCAAGGAGGACGGCAAAAAAGACCTGGCGCTTCTGTACTCCGAAGTGCCGGCGAAGGTGGCGGGAGTCTTCACGACGAACGTCTTCAAGGCAGCGCCTGTTCTTCTCGACATGGAGCGCATCAAGGGTGGAGCCTCGCGGGCCGTCATCATCAACAGCGGAAATGCCAATGCCGCTACCGGCGACGAGGGCTACCAGGACGCCGTGAAGACGGCCCGGTTCTGCGCGGGGGCCCTTCAGGTCGACGAATCCCAGGTCCTCGTGGCCTCGACAGGCGTCATCGGCCGGAAGCTGCCCATCGACAAGGTGGCCGGCAGCGTGAGCCGTCTCGTCAAGGGGCTCTCCCCTGGCGGGATTCCCGAAGCCGCCCAGGCCATCATGACGACGGACCGGTATCCCAAAATGCAGTTCCGCGAAGGGCCCGTCGGCGGCAGCGAGTGCTGCATCTGCGGAATTGCGAAGGGTGCGGGCATGATCGAGCCCAACATGGCGACGTTGCTGGCGTTTATCCTGACCGATGCCGACATCGACGCCCAGGCCATGAAGAGGGCCTTGCGGGAGGCGGCTGACCGAAGCTTCAATGCCATCAGCGTCGACGGCTGCATGAGTACGAACGACACGGTGCTCATCCTGGCAAACGGCCTGGCCGGAAATCGTAAAATCCGGACGTCGACCCGGGATTATTCCGTTTTCACGGGGATGCTGACAGACGTGATGACGGAGCTCGCCAAATCGATCGTGCGCGACGGCGAGGGGGCGACAAAGCTCATCGAGATCGTCGTCGAGGGGGCGAAGACGACGGGGGAAGCAAAAGCCATTGCCTACCAGATCGCCCGGTCGAACCTCGTCAAGACGGCCTTCTACGGCGCCGACCCGAACTGGGGGCGGATCATCTCGGCCGTCGGGGCGGCCGGTGTGCCGGTCAACGGCGATACCGTGGAGCTTTACTTCGACGGGCTTCCGCTGTTCCAGCAGGGTCAGGGGGTGGCGAGCCACCTGAAGGAACTGGCCGAGGTGATGAAGAAGGCTGAGGTCAAGGTCCTGGTGAAGCTCGGGCAGGGTTCGAAGGATTTTCGGATCTACAGCTCGGATTTGACTCTCGATTACGTGAAAATCAACGCGCATTATACGACGTGAACAGGGTCCAGGGTTCAGGGTACAGGGGTCAGGGAAAGAAAAGAATCCCCTTGCCCCCTCTTTCAAAACAGAGGGGCAGGGGGATTAAATATTTATTTGCCAAAACTACGGCTTTGTGCTAACTAAACCCGTTCTATCTCTCACACCCTCGGATTGCCGGGCCTGTTGCTTTTCGCAAGAAAAGTTCCCCGGCAAGGTGAAGGGGTGGAGGAAACAAACAGGAAAAGGAGAATCCTATGTCTACCGTATCGATGAAATTGTTGCTCGAGTCGGGTGTCCACTTCGGTCATCAGACCAACAAGTGGAACCCCAAGATGAAACCCTATATTTTCGGCGCCCGCAACGGCATTTACATTATCGACCTTCAACAGACGGTTGAGATGTTCAAGGGTTCATACAGCTTTGTCGTCAACACCGTAGCCAACGGCGGCGAGATCCTTTTCGTGGGCACCAAGAAGCAGGCCCAGGAATCCATCCGGGAGGAAGCCGAGCGCTGCGGAATGCCCTACGTCAACTACCGCTGGCTGGGCGGTATGCTCACCAACTTTTCGACGATCAAGAAGCGCATCGACCGCTTGAACGAGCTCGACACGCTGTTTGGCAGCGAGTCCATTAACGTCTTCCCGAAAAAAGAGATCCTCCTTTACCAGAAGGAGAGAGAGAAGCTCGACAAGGTCCTGGGCGGGATTCGCCGAATGAAGGGCCACCCGGCCGCGATTTTTGTGGTCGACCCCAAGAAGGAGGATATCGCCGTTCACGAGGCACGGAAGCTGAGCGTTCCGGTGGTGGCCATTGTGGACACGAACTGCGATCCCGACGTGGTGGACTACATCATCCCCGGCAACGACGACGCCATCCGGGCGATCAAGCTGTTTGCGGCCAGGATCGCCGACGCGGTACTCGATGGCAAGCGCAAGTTCGAGGAAAAGATTCAGGCGGAAAGCGACAAAATGCAGGCCCCCGAAATGAAGGAGGCCGAGGCCGGCGAGGCCGATGTGCCCGACAGCATCGAGACGAAGGGGACCGAGGCCGAAGCGGAGAAAACCGCGAACTAAATTGGAACAAGACACATCCCTGATGACGAGGAGGTACAAAACCATTGGAAATCTCGGCAGATAGCGTAAAGGAATTAAGAGTCAAAACGGGCGCCGGCATCATGGATTGCAAGGAAGCCCTGAAAGTATCGAGCGGCAATTTTGAAAAAGCACTCGACTTCCTGAGGGAAAAGGGACTTTCTGCGGCAACGAAAAAGTCATCCCGCGCCACGAAGGACGGCCTGGTGACCTCTTACATTCACATGGGCGGCAAGGTCGGCGTCATGATTGAAGTGAACTGCGAGACCGATTTCGTGGCCAAGACGGAAGAATTCAAGACCCTCACCCGGGACCTTGCCATGCATGTCGCCGCCATGAACCCCCTCTATGTGAAGCCCGAAGATGTTCCCGAGGCGGCCGTGCAGAGGGAAAAGGATATCTACCACAAGCAGGTCATCGCCGAAGGAAAGCCCGAGAAGATCGCCGACAAGATCGTCGAGGGGAAACTCAAAAAGTATTACGAGGAAGTCTGCCTCGTGAAGCAGAAGTTCATCAGGGACACGGCCGTGACGGTGGAGGACCTCATCAAGGCGTCCATCGCCAAGACGGGCGAGAACATCCTCGTGAGGCGCTTTGTGCGCTATCAGCTCGGCGGGGACGAAGCCTAGAAAAACGCACTGTAAGAAACCGCCGGGATTTCCCGGAAAGCTGCAGGTGAGATGACAGGCGCAAAAAAACCCGCCTACAGGCGGGTCCTCCTCAAGCTGAGCGGTGAGGCCCTGATGGGAGGCCGCTCCTTCGGCATAGACCCCGATATCGTCCAGGCCATTGCCGCGGAAATCCGTGACGTGGTCAAGCTAGGCGTTCAGATCGGAGTCGTCGTCGGCGGGGGGAATATCTTTCGCGGTGTCGAGGGCAGCGCCCGGGGTATGGAGCGCACCCAGGCCGACAACATGGGCATGCTTGCAACGGTCATCAACTCTCTGGCCATCCAGAGCGTCCTCGAGAGTCTCGGGGTGCGATGCAGGGTCCAGACAGCCATCGAGATGCGGGAAGTGGCCGAGCCCTTCATCCGCAGAAGGGCCACCCGCCACCTGGAAAAGGGAAGGGTGGTCATCTTCGCGGCGGGAACCGGGAACCCGTACTTCACGACGGACACGGCGGCGGCACTGCGCGCGGCGGAAATCCAGGCCGATGTTATCCTCAAGGCCACCAAGGTCGACGGGATCTATGACAAGGACCCCATGAAGCATGCGGACGCGAAGATGTACAAAAAGATAAGCTACACCGAGACCTTGGCAAAAAACCTTAAAGTAATGGATGCAACCGCCGTTTCCCTTTGTCGAGAAAATAATATTCCCATCCGGGTGTTCAACATCGGGAAAAAGGGCAATATCAAGTCCGTGATATGCGGGAAAACCGTTGGGACGATCGTGGGAGGCTGACATGAGCGAAATGACGGATCTGGTCTTTTCCGAGTTGAAGGACAACATGGAGAAGAATATCAAGTCCCTCGAGAAGTCCTTCAGCAAGATCCGGACAGGCCGGGCCTCGCTGGCCCTGCTCGACGGCATCAAGGTGGAGTACTACGGGGTGCCCACGCCGCTGAACCAGGTGGCATCCCTTTCCGTTCCGGAGTCCCGCCTGATCCAGATCTCTCCCTGGGACACCAGCGTCATCCCCAATATCGAGAAGGCCATCCAGAAGTCCGAGTTGGGGCTTAACCCGGTCAACGACGGCAAGATTGTCAGGATCAATATCCCGCAGCTCACCGAGGAGCGACGCAAGGAGCTGGTCAAGGTCGTCAAGAAAATGGCCGAGGAAGGGAAGGTCAAGCTCAGAAATCATCCGGCGCGATGCCAATGAGGAGCTGAAGAAACTGAAAAAGGACAGCGACATCAACGAGGATGACATGTTCAAGTACCAGGCCGACGTCCAGAAGGTGACGGACGATTACATCGAGAAGACCGACAAGGTTCTCCAGGCCAAAGAAAAGGAAATCATGGAGATCTGATGCTCCTTTTAAACAACGTGCACGAGACACAAAGGAGCCCCTGAGGCTCCTTATTTTTTGGTCCATCGGCGGCAGGAGAAACATCCCTTGAAAATGTCGGCTGGCTGTGATAGTCAAACGAAAATTCATCATTGAAAATCGATAAGTAGACCCGGAATGGATCGTCTCGACAAAACCAATCTGCCCCGGCACATCGCCATCATCATGGACGGCAACGGCCGGTGGGCGCAGAATCACTCACTGGGGCGGATTGCCGGTCACCGGAAAGGGGCCGAATCGGTCCGGAACATCGTCGAGGCATGCCGAAAAATCGGGATTTCCTATCTTACCCTTTACGCGTTCTCCTCGGAAAACTGGAGCCGGCCGGAGAGAGAAGTCCGGGCCCTCATGACACTCCTGGAGCGCTACCTCAAGTCAGAAGTCAAAGTCATGTTGAAGAACAATATCCGTCTGCAGGCGATCGGTGACACGGGGGCGCTTCCGGAGAAGGTGCGCGCAATCCTCCGGGACACGATCGAAAAGACGGCGGGCAACACGGCCATGACGCTGATCCTGGCCCTGAACTACGGAAGCCATGACGAGATCCTGGGGGCGGTCAGAAAGCTGATTGACGAGGCCTGCCAGGGAAAGATCCGTGCATCGGACGTTACGCTGGAGCGCTTCGCGGGCTATCTCTCCACGGGAGGCATCCCGGACCCGGATATGCTCATCCGGACCAGCGGGGAGTATCGCCTGAGCAATTTCCTCCTGTGGCAGATGGCCTACACGGAGTTTTACTTCACGGACATTTTGTGGCCCGATTTCAGGGAAGAGCATCTCATCGAGGCCATCTCCGGGTATCAAAAGCGGGAGAGGCGTTTCGGGTTGACGAGCGATCAGGTGCAGAAGAAGGCATGATGAAAAGTTCCCACGCCAAGAGGTGGATCACGGGGATCATCGCCGTGCCCATCCTCTTCTCGATCATCTATTTCAGCCCGGAGGCCGTCTTTGCAGGCTTCGTCCTCGTGGTGACCGTCGTCGCCGTCCTGGAGTACAACCGTCTCGCATTCGGCGCGGAAGGCATCATGCTGCAGCGGGCGCTGCTTTTTTTCGGCGTCCTGGCGCCCCTGGCAGCCGCCCTGTCCGGTCAGGGCGCGATCCTTGCCGTTGCCGTCCTGTCGTCCCTCACGGTGTTTATTCTGTACCTTTTCAGCACGAAGGAGGGGGCACTCGATCTCAACCCGCTTGGCCGCTACGTCCTGGGCTATCTGTACCTGCCGGTGATGCTTTCGCATCTCATCCTCCTGCGAAGCGGCGACAAGGGGGTCCTGTGGATCTTCTTCGTCATCGTGCTGGCTTTCTCCGGTGACATTGCCGCCTTTTATGTGGGCAGGACCTTCGGGAAGCGCAAACTCATGCCTCACGTCAGCCCGGGCAAGACCGTGGAGGGGCTCCTGGGGCTTGCCGTGGGGAGTGTGGCCGGGTGTCTGGTCTATCGGTATTTCCTCCTGCCGGAGATCCCCGCGGGGCACATCGTCATGCTGGGGCTCGCGGGAGGGATCATCGGGCAGCTGGGGGATCTCTTTGAATCCCTGATCAAGCGGGCCTCGGGGGCGAAAGATTCGGGCGAAATCCTGCCGGGTCACGGCGGGATCCTCGACCGGCTGGATTGCCTGCTGTTCATCGTGCCCTTTGTCTACTATTACAGGACGTACCTACTCGCGTGAAGAAGATCGCCATTCTCGGCTCTACTGGATCGATCGGGGTAAACGCCCTCGACGTGGTGTCGAAAAATCCCGGCGCGCTGGAAGTCGTTGCCCTGGCGGCGGGGAAGAATATCGGCGTCCTGAAAGGCCAGGTGGAGCGCTTTCGGCCTCAGATCGTCTCCGTGTTTGACGAGGATCACGCCCGCAGGCTGAAAGGCATGCTTGATTCCGCAGATCCGGACGGAGATCCTCTGGGGCGAGGAAGGATACCGGTCCGTCGCGACGGCAAGCGCCGCAGATCTCGTGCTGTCCGCCATCGTCGGTGCGGCGGGACTCGTTCCCACGCTTGCGGCCATCGAGGCGGGAAAGGACGTGGCCCTGGCCAACAAGGAGACCCTCGTCACGGCGGGTGCCCTTGTCATGGAGAGGGCCCGGATGAAGGCAGTCCGCATCATTCCCGTCGACAGCGAGCACAGTGCCGTCTTCCAGTGCATCGAGGGAAACAGCCCGAAGAGTGTCGAGCGGGTCATCCTGACCGCATCGGGAGGACCCTTTCTGAGGGCCACCCGGACGGAACTGGAAAAGGTGAGAATATCCGACGCGCTCAATCACCCGAACTGGAAGATGGGAAAGAAGATCACCATCGATTCGGCGACGATGATGAACAAGGGGCTCGAGGTGATCGAGGCCCGCTGGCTTTTCGGGGTCGATTACGAACGGATCGATGTGGTGATCCACCCCCAGAGCATCATTCACTCCCTGGTGGAGTTTATCGACGGCTCCGTGATGGCGCAGCTGGGACTTCCGGACATGAGAGGGCCCATATCCTATGCCCTGTTTTACCCCGAAAGGACGCCGGGCGGGTTTCCCCCCCTCTCCCTGTCGAAGGTGGGCCGGCTCGAATTTCAGGCGCCGGATCTCGAGCGGTTTCCCTGCCTGAGGCTGGGATACGAGGCGGGCAGGGCGGCAGGCACCATGCCGGCCGTGATGAACGCGGCCAACGAGGTGGCCGTAAATGCCTTTCTGGAGGAGAGAATCGCCTTCCAGTCGATCGCCCGGGTGATTGAAGAGGTCATGACACGGCATGTTCCGGGGGCCGTGTCCTCCCTGGAGATGGTCCTCGAGGCCGACGCGTGGGCCCGGAGCCAGTCGGAAGAAATCTTGAAAAAAGGAATAGGGTGAGATTCGGATGGGTGTCGGTGTCAATATCGTTTCGGTAGTCATTCTGCTGGGAATTCTGATCTTCGTTCACGAGCTGGGGCATTTCCTGCTTGCCAAAGCCATGGGGGTGGGGGTGCTCAAGTTCTCACTGGGGTTCGGGCCCAGACTTTTTGGAAAAAAAGTCGGCGAGACCGATTACATGATCTCGCTGGTGCCCCTCGGGGGATATGTCAAGCTGCTCGGCGAGTCCGATACCGATGACGTGCTCCCGCAGGATGAGAAGCGCTCCTTTGTGAAGCAGCACGTCCTGAAGAAGATCGCCATTGTCGTCGCGGGCCCGTTGTTCAACTTCCTCTTCGCCATCCTTGCCTTTGCCGTCATTTTCATGGTGGGGGTTCCAAGCCTCACAACGGACATCGGCAGTGTCCAGCCGAACTCCCCGGCGGAGGTGGCGGGCATACGGGCAGGGGACAACGTCCTGTCCATCGACGGCAAGAGCGTGGGCCGCTGGAGCGATCTGGCCGAAATCATCACGACGAGCGGCGGACGGGAAGTCACGCTGAAAGTGAGCCGGGAAGGGAACCTGCAGGATGTCCGCGTGAAACCCGAGTCGGTCAAGGCGAAGAGCATATTCGGGGAGGATGTGGACAGCTGGAAGATCGGCGTGGGGGCCTCGAAGAACACCTTCATCGACCGTCAGAATCCCATCCTGGCGACCTGGTCAGGGATCGTGCAGACCTGGAACATCACGGAGCTCACTGTGATGAGCCTCGTCAAAATGGCCCAGGGGGTCGTGTCTCCGGACTCTCTCGGCGGGCCTATCCTGATTGCGCAAATGGCAGGCGCCCACGTCAAGAAGGGCATCATGAACTTCGTCTTCTTCATGGCCCTGCTCAGCATCAACCTCGGCGTGCTGAATCTTTTCCCCATCCCCGTGCTGGACGGCGGACACCTGCTGTTCTTTCTGATCGAGCTCGTCACGGGCAAGGAAGTCAACATCAAGTGGCGGGAGCGGGCCCAACAGGCGGGTTTCTTCATCCTCGTCATGCTCATGATTTTTGTGTTTTACAACGATATCGTGCGGATTTTAGGCGACTGACAGCGTGAAGAGAGAGCCGGCAACCATATGATCACACTGGCCATCGACACAGCAACGAGAACGGCGGGGGTTGCCCTGCTTCACGATGAGACGGTCCTCGTCGAGTACTTCTTCAACGTCTCCGTAAACCACTCCGAAACGGTCCTGTCGGCCGTCCACCAGGGGCTTGCGCTGGCGGGGATCGGCATCGAGGGCGTGGATCTCTTTGCATTGACTGTCGGACCCGGATCCTTCACGGGTCTGCGGATCGGCGCAAGCACCGTGAAGGGGCTTGCGCTCACGACGGGAAAGCCCGTCGTCGGCGTCTCCACGCTGGAGGCGCTTGCCTACAACGCCATCGAATGCCCGGCACTCATCTGTCCGATGCTCGATGCCCGCAAAGGGGAAGTCTACGCGGCACTCTATCGTGCCAACAGGGAAGGGCTTTTTGACGTGGTGCTGGAGGAGGAGGTCACAACGCCGGGGCAATTCCTCGACCGGATCGAGGGGGAACCCCTTTTTCTGGGGGATGGGTTCATCGAACACGCAGAGCGTATCCGGGACAGGTTTCAGGGGCGTGCCCGGTTCGCCCCGCCCAACAGGCAGTGGGTGCGGGCATCCAGTGCGGCCCTGCTCGGCATGAAGAGATACGGCAAAGGCGACCGGCTCGATGTGGCGACCTTCGTCCCCCGCTATCTGCGCCGGTCGGAGGCGGAGATCCGGCACGCGGAAAAGCCCTGAGGGGAAGGGGCCCAAGGCCCTGCCGGCATGGAAATTTCTGTACATTGCGCCGGGCGTTTATGATATAAGCAAAGCTCTTTCCGCAGAGCCAGGAGGTGGGTATGGAGCGAACCGACGAAATGCTCATCGAACGATACATCCAGCTCGATGGCGAGTTGAAACAGCACGTGGAGGCCCACCGGCAAACTGGAGACCGCCCTGGAGGATTTCAACAAGCGCATTTACCTTACTCCCCAGGAAGAGATCGAGAAGAAGAAGCTGCAGAAGCTGAAGCTGGCGAGCAAGGACCGCATTTACGCAATTCTTGCAAAATACAGAAAGAGTGCCTGAGCATCGGCGGGGGGTCGTTGTAGAGAGCATGGAGCAACACAACGGGTACATCGTGCGTGAAGGGGCCCCCTTCATCGTCGGACTGGGCATTCTGACGGTTGCCCTTTCGTGGATGGGTTTCAAGGCCGTGGCGCTCGTGGCGTTTGCCATCATGCTGTTCGTCATTTTCTTTTTCCGCAATCCCGAAAGGTCGATCCCCGAGGAAAAGGGGGTTTTGGTCTCGCCGGCAGACGGCAGGATCCTGAAAGTGGAAGAGGTTCAACTCGACGGCCTGCTGAAGGGAAGGTTCAGGAAGGTCAGCATCTTCATGAATGTCTTCAACGTCCATGTGAATCGTGCCCCTTACGCCGGGCGCGTGGAGAAGATCGAGTATCACAGCGGCAAGTTCCTCTCGGCCGATCTGGACAAGGCCTCGGCGGACAACGAGAAGAACAGCGTGCTGATCCGGACGGAAGAGGGGAAAGCGTTCCTGACCATCCAGATCGCGGGGCTCATTGCACGCCGGATTGTCTGCTGGGTCGGTGAGGGCATGGAGGTCGCCAGGGGTCAGCGGTTCGGGCTGATCTGCTTCGGCTCGCGTCTCGAAGTGGTCCTGCCGCTGGAATCGAGGATTCTGGTCCAGGCGGGCCAGAAAGTGCGCGCCGGAGAAACACCCATAGGGTTCTTGTGATGAGCAAAGAATCCAGAAGAGAGCGGTTTGGCCGGAGGGAGAAGTTTTTTCGCAAGGACCAGATGAAGAAGGGGATCTACATCCTGCCGAATCTTTTCACGACGGCAAGCCTCTTCGCAGGGATATACGCGATCATCGCCTCCATCCAGGGCAACTTCATTCACGCATCCATCGCGATCCCGATCTCCCTGATCCTCGACGGGCTTGACGGGCGGATCGCCCGCATGACCCACACCACATCCAAATTCGGCGTGGAGTACGACTCGCTGTCGGACCTCGTGGCCTTCGGCGTGGCGCCGGCCATCCTGGCCTATAGCTGGTCGCTCGCCGCTTTCGGGAAATGGGGGTGGCTTGCCGCGGCCATGTATGTGACCTGCGGGGCCCTGCGGCTCGCCCGGTTCAACGTGCAGGTCGGTGTGATCGACAGCCGGTATTTCAACGGACTGGCCATCCCGGCGGCGGCCATCGTGGTGTCTTCGACGGTGCTTCTCTATTTCTACCTTGGCTACGAAGGGACGTTCCCGCACCTGTCGATCCTGGTCGGGATGATGGCGCTCTCCCTTCTCATGGTGAGCAGCATCAAGTTTTACAGCTTCAAGGACTTGCACTTCCTGAAGCGGGAACCCTTCATGACCGTTGTGCTGGCCGTCATTTTGCTGATCATCGTTCTGGCGGAGCCGCAGGTCATGATCTTCACCTTCGCCGTGAGCTACGCCATCTCCGGTCCCATCTGGGGGATTCTGAAACTCGCCAGGCACTTCTTCGGCTCGGAAAAAAAGCAGCAGCCGACAAGCGGCGGGGAGTTGAAAACAGAAACGAAACCCGGGGCAACCCCGTGATCGCTCGCAAGCCCGGTCCAGGAGGAAACGCCCTGTTGTATCTGAGTGCGAGTCGTTTAATAAGGAGCCTTCTTTCATGAGAAAATACCGTGTTGCCGTCGTCGGCGCCACCGGCGCCGTCGGAAACGAAATGATCAGCATCCTGGAGGAGCGCAATTTTCCGGTCGGCGAACTGACCTTGCTCGCCTCGGAGCGTTCCCTGGGGAAGGAACTCGAGTTCAAGGGCAAGTCCTATCCCGTCCAGGTGCTCAAGGAGGACTCCTTCGGGGGCATCGAGATCGGGCTTTTCTCCGCCGGGGGGAGCATCAGCCAGAAGTTCGCCCCCTTCGCCGCGAAGGCGGGATGCGTGGTCATCGACAACACGGCAGCCTTCCGCTACGAGCCGGACATCCCGCTCGTCGTGCCCGAGGTGAACCCGGAGAAGATCGCCGATTACAAGAACCGCGGGATCATCGCGAACCCGAACTGCTCCACGATCCAGATGGTCGTCGCATTGAAACCCATCCATGACGCAGCCCGCATCAAGCGCATCGTCGTCTCAACCTACCAGTCCGTCTCCGGGACGGGCAAGATGGCCATGGAAGAGCTCATCGACCAGACGCGGGCCCTGCTGAGCTTCAAGGAGCCCGTGGCCAAGGTCTACCCGTACCAGATCGCCTTCAACTGTCTCCCCCAGATCGATATCTTTCTCGAGAACGGTTACACGAAGGAAGAGATGAAGATGGTCTGGGAGACCAAGAAAATATTTGGCGACGAGTCCATCGGTGTTACGGCGACGACGGTACGTGTGCCCGTGCTTCGCTGCCACTCCGAGTCGGTGAACATCGAGACGGAGAAGAAGATCACGGCGGACGAGGTGAAGGCGTTGCTGAAGAAAGCTCCCGGCGTCATCGTCATCGACGAACCATCGAAGAAAGAGTACCCCCTGGCCATCAACGCCGCCGGTCAGGATGCCACCTACGTGGGCAGGATCCGGGAGGACGAGTCGATCGCCAACGGGATCAACCTGTGGGTCGTTTCGGACAATCTGCGCAAAGGTGCAGCCCTGAATGCGGTCCAGATCGCCGAGATCTACGTGAGGGACTATTTGAAGTAACAGGCACTGGGCGACAGGCACCAGGCGTTAGGAAAAGGAACGGAATTCTTTTTCAACCCTGATGCCCAATGCCTGATGCCTGATGCCTGGTTTTATCATGCGAATCATTGCGGGGAAGGCGAAGGGGAGGACGCTGATCGCGCCGAAGGTCAAGATCCTCAGACCGACGACGGACCGTGTCAAGGAATCCCTTTTCAACATCCTTGCCTTGGCCGGAAAACGGTTTTTGGATCTTTTTGCGGGGGCGGGCAGCGTGGGGCTCGAAGCCGTGAGCCGCGGTGCCTCCCGGGTGATACTCGTGGAGAGCCATCGGGGCTGCGCCGAGGCCATCCGGACGAATATCGGACGCTGCGGGTTTGTCAACATCCCCCCCGATGGGATCGAAGGGGATTCCAGGCAGGAGATCGAAGTGCTCGAGGTTCCCGTCGATCGCGCCCTCAAGCTCCTGGGCCACAGGCGGGAGCGGTTCGACGTCATCTTTGCCGACCCGCCCTACGAGCGAAACCTGATCGGCGAGACGCTGCGGCTCATCCGGGCTCAGGCGCTGATGTCGCAGGACGGGGTTCTCGTCGTCCAGCACTCCGCCCGGGAAGAGATCCCGGCGAGGCGTGAGGGGTATCAAATCGAAGACAGCCGTCGGTACGGGGAGACGGCGTTGAGCTTTCTCAGGCTGCAACAGCCTGATGCAAACGAACACAAACGGTCTGATGACCGTTCAGCATGGCCTGACGGATAGCGGACGCCCTGGAGCAGACGTGGTTATCCGAGATCTCGCATGGGGAGGGGAGCATGGAGAGGTTGGCGGTCTATCCCGGTTCATTTGACCCGATCACAAACGGGCATCTCGATATCATTAAGCGAGGACTTCGGTTCTTCGACAAACTCATCATTCTCATTGCGTACAACCCCAACAAGTCGGGGCTCTTCTCCGTGGAGGAGCGCATGGAGCTGATCCGGCAGGTCATCGGCGACGACCCCCGGATCCGGGTGGACAGCTTTTCGGGGCTGCTGGTGAACTACGTCCGCGACTCGGGAGCCACCGTCATCCTCCGCGGGCTGCGGGCCCTTTCGGACTTCGAGTACGAGTTCCAGATGGCCCTCATCAACCGGCGCCTCAACCGGGACATCGAGACGGTCTTCCTCATGACAGGGTACAAGTGGTTCTACACAAGCTCCAACCTGATCAAGGAGGCCGCCAGCCACGGCGGGTCCGTCCGGGGTCTCGTCCCCGAAATCGTTCTCCAGCGACTTCAGGAGAAATACGCCGACAGTTACAAGAAAGGGTGAAGGATATGAAGCTGGGACCTCTGACGAAAGTTCTCAGGCCGTCACCGACGCTTGCCGTCACGATGAAGGCCAAGGCCCTGCAAAAGGAGGGAAGGGACATCATCGGCTTCGGGGCCGGGGAGCCTGACTTCGACACGCCCGACAATATCAAGGCGGCGGCGATCCGCGCCATCCAGGAAGGCTTCACCAAGTACACCCCCGTGGGCGGCATCGATGAACTGAAGGACGCCGTCATCGAAAAGCTTCGCAAGGACAACGGTCTTGTCTACAAACGCTCCCAGATCGTTGTCTCCACCGGGGCCAAGCACGCCCTTTTCAATATGGCCCAGGTCCTCTTCGGGCAGGGCGACGAGGTGATCATCCCGGCGCCATACTGGGTCTCCTACCCGGACATCGTGCTGCTGGCCGATGCCACCCCGGTGTTCGTCGATGGCGGCGAGCCGGAGGGATTCAAGCTCACGCCGGCAAAGCTCAAGAAAGCCATCACGGCAAGGACAAAGGCCATCATTATCAACAGCCCCTCGAACCCGACGGGTGCGGCCTACTCCTTTGACGAACTGAAGGCCCTGGCCGAAGTGTTGAAGGGGACGGAGATCCTTGTCATCAGCGACGACATCTACGAGAAGGTGGTCTACGACGATTTCCGGTTCTCCAACATGGCCAATGTCAGCGAGGAGATGAAGGAGAAGACGATCGTCGTCAACGGTCTGTCGAAGTCGCATGCCATGACGGGATGGCGGATGGGATACGCGGCGGGGCCCGATAACGTGATTGCGGCCATGACGGAAATCCAGAGCCAGAGCACGTCGAACCCCACCTCTATTGTCCAGAAAGCCTCGATCGAGGCGCTCCTGGGGGACCAGTCCTTCATCCCGAAGATGGTGGCGGAGTTCAAAAAGCGAAGGGATGTCATCGTCGGGGCGCTCAACGATATCCCGGGGATCACCTGTGCAATGCCGCCCGGAGCCTTTTACGTCTTCCCGCGGGTTAGCGCCCTCTACGGCAGGAAGTACCAGGGCAAGCCGATCGCTACCTCGAATGATTTCAGCGAGTTTCTCCTGGAGGCGGCCAATGTGGCCGTCGTGCCCGGCGGGGCCTTCGGAAACGACGACTATATCCGGCTTTCCTATGCCACCTCGATGGAGCTCATCGTCGAGGGTGTGAAGCGGATTGCCGGGGCTGTCGCAAAACTCGATTAGAACGCGGGTCTCCGCGGTTCATCAACCACGACGAGGAAGGTAGGGGATATGGGGGGACTTTTTGGTGTCGCATCAAACCAGAACTGCTCGAAGGTCTTGTTCTATGGGACAGACTATCACTCCCACCTGGGGACCGAAAACGGCGGAATGGCCATTTTCGGAGAGAAAGGCTTCTATCAGACCATCCACAGCATCAGCCAGGCCCAGTTCAAGTCGAAGTTCGTCAACGACTACAAGGAAATGAACGGGACCATGGGGATCGGCTCCATCAACAACGTGGCGCCCCAGCCCCTGATCGTCCGCTCCAAGTTCGGAACGTACGCCATTGCGGCAAGCGGTCTCATCACCAACAAGGACTCCCTTGCCGAGGTGCTCCTGAGACAGGGAGTCTCGTTCAGCGAGATGGCCGGAGGCGGCGTGAGTCCCGTCGAGCTTGTGGCACGGCTCATCAACCGCGGCGAGACCCTGATCGACGGCATCGTGAATATGCAGAAGCTGATCGAGGGGTCCCTGTGCCTTCTCATCATGAAGGACGACGGGATCTACGCGGCCCGGGATCTCTACGGGCGCTTTCCTCTCGTGATCGGGGGCAGGGAGAAAAAGGGGGAATACGTCGTCGCCACCGAGGCCAGTTCCCTGCAGAACCTGGGTTACGACGTGATCAAGTACCTTGGGCCGGGAGAGATCGTGAGGCTCAGCCGCTCCGGCATCCGCCAGCTGCGGCCGGCCATGCCCGAAAAGAAGGTCTGTGCCTTCCTCTGGATCTACACGGGGGAGCCTTCCTCGTCCTACGAGGGCAAGTCGGTCGAGATCGCGCGCGAGCGCTGCGGGCGGGCGCTGGCACGCAAGGACAGGCTCAAGGCGGACTTCGTTACGGGAATCCCCGACTCGGGGATCGGCCATGCCATCGGGTATGCCCAGGAATCGGGAATCCCCTACAAGCGGCCGCTCGTGAAGTACACGCCCGGTTACGGGCGAAGCTACACGCCGCCCTCCCAGGAGATCCGCGATCTCGTGGCCACGATGAAGATCATCGCGGTGCGCGAAGTGATCCGCGGAAACCGCATGGTCGTCTGCGACGACTCCATCGTCCGCGGCACACAGCTCAAGAATTTCACCGATCAAGAAGCTATGGGACAACGGGGCAAAGGAGATCCACCTGCGCGTCGCCTGCCCGCCCCTGATGTATCCCTGTATTTATGGCGCATCGACCCGAACGAGGGGTGAGCTTGCGGCCAGGAGAGCCATCCGGACCATGCTCGGCAAGGACCCGGAGAGCCTGGCTGCCTATCTCAACCCGAAGTCGAAGCCCTACCGGGAAATGGTCGAATGGATCCGGAATGACCTGAACGTGACGTCGCTCAAGTATCTGACGATCGATGAGGTGATCGACGCCATCGGGCTGCCGGAGAAGGAGCTGTGTCTTTATTG
>CAVPJD010000032.1:0-77753 GCA_963705165.1 uncultured delta proteobacterium | reverse complement strand
CGATGCGCCATGAAAAATCCCCCCGGCTCTCCTATCTTGACGACAGGCATACCCGGGGGGATCGATTCTTCACCATATACCCTATACCCTATACCCTATAGACCCGCTACCCTTTTTTGAGAGCCTTCTTCACCGCCTCGACCGTATCGGCGCTCGAGAGCGACGTGAAGTTCTTCAGGAGCCCCTCTTTCTCATAGAAGCCGATGAGGGGGGCCGTCTTCTGGTTGTACGTCTCGAGCCGGAACAGGATGGCCGTTTCCGTCTCGTCGTCGCGCTGGATGACCTTGCTTCCGCACTTCGTGCAGGTCCCGTCGGCTGCCGGGGGCATGCTCTTCACGTTATAGATCGCCTGGCACGATGGGTTGGAGCAGGTCCGGCGTGTGGTGAGGCGATCCAGGATCACCTCGCGGGGCACCTCCAGGTTGACCACCATGTCGAGCTTCAGATTGAGCTTCTTCAGGATCACCTTCAGCGCGTCGGCCTGGGCGATGGTCCTGGGAAAGCCGTCGAGGATGAAGCCCTTCGCGCAGTCGGGCTCCTGGAGTCTGACTTCCATGATCTTCATGATCAGCGAATCGGGCACGAGATCCCCCCGGTCCATGTAGGCCTTTGCCTCTTTCCCGAGATCGGTCCCCTCGCGGACGGCGGCCCGCAGGATGTCTCCGGTGGAGATCTGAACGGATCCGTCGTAATCGGTGAGCAGTTTCGCCACGGTACCCTTGCCTGCGCCGGGCGCGCCCAAAAGGATGATTTTCATATCGTCCTCCTTAAATTTCAGAGTGGGTGGTTTGTTTCCAGGAATCAGGGATCTTAAGGGAAATCGGAAATCCGGTCAAGGAATAGTTGGGGACGACGGCCCGACCGGCGGGGGAAGGCACATCCCATGGAATTCATGATTCTCCCCTCCGGAGAACCCGAGGAAAGCCGCCCCGCTTGTGTCTTGTTACCAACGTGGTACGCAGTTTGCATTTCTCTGCGTCTAATATAAAAGCATTAAGGTTCCTGTTCCTGGTGACGATAAAACACTTGGATTATGACCTGCTCGTAAAAGAACATTCCGCCGGGAGATGCATTGTGCCCGGGCGAAGTCGATGGATTTTCCCTTTCCAAGCGGGCATGACCCTAACAAACCGGGGACACGAATCTTCACCTTCGGGAGGCAAAATATGGACGCTCAAGTGACTGCAGTGAATGAACCGGCAAAGGCGGAAGCGACGAGGGAAGGAAAGTACCTGACCTTTTCACTCGCCGGCGAGGAATACGGCATCGGCATCCTCAAGGTCAGGGAGATAATCGGCATGATGACCGTTACCCCGGTGCCCCAGACACCCGAGTTCGTCAAGGGAGTCATCAACCTGCGCGGGAAGGTCATTCCCGTCATCGACCTGCGGCTTCGCTTCGGCCTGGAAGCCACGGCCTACACGGAGCGCACCTGCATCATCGTCGTGGAGATCCAGGGCGAGACGAGCGCTTTGCCCATGGGAATCGTGGTGGACGCCGTCTCGGAGGTGCTCAACATCCGCGGCGCTGATATCGAGAACACGCCCGCCTTCGGGGTGAAGCTCAACACGGACTTCATCCTGGGAATGGCCAAGACGGACGGGGGCGTCAAGATCCTTCTCGACATCGACAAGGTACTCGGGGCCTTCCATCTCACGATTCATTGATCATTTTTGTGTTCATTATTGGTTCATAATTTTTCTCTTTTTGCGAAAGGGAGGTAGCAGCAGATGAAAAAAAGGACTCTCGGTTTCAAGTTAACTTTCGGCGGGATCATGCTCGTTTTGATCCCGATCGTGGTCGTCGGGGGCTTCGCCCTCTACAAGGCGACGGGCGCCCTGGAGGACATGGCCAAGGGGCAGGCCACGCAGATCGCCAAGAACATCACCGATATGATAGAGGTCGCCCTCAAAGAGGAAATGAAGGTCGCCTCGCACTTGTCGGTTCAGCCCTACGTCATTGAGGCGGCATCCAAATCCTCCAAGGAAGGTGCGGCGAAGGCCTCCGGTGAACTCGAGCGGCTTTCGACGGAATTCGCGAAAGTGATGAAACAGAGCGGGAGCGATTACGAGTCCGTCTTCGTGACCGATGCCAGCGGCACGATCATTGCCGACGGAAGCAACGGCAAGACGAAAGGCATTGCCGTGGGAGACCGCGATTATTTCAAAGAGGCCAAGAGCGGCAAGGTGTTCATCGGCGCCGCCATCAAGTCCCGCGCATCGGGCAAACCCGTCTCGGTGGTCAGCGCTCCGGTCTATGGGCCCGGCGGCGAATTCGCAGGCATCGTGGGGGCCATCCTCAACATCGATTTCCTCTGCGAGCGCATTGCGCAGGTCAAGGTCGGGCAGACCGGGTACGCCTGGATCATCGACAAGAACGGCCTCATCGTCGCCCACCCGAAGAAGGAACACATCCTCGAGCTCAATCTCGCCAACCTCGAGGGCATGAAGGAGATCACCAGCAAGATGATCGCCCGCCAATCGGGCGTCGAGTCCTATACATTCCAGGGCGTGAAGAAGATTGCCGGTTTCGCCCCCGTCGACTACACGACCTGGAGTGTTGCCATGACGCAGGATGAAGCCGAGTTCCTCTCCTCGGCCCACACGATTCGCAACGTGATCCTGCTTATCGGCTCTATCTTCCTGGCGCTGACGGTCGTTGCCGTTACGTTCTTCTCGCGTAGCATCACGGTGCCCGTGACCCGGTCCGTCAAGCACCTGAACGATGCCGCCGACCAGGTGGCCTCGGCTTCGGGCCAGGTGTCCTCGGCGAGCCAGTCGCTGGCCGAAGGGGCCTCCGAGCAGGCCGCCTCGATCGAGGAGACCTCCTCGTCGCTCGAGGAGATGTCGTCGATGACCAAGCAGAACGCCGACAACGCCTCTACGGCCGACAAGCTCATGAAGGAGTCGAAGCAGATGGTCGAGCGGGCCAACGGCTCCATGACGGAGCTCACCCAGTCCATGGAGGACATCTCGAAGGCCAGCGACGAGACCTCCAAGATCATCAAGACGATCGACGAGATCGCCTTCCAGACAAACCTCCTGGCGCTCAACGCTGCCGTGGAGGCGGCCAGAGCCGGCGAGGCCGGTGCGGGCTTTGCCGTGGTGGCCAACGAAGTGCGAAACCTCGCCATGCGGGCCGCCGAGGCCGCCAAGAACACCTCTGCGCTTATCGAGGGCACCGTGAAGAAGGTCAAGGAGGGTTCGGGACTGTTGGAACGGACCAACGTGGCCTTCTCGGAGGTCTCGAAGAGCGCGGCGAAGGTGGCGGATCTGGTATCCGAGATTGCCGCGGCCTCCAGTGAGCAGGCCCAGGGCATCGACCAGATCAACAAGGCCGTGGCCGAAATGGACAAGGTGACCCAGCAGACGGCGGCCAATGCCGAGGAGAGCGCCTCGGCCTCCGAGGAGATGAACGCCCAGGCCGAGCAAATGAAGGATGTCGCCGCAGGCCTTATGGCAATCATTGGCGGCGATCTCGAGACCAGGGCGTCCGCATCCGTTTCCGAGGCACCGCCGAAGGCGGTACTGAAGAAAGTCCTCTCCTTCAAGGGCTTCGGGAAAAAGGCCGATCCCGGGGCCAGGGCGGCAAATCCCGAGTCCATCATCCCGCTGGACGACAAGGATTTCAAGAACTTCTAAACGATCCCGTATACGAATGATCAAAAAAAACCCCGCCACTCGGCGGGGTTTTTTTCGGCTGTCGACTGTCGGCTGTCGGCTTTATTTGATGACCTTCTTCGCAGAATAGTCCTGCCAATCCCTTGAGTTGTAGGCCGCAACGATGATTTCCGAGGCCTGGTCCAAAAGGAAATACTGGGAGTTGATGACCAGATCGTGGTGCATGGGGTCCAATGGGTCCAGGTTGAAATACTTCCGCGCAAAGGCAATCCGTTCCGACTCAACAGTAAGGATACGCTGTTTGGCTTCCTCCTTGGATACTTTGAAAAAGGTAGACACGTTGTTCACGCGGACTTCGAGAGGCGCAATGACGAGCACCCTGAGGCAGGCTTCCGGGGGCAGGATGAAGGCGGCCCCCCGTCCGACGATAACCGCATTGCCGTGCGCGCCGATCGTGCCGATCACCTTGGTGAGATGCTCCATGAACTCATAGGCCCACACATGGCGCTCGCCAAGGGATTCGATCCATTCGTCGAGCATGCTCTTGTCCTGCTCGTCCAGGGATTTGAGCATCCGCTTGCTGACCTTGGCGCTCTTCGCCACCTCGTCGACGACCTGCCGGTCCCAGTAATCCATTTTCAGGTCCTTGGCCACCCTCTGCGCGAGAAACCACCCGCCGCTGCCCGGCAGACGCGAGATGGCGATGCAGGGCTTTATCTTCTGATTGAATTTCTTTTTCTGGCTCACTTCCCATTTTTTTGCCTGATCCTCGATCATGGCGGTCAGCGAACGCTTGGCGCGGGGATTGATTTCCATGACTCCTCCTCCCTCTCCTCCGATGAAATAATATGCGGCTCTCTTCGCCCGGGGAATATCCACAGAGCTTACAAAACTTTTGCTATATACAGCTTACCCTGCAAGGAATCAAGGCAAAAAAAAGGGCCTTGTCAATTCTCTGCGATTTCCTGTCTTGACAGCCCTTCGCGCCGCGTCTAATCTGATCTTAGTCTGAACAACGCAGAAAGTGAAACCAAGTCATGGAAGATAATGCCAATATTCTGGATATCTGGCGGCAACGCTACCCGGCGAAGTTTGCGTCCGAAAACACCATCTTCAACAACATCCACCGGGGGGATTCGATCTTCATCTCCTCGGCCTGCGCGGAGCCCCAGCACCTCGTCCACGCCATGATCCGCTACGTCAAGGAAAACCCCAAGGCCTTCTTCGACGCGGAGGTTCTGCACATCCGGACCCTCGGGGTGGCCCCCTATGCCGACGAGAAATTCAAGTCCAATTTCCGGCACAATTCCTTTTTCATCGGCGACAGCACCCGCGGGGCCGTCAATACAGGGCTTGCCGACTACACGCCGGTTAATCTCTCCCAGGTGCCGGGCCTCTTCCGGCGCGGTCTCGAGAAGGTGGACGTGGCCCTCCTCCAGGCATCGCTTCCGGACGAACACGGCTATTTGAGCGTGGGGATCAGTGTCGACATCGTGAAGGCCGCCGCCGAGACGGCCCGGGTTCTGGTGGTTCAGGTCAACCGCTACATGCCGCGGGTCCACGGCGACACCTTCCTCCACATCGACGATATCGATTTCCTGGTACCCTACGACGAACCCCTGCTTGAATACTATCCCGCCGCCGACACGGAAATCTCCCAGCGGATCGGCAGTTACGTGGCTCGTCTTGTCGAAGACGGCGATACGATCCAGGTGGGCTACGGGACGATCCCCAATGCGATCGTCGCCAATCTCTCCGGGAAAAAGCATTTGGGCATCCACACGGAACTCATCAGCGACGGCATCGTCGAGCTGATGAAACAGGGTGTCGTCGATAACTCCCGCAAGACCGTCAACCGGGGAAAGACCGTCGCGACGTTCTGCATGGGCAAACAAACCACCTACGAGTTCCTCCACGACAACCCCTCCATTGACTTCCGGGCCATCGACTACACGAACAACCCGCTGCTCATCGCCCGACAGGACAATATGGTCGCCATCAACAGCGCCCTCGAGATCGACCTCTCAGGCCAGTCCACGGCCGAGTCGATCGGCAAGACGTTCTACAGCGGCGTCGGGGGCCAGGCGGACTTTATGCGGGGGGCCGCCCTGGCCCGGAACGGGAAGACCATCCTCGCACTCCAGTCGACAGCGGCCTGCGACGTGGTCTCGCGGATTGTCCCTTTCCTCAAGGAAGGCGCAGGGGCCACTGTGTTGCGGGGAGACGTCCAGTATGTTGTCACCGAGTGGGGCATCGCCTATCTGCCTGGCAAGAATGTCCGAGAACGGGCGATGGATCTGATCTCCATCGCCCACCCGAAGTTCAGGCCCTGGCTCATCGAGGAGGCCCGCAAAAACGGGCTCATCTACAAGGACCAGGCCTTCATCCCGGGTGAGCGGGGCATCTACCCCGAGGAGCTCGAGACCTACCGCACCACGAGAGCAGGGGTCAACCTCCTCTTCCGTCCCGTCAAGATCAGCGATGAATCCATCGTCAAAGATTTTTTCTACTCGCTTTCGGACAACAGCATGTACCGGAGGTTCATCTCGTATCGCAAGGATATGCCCCACGAGCGCCTCCAGGATTTCGTCGTCATCGACTACACGAAGAAGATGGAGATTCTCGCAGTCGTCGGGGAGGAAGATAAAGAAGAAATCGTCGGTCTCGGTCAGTATGAAATCGAGGACGAGTTCCACATGGCGGAGGTCGCCTTCGCGGTCAACGACAAGCACCAGAATCAGGGCATCGGCCAGGAGCTTCTGGGCTATCTCACGTATCTCGCCCGGAGGCAGGGTCTTCTCGGGTTTACGGCGGAGGTCCTGCTGGAAAACCGGCCCATGCTCCACGTCTTCGAGAAGATGGGTTTGGACATGGAGAAGCGCGTCGGCTCGGGGGTGTATGAGCTGAAAATGATGTTCAAGGTCCAGAAAGACGAGACCATTTAGCCTTCCTCTCCCCTATGAAGACCCATTCCTCTGTTCTCCTCCCCTGGTGGGAGGAGGAAGTGGAGGAGGGGGAATAATCTTAGTTCCATTTCCCGGGGGGAGGCTTGAGGTGTGGCTGAAAAGAACGCCCCGATTCTTTCTGAAAGAATCGGGGCGTTTTTCTTTGATTTCAGCGGGTACGTGCGATCAACTTCCCGGCGAGTGAGCCGCCTCGGCCGAGGGTGACACCGCTGGCGGGCTTGCGGCGGGAGCACCCGGTCCTGTCGGGTTTTGGAGATTCGCGGGACGGTTTGTTTCTTTCAGACGGACTCCGCTGATGAAGCGGGTACTGAAATAGGTCGAGTCGATTTTGTCGACTTTCCCTGCCCTGTTTCGCGACGAGAGATGGAAGAATTCGCTCCCGCCCAGGAAGATTCCCACGTGGATCCGATTTCGCCGCGTCTGGAAGAACACGAGATCCCCGGTGTCCAGGTCATCTCGCCCGACGCGCTTGCCCTGCTGGAGCTGTTCCCTTGCTGTTCTGGGCAGATCGATGCTGAAGACGCCGTAAACTTTCCTGGTGAAGGCCGAGCAGTCTATTCCCCGCATCGAATTCCCGCCGAGTTTGTAGGGTACGCCCTCGTAGGATTTCACCACCTTGACGAAAAGGTCCCTCTCCCCCGTATCCTTCCATCGTGAAAGCGAGATCGGGGCAACGCTCTCCCCTCTCTCCCGGTCTTCCGCGCCGGACGCCAGCTCACCGACCTCAATGGACCCGGCCTCTTCGAGATCATCCTCGTCCTCTTCCGCTTTTGCAGGAGGTTTCGCCAGGGCAAGTCGCTGTCCTGCTTTCAACTTCGATGACCGAAGCCCGTTGGTCTTCCTGATCTCCGATGCGGGCACACCCGTTTTTTCCGACACCCCTGCGAGGGTATCGCCCTGTTTCACGACATAGACCGTTGCGTCCGTGCCGGTCTTCTTTTTTGTAGCGCTCTTCTCTGCGGTTTTTTTTGCCGACTTGCCGCCCGGAATGACGAGAACCTGATTCGGCCTCAGGCTGTCGCCGTCCAGGCGGTTGGCTTCCTTGAGGTCATCGACGCTGACGTGGAATTTCTTTGCGATCTTGTGAAGGCTGTCGCCGGGTCTCACCGTGTAGCGCTCTGCGGCCGACGAGGGTGAGGCAAACAGAAGGGGCAGGCAGAAAAAGATCAGGCTCGCCCACAGGCAAATCTGTCGCTTCCTCATTCGAGTCCCTCTCCTCCATTTGCTCAAGGGATGTTGACCAAGGGCACCTCAGAAAAATCACTACCCTGATCTCCCTCTCCTAGGTAAAACATTTTCCTTGATCTTCCTCTCCCTTGAGGGGAGAGGAATGAGGTGAGGGTGAGTAATCCCAATCCTTTTTCAGGAGAGGGTTGGGGTGAGGGTGTCCTTCGACATCCTTCGATGAACTCAGGACAGGCGCTCAGGATGACATTTCCATCGTCATGGTGAGCAGTCATCGTGAGCCTGTCGAACGACGAACCATCCTTGCCGGGAAGCCCCGCCCTGTGGGCGGGGAGCTTCAAATGAGGCGTCCCCGCCAGATGAGCAGGGCTTGCCCACGGCACCCCCTTCCCGGGAATCGGGATGAGAGTACCTGATGTAGATCATGGAATCCAGTTCCTTCCGGCGGGTTCCCTCCCCGAAGGATCTTTCTGTGAAAGCGTTCCAAGGCTACATGAGTACGAAAGGGCTGTCAATCCTAATATTGCAGGGCGCCGGATGTCAAAACGTGCGAGGGAAGGCTCTCTTCGGGCAGGTATCACTTTCACCCGCACGGACTTTGCGCCTTCATGTCATGCTGTTTCAGGGTTTTTTACCGCGGACGATAAAGAACAGTGCGGCAACGAGGATGACACCGATAAGAATATACATCACGAGAGTCATGGGTCTGTTCCTCCTTCATGAGCGATTTGTAATAAAAGTATAGCACGCAGACGCGAGGCAATAAAGACCTTTGTGAATGCTGGAATCCCCGTGTGCAAGATCGGCTTGATATTGACGTCATTTTCGTTTAACAATAGCAAAGAGACTGATCGATCCGATGATACTTCCCGCCGTTCGCAATCACACATTAACCTCTGAAAGACAATAGAAGGAGGTTTTCGATGCTGAATTTCTCTCTCACCCCCGAACAGATTGAATTGAGAGACAAGGCACGCCGTTTTGCCGTCGACGAGGTCCTCCCCATCGCCTGGCATTACGACGAGACAGACGAGCTGCCCCTCTACATTCTCAAGAGAGCCTGGGAAGAAGGGATCATGAACCTCACCCTCCCCGCAAAATACGGGGGTCAGGGCCGCGGGCTGATCGAGTGCGCCCTGGTGGTCGAGGAAATCTCGGCGGCCTGCGCGGGACTCGCCACGTCGATTTTCGACAATTCGCTCGGCACAGAACCGATCCTGCTGTCGCGCAACGTGAAGGCGAAAGAAAAATATCTCCCCGTTCTGGCAAAAGATTTCAAACTCATCTGCTTCGCCACGTCGGAGCCGCTGGCCGGATCGGATGTGGCGGGCATGCGCTGCAAGGCCGAAAAGTCCGGCGACGACTATATCCTGAACGGGACCAAATACTGGGTCACCAACTCGGGCGTGGCCGACTACTTTGCCATCTTCGCCACCATCGATCCGTCGCTGGGCCACAAGGGGATCGCGGCCTTCCTGGTTGAGAAGGGTTGGGACGGCGTCAGGGTCGGCAAGACGATCCCCAAATTGGGCCAGCGCGGTTCCAACACGGCGGGGATTCACTTTACGAACACGCGCGTGCCGGCGGAAAATGTACTGGCGCAGCCCGGCGAAGGGTTTGTGATGGCCATGACGACCTTTGCCAGGACGCGGCCGATCATCGGCTCCTTCGGCGTCGGCGCAGCCCGATCGGCCATGGAACTGGCCGTGGACTATGCGAAGAAGCGCCGGGCCTTCGGAGCGCGACTGGCCGACTTCCAGGCCATCGATTTCAAGATTGCCGAGATGTACCAGAAGGTGGAGACGGCCAGGCTGCTCACCTGGAAGGCCGCCTGGGAGAACGATTCGGGGATGGACCCCACCATCTCGGCATCGATTGCGAAGTTCTATGCCACGGAGGTGGCCTTCGAGGTGGTGAGTGAGGCCCTCCAGATCTTCGGAGGGTACGGCTACACCCGGCTCTTCCCCATCGAGAAGCTCCTGCGCGACATGCGGCTCCCGATGATCTACGAGGGAACGAGTGAAATCCAGAGGATCGTCGTGTCCCGGTACGTTCTCGACGGCTACAAGCCCGTGATGCCGCCCATCGAGGATTTCCCGCTGCTTGCGGATCGAGACGTTCACCTCGATAAAGACACGATCGCCTGGCGCTGCAGGATCTGCGGCCACACTCACTACGGGCCTGAACCCCCCGAGGAGTGCCCGCAATGCTTCTTCCCGAAAACGGCCTTCAAGAAGATCTGGCCCCGGGACTAAAAGGTGACAGGTATCAGGTGGCAGGTGACAGGAAAAGACCATCGACAGCTGGGTCCTGTTACCTGTTACCTGTTACCTTCTACTGTTCCTTGATATCGCTAATGCGCGTATACCGTATGATCGGGGGATTCTTTGTGAAATCGCCGTCGACTCTCACCGCATCGACAACCCGGATTTTCCCCTTCACGACCTCGTAAAGGATGACGCTGTGGTTACCGGGCCCGCGGTCACGCACCTCAACGAAGGTTCCCTTGTCGAGAACGGCCACGGTCCCTCCGCCCGGTTCCGGAAGCTTCCTTTCCTGCGCCTGTGCGACCCCGTGAATGACGGACAACATAATCACCGACAATAAAATACCTGTCAGAATCCTCCTCATCTCCATCCCTCCTTTCCCCGAAAAGTCATAATCCTTTATAACACATGCCATCAAAAGCCGACAGTAGACAGCCTACAGCCTACAAGGAAGCCTACAGCAGACAGTCTACAGCCTACAGTAAAGATTCGTTTTTAGCTGTCGGCTGTGGGCTGCCGACTGTCGGCTGTTTGCCTACACGCTACCCCCTACACGCGACACGCTTCTTTCAATGTTTCGTTCACCCCCGATTGAACGTTTCTTTCAAAAAGGGGCCTCTTTGAGGGCATCGGAGGATAAACCGACAAGCCCGCACGTCGCAATTTCCCCTTTTGTAGCGGCAACTTGCAAACTATCTTTTGCCCGGCGCCCGTCCTGGCACGGTCCTTCCTATATACAGAAGGCGTAAGGCAAAGGGCATAAGGCTAAAGGAAGAGAAAAAGAAGAATATCAAACTCCCCAAGCCATAAGCCCTCAGCCTTCAGCCAAAACTAAACTGGAGGACCTCAAAATGAAAAAGACGCTTTCCACCCTGATTCTTTCCGCAGTCGTAGTGCTGATCACCGCAACCTTCAGCTTTGCCGAGTATGCCGCCGCCGGCGCCGGCAACTTCCCCTACTTCCACCTGGGGGCCCTGATTGTGGGCGGCATGACGATCGTGTCCCTCAAGCAGAAGTACGAGAAGCTCTACCTCAGCGAGGCCGTTGGCAGCTTCGCGATGTACGCGGTGATGGTGGCCCTGTTCACGAGCCCCGTGGCCGATGCGATCAAGAACCTGATGTAAACAGGGTCCAGGGTATAGGGTCCAGGGTCCAGGGACAAGACAGGAACAGGAGGTAATCACCATGGCAGCGCAAGTGAAAGCAAGACCGCGGCAGATCGATTTCTCACACATCCTTGTAATCGGCGCCTGGGGGTTTGCGATCGTGATTGCCTCGATGCTCTTCCTGTACGTGGGTCATATGATCGACGAGATGCTCAACACGCCTCCGACGTTCATGCTGGGATTGTTTTTCCTGGGGCTGGCGCTCTGCATCGGCCGGCTCTACAAGGACGCCTGGGACCGGATCGAACGCAGGCCCAAGGCGAGAGGCTAAAGGATCAAAGGCCCGGAGACGGGACAGACGGGATAGACCAGAAAACGGACAGAACGAATAGACCAGACAGACCCAATAGACTAAATAGACCAATAGACCAAAGCGGCCAGACAGGTCCTCCTAATAAAAAAACCCGCCCGGATCTCGAAATACCGGGACGGGGGTCTATTTTTGTTCCTGAAGCCCGAAGCCTGATGCTGGCCCCCGCATCGCCACTCACAGAATTTCCATGATCACCTTGCCCACGCCTTTCTCCACAATGGAGAGCTTCTTGGCAATGCCGTAGGACAGATCCACGTCACGTCCGTCAATGAAGGGCCCACGGTCCGTCACGACGGCCCGGACGATCTGGCTCGTATCGGGGTTCGTCAATTCCACCTTTGTCCCGAGGGGAAGCGTCCGGTGGGCGATCGTGCTGGCATACATATTATAGGTCTTACCGTTTGCCATGGGCCTGCCGTGATACTCTTTCCCGTACCAACTGGCGACCACCTCGGACCGCTCACCGGCTTCGGGTGTCACCTTCTCTGCAGCGTCCGGTATATTAACCCGGATTTTCTGCCCCGGGTGGATGCGGTCGGGATTCGTGATTTTGTTCGTTTTCGCGATCTCCTTGACGGTGGTCCCGAAGGTATCCCGGGCCAGCCCCCACAGGGTGTCTCCCTGCTTCACGGTGTATTCCGTCCATTGACCTTTCGATTTCGGGGCTTCGGAATCCTTTGCGGTGCCCCTGGCAGCTGATTGCTGTTTCTGGAGCACCGACTGGAAGGTTTCCGGCCCCTTGACCTCGGTTCCTGCCTTGATGATCCATTTTCCCGTCTTGGCAGAACGCCCTACGGCATCGGGGTTGACTTGCCGGAATTCGTCCCAGCTCATTCCCAGCTTTTTCGTGACCCGATCAATCGTGTCACCTCTTTGGATTTTATAGGTGTCCACACAGTCCTCCGTTGTGGTTTTGTTTGATTTCCGATGGGCATCAAAGTTGTTTTCAATCGTCAGCAGGATTCGTGCCATCGGCGAAGGCCTCCAGGCGGATCATGACCGGTCATGCCGGGGGTCTCAGATGGGACTTGACGGCCGTCGACGGACCTGTCAGATAATGAATTAACTCGCAGCGAGCTTCGGGGAATTGAACCCGTAGTGATTGAATATGTACAAAGGAGGGATGAGCGGTGCCGACCTATGAATTCCGTTGTGAGGACTGCAGGCGAAAATTCACTCTTGTCATGAGCATGGCAGAACGCGACAAGGGTAAAATCAACTGCCCCGCCTGCAAGAAAAGGAATGTGAAGCAGCAGATGACCACGTTCCAGGCCAAGACGAGCAAGAAGAGCTAGGCGGCAGCTCCCGGGAAGAGGCAGCCGGTCCCTGCCCTACCGCATCATCTTGTTTTCACGGAGATAATCCGCAGCAAGGAGAAGGGCCAAGGCCGTCTTGCTGTCGACGATCCTCCCGTCCCGGATCATGCGCAGGGCATCGCTGAGCGGGCAGGTCATGGTCTCGATGAACTCGTCTTCATCGGGCGGAAGCGGCGCCTCGATGAGATCGAGGGCCAGGTAGAAGTGCATGAACTCGTCCGCGTATCCGGGGACGAGATACCCACCGAACAGTTTCACAAGCCGACCTGCCCGGAAGCCCGCCTCTTCGGCAAGCTCCCTCTGCACACAGTCCTCCGGGGATTCGTGCCCCTTGTCCATGGTTCCGGCCGGGATCTCGATCAGTGACGTCCCGACGGCATGCCGGTGCTGTCGGATCAGTACGATCTGGCCGTCGCCGATGTACGGGACAACGCCGATGGTGGGCCTGTGCTCGACCCGGCTTCTCCGGACCATCCTGCCGTTCGGCAGTTCGACATCATCCTCGTACAGGTTGAAGACTGGCCCCCTGTAGACGAGCGTCGACTGGCGGCCGCCCGCTTTCCTGTCGTCCATGACTCTGTCCCTCACTTCCTGACGACGAGGATCGGTACCCGTGACTCCCCGTGGAGCACCGTGAAGGTGACGCTGCCCATCACCGAACCGATCCCGCTTTTTCCGTGGGATCCCATGACCAGCAGATCGGCCTTCGACCGGCGGGCTTCCTTCAGGATCTCCTCGGCCGGATGCCCCGTCCGGATGACGATCTCGGGCTCGATACCGCTCTGCTCACACTGTCTGGACGCGTCGGCAAGGTATGCTCCTGCAACCTGCATCAGGTAGTCCTCGACGGATTCTGCAATCCGGGTCGGCGAGTCTGAGGCACGCATCGTGCGACCCACATAGAGGCGGTTGTCGATCACCCCGACGAGGGCGAGCTTCGCCTCCATCTTCTTTGCCATTTCGATGGCAACTTTGAGCGCCCGATCGGATGTTTTAGAGCCGTCCGTCGCCATGAGAATCCTCTTGATCATACCGTCTCCTTTCGTATTCGGGTTCAGGGTATCGAGTTCAGGGTTTGTCAGGTTTTCAGTCTACCGTCAATAGCCTACAGCCGACAGTCTACAGCCTACAGTGAAGATTCAGTTGGCTTTTCTTTTTCGCTTTTAGCTGTCGGCTGTGGGCTGCCGGCTGTCGGCTGTCGGCTGCTTTTTCTCACCGCGTCAGCTCCGCATAGAGTCGCCGGCCGATCTCCATCCCGCGGTCGATGAAATCGGGTCCATAATGCCGTCCCGTTTCGCTGCGGAAGGTCTCCCGGATCCTCTCGACCCCCTCCATCCCCTTGAGAAACCGGCCGAGCACCTTCGAGAGGGGCACATCTCGCCTGGACACCATGTCCCAGAGCATTTCAGAGAAGTTGTCGGGCCCCCAGCGGAATTTGTCGGCGTCGTAGAGCGCATCGGAAAGCAGCTGCCGGGCCGGGTCACCCAGAGGCGGTACCGGCCGGAAGGCCTCGTGGTTCTCGATGGCGCTGGCTATCGCGAAGCGCTCGGCCTCGCTGAGATCGAAATTCTCGCAGAACCCGCTCAGCTTCCTCGGCCCCCTTCCTGGCGTGGTCCTTCTCCTCCCGTTTGATGTCGTGAAGTACCCCTGCCACATGGGCCAGGACGACGAGCCTGAGGACCCGATCGGGTTCGTCTACGTGTTCACGCTCGACGAGGATGATCGCACCCGCATCGACAGCCACCTTCGTGACGTGGCTGAGCCCGTGACCGATCCTGTCCGGGTCGGCTCCGAGGACGGTGATGGCCTGCGTCACGAGGGTGTGTTCTCTGAATAAACGGCTGGAGGTTTCTACCGCTTTTTTCTGCTCGCCGTAAAAGAAAGGCTCCCCCACTTCCCCTGTGATCCGCCGGGCAATCTCCTGGGCATGCCGGTATTCCTGTCTCACGCTCATAGACGATACTGTATGGGCATTTTGATTAGCCATTTTACCACAACTATTCATAATCAGGACAGGAGGATTCGCAGGCAAGAACGATTGGAAAACGATGCTATTCCAACCTTCTCACCTTCTTAACTTCTCTTTCTCGAAGTGTCAGGGGATCCGGACGAGGACGCGGACGAGCTGCTCCAGGTGACGAAGGGTGCTGCACTCCATGACCCGGTCGCAGAGGCGCATGTAGCGCTTCATCTCCGAGTCGCCCGTTCCCCACATGGGTGGCGTTTCGGGGTTCAGCCAGATGAGGCGGCGGCAACGCTCGGCGATTTTCTTCAACAGCTCATCGGCCGGGTCGCCGTAGTTGCTGCGTGCATCGCCCAGGATGATGACCGTCGTCTTGCCCGTGACCGCCTCCAGGTGCCGGTGCGTGAAGTCCCAGAAGGCGCTCCCGTAGTCGGTCCTTCCCATGTGGATGTCGAGCCCCTCGCCTGTCCGCAGCCGCTCGACGGCCTCGGCGATGGGAGAGGTCTCAAAGACATGGCTGACCTCGAGAAGGCTCGAGCAGAAGACGAAGGAGCGGATTCGCGCCACGACCTCGTTGAGGCCGTAGAGCATCAGCAGGCAGAAACGGACCACCGTCGACATGGATCGGCTCACATCGCAGAGGATCACCACATCCGGCCGGTTCATCCGCTTCTTCTTCCAGTGCGTCTCGAAGAGAAGTCCCCCGTGGTGCATGTTTGCCCTCAGGGTGCGCTTGAAATCGAGGGCTCCGCGTTTCGCCCTGCGACGCCTGCGGGAGTAGCGCTCGTTCATCCTCTTGACGAGCTTGCGGATGAGGAAATGCATGCGGTCGTAATGCCGCTCTTCCAGCTCCGTGAGTCTGACATCCCAGAGGTATCGCTCGATGATCCGCTCGGTGCTCTCCCGGGCGTAGATCTCGTACTGCTCCTCGACAAAGCGCCGCACCATGTCGATCAGAGCATCCCGGCCCTGCTCCAGCTGCCGTGCAGCCGCCGAGGCGCCGGCGCCGCCCTCCCGGTAAAGATCGCCCACGAAACGGTCCAGCTGATCCAGTTGCAGCGCCTGGAGGATCCTCGATGTGAATATCCCTCGCTGGGTGAAAAAACGGATGGACTGCAGATCCACGGACCGGGCTGCGTCACGAACGGCGAGTGCTACCCCGCCCAGGTCGCCCTCCATGATCATCCCCCCGATCGGCGGCATGTCCCCGGATTGCTCTTCGTTGCCGTTTTCCTGGCCGGCCGCAAAGGCTGCCGTTGGGGCCTGGAAGGCAAAGAACCTCTCGAAACAGTCGTCGAAGATCTCCTTCTCGGCAGCGGACTTTGCAAGGGTGGCCGCAAGGGTGCTCTTGACAACCTGCCTCTCGCCGTACCCGGAGATCGCCAGGCCTCGCGCGGCGTCGATGCTCTCCGAGACCGAAACGGGAACCCCCGCGCCCCGCAGAGAGACGATGAAATTGTTTAACACTCGATCCATCAGGCCGTTTCCTTCAGGGCCTTGTCGACGAGCAGAAAGAGTTTTTCATCTACGGTCCGCATGTCCTCCTCGTACTTGAGAAAGGTGTTGAGGGTCTTGCGGGTCAGATCCCGGTCGAGTCCCTCGGCGTGCAGCAGGATCAGGGCCCGGGCCCAGTCGATGGTCTCACTGATGGAGGGCACTTTCTTGAGTTCGAGCTTTCTTACCTCGTGGATGAACATCACCAGCTGCCTCTCCAGGAGATCGGGAATATCGGGTACGTGGTGGCGGACGATCTCCCGCTCGAGATCGGGAGCGGGGAACGGGATAAAGAGGTGCAGGCAGCGCCTCTTCAGCGCCTCGCTGAGCTCGCGGGTGCTGTTGCTGGTGAGGAATACGTAGGGCTTCGTCCGCGCCGTCACCGTGCCGATCTCGGGAATTGACACCTGGAAATCGGAGAGGATCTCCAGCAGAAAGGCTTCGAACTCCTCGTCGGCCTTGTCCACCTCGTCGATGAGGAGCACGGCGCCCCGTTCCTCCTGAAGCGCCTTGAGGAGCGGCCTCGGCTCGAGAAACTGGGGAGAGAAGAAGATGTCCTCGTAGCGGTGCAGCGTCCGGATCGACTCGCCCAGATCGCTCTCCTTATCGATGACCTGATCAAGCTTGTCCCGCAGCAGCTGGGAGTAGAGGAGCTGTTTGCCGTACTTCCACTCGTAGAGCGCCTTGGACTCGTCGAGACCCTCGTAGCATTGCAGCCGGATGAGCGGCACGTCCATGAACTGGGCCGCCTTTTTCGCAAGCTCCGTCTTCCCCACTCCGGCAGGCCCCTCGACGAGGACCGGCTTCTCCAGGTGAAAGGCCAGGTAGACCGTCGTCGCGATATCCGTGCTGCAGATGTAGCCGGTGCTCTTGAAGCCCTCGTTCACCTGGTCGACCGTTTCGAATTTCCCGGTTTGATCCCTCATGATTTCTCCTTCCCGATCAGAAGTGTATCTCCCCATTTGCGTTGACGGGCCCGTGATGCGTACATCCCGAGTCCGATGATCCGGGCGATGTCGTCCCCCTGCGCATCCGGACCGGAGGGCCTGCCGCTTGAGGTCTTTTCGAGGATTCCCCCGAGGGATTCCTGCAGCGTTTTCGCGATGAGGTGAAAGGCAACGAGACGGTGCTCCACGTCCGTGCCCTGCCTCCCGCCGTCGAGTTCCCTAGCGGCGCCCCGCGCAACCTGCCTTGCCGCCTCCAGCATGGCTGCGAATCCCCCGATGCGCTCCTTCGCGTCGTTTTCGATTACCCGTCTGCCATCCCTCAGGCTCCGGACAGCTCGCCTCAGCTCCCAATCCATTCCCCCGAGGACGGCACCTGCGAGCAGCACATCCTCAGCCACCCTGAACGGCTTCGAGAGTTCTTCCCAGGCCCGACCCTTTCGGCCCAGGATGGCGGCTTCGGGCAGGTCGCAACCCTCAAGCCGGATCTCGCAGTGCGGGGACGGTCTCAAGTAACCCAGGGCCGGCATTTCACGGACGGTGAGCCCGGGGGTTTCCCTCGGGACAAGAAAAGCCGTAAAGCCCTTTTTCCCTCCCCGCTCTCCCGTCACGGCAAATACAATGAAGAGATCGGCCAGGGGACCATTGGTGAGCCACGCCTTTTCCCCATCGAGCACATAGGCTCTTCCCTTTTTCACGGCCGTCGTGCGGATACGCTTCGGGTCGCTGCCGGCCCCGGGCTCGGAGAGAGCTATGGAGGCCGTCCGTCTGCCGGAGGCCATCCCGGGCAGGATCTCTTTTTTCTGCATGCCCTTTGCGACGCCTGCGATGAGGACCTTTCCGACAATCAGATGGACCATCCAGGATAGTGCAAGCCCCGGTCTGCCGCCTTTCGCGACGAAGGCCTCCACGGCCGGAAGGATGTCGGAATAGCCTGCTCCTTCACCCCCGAAGGCTGCAGGGATGCTCCAACCCAGAAGGCCCCGCCTGGCCATTGTCCGCCAGAGCTCTCCGGGGTCTTCCCGGCTCCCGAGATCGCCGCCCCCGGACAGATCCCGGCCGGCAAAGCGGATCGCCTGCATCTTCAGTCGCGAGATGCGTTCCTTTCTTCCCTGTTCAACCACCATCACTGGCCTCCCCTCGCGGGTGCGCCGCAAACCTGACGAAGAAGGAGTTCAGGATTTTTTTGAATGCCTCGACCTCACTTTCCGTAAAATCCGCCTTGATCTGCTCGTTCACCCGGTTGATTACGGCCCTTGCCCGTTCGATCTCCCCGCCTCCCTTATCTGTGATGAAAACGTGCGAGGCCCTTCGATCCGCCGTGCTTGCATTGCGCTTCACGAAGCCCGAGCGCTCGAGCCGGTCTACAAGACCCGTCAGGGTCGAGTTGTCGAGGGTGAGCACCTGGCTGAGCTCCGACATGGTCTGCCCGTTCTTTCTTTTGAGAAGAAAAAGGATTCCCGACTGGGCCGGCGTGATGGTGACCCCGGCTTCGGAAAAGACATTCTTCAGGTAGGTTCTCAGCTTCAGCTGCGCGGTGAAAACAAGGTAGATCAGGCGGTCGTCCTTCGGCATCGAATCCTTTTCCCTCCCGGGTTTTCCGCTCTTCGTCACTTCCGAGCTTCCTCGCTTCCCTCTTTACTTGGCATGCCAAATAATTCCAGTCAACCGATATTTTTCATGCCGGATACAGGGGCTCCGGGTCTTCCGGCGTGACATTCGAAGGGCTGTCAGAGAGACTGCTTGCCCGTCATGTTCTCGATGACAACTTCGATCACGCAGGTCCGCTGCAGAGATTTTTCATCGTATTCGCCTCCTTGCCCGCCATAGTGCGCCATGATGACATCGAGGGCGGCTTTTTTCTCCGCCTCGTCATCCACGATCCTGGCCCTGCCGAAGCCGATCACGCTGCGGTACTTCGCTGCCCACCGGCACGGCGCATCGCCCGGTACGATCCGGGAGTCGATGTCGACTTCGATGCAGACCCGGTCAAACTTTTTCAGGATGTCGATCTTCCTGCCCTCCCTGGCGCTATGGAAGTAGAGGCGCCCGTCCCGGTATCCGTAATTCAGCGGGACCACATAGGGGTAGCGCCCGTCATAAAGCCCGAGGCGGCAGACGAGCGCTTTCTCGAGGATTTCATGAATTTCTGTTTCTTCCCGGATCTCTCTTTCGTGTCTTCTCATCCTTCTTCACCTTTTCGCCTGGGGGTTACGCAGGGTTCCCGAACAGCACGGCAGAAAAACAAAAGCCCACCGTGAAGTGGGCTTCTGTTTCGTCGTTCCGCCTTCTTTACTTCAACCCCTCGAGAATGCCCTGGAAGAAATCGTGGTGCTCCTCCTCGTCCGCGAGGATCTTCTTGAAGAGCTGTGCCGTCGTGATGTCGCCTTCCTTTTCGGCCACCTCGATCGTCTGCTTGTAGAGCTTGATGGCGCCTTCCTCGTCCTTCATGTCCTTGGTCAGCATCTCCTTGAGGGTCTTGCCCACGAAGATCGGGTCGGGCTTCGTCGTGGGGGTCCCCCCGAGATAGAAGAGCCTCTCCGCAATGGCTTCGGCATGCTTCATTTCCGCGACAGCGATTTTCTTCAGCTCATCCTTGATTGCGTAGTGAGGGATTCCGGACCACTGGACGTGCTGCCATATGTACTGGACCGACACCTGGATTTCCCGGGCGATTCCCTTGTTCAAAAGCTCCAACAGTTTCTTGCTTGCCATGTGTGACCTCCTTTTTGAACGGTGATATTGTCGGCTTCGATCGCTTTGCGTTGACCCGGATGGAATGGCCCGGCCGCGGCGGGGTTCCGTCTGCAGGAGGCGGTTCCTGCCGGGTTATGCGCTATACACAGTTTTAAAATAAAGCATCTTTGCGCGTCCGTCAACGGTTTTGACCGGCAGGCGGCCCTTGCTCCTTTCAGCGTAAGCCGTCGGGGCAAAAAGAAACCCCGCTCGTTTGCAAGCGGGGTTTCTTCTGGCGTCTGTGCGGCAACCGCCCCGCGCCGTCAGAAGGTTCTCTCCGGGCGGAAAGCGATGCTCGAGTTCATTGAACCGATCGCGTTACTTCTTTGCCTTCGCCTTGGGCTTCGCCGCCTTCTTAGCTTTCGCAGGCGCTGCCTTCTTCGGTGCTGCCTTCTTCACGGGCTTCTTCGCTGCCTTCTTCACGGGCTTCTTCGCTGCCTTCTTCGGCGCTGCCTTCTTCACGGGCTTCTTCGCTGCCTTCTTCGCTGGCTTTGCGGCCTTCTTCATCTTTGCCTTTCCTTTCTCCATTGGAATGTCACAACAGATCAACTCACCGACGACGCAATCGCAGTTCTCGTCAACAGCGACGACGATACCGCACAGCTCACAAGTGAACAGATCACCCTTCCTCGCTTTGGCCATCTTGATCTCCTCCTTGCTTGTTGTGTTTCTTCTTGTCTCGTATTTATCTTCAAGAGTACTACTCATCTATACGAATTTTTTCCGTATTTCAAGCATTTTCTGCACTTCAGGATCTCCGTTACCGATTTTTTCCGCGGCTCGCGCATGGTTCAGCGAATCGGTATAACGCGATATCGCCGCAAACAGGCACCCCAGGCCCGTTTGCGGACAGCGCGCATTTCCTGTATTTCTTTCTCGCGAGCAATGCGCGCCCCTCGTCCCTGCACCCCGGTCCCTGGTCCCTTCTTCCTCTTCACTCGGTCAATCAAGCACTCTGGCACTTCTTCCACTCCCTTGAGTATTGTCTATTGAAAAATTATGGTGCCTGTGCGAAATTGATTTTGCAGGAAGGCTGTACCCGGCACCCGCCGTTCCCGGTTTCTTTCCCATGCAACCGCATCAGAATATTGACGCCAACGGAGAACAACATGGGCCGATTGAAAAAATGGATTATTGGCGCCGCAGTCTTTTTCGTTCTCTTCACGGTCATCGGCTTCTTTGTCATCCCGCCCCTCGTGAAGCCATACCTTCTTGAAACCCTCTCCAAGACCCTCAACCGCCAGGTGATTCTCTCCGAGATCAGCCTGAACCCATACACGCTGACCGTCACCCTGCGCGGGTTTGAGATCAAGGAGCCCAAGGGCGAAAAGACCTTTGTGTCTTTCGACGAGATGGTGGTCAACCTCGACATCCGTTCGATCTTCAAGCGGGCGCCCGTCATCGAGGAATTCATTGTCCGCAAACCCTATCTTCATTTGGTCCGGAACAAGGACAAGACCTACAACTTCTCCGATCTGCTTGCGCTGATGAAGGAAGAGCCGAAGGACGAGAAGAAGGAGCCACCGCAGTTCTCGGTGAACAACATCGTCATCGAAAGCGGGGGCGTCGATTTTGTCGACGGCCCCTTCGATACGACACACACCATCCGGGATATGAACATCGGGATCCCCTTTGTCTCAAACATTCCGGAGTATATCGACACCTATGTGCAGCCTCGCTTTGCCGCGACGATCAACGGCGACCCGTACTCGCTGGAGGGAAAGACGAAGATCTTCAAGGATACCCGCGAGACGATCTTCAACATCCTCATCGAGGACCTGGACCTTCCCTTCTACCTGGCCTACGTCCCGCATGAACTGAATATCACCATCCCCTCCGGGAAACTCGACGTGCAGTCGACGATCACCTTCTCCATGTCCCCGGATCAGCCCCCCGCCATCGTCGTCGCCGGCAACGTGGCGCTGAGGGACTTTGTCTTACAAGAGAGGACAAAGAAGCCTGTTGCCGGGCTGCAGCGCCTCGACGTAGTCATGACGGCCGTCGAACCGCTGCAGTCAAAATTTCACTTCGCGAAAATTGCCCTCGAATCGCCCGAGATAAACGTCCGCCGGGATAAAAGCGGAACGATTAATCTGCTGACCCTGGCAGCTCAAAAAAAAGAAGAACCCGAGACGGCCAAGGCGGAGGAGGGGGCCGGGGATAAGCCTCTGCCGATCCTGATCCTGGACGAGTTCGACCTCAAGAACGGCAAGATCGTCTATCGTGACGAAGTGCCGCCGGAGCCGGTCAACTCCCTGATCCAGGACATAACCGTCAAGGGGGAAAAGATCTCCACGGTAAAGGACAGCCAGGGAAAGCTATCGGTCTCGATGGACTTCAACAAAGGCAGGGGTTCCATCGCCGTCAGCGGGCCCGTCGGTTTCAACCCCGTCTTCGCCAATCTCGATGTCGACCTTAAAAAGATGCGGATCCGTCCCTTCCAGGAGTACTTCACGGAATATTTCCGCGTCAATTTCACAGACGGCGACATTTCCGCCAAGGGGACCGTCCTGGCCAGCAAGGCCCCCGAGAAGGAGGTCACGGTCAAATACGACGGCAATTTCCTTCTTGCCCGCGTCGCGACGGTGGACAAGGTCAACGGCGATGATTTCATCAAATTCAAATCGCTGTTCATGAACAGCCTGAGTGCAGGCTATAACCCTCTCTTCGTCCGCATTAAGGACATCGCGCTCGCCGATCTCTACGCCCGGATCATCGTCAACGAGGACGGCACCCTGAACGTGAAGAACGTGGCCAAGCCGGAGACAGCCGAGCAGGACGAAGCCGCCGAGGCCAAACTTGCACCGCCCAAAAAGAGGGAAGAGGCACAGCCGGAAGAAAACAAGGAATATCTGGGCGACATCCTGGCAAAGAACATCGAGATCAACCGCATCACGCTCCAGAACGGCACCATCGTCTTGGACGACCGGAAGATCAAGCCCAATTTTTCGTCAACGCTCACGGAACTCACGGGAAGAGTCACCGGCGTGACCTCAATCACGACCAAGCCGGCCGATGTGGATATCCGGGGCAAGATCGGGCGGCAAATCCCGATGGAGATCACCGGGAAGGTCTACCCCTTCAAGGATAATCTCTTCGTGGACCTCAAGGCTTCCCTCAGGGATTTCAACCTGAGTCCCCTGACACCCTATTCGAGCACCTATGCGGGGTACAAGATCGAGAAGGGATCTCTTTCCTTCGACCTCAAGTACCTGATCTCCGGCATGAAGCTCGATGCTGAAAACAAGGTGGTCATCGATCAACTCACTCTCGGTGACCGGGTGGAAAGCCCCCAGGCCACCAAGCTGCCCGTGGGCCTGGCCATCACGCTTCTGCGGGACAACGAGGGCAAGATCAACCTGGACATCCCCCTGACGGGCCGCATCGACGACCCGGAGTTCAGCGTCTGGCGCATCGTCGTCCAGGTCATCGTCAACATTCTCACGAAGGTCGCAACGGCGCCTTTTGCCCTGCTGGGCTCACTCTTCGGCGGCGGTGAGGAACTGAGCTACATCGAGTTCGATAATGGATCGACGGACCTCTCGGAACCCAACATGAAAAAAATCGAGACGCTGGTGAAGGCTCTGAAGGCAAAACCGGCCCTCAAGCTGGACATTGTCGGCGGTGTGGACATGGAACGGGACCGCGAAGGTCTCATCCAGTACCAGTTTCAGAGAAAGCTGAAGGCCCAAAAGCTCAACGAACTGGTCCGGAAAGGGGAAAAGGTCGAGTCCGTAGACGAGATCACGATCGAGAAGCAGGAATACGAGCGATACCTGAAGAGGGCCTACAGTGCAGAAAAGTTCCCGAAGCCGAGAAACATCGTCGGGATGGAGAAGGGCCTTCCCAACGAGGAGATGGAGAAGCTCATGATGACCCACATCGTCGTCAAGGATGACGATCTGCGACTCCTGGCGACGAAGCGTGCCGAAACGGTGTCGGAGGCCCTCCGGGAAAAAGGGGAATTCGAATCGGGCAGGGTTTTTGTCGTCGAGCCGAAGACGCTGCAGCCCGAGGCCAAAAAAGACGTGAAAAACAGCCGTGTCGATTTCAAGCTGAAATAGCCGGGGCAGCCCGGGAAACTGACTACCTTACAGGTTCCCTCTCCTGAGGGGAGAGGGTCAGGGTGAGGGTGACAACTCCCTTTCCTCTTACAGGAGAGGGCCGGGGTGAGGGAGAAAATTCGGTTTCTCTTCCTGACGGGGGGTGCGCCTGCCTAAGCGCTCTCAGAAGAGGCCTTACGCTGCGCGCGCTTTGCCTTGATGAAGATGACGATGCCGAAGAAGACAAAAACGCCGCCAATGATGAGCTGCCGGATCTCGTCGCTGTCCAGCTGGCCCTGCATGATTTTCATCACCGCGGAGACGATGGCGACCAGGCCATAGAACAGAAACATCAGCGCGGTGATGGACCCGAAGCCGCCGAGTTTTCCCAAAGGCAGGCGGATCTGCGTCCCGCCTTCCGTCTTGGCAGGGGTTGGCTGGCTGGTGGCCGTTGCTTCCACCCTCTGTGGTCCTCCGCTGGCCGTTTTATCCTTCCTCGCTAGTACCCAAGGGGATCGTTTGCTGGTGCCCGTTGCTTCAGCCCTCTGTGGTTTTTCCCTGGCCGTTTTGTCCTGCCCCGCCAGGTACCAGAGGATCTCGTCCCGCTCCCCGGACGTTTTTACGGTTTTGAGCCTTTGGATCAGTTTCTGTCGTTCTCTTTCATCCATGGCAGCGCCCCGGTTCAATTGTTTCTTGGTTTTGACATCTTTTTCTATCTACACCATAACGACTCGGAAGGCAATGCTCCAGACAATCGCTCACCCAAGCTGGTGTCGCGAAGCCTACAGCCTACAGTCGACAGCCTACAGTACAAAAGAGACAGTATAAAGTGTGGATCTGTTGGCTGTTGGCTGTTGGCTGTTGGCTGTTCTTTCGGCTGTCGGCTTTTTGCTTCTGTCACTTCTTCTTGTACCCGTACCTCGCCTCGAATATGGGGGCCGTCAGGTTGTCCACGGGGACGTAATCATCGGTGAGGATCACCGAAGGGCGTTCGCGGAGGATCTGCTGGAGGCTCTCCTGGGGGACGATTTTGGCGGTCATGGCTTTCCCGCCCCTGCTCTCGATCACGCGGGCGAAATCCTCCATATCCCACTTCTTCGGGCTCGCGACAACAACGCACGTGGCAATCCCCAGCTTTCGAAGCTCCGGCGCCAGGACGAGAAGGTGCACATTGCCCTTCCCGAAGACCTCCTCGAGTGTCCGGATGTAGGACGGGAGGAACAGCCCCTCGGTGACGCTGTCGATGAGGTTCGCGATGAGCAGCCCGTCGGGCTTGAGGAGCGCCTTCATCTGCAGGGCGAATTCCTTCGTCGTCAGATGGTAGGGGATGGAGATATCATTGAAGGCATCCCCGAAGATGAAGTCGTAGCGCCCCTTGTCCTTCGAATTCATGACGAACCAGCGGCCGTCCTCGTTGAAGGATCGTATGGTGGTGCTGCGGGGCAGGCCCAGGTATTCGTACACGACACGGGTAACCTCCGGGTCGATCTCCACGACGTCGATACGCGCCCCGGCGTATTTCGCCTCCATGTAACGGGGAAAGGTGTACCCTCCCCCGCCGATGAAGAGCGCGTCGACGGATGACCGGCTATTCATCTGCCAGCTGACCAGTTCTTCATAGATCCGGATGTAGTCGTAATCGAGAAAAGCGGGGTCGTTCACGTCATTGATCGAGTGGATCAGGTTGTCCAGGATGAGGGCCTCCCCCTCGACCGTCCCGCCCTTGATGGGGTATTTCATCAGCTTGATCGTGAAGTAGTCGCTCTCCTTGTAGTAGTAGACCTTCTCGTCAAGCAGGGGCTTGTAGGCATAGCCGAACATCGTGAAGAGGAAAACGCTGACGGAGACGACTGCGACGACGGATATGACAGCGGCCTTCCGCTTCAGGAACAGCCCGCCGAAAACGAAGGCAGACACGATCAGGATGGCCCCCATGGTGAGCAGGATGCTGCGCGTTCCCATCCAGGAGATGAGGAAGAACCCCGTGGCGAAGGTCCCGATGATGGAGCCCAGGGTGGAGAAGGCATAGATCTTTCCCACGATGTTTCCCGTGCGGCTGAGGTTGTCCAGCGTGAGCTTCACCACGACGGGCGAGATCATGCCGAGGAGCATCGAGGGAACAAAGAAGATGGCCGTCGTGAGCAGCAGGATGCGCAGCATCAGCGTCGTCTGGAGCGGCGCGGCTCCGATCAGGTCCGTCAGGGGTGCGATGGTCAGGGCGCCGATGCCCGACAGAAAGAGCAGCCACCCCAGGGTTGCCGGGCGGGGATAGCGGTCCGCAAGGGTCCCGCCGACCCAGGCGCCGATGCTGATCCCGGCAAGCACGACCCCGATGATGCTTGTCCACGTGTACAGGGAAACCCCCACGTAGGGCGCCATGATCCGTCCCGCCACGAGTTCGATGACGAGCGTGCAGAAACTGGCAATGAAAACGACCATGTTGGCCTTGACGACAACCGAATTCATAAAATACCTCTCCGTCTATTCCGTCTTGCCGCGAAGCGGCAGTGTAGAAGTGTCTAAGTGTCTAAGTGTCTGAGTGCTTGAGTGAAGAGGAAGAAAGAACCCGGCAATTCTTCATCCTCGATCTTGCTTTTCCTTCTTCACTCAGACACTCAGACACTTCTTCTCACTCAGACACTTCTTTCTCTCGGTCACTTCTCTGTCTTGGACGTCACATCCGCCTTGATCCGGTTCACGGCTGCAATCATGGCATCGAAGACGTTTTCCCGGAAGTCTCCGGCCACGACGACGTACATCACGTCCTCGCCGACCTTCAGGGTTCCTTCGTTGACATGAGCCAGAACCTCCACGATCCCCGTCATCGCCTTGATTTCCCCGATGATTACCTCCAGGCGCTTGCGGTCCACCCGGACGCTCACCTCCGACACGGGTCTGCCGTCCCGTGAGGTGGCCCTCACGACCCCGTTATGGCAAAGGATCATCCCTGCCTTGTAGAATTCGGGATGTTTCTTGACTTTCTCAACCAGTATCGAAAGATTCATACCCATACCTCAATTACCTGTATTAGCTACCCCTGTACCCTGTACCCTATACCCTGTACCCTGCTCCCCTTGACTGCCGCGTCCGCCTGTGCCATGTTGTGGTCATGAGGCGGCGAAAAGGCTCATCGACACCACGGCTGCTCGGGGAGATCCTCCCCGAAGCCTTGAAAATGAAGGCCCTCCATGTTCCCATGAAGGACCGTTCGCTCACCGACGCCTGGAATCGCGCCGTGGGGCCGCAGATCGGTGCCAAGGCCCAGCCGGACAGGCTCAAAGACGATGTGCTCTATGTCCGTGTGGCCAACTCCGTCTGGATGCATGAACTCCAGTTCATGAAACAGGACATCATCTCGAAACTCAACGGGATCCTCGGCGGGACGAAAGTTTCGCAGATCCGGTTCTTCATCGGCGAAGTCGAGGCCCCGCGCGTCAAACACGCCGAGCCGGAGGTGCTGCTTGACGCCCGCGATCTGAAGGCGGAAGAAAGCGACTACATCCGCGAAACCCTCGCCGGCGTGACCGACCCGGATCTGAAAGAGATCCTGCAAAAAACAATGACGCGGTCTATCCTGCGGGGTCGGAAAGATTTCTGAACAGTGCTTCCAGTTCCTCCGAATACCCTTCGCCTCCCTTATATATGAACAGCGGCGGAAGAACGGCCAGCTCCTCGCCGCCTCCTTTCACTCCTTCCACAAGGACGAAATCGCCCCTCGATCCCGGCCGTGAATGAACCATGCGCAGCCTCTTCGGTTCCATCTTCCCCGCTCTCATTCGATGGATGGCCTCCACCATGCGCGAGCAGGGGTAAATCATGCAAACCCGGCCGCCTGGTTCGAGCGCGTGGGAAGCGGCCTTGAGGAAATCGGCAATGGATCCCGCAATTTCGTGCCGGGCCAGGGCCTTTTCCGACGCAGGGTTCACCTGCCCCGAGCCCATCTTTCGATAGGGCGGATTGAAAATCGCGACGTCATGGGATCGGGTTTCCAGGAATTCGGCGACCTTCCGGGCATCCCCCCGGATCATCTTCACTCGTTCTTCGAGGCCATTGATGGAAACACTGCGCCCCGCCATATCGGCAAGATCGGCCTGAAGCTCCAATCCCGTCACCTGGACACCGGGATGCCGGAAGGCCAGCAGAAGGCTGATCACGCCGCTCCCGGCCCCAAGCTCGAGGATCCGATCCTTTTTTTTCGGTTCAACGAAATAGGCCAGCAGGACGGAGTCGATCGTGTACCGGTAACCCTTTTTCTTCTGGAGAATCTTCAGCCGCCCCCCGAAAAGGGACTCGAGTGTCTCGTCTTCCCGTATCAGTGAATCGGATCGGTCCATCGGTGCCGCCTGTTTCGCTACACAGCCTACAGCCTACAGCCTACAGTCTACAGCCAAAGAAGAGGGCAGAGATTCGTATGTAACTCAATCCTGTCGGCTGTTGGCTGTCGGCTGTCGGCTACCTCGACCCGCAGTCCTAGTCTATAAGGTGCACAAACAGCCCGCTTCTGAGCTTCGGTTCGAACCAGGTGGATTTCGGGGGCATGATCATCCCCGCATCGGCAATGCGGATCAACTCGGAAATCCCCGGGGGGCAAAGAGAGAAGGCCACGGCATAGCCCAGTTGATCCACCATCCGCTCCAGTTCGTCCATTCCGCGGATCCCACCGACGAACTTGATCCGGTCATCCGTCCGCGGGTCCTTGATCCCGAGAACGGACCCCAGGAGATGATCCTGGAGGATGGAAACGTCGAGCTTCCCGATGAGATCGGCTTTTCCGTAGATTGCCGGTTTTACCTCGAGCCGGTACCAGGTTCCCTGGAGATACATGCCGAACTGATGGGGGCTCGAGGGCGACCGTTTTGTGAAACCGGGCATGACGGTGAACTTCTCGCCGATCCGGTGCAGGAATTCCTGCCCGGTCATCCCCTGCAGATCCTTCACGACGCGGTTGTAGTCCAGGATCTTGAGCTGCTCGTGGGAGAACAGGGTGGCCACAAAGGTATTGTACTCCTCCGCCCCGTTGTGCGCCGCGTTTCTCCCGCGCCTTGCCCGCGCCACCGTGGCAGCCGATGCCGCACGGTGATGCCCGTCTGCAATGTAAAGGCACTCCACCTTCGAGAATTCCCGTTTCAGTTCATCGATGGTCCCGTCGTCGCAGACGACCCAGGCCGTGTGGGTAACGCCGTCCGGTGTGGTGAAATCATACTCCGGGGGGGCTTTCATGATCGCGGCAATGATCCTGTCGATCGCCTCTCTGGAGCGGTAGAGAAGAAAGACGAGCCCCGTCTGAGCCCCCGCTGTTTCGATGTGATTCACCCGTTCGTTTTCCTTGTCGACACGGGTGAGTTCGTGCTTCTTGATGAGTCCCGCCTCATACTCGGCCACGCTCACGCAGCCCACGAGTCCGTATTGCTCGCGGCCCGCCGCCTTCTGCCTGTATACGTAAAAACAGGGTTTGTCTTCCTGGAAGAGTATGCCCTCCCCGATGAAGTTCCGCAGATTCTCGCGGGCCCTGGCGAAGACCCGGGGGTCATCATCACGGATCTCGTCCGGGACATCGATTTCGGATTTTTCCACGCGCAGGAAGTTTCGGGGGTTATCCCGGACGATTGCCCTCCCCTCTTCACGGTCGAGAACATCGTAAGGAAACGAGGCCACTTCGCCGGCATATTTCCTTTGCGGCCTCACGGCCCTGAACGGAATCACCCGTGCCATAGACACCTCCTGAAAAAAAGGTGTTTAGCATATCGCTCTTTACAAAGCAACAATACGCAGGGTTCAGGGGTCAGGGTTAAGGGTCAAGGGTTAAGAGGTGCTGTACCCTGTACCCTGTACCCTGTACCCTGTACCCTGTACCCTGTACCCTATTGAGGCGGTTGATAAAATCTCCGCGAGCAGTTATAAGACGCTAGCCACTTTCAGGGGGTATAAGATGACACGGGTGTTCATTCACGGGCTGGAAAGCAGCAGCCAGGGCGCAAAAGGGGTCTTCTTCCGGGAGCGCTATCCCGACATGATCATCGAGGATTTCAGCGGCCCCCTCGATGAGCGGATGAAAAAGCTCAACCGGCTTCTGGCGGGCCTGAAGGATTTGATCCTCGTCGGCTCCAGTTTCGGGGGTCTCATGGCCGCCATTTATGCCTGCGAGAACGAAAACAGGGTGAGAAGGGTCATCCTGCTTGCGCCGGCCCTCCACGTCCCGGACTTCGGGCGTTTTCTGGGCAAGCGGGTAAATGTCCCCGTGTCGCTCTTTCACGGGCGAAACGATGACGTGGTGCCGCCGGCCGCCGTGAAGGCCATCGCGGGAAAGGTTTTCGAAAACCTTGATTACCACCTTGTCGACGACGACCACTCGCTTCACGTCACCTTCCCGCTGATGGACTGGAAGGCCCTCATCTGAGCCCCTGGCGGCCCGGAACCGGGAGAAGCTCCTTGACAAACCCAGGGTGATCACTTAGGTTGGGTGAAACAGGCAGGAATGAGAAAATGACAGAAACAGTAACCAAAAAAGTCGTCATACGCTACAGCGCAGATATCGTCGATCAGCCGATCGCGTGCAAGCTCGCCAAGACGTACGATCTGGATTTCAACATACTCAAGGCAAGGATCTTTCCCCGCCGTGAAGGTGTTATGGTCCTGGAGCTGAGCGGCACGAAAGAGAATTTCGACGCCGGGGTGCGGTTCATGAAAGAAAAGGGGCTCCGTGTGGAACCCCTTTCGAAAAGCGTAACCCAGAATACCGACAAGTGCGTTCACTGCGGGGCCTGTGTCGCCTTCTGCCCGACCGAGGCACTTTACACGGACCCGAAGACATCGAAAATCATCTTCGACGCGGAACGCTGCAACGGCTGCGAGTTCTGCGTGACGGCATGTCCAGCCAGGGCCATGGCAATTGACCTGTTCTGAATAAAAAAGTGTCTAAGTGTTTAAGTGTCTGAGTGTTTGAGTGAAGAGAAAGAAAGATTCGGCAATTGTCGGTCTTTTATCTTGCCTCTCTTTCTTCACTAAGACACTTAAACACTCAGACACTTTTTTCACTTTTTCTTGCTTCCCCTGTCCGCCTCCTTCTTATCGCCGGTCTTCAGGGCTTCGTCCATGTGCTTATTCAGATTGCCCTTCTGGCCGGCGAAAAACTCCTTGGTGCTCTCCATGAAATCGCCCCCTTTGGCCACGACCTTGTCGACGACCCCTTTGAATTTCGTTTTCAGGTCACCGGACGGGACGAAGTGCTGGAAGGCAAGCAGGACCAGAACGACACTGGCGACGATGAGCGTCAGCTTGAAGAAGCGGCTGAGGAGCCAGAACAGACCGACGGCGGCAAGGATGATGAGAAGGACGATTACCCCATTTTCGGACATGAAGCCGGCAATGGCATCCATCGCGATCCCTCCTTGTGCGGTATAAGGTTGATTAACACGATTCCTCTGTGATATCCACTAATTATTGCGCCTTGACAAAGCACATTCCCCAGTCTAGATTGCTAAGTTCAAGAAACGTGCCGAAACGGGAATGCACCCCCGTCTTCAGGCAGCGATCGGGAGGTCGCCGCGACGGCTCGGCACGGTGAGGACCATGAACAAAAGCCAGGACAAACAAGGCCGGGATGGAAGCATGCCGGTGGAATCGCCCAGAAGGGTTGCCCTGGCAACGCTGGGCTGCAAAGTGAACCAGTGCGAATCGGCGGCCATGGCGGATCGCCTGACGCAGTTGGGTCACACCGTGGTCGGCTTCGACGCCGATGCCGATGTCTTTATCATCAACACCTGCACGGTGACGGCACGGACGGATTTCCAGTCCCGACAGCTCATCCGGAGGGCGGCAAGGCGCAGCCCCGGAGCGCCCGTCATCGTCACAGGCTGCTATGCCCAGGTGGCGCCGGATCTGCTCAAGGAGCTGCCCAACGTGCGCCTTGTCGCAGGGAACGTCGAAAAAGAGCTTATCCCGGGGCTTGTCGGGACCCTGAACGGAGGCCCTGCAGACGTGTTTGTCCGGGATATCGGGCAGGCCCGGCAGTTCTCTGGTCTCACCCCCGATCGCTTTCCCGGACGGACGAGGGCTTTCCTCAAAATCCAGGACGGGTGCAATTCCCGGTGCAGTTACTGCATCGTTCCGAAAGCAAGAGGGCCCAGCCGCAGCATGGCGGAGGATCGCGTCCTTGAACGCGTCGCATCCCTGGCCGCCTCGGGCTATCGCGAGATAGTCCTCACGGGAATCCACCTCGGCGCATGGGGGCAGGATCTGACCCCGTCCTCGGACATGCCATCGCTCCTGCGCCGGATCGGGGATGCGGGGCAGATCGGGAGGCTCAGGCTCAGCTCGATCGAACCCATGGAGGTGACCGATGAGCTGATTGCATGCCTCCGGGACTCGACGTGGCTGTGCCGGCACCTGCACATCCCGCTTCAGAGCGGCGATGACCGCATCCTTGCCGCCATGGGAAGGCACTACGACCGGGAATGTTTCAGGGAACGGATCGAGCGGCTCGTCTCGGAAATCCCCGACCTTGCGATCGGCGTCGATGTCATGGCCGGATTCCCCGGAGAGGGGGATCACGAATTCGAGAACACGATGGCCCTGCTCCGGGAGCTCCCGGTGGCCTACCTCCATGTCTTCCCCTACTCGGAGCGGCCGGGCACGGCGGCATCGGGCATGCCCGGAAAAGTGGAGGAAAACGTCAGGGCCGCGCGCGCGGCGGTGCTCAGGGGCCTTGGGCTTGCCAAGCGGGAAGCCTTTGTAAATCGTTTTGCAGGCTCGACGCAGGTTGTCCTCGTCGAGCAGAGCCGTGACAGGAAAACAGGCCGCCTGAAGGGGTTCACCGGCAATTACATCCCGGTATGCCTGCTGGGCGGGAGCAGGAGCATGATGAACCGTTTTGTCGATGTCATCATCGAATCCTCTGATGCCGGCATCGCAACCGGCCGGGTCTGCCATGAACAGTGAGCGCATGGAACAGCTTGCCGGACTGGAGGAAGCCCTGGGGTACAAATTCAGAGACCCCTCCTTTCTGGATTGCGCCCTCACGCACCGGTCCTACGCCAACGAAAACCCCGACCTCGTGTTGCAGGACAACGAGCGTCTCGAGTTTCTCGGCGACGCCGTCCTCACCCTGTGCATCACGGACATGCTGGTGAAGAAGTTCCCGGAGTGCACCGAGGGGGATCTCTCCAAGATCCGTTCCACCATCGTCAACGAAAGGCCCCTGGCGGGGCTCGCCCGGGAACTCTGTGTCGGTGATTATCTCCTCCTCGGCAAAGGGGAAGACCTCTCCGGCGGCAGAGCAAAGAGCTCCCTGCTGGCCAACGCTTTCGAGGCCATCATCGCCGCCGTATACTGTGACACGGGGTTTGCGGGCGCCTTCGACTTCATCGGAAAGAGATTCCACCCCCTTCTGGAGACGGGGGCTGCCGGTGTCTTTTACCGCGATTACAAGACCAGCCTCCAGGAAACCACACAGAACCGCTTCCGGGTCATCCCGAGGTACAGTGTCATCCGGGAGTACGGGCCTGACCATGACAAGGTCTTCCAAATCAGGGTGAGCATCGGGGAAATCGTGAGCACGGCGGGGCTGGGCCGCAACAAGAAGGAAGCCGAGCAGCGCGCCGCCAAAAAGGCCCTGGAGGCGATCGAGAGACTTCGAACCGCCCGAACGGCGGTGAAGAAGTGCAGGAGTGAGGGCCGTTGCGTGGCTACGAGCCAACAGCCGACAGCCGGCAGCCAAAAGCGAAAAGCCAACAATGAATCCTCACTGTAGGCTGTCGACTGTAGACTGTAGGCTTCGACGAGCTACAGGCTCCACGACCAAAAAGACGGGACAGACAGGACAGACCGGAGAGACTGGAGAGACCAAATTTGAAACCCCTCATCATTCCCTTCTTCCTCCGCAACCGGGGCTGCCCGCACCGATGCGTCTTCTGCAACGAGAGGATCATCTCGGGCAATGCCGAGGCGATCACGGAAGAGGGCCTTCGCGAAACGGTGAGGTCAACCATCGCCGGGAGCAAGGGAAGCGGCCCCGTCGAAATCGCCTTTTACGGGGGAAGTTTCACCGGCATGGCCCGCGCGGAGCAGATGGAGTTGCTTCGCATGGCCGGGGCGCTCATCGTCGAGGGTGCGGTCCACTCCATTCGCCTCTCCACGCGCCCCGATGACATCGAAGGGACCTGGCTCGACACGCTGAAAAAGTTGGGGGTGAGTACCGTCGAGATCGGCGCCCAGTCCATGGACGACGGGGTCCTCCGGGAATCGGCGCGCGGGCACAGCGCGGAGGATGTCCGAAGGGCCGTAGGGATTCTGAAAGAAAAGGGGTTCGAGACGGGCATCCACCTCATGGCGGGGCTTCCCGGGGAGAGCCGGGAAAAATTCGAGGCATCCGTTACAGAAGTGATCCGCACCGGGCCCGACACCGTCCGCATCCACCCGCTTCTCGTCTTCCGGGACACGGAACTCGCCCGCCTTTACGAGAGAGGAGACTTTCTCCCTCTGAGCCTCGATGAGGCCGTCTCGTGGTGTAAGGTCGCACTTGTGCGATTCACGCGATCCGGCATCCCCGTCATACGCCTGGGGCTGCAGTCGACGGCTGAGATGGAAAGAAAGGGGGGCATCCTTGCCGGCCCCTGGCACCCGGCTTTTCGCAGCCTCGTGGAAGCGGATCTCTTCAGGGACATGGCCCTCGAGCTGATTTCGAAGGCCGGCGGCATCGACAGCGGACAGGAGTTTCACGTGGCCCCGGCGGACCTGTCGAACTTCAACGGGATGGGCAGCGCGAATCGCGCCTTTCTGAAGGCCCGCTTCGGCAGCCGCCCCGTCACGGCGAAAACGGACCCGTCGCTGCCGAGGGGCGCCCTCGTGCTTCGGAACGGCGCGAGGGAATACGGGACATCGATTGCGGAGGTCAGTATTGTTTAAATCGGGATTCATCGCCATCGCCGGACGGCCCAACGTGGGCAAATCCACGCTCCTGAATGCGATCCTGGGCGAAAAGATCGCCATCACGAGCAGCAAGCCCCAGACGACGAGAAACAAGATCACGGGAATCCTGAACGCCGACGACGGGCAGTTCATCTTCCTGGACACGCCGGGCATCCACCGGGCAAAGACGCCCCTGAACCGCTACATGGTGAATGCGGCGACGAGCACCTTCAGCGAGGTCGACCTGATCCTGTTTCTCATCGAGGCGGACCGCGGCTACGACCCGGACGACGGCCTAATTATCGAGAGCATGCGGGAGGCAGGCGTCCCCGTATTTCTCGTCATCAACAAGATCGACCTGGTGGCCAAACCGATCCTGCTGCCGCTGATCGACCGCTTCCGCGGTCTATATGAATTCCGTGAAATCGTTCCCGTGTCGGCCGCACGCGGCAACGGGGTGGACCGTCTTCTCGAGCTTATCCGGGAGGCCCTGCCCGAGGGGCCGAAGTTTTTCCCCGACGACATGTTCACGGACAACACGGAGCGCTTCATCGCCGCCGAAATCGTCCGGGAGAAGATCCTGCTGCTCACCCACAGGGAAATTCCCTACGCCACGGCCGTCACCGTCGATTCGTTCAAGGAGGACGAGGAAAAGAACCTGATCCGGATCGCGGCCACGATCACCGTGGAGAAGGACTCCCAGAAGGGCATCCTCATCGGCAAGGGCGGGAAGATGCTCAAGGAGATCGGCACCCAGGCCCGCCTGGAGATGGAGAAGTTCTTCGCCGCGAAAATCTTCCTGGAACTTTTCGTCCGCGTGCGAAAAGATTGGACAAAAGACGCCAAGTGGCTCAAGGAGTTTGGATACTCGGATAAATAGGGTTCAGGGTACACGGGTAAAGGGTACAGGGGAAAAAAGAAACTTTTCCCATAATCCTTGACCCTTGACTCTTAACCCTGGACCCTTGACCCAGTCCCCTGGCCCCTTAACCCTTAACCCTTAACCCTGGACCCTGATTCTATGAAACCTTTAATTGCCATCATCGGACGGCCCAACGTGGGCAAATCGACGCTCTTCAACCGGCTCTCGGACCGCAAGAAGGCCATCACCATCGACGAGCCCGGGGCGACGCGCGACCGCAACTACACCGAAGCGACCTGGCAGGGAAAGGCCTTCGACATCGTCGACACGGGCGGGTTCGAGCCGGTTTCGACGGAAAAAATCCTGATGCAGATGCGCGAGCAGACTCGGCTCGCCATGGAGCAGAGCGATCTAATCATCTTCCTGATGGACGGCAAGGAAGGCCTCACGCCTGCCGACGAGGAGATCGCGAAGCTGCTGCGTACATTCAAAAAGCCGGTCTTCTATGCCGTCAACAAGATCGACGGGGACCGACACGACAACCTCGCCTATGAGTTCTACCGCCTCGGGATCGACCGGATCCATGCCATCTCCTCCGAGCATGGCCGGGGTATCGACGATCTGATGGATGACGTCGTTGCGGCTCTTCCCGATGCGCCGCCGGCAACGGACGAGGAAGAGCAGGAGGTGATCCGGATCGCCGTCGTGGGCCGTCCCAACGTTGGCAAATCGTCCCTGGTCAACAAGATCCTGGGCTACGAGCGCACCATCGTGAACCCGACGCCGGGAACGACGCGGGACGCCATCGACACGCCCTTCGAGTACCGCGACCGCAAGTATGTCCTCGTCGACACGGCGGGCATCCGCAGGAAAAGCCGGATCAGCCTCACGCTGGAGAAGTACAGCGTCATAGAAGCCCTGAGAACGCTCAATCGCTGCGATATCGCCCTTCTGCTCATCGACGCCGAGCAGGGGATAGCCGAACAGGACGCGAAGATCGCCGGGCTCGTCCTCGACAAGGGGGTTGCCTGCATCATCGTGGTGAACAAGTGGGACCTGCTCAAAAAGGACAACAGCACGATCGGTGTGCACGTGGAGAAGATCCGCGACACCCTGAAGTTCCTGCAGTTTGCCCCCATCGTCTTCGTATCGGCCGTCACAGGGCAGCGGGTGACGAGCATCTTCGACGTCATCGAGGCAACCCACGCGGAGTACACGAAGCGCATCTCTACGGCGGAGCTCAACGAGAAAGTCAATGCCTTCGTGGCCGAAAACCCACCGCCCATGTACCGCAATCGCCCCAACAAAATCGTTTACGTCACCCAGGCCTCCGTGAAGCCGCCCACCTTCATCTTCTTCGTGCGCGAGCCGAAGGCCATCCACTTCTCCTATCAGCGCTACCTGGCCAACCGGATCCGGGAGGGACTGGGCTTCGGGAACGTGCCCATCCGGCTCGTCTTCCGACTTCGGCACCGGGACAGGGACTAAGGGTCCAGGGTCTAGGGTCAAGGGTCAAGTTAAGGGTCCAGGGGAATATATAATGCATCCATCCCTTTACCCTTTACCCTTTACCCTATACCCTGTACCCGCTTGCTTTCGCTTGACTTAGGCAAAATCCCTGTGCTAGAGAAAACCCTCAATCGGGGTTGTTTATTTCCTTATTATTTCCACACACGTTTTCTTTTAATCTCTTAGAGCGCAAGACAAAAGGAGGAGGGCGTATGAAGATGAAGCACGTACTGGTGGCGTTCATGGTTCTGGGTCTGGCCTTCACCATGCCGGCCCCCGCATTTTCCCAGGCCAAGTCGGACACGATCAGGATCGGCGTGTTCCTGCCGATGACGGGCGGCGTGGCCGCATACGGACAGGGGTCCTGGCAGGGCATTCAGGTTGCCCGGGAGATGAAACCCACCATCCTCGGCAAGAAAGTCGAGTTGGTCCTCGCCGATGACAAGAGCGACAAGATCGAGGCCGCCAACGCCGTGAGCCGCCTCATCGAGAAGGAGAAAGTCGTCGCGATCATCGGGTCCTCCATCAGCGGCAACACCATGGCCGGCGCCCCGATCGCGGAGAAAGCCAGAATTCCCATCATCTCGCCCACGGCCACCAACCCTCTCGTGACGCAGGGCAAGAAGTACATTTTCCGCGTGTGCTTCATCGACCCCTTCCAGGGTGAGATGGCCGCCAAGTACGCCTACGAAACCCTCGGGAAGCGCAAGGCCGCCCTCATCGTCGACAAGGCGCAGGACTACTGCGTGGGCCTTGCCGACTTCTTCGAGAAGAGCTTCACGAAGCTCGGCGGCCAGATCGTGGCGAAGACCTACTGCCAGACCGGCGACAAGGACTTCACGGCTCAGATGTCGGCCATCAAGGCCAAGAACCCCGACGTGCTCTACATGCCCAACTACTACACGGAAGTCGCCCTTGCCATGAAGCAGGCCAAGGATCTCGGCCTGAACGTGCCCGTGCTCTCCGGCGACGGCGCGCAGGACAAGGCCCTCATCGACATCGGCAAGCAGTACGTGGAAGGCCTCATGCTGACGGGCCACTTCGAGAAGGCCGCGGCCAAGACGGATCTGGCCAAGAAGTTCATCCCCCTCTACGAGAAGAAGTTCGGCAAGGTCGGCACCTTCGACGTCATGGGCGCCGATGCGTACTTCGTCCTGGCCGACGCCATCGAGCGCGCCAAGTCCACCGATGGCTCCAAGATCCGCGAGGCCCTCGCCAGCACGAAGAACTTCAAGGGCATCTCCGGCATCATGACGATCGGCGAGGACGGCAACGCCATCAAGAGCCTCGTCATCGTGCAGGTTCGCAACGGCGACTTCCAGTACGTGGCCACCGTCGAGCCCGCCGGTGCGAAGCCCGAACCCAAGAAGGCGGCACCGAAAAAGAAGTAACCCGCATGCGGGAGATCATTTGACAAAGAGGGGCGATGTGACAATCGCCCCTCTTTTGTAAATCCTGATTTTTGCCCTAAGCCCTAAGCCCTTAGCCCTATGCCTGCTGCGGAAAGATATTTTGCGCGCCGCAGAAATCAGGATTACTGTAAGGAAGCCCGGGGGCTTTCATTGAAGTTCGCCATAGAGAGCAGCATGTGGAACTGACGTTCTTCCTCCAGCAGATGATCAACGGGGTGGCCCTGGGGAGCCTCTACGGGCTCATCGCCATCGGCTACACGATGGTCTACGGGATCATCCGGCTCATCAACTTCGCCCACGGCGACGTCATGATGATGGGGTGCTACTTCGCGTACTTCGGCATCCTGATGTTCAGCCTCCCCTGGTGGGCCTCCTTCGCCGTGGCCATCCTGCTCACGGCCGCCCTGGGTGTTCTGATGGACAAGGGCGCCTACGTGCCGGTCCGCAACGCGCCCCGCATCTCGGCGCTCATCACGGCCATCGGGGTCTCCTTCCTGCTCGAGAACCTGGGCCTGGTGGTCTTCGGCGGGCGCCCCAAGGGCTTCGAAACCCCCGACATGTTCAGCGAGGTCTACGAGGTGGCGGGCCTCATGTTCCCGGCCCTGGTCCTCTGGACGCCCCTGCTGACCCTGGCCATCCTCTCCGGCGTCCTGTTCATCATCTACCGGACCAAGACGGGACGGGCCATGCGCTGCATCAGCCACGACATGGAGACGACGAAACTCATGGGCGTGGACGTCAACCGGATCATCTCGATCACCTTCGCCGTGGGCTCCGCCGCGGCGGCCGCCGGCGGGATCATGTGGGCCATGCGCTACCCCGAGATCAACCCGCTCATGGGCATCATCCCCGGCTTCAAGGCCTTCGTGGCGGCCGTCCTGGGCGGCATCGGCAACATCACCGGCGCCATGCTGGGCGGGCTTCTTCTGGGGATCGCGGAGATCCTCCTCGTGGCCCTGATGCCGGATCTGGCCGGATACCGCGACGCCGTCGCCTTCGCCCTGCTGATCCTGATCCTGCTCTTCCGCCCCACAGGGCTGATGGGCACCAAGTTGCCAGATTAAACAGGGTACAGGGGCCAGGGTTAAGGGTACAGGGTGGAGAAAGAAAATCAATGCAGAGCTACAGAGACCTGATTGCCTACCAGAAGGCTTATCAGCTTACACTTGACATCTATAAATGCACAAAGGCATTCCCGAAAGAAGAGTTATTCGGGATCGTTTCGCAGATGAGGCGCAGCGCGGTTTCGATACCCTGCAATATTTCCGAGGGATACTGCCGAAACCACAGGAAGGAATATGTTCAGTTCTTGAATATCGCCTTTGGTTCATGCGGGGAACTGGAAACACTGTTGTCTCTTTCAAAGGATCTCGGATATCTTTCTCAAAGCGAGTTCGAGAAACTGTACGGATCAAGAGCTGAAGTTTCCAGACTGTTGTGGAAATTGTCCCAGTCGTTGAAGAAGCGACAGCCTGACGCATAGAACCGAATAGCAAGGTCCTTGGTCTCTTGACCCTGGACCCTGTACCCTTAACCCTGGACCCTGTTTTCATGCAGCCTAATCATTTCAGAAACCAACTCCTCTCCATCGCGGGCACGGTCGTGCTCCTGGCGCTGCTTTACGTCGCCAACACGCAGGGTTCCGACTACACGATCCGCATCCTCAATAACATCGCCATCTTCATCATCCTCGCCGTGAGCTACAACCTCATCAACGGCGTGACGGGCCAGTTCTCGCTGGCGCCCAATGCCTTCGTGGCGATCGGCGCTTATACCTCGGCCCTGCTGACCCTCACACCGATGGAAAAGGAGATCTCCTTCATCATCGAGCCCTGCATCTGGCCCCTCTCCGTGATCACGCTGCCCTTCATCGTATCGCTTGTCGCGGCGGGTATCGTGGCGGCCCTGCTCGCTTTCCTGATGGGGTTTCCCGTCTTCCGGACCCGCGGGGACTACCTGGCTATCGTCACCCTGGGCTTCGGCGAGGTGGTCCGCGTCATCGCAAACAACACCCAGAGCATCACCAACGGGCCTCTCGGGCTCAAGGGAATCGCCGACTACACGAACATCTGGTGGGCCTGGGGTTTCGCCATCATCACGGTATTCCTCATCGGCCGGATGATCCGCAGCAGCTACGGCATGGCCATGAAGGCCGTCAAGTTCGACCAGGCGGCCGCCGAGGCCGTGGGAATCAACACCTACTGGCACAAGATGCTCGCCTTCACGACGAGCGGCTTCTTCCAGGGGGTGGGAGGCGGGCTGCTGGCCCACCTGATCACCACGATCTCGCCGACCCTCTTCACCTTCTTCCTGACCTTCAACCTGCTGATCATCATCGTCGCAGGGGGGCTCGGCAGCACCACCGGGGCCGTCATCGCGGCCATCCTCTTCACCTGGGGCGGCGAGGCGCTGCGGTTTGTCGAGGAGCCCATGGATCTCGGGTTCATCGACATCCCCGGCATCCCCGGCATGCGGATGGTCATCTTCTCCGTCATCCTCGTCCTGATCATGATCTTCGCGCGGCAGGGTCTCATGGGCACCCGGGAGTTCAACTGGAACTGGGTGTGCAGGAAACTCGGCATGGGAGGTCGCTCCTGATGGCTCTCTTGTCGGTGGAACATATCACCATGAAGTTCGGCGGCCTCGTTGCCGTCAATGACTTCGACCTCGCCCTGGAGAAAAAGCGAGATCGTCGGCCTCATCGGCCCGAACGGCGCAGGCAAGACGACCGTCTTCAACATGATCGCCGGCTACTACACGCCCACGGAAGGCACGATCCGCTACCAGGGCAACCCCATCGGCGGCCTGAAGGCCAACCGGATCACGAAGGCCGGCATCGCCCGGACCTTCCAGAACATCCGGCTCTTCTCGGAGCTCTCCGTCATCGAGAACGTGATGATCGGCTATCACTGCCGAATCCGCTCCACGTTCCTCGGGGCAACCCTGAGATTTCCGCTCTATCGCCGCGAGGAGAAGATGATGGTCGAGGGGGCCATGAACCTCCTGAAGGAAGTGGGCCTCGAGGACGTGGCCCGGGAGATGTCCACATCGCTGCCCTACGGCAAGCAGCGGCGCCTCGAGATCGCCCGGGCTCTGGCCACGGGGCCGCAGCTTCTTCTGCTCGACGAGCCGGCCGCGGGGATGAACCCCAACGAGACGCAGGACCTGCTGCAGCTCATCCTGAAGCTCCGGAAGGACTACGACCTCACGGTGTTCCTCATCGAGCACGACATGAAGTTCGTCATGGAGATCTGCGAGCGGCTCAAGGTGCTCGACTACGGCACCACCATCGCCGAGGGAACACCCCACGAGATTCAGAACAATCCCAGGGTCATCGAGGCCTATCTGGGGGAGGTGCAGCTTGCTTAGGGTCGAGGGCCTGAACGTCCACTATGGCGGCATCCACGCGCTGAAAAACGTCACTCTCCATGTGCCGGAAGAGAAGGTCGTCACCCTTGTCGGCGCAAACGGCGCGGGGAAAAGCACCCTGCTGAGAACCGTCTGCGGCCTCGTGCCCGCCACGAGCGGGACGATCCGATACCTGGGGCGCCCCATCACCGGCATCGCCCCCCACCGCATCGCCCGTGAGGGCATTGCCATGGCCCCCGAGGGCCGGCGCGTCTTCGTTAATCTAAGCGTTTATGAAAATCTGCTGATGGGGGCCTACGGGCGCTCCGATAAAAAGGAAATCGAGCGCGACATCGAGTGGATCTTCGAGACCTTCCCGCGCCTGCTGGAGCGACGCGAGCAGCCGGCGGCGACCCTTTCGGGCGGCGAGCAGCAGATGCTCGCCCTGGGCCGCGCCCTCATGTCGCGGCCGAAGCTGCTCCTGCTCGACGAGCCGTCACTTGGGCTTGCCCCGCTTCTCATCCGCGAGGTCTTCCGCGTCATCCGCAAGATTCACGAAGAGGGCACCACGATCCTGCTCATCGAGCAGAACGCCATGGCCGCCCTCAACGTGGCCGACTACGGCTACGTGCTGGAAACGGGCGAGATCGTCCTGGAGGGAACGGGGAAAGATCTGCTCAGCGATGAGAGGGTGAAGAAGGCGTATTTGGGCGAAACGTAAGTTTCACCCAGAGTGGTCAGTGATTAGTGGCCAGTGGCTAGTGTAAGAAAGAAGGCAGGGCGTTCGGCCCTGCCTTCTTCTTTCCAGTCTGTTTTTTGTTCTTAGTTTCTTTTTCTAAACCCCGCCAAACCCAGAAGTCCCAACCCGAACAGAAGCATTGTTGTGGGCTCGGGCACGCTCGCAGGCACGAATGTAAGCGTATGGAGATTGTCTACTGTTGACAGCGCTGTGTATTCAAGGGTTGAAAGATTCGCCAGGACCAGTGACTTCGGGCCAGTTTGTGACAAATTGATACCATACCAGAGTCCAGTTGCAGGATCGAAATCTCCATGATGAGCTATACTCCCGATATTACCAACATAAGTCGCCTCACCGGTAGCTATGTTGATAGTGTATACATCGCCTCCGCCATTGACCATGTAAAGAACATCTGTTCCGCTGAAAGACAGTCCATTTACAGCGGTACCAATACCGGATTCCCCCACTCGTGTCGCAATGCCGGTGGCTTTGTCAATTCTGACAAGATCATCCTCGCTTGGATCCCACCAGCCGAACATTGCCCCCGTGGAGCTGACAGTGACATTTGTCACGGCATTAGCACCGCTAACGGTTAAACCCCAACCAGCTGTGCCAATTGGAGTGCCTGCTCCCGTCGACATGTTGATTTCGATCAGACCATTGTACTTGGGATCTTTAATGGCGGTTGACCCATAAAGTTTTCCTGTAGTTGCATCATAGGTCAAGCCATTAACCGTGTAGCCGACGGAACCAATGGTACGAACCAAGGCACCAGTCGCAGGATTAATTTCAACAAGTTCACTTACTTCGCTACCCACACCCGTTGTACCCAACAACATGTATTCCGCTGCGGCGAGCACCGGCATGACGAAGATACAGGCTACCAAGCATGACAAGACGATTATTTTTTTCATATTACTCTCCCTCCCTTCCCGTCAATATGTAACCAATGCAACTGCATTATCCATGCAAAGTGGGGACAGCAATATTTTATCATTCATATTCATATAGTTACGATTAAGACCAGTTCATTTTGCTGTTCATATGTGTAAAGTTTTCCGACAATTCATAAAGTAAATTTATTACATATTATTTTAGCTATTTGTAATTATTCATATTATTCGAAATATGCGATTTGTAAATTTTTTCGACACTATTTCACTTTAGGGCTATCTTCTGTTGACTTAAGAATGGTGGAACTGCCGGATATTTAATAAGGCTCATGACTGCCCTTCGTTACTCTGCTTAAATCCGGCATGTTGATGAAAACACCTCATTAATCACATTACAATCATTCGCTCCACTTTGATTCGAATGCTTCGAGACGGAATGGGTGCGGTTTGCCCCGCTTCTCATCCGCGAGGTCTTCCGGGTCATCCGCAAGATTCACGAAGAGGGCACCACGATCCTGCTCATCGAACAAAACGCCATGGCCGCCCTCAACGTGGCCGACTACGGCTAAGTCGTGGAGACGGGCGAGATCGTCCTGGAGGGTACGGGGAAGGATCTGCTCAGCGATGAAAGGGTGAAGAAGGCGTATCTAGGCGAAAGCTGAGGCGCTTCGCGCAGGGTCCACAGGCCCTGTCCCTAACCTCCCTCTACCTTGATGGGAGAGGGTCAGGGTGAGGGTGGATTATGCGGAGCGCGTCAATCCTCGTTTGAGATTCGGGATTCGGAAAACAAAAACGGGAAAAGAAAAGGCAGGGCGTGTAGCCCTGCCTTTTTTGTTCACTGAATGTTTGTTTCGTTAGTCCCTCTTCCGAAGTCCGGCCAGGCCGAGAACGCCCAGACCAAGAAGAAGCATGGTGGTGGGCTCAGGGGTAGGTACAACCTGCTCAACCGAGCCGATCGTCATGTCGTCGAAGCCGAAAAAGTCAGTCCCTGCAGCCGTATTGCCGAAAGTCAGCGACGTGAACGGATTATCCGTGTCGATGAGACCCCAGAAAAGAACGGAACCACCCAGTCCATTCATCGTATTAGGAATAGTATAAACTGTCGTTCCACCCTTTACGAATGTCACTTTCACCTGGCCATTAAAGTCACCAATATCGATTCCGTAGAAACCGAATGCTGCCACTGGATTTGCAAAAGCTACACTGAATGCTGAACTGGAACCCTCCAGATAGTTAGCGCCGGATATCGGATAGCGTCCGACACCATTAGTACCAGTAGTAACAGTGCTGATACTCATACCAGATCCACTAAGAGTTGCACTCCCTGCACTGGGAAAAGTAAGCGTCTGAGGGAGAGATGCTCCAGTAGTAAACCCTTCAAAATCTTCTGTCCCGACACCCACCAGATTTGACAAGAAATTAGCTCTGGCTCCCGAAGCATTAGGGATGGCCGCAAGACGTGTATTTTCACCTTGCCCAAGATCCTCGCCAAAAAAGGTGGCCTGATACGCTGATGCCATGCTGCTCAAGCCAAGTACAAGCACCAAAACCATAACGAATCTCAATGCATGTTTCATAAACTCTCCTCCTTCCTTATCTTTTAAAATATAATCAGCATTTAACGTGTTTCTTGTGCATAGCATGAGCAAACTGCGTACCGTTTATATAAGTAACCGATATTGTTCACTTATATATATTTGACGTCTCTTGAGTTCATTCATTTCTGTAAAGTTGGCCGACAATGATTCTGGTCGAGGACGGGTCATAAGAGTCTATGTATATGTTTATATGCGATATTATCCTTAACGGAAAACTGTAATGAAAAGCGACGATTTGTGGAATATTACTGTCACGAGGGTAACAGCCAGTTCAACGGATACAATTTATTTTGCTATTTGTTTAATATTTATGCCCTGAACTCATAATACAAAGAAGGCAGGGCACTGGGCCCTGCCTTCTTTGTATATCGCTAAGCTATAAAGCCGACCTTATTTCCTGAATCGCCGCGCACCTGCCAACCCGAGAACACCGAAGCCCAGGAGTAGCAGAGTGGCGGGTTCTGCTGCTGCTGTCGGCGGCTGCGGATCGTAATTTATTTCATAAGCGAATTGGGATACGTTGAAAGACAACATATAAAGCCCACGCACTGCACCCTGTACGTATTGGCTAGGATCGATAGAGAATGTCTGTTGGCCTGTTGTATCTGTCAGCTCATAGCTACCCCACTGCATATTCTCAACATAATCCTTTTCAAACAGCCAGGGATTTCCATTAAAGTTATAGTTATAAAGAAGGTTTGCATCTCCAACCTGATTATCCAGACTGTCATAAAAAAATCCGTATAAGCTGACGCCCCATCCTACGTATGTCCAGCGGTGAGTATCTGAATTTAGGAGTGTTGATAGATTCTTCCAATTCGTTGTTGCATTAAATGAAAAATCGAAAGTCGAAGCCTTATCAAAATACAGGACAAGAGACTGCTGACCGCCGGTATAAGCCTCTCTGTAGGTAGGATTCGGTATTTGCGCTAAAACTGTATTTGTTGATGTAGCGACATATCCGCTAGGATTACTTCCAGACGAGAACTGTGAGTTGAGGCTACTGCCATATGGCAATGGCTGATTATATGTTTTATTTGGATCAGCATTTATTTCCGAAATACGATGAGTAGAACCGGGACCGTAGCCGTTGTACCCGATTTCCTTAAACATGGTGCCATATGGTGGTGGGTTGTTGACTCCACCCCACATGGTATTTCGATAGTTGTCATAATCTGTATTAAAGTATTGGTTTACCGTAGACCATCCCCAATAAGAACTGCTGTCAGTAGAAACATTCAGATTCGTCGTTCCTTCGCCTATAGCCGCTCCTTCGGCAAATATTGGTAACGCAAAGCATAAACAGAATACCATGAATAATATGGAGATCTTGAACCTGTCATACTTTACCCTTGATATTGTCATTGCTTGTTTTCTCCCTCCTTCAACAAATCGTCAAAAGGTTCAACTCGCGTCTAGACGCGTTCCGTCCTCTGACCACCTTCCCTTTCCCTCATCCGCCTGATACAAAAGTACTATTTTTCGGCGACTTGAACGGAGATCCTCGATCCCCACATGAGCAACTTGCGTACCGTTTTCCGAACACCCTGATATCATTACAATATTCAGATTATCATTCTTTTCCGGCTGCTTGCATTCGTAAAGCGGACCGACACCAATACTGGAAAGCACTTCAATGATTGCTCTTATATACACAATTTTATTCATTATTATGAAATTTTGGGGATTTGTAAAAAGAACTGACAATCTGTGGATAACTTGAGGCGAATGAAACGGATGATGTGTAACTTAAGAGATAAAATAACGAAATAAATGTATCATAATGTCATTGCGAGGAGCGAAAGCGACGAAGCAATCTCATAAGTTATTGGAAATACTGAGATATGCCGCGTCGGCCTGAAGGCCTCCTCGCAATGACCCTTCCTTCTGCTGGTTCTTTTGGGGAGTACGAGTACGATAAATCCAAATTTGAGATTGCTTCGCTTTACTCGCAATGACGCATGTTTTTAAATTTCCTCGTCCCGAAAAACCTCGTCCCTAGTCCCCTCTTCTTCACTCAGACACTCAGGCACTTAGACACTAAGACACTTTTTATAATACCAGTTCCTGCAATGCGGCCTCATCGGCTCCCTCGATCCACCGGATCGTGATCCCCCGGCGCTCCATGCCCCGGAACCAGGTGTCCTGGCGTTTGGCGAATTGGTGGATTCGGATGTTCAGGGTCTTGAACATCTCTTCGAAGGTAAGTTTGCCCTGGAGGTAGAGGCTCACGTAGCGGTACTCCAGGCCCATCTCGTCCAGGCGCTCCCATGAGATGCCTGAATCGTGAAGCCTCTGCACCTCCTCGATCATGCCCTGCTCTAATCGCTCCTTCAGGCGCTTCGTGATCCGCTCGCGCAGCACCGCGCGATCCCAGCGGACCCCGATCACCAGGGGGACGATGTCCGGCCGCTCGATCACTTCCTTCGATCCGTGCTTTGACGTGTGCTCGGCAATCTCGATGGCGCGGACCAGGCGCTCTCTCCCGGTGAGATCCGTCGTGTTGTGCAGGGCGGGGTTCAGGTGAAGAAGCCTCGCGGCCAACTCCTCCATCCCCTGCCCTTTCAGTTCCTCTCTCAGGGCTGCGTTTTCCGGTACGGGAAGCATCCGGTACTCCCGCAGGATCGACTCGATGTAGAGGCCCGTCCCGCCCACGACGATCGGCATCCTGCCGCGAGCCGTGATCTCACGAAAGCATTCGTAGAAGCGCTGCTGGAACTCGAATACGCTGAAGAGGTGGCCGGGCTCGGCGACATCGATGAGGTGATAGGGCACGGGCACGCCGTCGACGATATACTCGCCGAGGTCCTTTCCCGTCCCGATGTCCATTCCCCGGTAGACCTGGCGGGAATCGGCGGAAATAAGTTCCGCCCCGATCGCGGCGGCAAGCCTAGCGGCAAGTCGCGTCTTGCCCGACGCCGTGGGCCCGAGGATGACGATTAGGTTATGTTTCTTTTCAGTTTCCATTGATCTCAATTATGTATTACGAAGAAGTCTACAGTCTACAGTCTACAGCCGACAGCCTACAGTAAAGATTCATTGCAGGCTTTTCGCTTTTGGCTGTTGGCTGCCGGCTCATTACTGCCGGCTTCCTCGCAATCACTCCCTGATTGTCATTGCGAGCAAAGCGAAGCAATCTGAAGAATCCTTCTCAAACGTAGATTGCCACGCCTATTAATACCCTATACCTTGATCTTCCTCTCCCCTCGAGGGAGAGGACCGAGGTGAGGTACAAACCGGGTACATAGTTTACAAACTAGACCGGGCACATGGTTTACAACATAGGGCAAGGAGGACATCCCGATGCCCTGGAAAGAGACCTGTGCCATGGATGAACGAATCAAGTTTGTCGCAGAGCATTTGCGGCAAGAAAGTTCTTTGAGCGAGCTTTGCCGCTGCTATGGAATCAGCAGGCCCACGGCCTACAAGTGGCTTGAGCGCTACGCGCTCTATGGGCCAGCCGGTCTTCTGGAGAGGAGCCGCGCCCCGAAGCAGCATCCCAACCAGACGCCTGTCACGATTGAAGCGCGGATTATCGCTTTGCGTCAACGCCATCCCCTGTGGGGACCGCGCAAGCTGCTGGCGCGGCTGAAGAAGGAAGACTCCCGATCCACGGTGGCCGGCGACGAGCACGGCCGGAGAGATCCTGAAGCGTCACGGCTTGACGCAGGGGCGCCGGGCTCGCCGACAGACGCCGGGCTACGAGGGGCCCTGGCATGAGGGGGTCAGCCCCAACGACATCTGGGCGGCGGACTTCAAGGGCTGGTTCAAGACCGGTGACGGCTGCCGGATCGACCCGCTGACGGCCTCGGACTGGGTGAGCCGGTATCTGCTTTGCTGCCACGAGCTGGAAAGCACCCGGTATGAGCATGTGCGGCCTGAGTTCGAGCGTGCGTTCCGGGAGTACGGTCTGCCCTGGGCGATCCGCACCGACAATGGGCCTCCCTTCGCCAGTGTGGGCTTGGGAGGATTGTCGAGACTGTCGGTCTGGTGGGTGAGGCTCGGGATCTGGCCGGAGCGGATCCGTCCGGGTCACCCCGAGGAAAACGCTCGGCATGAGAGGATGCATAAAACGCTCAAGGAAGCCGTGGCGCAGCCGCCCAAAGCGACGCTGCGGGCCCAGCAGAAGGCCTTGGAGCGGTTCCGGCACGAGTACAACGAGCTGCGGCCGCACGAGTCCTTGGGAATGCAAACGCCTGCGGAGTGCTACCGGGCATCGGAGCGACGGTTCCCGGAGCGTCTGCCGGAGGTTGAATATGGGTCGGGCGTTGAAGTCCGCCGGGTCCGCTCCAACGGGCAGATCAAGTGGGCTGGCCAGATGCTCTTCCTGAGCGAAGCCCTGATCGGAGAGCCGGTGGGTCTGAGGCAGATCGACCATGACCTTTGGGCGATTCATTTTGGTCCTGTCCCGCTGGCCGTGTATCATGCAGGGTCTCGCTCTGTGAAGAAATGGAGCCAATATCGACCTCAAAAAGTGTAAACCATGTGCCCGGATTAAACTGTAAACGATGATCCGGGTTGCACAGTGAGGGGGACTGATCCCCGTACCTTTTTTCACCCTCACCCCAACCCTCTCCCCTCAAGGGAGAGGGAGATTATGGAAGGGGTTTGCTAGGGGCTCGGCTCGCAATGACTCTTTTGTATTTTCTGGTCCCTACACCCTCGTCCCTGGTCCCTTCTTCTTCCCTGCCGCTTCGCGGCAGTTTGCTTTTTGCGGGTTGACGTGTTAGTTTTTTTGCAGGCCAGTTATATCCGCTTTGGCCGGAGCCGTCAAATACCCGATGAAAAAATCACAGCTCGATCTGCGCAACGAACCCGTGGGTTCGCTTCTCTGGAAAATGAGCCTGCCATCCATCACCGCCATGCTGGTGATGGCTTTTTACAACTTTGTCGACATCTTCTGGCTCTCGCGGCTCGGCCCTCAGACCATCGCCGCGGTGACTATCGCCTTCCCCATCCAGATGCTCTTCGGCGGGTTCGGGGTGGGAACCGGCGTGGGCGCCGGTTCCTACGCGGCGCGCATGTTCGGCGCTGGCGACAACGAAAAAGCAAACCAGACGGCCGGGCAGATCATCTTTCTGTCGATCTTCATCAGCGCCGTGGTCATCGCGCCCGGGCTGATCTTCCACGACGCCATCCTGAAACTCTTCGGCGCCACGGAGGACATCCTCCCGCTTTCCAGAGAGTACTTCATCGTCTACCTCTTCACCACCCCCTTTCTCATCTTCATGATCTCGGCGGGGAATCTCTTCCGCGCCGAGGGCAACCCCAACTACTCCATGTACGCGCTCACGACGGCGGCGCTGCTCGGGGCCGTCCTGGACCCCTTCCTGATCTTCGGATGGGGGCCCTTCCCCGAGCTCGGAATCAGGGGGGCGGCCTGGGCCGCAGGCATTTCCCAGTTTATCACGTGCGTGCTGTCCCTGTGGCTTTTCATGAAGCCGACCTCGTCCTATCAAATCCGCAGGGAGCACCTGGCACCCAATCTCCCCGTCATCCGTGCCATCTACCGGGTCGGCTTTCCTTCGATGGTCATGAACTTCGTGATCAGCATCGTGCTCACCTTCTACAATCACATCCTGGGCTCCTACGGGCCGGCGGCGGTGGCAACGCTGGGCATCATCTTCCGCGTCCAGGGGCTCATCATCTGGGTGCTCGTGGGGATCGGACACGGGGTGATGCCGCTCGTGGGCTTCAACTTCGGCGCCCGGCTCTACGGGCGGCTGATCGAGACGGTGAACGTGGCCGTGAAATACGCGGGGATCCTCACCATCGTCAGCTGCGCCTTCCTGCAGGTATTCGCCGGCCCGCTCATCGGCATCTTCACGAAAGACCCCGAGGTGCTGGCCATCGCCGTGCCGGCGCTTCGGATCTTCGCCCTGTCGCTGCCCTTCGCGGGGGCCAACTTCACCTGGATCAGCATGTTCAACGGCCTCGGCAAAGGGGTCATCTCCATGTCGCTGCTGCTGCTTCGCGACATCGTGCTCCTCATCCCGCTTCTGCTCCTTTTCTCCATGCAGTTCGGCCTCACCGGAATCTGGGCGGCGCAGCCCATGGCCAACGCGTGCCTCTTTCTCGGCGCGCTGTATCTGACAAAGCGCGAGTTCCGGAGTTTCCCCGCGAAGACCGACCCCGCCCCTCCCCCGTCGAAATAATCGTTGGGCTTTTCCGGCGATTTTTGTTAAATTTCGGCGTCATCGTAAAAAGTCCCCGATTGTGTCATTGCGAGGAAGCCGCCTGGCCGATGCGGCAATTTAAACGCTGTCATTGCGAGCCACGGACCCCGCCTGTGGACGGGGTCATCGATGGAAGAAACACCCTCTCCCCTTCGCGGGAGAGGGCAGGGGTGAGGGGGTCTTGACAATCCATTCGACCCTCCCCTTCATCCCCTCCCGTCGAGGGCGGGGAAATCGAGAAGAGCTTTTCTTGGGAGCCGAAGGCGAAGCAATCTTGCATTCAGATTGCGCGCGTCGGCCTGACGGTACCTCCTCGCAATGACAAAATCAACGCAAATGAAGGTTGACACAAAGGGGGAACCGTCATGGAACATCTTTTCTCGCCCATCAAGGTCGGGTCGCTCACCCTCAAGAACCGCATCGTCATGCCGGCCATGCATCTTGGCTACTGCAACGACCAAAGCGAGGTGACGGACCGTCTCGTGGCCTTCTACGAGGAGCGCGCCCGCGGCGGCGCTGCACTGCTCTTCGTCGGGGGCTGCCCTGTCGATGAGTACGCCTGCAGCATGAAGGAGATGATCGGCCTGAGCGACGACCGCTTCATCCCCGGTCTGAAAAAGGTCACGGACGCCGTGCACCGCCACGACACGTTCGTTGCCGCCCAGCTCTTCCACGGCGGCCGCTACGTCCGCTCCGGCATGATCGGCCGGCAGCCCATTGCGCCCTCCCCGATTGCATCGGCCATCACCCGGGAAGTCCCCCGGGAAATGACCCTCGACAATATCCAGGATTCGATTTCAAACTTCGCGCAGGCCGCCCGCAGGGCGAAACAGGCAGGCTTTGACGCCGTCGAGGTCCTGGCGGGGACGGGCTACCTGATCTCGGAGTTCTTCTCGCCGCTGACCAACCAGCGGACCGACGAGTACGGCGGAAGCCCCGACAAACGGATGCGCTTCGGCATCGAGGTGGCATGGGCGATCCGCGAGGCCGTCGGGCCCGGCTACACCGTGATTTTCCGCATCGCAGGAAATGATTTCATGGCAGGCGGCAACACCAACAAGGAGGCCGCCCAGTTTGCCTACATGCTGGAGCAGCACGGCGTGGACGCCTTCAGCATCACGGGAGGCTGGCACGAGACCCTGCTGCCCCAGATCACCATGGACGTGCCCAGGGGGGCCTTCGTACATCTTGCAAGCGGCGTGAAGGCCGCCGTCACCAAGCCCGTCGTAGCCTGCAACCGCATCAACGACCCCGGCCTTGCCGAAGAGATCATCCGCGACGGGCGGGCCGACCTCGTCGGTCTCGCGCGGGCGCTCCTGGCCGATCCCGAATTCCCCGTGAAGGCCATGACGGGACGGGCAAAAGAGATCGTCCCCTGCATCGGCTGCAACCAGGGCTGCCTCGATAAGATTTTCAACATGGAGCCTGTCGAGTGCCTCGTGAATCCGAGGGCCGGGCGCGAGTTCGAGGTCCCGCCCGTGCAGAAGGCGGCGAAAGCCGAAGAAGGTCATGGTCGTCGGCGGTGGCCCGGCGGGGCTGTCGGCTGCGCGGACGGCCGCGCAGGCCGGCCACAAGGTAACCCTGTACGAGAAGGAAGCGTATCTCGGCGGCCAGATGCCCCTTTCCGCAGCCATCGAAGAACGCTGCGAGATGGGCGCCTTCGTGGGGCCCTTTGCCGAACAGGCGAAGGCCGCGGGCGCCTTCATCATGGCAGGCGTGGAGGTTGACGAGGATCTCGTGAAGGCCGAAAAGCCCGACGTCATAATCCTCGCCACGGGGGGCGAGCCGCTCTGCCCGCCCATCCCCGGCATAGAGAGCGAAAACGTGGAATACGCCTGGGACGTTCTGGCAGGAAAAGCCGTCACGGGCAGCAACGTCGTGGTCATCGGCGGCGGCGCCGTCGGCATCGAGACGGCCCTGTACCTGGCCAAGATCGGCACCATCGACGCCGAGACCCTGAAGTTCCTGTTCCTTGCAAAGGCGGAGGAACCGGACCGGTTGAGGGAATACGCCACCCGGGGTGTAAAGAAAGATCACCATCGTCGAGATGCTCGATCGGGCGGGAGGCGATATCGGATTGACGACGCGCTGGATCGCCCTTCGTCATCTCTCGCAGTACGGCATCCGCGTGATGACGCACACCAGGGCAGTGGAGATCACGCCGCAGGGCCTCTGGGTTGACAAGAAGGACGGCCGCGAGCTGATCCCCTGCGACACCGTCGTGATGGCCTGCGGGACCGTCCCGGTGAACCCGCTCGAGGGAAGGCTGAAAGGCCTTGCAGAAAAGGTCGTCGTGGTCGGGGACGCGAAGAAGGCAAGGAAAGCCTACGAGGCGGTTCATGAGGCTTTTTTTGAAGCCATAAAACTTTAGCAAAATTACTGGAGGAAGCGGGATCATTCCCCCTCACCCCGACCCTCTCCCTCGGAGGGGAGAGGGAGATCAGGGGTTACGGTCAGAAGACCGGTTGCCGATAGGCCTATGAGGCGGTTCATGAGGCGTTCTTTGCGGCAAGGGAGCTGTGAGAAGAAGCCGACAGCCTACAGTCTACAGCGCGACAGCAGACTGTTAGGCTGTTGGCTGTTGGCTGTTGGCTGTTGGCTGTCGGCTGTTACCTCTTCACTCAGACACTCAGACACTTTTTCTTCACTGCCGCTTCGCGGCGCTACCGTCCCGCCGGATGCATGTTCCGCCGCATGTCGCCGCCGTCCTTCTTCCTCAAGTCCCTGTACACCAGCCGCAGGACGACTTTTGCGTCCTTGTCCGCCGTGATGTCCCAGAGCTGCACGTCCATGTTGAGGTCGTGGGCCGTATACCCGACAACGAGGTCGCCCCGGAGAACCTCCCGGACAATCAGATTGCTTCCGCTCGTGAATTGCCTTTCCCTGACGACTCTGGCGTAATCGTCCATCACTTCCCGGAGGGTGAGCTTCCCGAGCCGCTTCTGCGGAATGCCTTCCCCGGTGATCACCTCGATACCGTCCTTGTACAGGAAGTAACCGAACAGCTGCTCCGCATCGGGCCCGAACGTCTCAAAGCGGACCGTGTTGAGTTTCTGCATTCCCGCATCGCTTTTCATCATGGCGGCGCTGTCGACCTGGTTCCAATTCAGGATGTTTCCCGACGCGCAGGCGCCGATGACGGCGATCGTGATGACAGCCATGGCCGCTGCCGTCGCTCTGAACCGGTATTTTGTTCTTGCAAAATTCATAGGCTTTCTCCTTATTGCGGCATGTCGCCCCGTCTGCGCACCTTCATCGGCAAGGGGCGAAGACGGAACGGGATTTCTTGGCGCTCTCCGCCGGCTCGAAGACCAGCTCGAGAGCGATCTTCGACGTGTCGCCGGCTCCGGGGCGATCCCAGACGCCGATGCCCATGTTCATGTCCGCCACCGAATATCCGACGACATCCTTGTCTCTGAGCGCCTCCCGTATGATGGGCGGGCTGATCCGCTTGTTGTCCAGGGACTTCGACAGGCTGAAATAGTCGGCGACGGTTTCCCTCAGGGACATCTTCCCGCTGATCCGCTCAAGGGGCACACCGGGCAACATGGAGACCTCAACATTGTCCCCGTAGAGGAAGTAACCGATATTCTGGCTGGTGGTGGGACCGACGGTCACGAAGCGCACGGCGTTGAACTTTTGCGCCCCCAGGTCACTGTGGAGGGTTTCATCGGTGGGAAGCTGATTCAACGGCAGGTAGACGGTCCCGGTCGCGCATCCCCCGACGAGGATCATAAACGCTGCCAGAAGCGGCAGAAGATACCTCGTGCAAGCCATGGCGGACCTCCTTAAATCACTTGCATGGATATAATGTGATACGGATTATCGAAAAAGCAAGGGAAAAAGATCAGTCGTAGAGGTGGCAGGCGACAAAGTGGCCCGTTTCCAGCTCCGTCAGGACGGGTACTACGGTCGTGCAGACATCCATGCAGCGGGCACAGCGGGGATGGAAGGCACAGCCCGGCGGCGGGTTGATGGGGCTGGGGACATCCCCTCCAACCGCGATGAGCTGCTTCTTTCGCCCCGGGTCGGGGACGGGGATGGCCGAGATGAGGACCTGCGTGTAGGGGTGCAGCGGCTTCTTGTAGAGATCGGCGCTTGCGGCAAGCTCCACGATCTTCCCCAGGTACATGACGGCCACGCGGTCACTCATGTACTCGACGACACTGAGGTCATGGGAGATGAACAGGTAGGTGAGCTCGAACTCCTCCTGGAGGCTCCGCAGCAGGTTCAGGATCTGGGCCTGGATGGACACGTCGAGGGCCGAGACGGGCTCATCGGCGATGATCAGCTTCGGCCTCAGGGCCAGTGCCCGGGCAATGCCGATGCGCTGCCGCTGGCCTCCGCTGAACTCGTGGGGGTAGCGGTCCATCTGCTCGCTCGTGAGCCCGACCTTCTCCATGAGCCGGGCCACGTCCTCTGCCCGATTCTCCCCGTAGGTCACACCGTGAATGAGAAGGGGCTCGCCGATGGTGCTCCCGGCGCTCCTGCGGGGGTTGAGCGACGAGTACGGGTCCTGGAAGATCATCTGGACTTCGCGCCGGTACGCTTTCAGCTTATCGCCGCTGTGTCCCAGGATGTTTTCCCCATTGACGAGAATCTCCCCCGCCGTGGGGTTTTCCAGCCTCACGATGAGCCTCCCCAGGGTCGTCTTCCCGCAGCCGCTCTCTCCGACGAGGCCGAGCGTTTCCCCCCGGTACACCTGGAGGTCCACGCCGTCGACGGCTTTCACAGCGGCCTGCTTGCCGCCGAGAAACCCGCCCCGAACGGGAAAATGTTTCCGCACACCGCGGATGTCAACCAGTACGTCGCTCATGAGGGTCTGTTCTCGTCTGTTCCGTCTGTTCAGTCTATCCGGTCTGTCCCGTCTTTCCGGTCCATCTGGTCAATGAGTCCATTTGGTCATTGCGAGGAGCAAAGCGACGACGCAATCTCTCTCAATCGTAGATTGCCGCGCCTCGCGAGGCTCGGCTCGCAATGACTCATTGTTTCTATTTTCTGGTCCCGAAGCCGGAAGCCCGAATCCCTTCCCTCTTTTTCTTCACTCAGACACTTAGACACTCAGACACTCAGTCACTTCTTTAGCCTTACGCCCATAACCAACATCTCACAAAATGCCCCGGCGTCTTTTCGAGAAGCTCCGGTTTTTTCTCGGCGCAGACGGGCATGACGCGGGGACAGCGGTCCCGGAACTTGCATCCCGACGGAAGCTCCAGCAGATCCGGAATCGTCCCGGGGATGACATTGAGGTAGCGGTGCCCGGAATGCCCCGAGCCGATCCGGGGGATGGAGTTCATAAGCCCCGCCGTGTAGGGGTGCAGCGGTGAGGAAAAGATGGCCGCCACGGGCCCGTGCTCGACTACCCACCCTGCGTACATGATGGCTGCATACTGGGCGGCCTCGGCAATGACCCCGAGGTCGTGCGTGATCAGGATGACCGACGTGCCGACCTCCTGCTTGAGCTTCAGCATCAGATCGAGGATCTGCGCCTGGATCGTCACGTCAAGGGCCGTTGTGGGTTCGTCGGCAAGCATGAGCCTCGGCCTGCACGACAGGGCCATGGCGATCATCACGCGCTGCCGCATCCCTCCGCTCATCTGGTGGGGATAGTCGCGGGCACGCATCTCGGGCGCCGGAATCCCGACGAGGCGGAGCATCTCCACGGCACGGTCCCGGGCATCTTTGGCCGTCAGCCCCTCGTGAAGCTCGAAAGCCTCGGCGATCTGGTCGCCGATGCGGAAGACGGGGTTGAGCGACGTCATGGGCTCCTGGAATATCATGGAGACCCGCTTGCCCCGAATGCGGCGCATCTCTTCGTCCGTGAGCGCCAGGAGGTCCGTTCCCTCGAAGAGAATCCGCCCCGAGACGATGCGCCCGGGCGGCCTGGGGATCAGCCGCATGATGGACAGGGCAAGGACCGTCTTGCCGCAGCCCGATTCGCCTGCGATGCCGAGAGTGTCGCCCTCGTTGAGGCGAATGTCCACACCGTCAACGGCCCGCACAGTGCCCCTGGCCGTTTCGAAATGGGTGCTGAGATTTTCGATTTGCAGGATCGGAGGCATATAAATTCGGGTCCAGGGTTCAGGGTATAAGATTAAAGCAAAATAGTCATTGCGAGCCCGAGTCTGGCGAGGGCGTGGCGATCTACGATTTCCCTATTTTCTAATTCTGCGGCCGGACTCCCGAATCTGAAACGTTGATTGCCACGCCTCGCGAAATCCACCCTCACCCCGGCCCTCTCCCCTCAAGGGATAGGGAGACTAAATGGAAGCGGGTTGCAAGAGGCTCGGCTCGCAATGACTGCTTTCTTTTATGATCTCTTCACTCAGACACTTAGACACTCAGGCACTCAGACACTTCTTTTCTTCACATAACACATGACACGTAACACTTCTTCTCTGCTTGTCCACTGGTCACTGGTCACTGCCACTAGTCACTTCTTCACGGAGGCCCTGTCCCGCAGAAACCGCACCAGGAGGCGCACGCCCACCGCCGAGGCGCCCCGGGGGATGTAGTGCCTTTCCTTGCTCAGCCAGGCCGGCCCCGCGATGTCCAGGTGCACCCAGGGAATCTTCCCCACGAACTTGCCCAGGAAGACGGCCGCCGTGATGGCCCCGCCGGCCCGACCGCCCGTGTTTTTCATGTCGGCCACATCGCTCTTGATCAGTTCGGCGTAGTCGTCCCAGATGGGAAGCTCCCAGAGCTTCTCGCCGGTTTCCGTGGCGGCGCGGCGCAGATCGTTTTTCAGACCGTCATCGGTTCCCATCATGCCGATGACATCATCGCCGAGCGCAATGATGCAGGCCCCCGTCAGGGTGGCCATGTCGATGATGGCCTTCGGCTTGAATCGTGCCGCATAGGTCAGGGCGTCAGCCAGGATGAGCCGCCCCTCGGCGTCGGTGCTGATCACCTCGATCGTCTGTCCGGACATGGAGCGCAGTACATCGCCGGGCTTGTAGGCCCGCCCGCCCGGAAGATTCTCGGTGGCGGGGACGAGCCCCACGAGGTTCAGAGGAATCCTCAACTCCGCGGCGGCCTTGATCACGGCGAGCACGGCAGCCCCGCCTGACATGTCGGCCTTCATCTCCTCCATCTTGTCGGGGGGTTTCAGGGAGATCCCGCCGCTGTCGAAGGTGATGCCTTTCCCGACGATCACGTAAGGCCTTTCACTTCGGCTGCCCCCCTCGTATTCGAGAATGATGAACCGGGCCGGCTCCATGCTGCCCCGGGCCACGGAGAGAAGCGCATTCATCCCCAGTTTTTCCATCTTGCCGTTGTCGAGGACGGTCAGACGTACCTTCGAAGATGCCGCGGCGTCCTTCGCCCTGCGGGCCATATCGGTGGGCGTCATCTCGTTGGAGGGCGTCGATACGAGATCCCTGGCGTAGCAGACGGCCTTTGAAACGATCTCGGCCCTTTGTGCCGCGGCCTTCATCCGTCGGACCTCGCCGTCGCCTGCCGCAAGAAGTGTGAAGGCCTTGACGTTTCGCTCCTCTTTTTTATCAGGCGTCTTGAAGTGCGTGAACCGATAGAGCCCGAGAAGCACGCCCTCCACGGCCGCTTCCGTCAGGTCTTCCAGGCTGCGCGGCCCGTCCACCGAATCCAGGGAGGCGGCAAACCCGGGAATGCCCAGCTCGCGGATGGCCCGGGCGGCCTTCGAGAAGGCCCTTCGCAGCTTCTCCGGGTCGAATTCCTTTTTCTTTCCAAGGCCCAGCAGCAGCACTCGCCGCGCCGGCAGAGCGCCCCGCGTGTAGATCACGGACACCTGGGCAAGCTTTCCGGTGAAGTCCCCGCTTTTGATCACCTCGCCCAGAAGCCCGCCCGAGCTGCGTTCCAGCTGAAGCGCCGCCCCTTCGAGTTTCCGGGAATCTTCGAAATGACAGACCACAATCGCCTCACCGCGAAACGCAGCCGGACTGCCCTTTTTTACGTCAACTTTCATCCGATTCTCCATTCTTGTCTATGGTCCTATCGCGCTTGTCCCTACACTTGCAAAAAGCCTACAGTCTACAGCCAACAGCCTACAGTGAAGAATCAGTATAGACTTATTCGTTTTTGCTTTTGGCTGTCGGCTGTGGGCTGCTGGCTGTCGGCTGCTGCAAAGCAGCATGTACTCTCCGCACCCTGATCGTATGATTTGGTAACATTTGTCACGCTGGTCACATTAGTCACTGCTGTCAATAACTTGCGGCGCCGAGAGAATAGCACAAGTACTCGTATATTGAAATCCTTTCTCGTTTTGCTTTTTTTTCATCTAATCCTTAAACGATTACTTTTCCCTGTTTTTCTCATGATATTTTCTTAGACAAATTCATACTTTTTTCCGGCTTGTTTTTCGTCCCCTACGCGATAGACTGCCTCCATACACGATATCGAGAGAGAACCCTTATGGTTGAGAGAAGGAAATACGAGCGTTACGATCTCGTGGTCCCGGCGGCAGTCGAGACCCTGGCGAGAACCGCGGCAAAGAGAAAAATCTCCCTCAAAACGGTAAACGTATCCGCCGGCGGCGCCTATTTTCGCACGGACGCCATCCTGTCGGAAGGCACGAAAGTGCGGCTCGAACTGCGTCTCTCATACGATAGCCAGCGTAAGCTCAAAAACCCGCGAAACGCGCGTATCCGAATAATCGGGACCGTCATGCGCTGCCAGATTGGCGGGATGGCCATCTGTTTCAGCGAAGATTACGTCATCGCCCCGATCCCGGCCAAGGCATGGGGCGTTGGGTGAGGTCGCTTCGCTCCTGTGACTAGTGATCAGTGGCTAGTGACCAGTGAAAGAAAATCCCCCTTTTATCCCGAAGCCGGAATCCCGAATCCCTTTTTCTCTTCACTCAGGCACTCCGGCACTTCCTGTCACTCAGGCACTTTCCTCTTCACTGGTCACTAGCCACGAGCCACAAACCACTTCCTTCTCCCCCTGTCCGTCAAATAACTGTCCAGCCTCCCCGCCGTCTGAAAACCGTTCCGGATAGAGTTCAAGTATAAGTAATCATACATTAATATATAATTATGGCTTATGTTCTATCAAGTGGAACGGAAAATGCTAGTCCTACTACCAGAGTATTAGTTTTTTTTAATCAGGTCCTAATCAGCATCGGGCGCCATGAAAAGCAAGACAGCAAAAGCGGACTCGCTGAGCAAGAGAACGATCCAGATCGTCAGTGCCAGAAAACTGCAGTGCGATCTGATGGCCAACTATCTGACCGCCAGTACCGGGGTTATATGCAAAATCGTTTCCGATCCCGGCGCAATCTCCGTCAATCCGCAGGAACCCGAGCACACCTCACTGGTTCTCCTTGACTGCCCCGAGCGCGACCCCGTGAAGTACTTCATGGCACTGGCCGTGGCGGGAAGGCGGATCCTCTCGAAGTCCATGGTCGCCCTCTTCAACGTCAGGCCCGGTCTTGGCATCGAGGAAAGGGCCGTCTCGTGGGGCATCCGGGGGTTCTTCTATGACACGGATTCCCTCGATCAGATGATGAAGGGCATCCAGACCCTTTTCAAAGGCGAGATGTGGCTTTCCCGCGACATCATGGCCAAGTGCATCCAGTCGCAACGCGCACCCGGCGAGCCCTCCAAGAAGGAAGTGATCTTCCTGACGCAGCGCGAGCTCGAGATCCTCAGCATGGTCGTCTCCGGGGCCACGAACGAGGAGATCGCCGCCCGGATCTGCATCAGCCCCCACACCGTGAAAACGCACATCTACAACATCTTCAAGAAAATCAAAGTCCCCAACCGGCTCCAGGCTGCGCTCTGGGCCGCAAAGAATCTTTAGTCCCAACTACCTCTCCTTTCCTTGATTGCCCTCTCCCCCCCTCCTGGGGAGAGGCTTGTCGCGCGATACCCGCAGCATGACCTGCCGATAAAACACGGTCTTATTCCATGGAGCATACTGAGGTGCATCGCAGGTGCACGTCAGGGAATTCGATCATAGGGGCACTTCTGCTACCTCGTTACCTCAGTTACCTCTAATCTCTCTTTTTCATTGACTTTTGGTTGGGAAATATCGTTCATTACACCAGTTTCCGACGGCAGGGGGGGCCATGTCAGCAATCAAGTTCAAGAGTTGCCCGAAGGTTTACATCCACGATACACACCGCTCGAAGTTTCCCGAGGACACGCTGCACTTCGTCGAGGGCATGCGGGATCTCCTCGGGATGAGAGACTTCCGCGACGCAACCGGACTCGACCGTATCGGCATCCCCGTATACACCTGCTGGCGCCTCCGGCCCGATGAATCGAAGACCTTCCACACGGGCAAAGGCGTCTCGGCGATCCAGGCCCAGTGCTCCCTCACCTTTGAATCGATCGAGCGCTACTCCTCCGAGTTCCGCGAGGAGTGGGCCGACCGGCTCATCGTCGGAAGCTTCAACACCCTGCAAAAAAAGCACAACACCCTCGACCCCGCCGCGCTCATCCTGTCGCAGTTCAGCGATTACGGGCCCGACAAGGACCTGCACTGGACCTGGGGACACGATATCGCAAACGATCAGGAAATCCTCATCCCGGCAAAAGAGGTCTATCACCCCTTCCACCGCGACGAGGGGCTCCTCTACGGCTCCCACACAAACGGCCTCGCATCGGGCAACACGATCGAGGAGGCCGTCTTCCACGCCCTCACGGAGATCGTCGAGCGCGACGCCTGGAGCATCGCCAAGTACACCCGCAATTACGGCGAGCCGGTAGTCCTCGAGAACAAGCCCGACCAGCAGTTCCTGATCGACATCGCCCGGAAATTCGAGGAAGCCGGGATCGAGATTGTTTCCCGCGACATCACCTCCGACATCGGCATACCGGTCGTGGCGGCATTCTGCAAGGATGTGCGGCACGGCGACACGCTGCCGATCGAGGGGTTCGGCTCCCACACGGACCCGAAGGTAGCCATGGGAAGGGCTCTCATGGAGATGGCAACCACGCGGGCGCTCTTCCTCGTCAAGAGCGGCGCTGACGGGCTTCGTGACACCAGCCCCCTTTATCTCACCCACGACGAATCGAGAGACAACCCGCGTTTCGTCGTCCGGAGCATCAAGAACCTCACCGACATGGAAATCGGATACAGCAACGACATCACCGAGGACCTGAATGCCTGCGTCGGGAGGCTTCGGGAGCGAGGCCTGGATAAAGTGATCGCCGTTGACCTGACGAGGCCGGAGACGGGCATCCCCACGGTGCGCGTGATCATCCCGGGCACGGATGCCTACTGCTTCGACCGGACGCGCAAGGGCGATCGTCTCTACAACACCGTGTAAAAGGGGACAAGGCATGCTCACGGAAAAAGAGGTCTGTGAACGGGCGGAATACTGCTACCTGATCTGCCTGCAGCTCAACTGGATGTTAGCCAACGATTCCATCGAGCCCGTGAAGTACCTCGAACAGATCCGGAAGTCCTCCCTCGGCCTTGCCGAAGACGATTTCATCGTGATGACCCTCGAGGAAGGGATGAAATCGGGGCTGGAAGACTGCGGCGTCAACAACCTGATCCTCATGTACGAGTCCTTCGTCCACGCCTTCTGCGAGGTCATGCAGATCGACATCGAAGACCTCCGCGACAGCATGCCCCGCGAAGCCCTGCAGAAACTCGCCTCGGAGATGGGTGTGGAGCTGAATCCGGAAGACTGAACTGTAAAATGTACGGTTTCTCAGTCTGTGATACACAAAAAAACGCCTGCTGAATTCAGCAGGCGTTTAAAAGTTTCTGTCTGTATCGTGTTAAATACTCTGGTTATTTTTTCCTCACTTGCAATACCGAGCCCAAGCAGACCCAGAGCCAAAAAGCATCATCGGTGGCACGGTCTCAGGTACACGCGTATATGCAGATCAACGTTCAGTCAGGTCTCGAATAGTTTCCTGGACTCGACTGTCAGCAGAATTACGGAGCTAACAGTATGCTGGCTATCGTCGAAGCATCGACAGAATTCAGCATATGGATTATTGCGATCTCGCCGAATCGGCTGTCACCATATCGGTGTTCAATGGGAATCGTCACGTGCTCATGTTCCACCTCGGATGACGAAGTGAACACCATCCTGCATCCCATGCACGAACGCTCGCCAACTCATGGACAATCAAGTAGCGTACATGCCTGGACTGCTCAGTACTTCAGTTTCGCCACTGTATGCTCGGAACACACCGGCGTCGGTTGTAGTGGTTCAATACCAGATGATTCGTCCGACTGCATTGTCATGCAATTTCTTCGAAACTTCTACACACTAGTCGATGTAACGGTCCGGCAAGCTGTCCGATGAGCTGGCTAATCTGTTGTAGATCTTGCTGGATGCGCTGGAGCTGCAAATGCCGGCACCAGACACCATTGCCAACGTTACCAAAAACAGTGTGAATTTCTTATTTCATTTCCATCTCCTCCATTTTCTCCGGCTTCCTGCATACAGGCATGACAAACTTCTCATATCTTCCTGACTCTGGTTTAATTACATATATTGTGCCATGGATTTCAACGCTCTCAGTACAGTCCGCATGTAACCGTTTATATTTATGCATGATTTACAATAAAAAAAGATGCGTAAGATGCTTACGTGACAAATCGAGACAAGTAGTTCTAAACGTCAATGTAAAATATGTTTACAATGCCACAACGCACTAATGACAAAGAATATCTGGCTAAATTGATTGCAAATACAGGCACTTGCAATGACATAAGCAAAGGCATTGTAAAGTATTCTTTTACAAAATCTCTTTTTTGTCACCTGCGAGGATTCCTATATTTGTGAGCAATGTAGCGATGCACCTATCTCACGTCGGATAATTCATGAGCATTGCTTCGCTCACGCTCGCAATGACAAAATACTGATGCATGACCGACTAATTTCCAAAAAAGACATCATCCGCATCCTCGAGGACATCGCCGTGCTCCTCGAGCTCAAGGGGGAGTCGCCCTTCAAGTCCATCGCCTACGCCAATGCGGCAAGGCGGCTGGAGACCCTCGAGGAGGACCTCGAAGAGCTGGTGCGGCGGGGCGAACTGACATCCATCAAGGGCATCGGCGATGCCCTCAGCAAAAAGATCACCGAACTCGTCACGACCGGGCATCTTGACTACTACGAAAAGCTCAAGGCCTCCATCCCGCCCGGGCATCTCGAGATGCTTCGCATCCCCGGCCTGGGGCCGAAGAAGATCCGCGCCCTCCACGAAAAGCTCGCCATCGAGACCCTGGGCGAGCTGGAATACGCCTGCATGGAGAACCGCCTCGTCGAGCTGCCCGGTTTCGGGGCCAAGAACGCAGCAGAAGATCCTCACGGGCATCGGCCACCTGAAGCGCTACAAGGAGCGCCACCTTTACAGCGAGGCCCTCATCGCCGCGGAGGCGCTGCTGGGCATGCTCAGGGGAGCCCCCGGAGTGCTCTCCGCGAGCCTTGCAGGCTCCATCCGGCGCGGCAATGAAACCGTCAAGGACATCGATCTTCTCGCCGCTACGGGCAAGCCGGAGGCCCTCTCGCAGTGGTTTGCGGCTCTTCCCGACGTGGAGAGCATCATCGCCCGGGGCGACACGAAGGTGAGCGTTTTCCTGAAGGCCGGGATCAACGCCGATCTGCGGATCGTCTCACCGCAAGAGTACCCTTTCGCCCTGCACCACTTCACGGGGAGCAAGGAGCACAACGTGGCCATGCGGGGCCGCGCAAAGCAGCTCGGCATCAAGATGAACGAGTATGGCCTCTTTCGCGACGAGGTCCTCATCCCCTGCGCAAGCGAGCACGATGTTTTCTCGGCCCTGGGCCTCGCGTGGGTGCCGCCGGAGCTGCGGGAGAACACGGGCGAGATCGAGGCCGCCGGGACGGGCGTGATGCCGTCGCTCGTGGAGATGAAAGATATCCGGGGCATCTTCCACATCCACACGACGGCAAGCGACGGGTCGAGTTCGCTCGAAGCAATCGTTGCGGCCGCAAAGAAGATGGGCCTCGAGTACATCGGGATCACCGATCACAGCGAAGCGGCCTTCTACGCCGGCGGGCTCACCCCGGAGGCGATCCGCCGCCAGCACGAGGCCATCGACGAGTTGAACCGGAAAGACCCCCGCTTCCACATCTTCAAGGGCATCGAGGCCGACATCCTGCCCGACGGGCGGCTGGATTACGACGATGCGACCCTCGAGACCTTCGACTTCGTGATCGCCGCCGTCCACTCACACTTCGCGATGAGCAAAGATGACATGACGGCCCGGATTATGAAAGCCCTCGACAATCGCCACACGACCATCCTTGCCCACCCCACGGGACGCCTGCTGCTTGCCCGCGAGCCTTACGCGCTGGATCTGGAGAGGATCATCGATTTCGCCGCTTCCCGGGGGAAGGTCATCGAGCTCAACGCCAACCCGCACCGCCTGGACCTCGACTGGCGGCACTGCAAGTACGCCAAGAGGCAGGGCGCAAGGATCGCCATCAACCCGGATGCGCACCAGGCGGAGGGCCTGGGAGACATCCGCTACGGCGTCAACATCGCCAGGAAAGGCTGGCTCGAAGCGCAGGACGTCATCAACTGCATGGGACTGGGGGAGATGCAGGAGTTCCTCTCGCGCAGAAGGGACGCAGGGTCAGGTGACAGGATTCAGGATGCAATTACAGCACAAGCCGAAGCCTGCAGTCTGCAGCCGACAGCCTACAGCAAAGATTCAACGTTTGATTTTCGTTTTTCGCCTTTGGCTGTCGGCTGTGAGCTGTCGGCTGTTGGCTATAAGCCGCGAAGCGCCAGCTTCGCGGCTTATTTCATCGAGCGTGCAAAGACGATCCCGAGGATGAGCCAGAGGGGGATGGAGATGATGAGGGCCCAGGTGATCCCCTGGAGGTGCCGGAGCCTGGTCCTGAGGTTCTTTTCGAGGAGGGCCTTGTCGATCTTGAGCTTGATCTCCTCGATCTTGAAGGGCTTGGTGATATAGTCCTGTGCGCCGCGCCGGATGGCCTCCACGGCCGAATCGATGGAGGGGTAACCGGTAATCATGATGAAGGCCGCGTCGGGGTCAACCTGACGGACTTCCTGCAGGAAGTCGAGCCCGTTCATCTGGGGCATCATGAGATCCGACAGGATAATGTCGAAGCGGTTCTTCCGGCAAAGCTCCACCGCCATGCGCGGGTTCTCCGTCGTTTCGACATCGAAATTGAAGGCCTTCATGTAGCCGCCGAGGACCTGAAGCACGTTCGGGTCATCGTCGAGGACAAGGGCTGTGTTTTTCTTTTTTGCCGGCCAAGTCATAGCACACTACTTTAATGCAAAAAGCGTACGCAATTTCTCCGGCGGTTCCCGGAATAATAATCCATCTGATTCAGGGTAGTTAGACAGATTCTGCCGAAACAGGACCTGGGACATGCTGACGGATCTATGACTCCAGCCGCGTAGCGGTAGTAATTGGGAACTGGGTATTGGGTACTGGAAATCCGGAAATTTGGATCGATCCCCCTATACGCTACACGCTACACGCTACACCCTCTACCCTCTACCCTCTACCCTCTACCCTCTACCCTATACCCTATACCCTATATCCCTATACCCTTTACCCTATACCCTACACCCTAGTCCCTATCTCCCGATTCGCCTTACCCGGCTTGCGAGCCTTCTCTGCTCGAAGACGAGGATGAACGTCATCGCCAGCAGCAGCATGAGCACGCCCATGTATACGGCCAGCCGATGCTGGATACTGAAGATCAGCGGCTTCAGGGCCAGGCGCGTGGCTCGTTTGAGGGAATCGTAGTGGCCGATGAAATCGGCAATAGGGGGCGACACCCGGTAGTAGAACTCGACGAAAATCTTCCCGGGGCGTTGGTCAGAAGGAATCGGTCCCGGAACTTCTGCAGCAGGATCACTTCCGGCGCCCGGTAGCTGCCGAAGGCGGCCGTGGCGATGAAGCACGATGTGCTTCCCGATGATGGAGCGCCGGCGGCCGCAGCGCCCGCAGGTACTGCGTAGGTGATCTCGTTGGAAAAGCCGCTCTCGTTGTTCGAAGCGTCATAGGCCACGGCGGAAAAGAAATACGTCGCTCCGTCCTGCAGTCCCGAGATCAGGATGCTCGTTGCGTTGCCCGCATCGAGGGATGCCGTGTAACTGCCCGAGCGGGTCCCGTAATAGATCTTGTACCCGGCCACCTCGGGCTCGGGATTGGCATCCCAGGCCACGGTCACCTGCCCTGCATGAGCGGCAGGCACAAGCAGGCTCAAGATTGCAAGAAGCAGCAGAAGCAAACCGGAGAGGACCAGGATGAAGAACGCGCCTTTTCTGGAGAAGGAAATGAATGGATGCGCCAAGGACACGGCAACACCTCCGCAAGCTTGATTATCCCTGTGAGAGCGAATCAGAGCACGGAAAGTGCTGCCTTCGCCCTGGCAGCCCTGCCGCCCTATCCCGGGAAATACCCGGAACGTAGGCCAGTGGCTTTGCGCCCCACCCTTTCGGTATGGATTGCCTTTTTCAGGGGTCTACTCGTTCATATTATCGGCCGGAATGAAATTATCTTTAATTGCCCGGCGATTTTTCGACATAATGCCCCTGAAGAAAAAGATGCCTGAGTGAGCTTCCGTCTCCCTACGGAGAAAATGTACCTTATAGGTGCCCTCTCCCTTGAGGGGAGAGAGTCAAAGTGAGGGTGTAATTGCCATCCCGTGCCTCTTGCGAGGCGTGGCAATCCACGTCTGAGGATGAATAATCTCTTGCAGATTGCTTACAGTCGATTATCTCCTCGCAATGACCAGACAGACAAGAGAGACGTAGATTGACTGCAATGTTACCCAGATACCCGAGTTCCCAGATTCCCAACATTCTGACAAATAATCGAGGTAACAAACTTGACAAAATTCCCCTTTCAAAACCCGATGCCCCTTCCAGCGATTCTCCTTCTCGCCCTCCTGCTGCCGCTCGCCCCGCTGCCGGCCTGCACGGAAGCCTTCGCCTACATGGACACGGAGCGCAGTGTCAAGCTCGACGCCCCCTTCCTGCCGACCCCCAACTACGTCATCGCCGAGATCCTGTCGAAGGCCGGTGTGGGGAAGGACGATATTCTCTACGACCTCGGCTCCGGCGATGGGCGCATCGTCATCGAGGCCGCAAAGCAGACAGGCTGCCGTGCGGTAGGGGTTGAGATCGACGCCGACCTCGTCGACGACAGCCGCTTCAATGCCGCCCGGGCCGGCGTCCAGGACCGTGTCCGGTTCATCGTGGCCGATCTCTTCAAGGAGGATTTCAGCGAGGCCACCGTGGTGACCCTCTACATGGGGCAAGACGTGAACCTCAGGCTCCGACCGAAACTGCTGCGGGAGCTCAAGCCCGGCACACGCATCGCCTCATACAGCTTCGACATGGGCGAATGGAAGCCCGACAATACAACGAGCTTCGGCAGGGAGGATGCCTATTTCTGGGTCGTGCCCGCGAACGCCTCGGGCAAATGGATCTGGACGGAGGGCAAAGGACGCGCGAAAGTCCGGTGGGAAATGGAGCTGAAGCAGGTATTCCAGGAGTTCTCGGGGCAGATCAGCCGGAACGGCAGGCCGTTTCCACTTCGAGGCGGGAAGATCAAAGGCGATGAAATACGTTTCTCTCTCGACGGGGACCCGGCTGACAAGCCATCAACCCTCGTATTCACGGGCCGCATCCGGGGCAACACGATCGAGGGCGACCATTGCTGCAGAAGAGGCACACCGAACCTGGAAGGCCACCCGCAACCCCGCCACGATGCAGCGGATCGACCATTGACGCTTCGCGTCAGTGACCAGTGGCTAGTGATTAGTGACTTGTGGCTGGTGAAACAGAAATTGCCAATTGACAGAACTAATCACAAAACATCAAACTCGACTAGCCGCACTGACTTCACTTCTTCACTGGCACTTCTTCGCCTCGTTTCCTGACCATGACGCCCGCCGGAAGCAGAAGGACTAAAGCAAGCGCCGCCGTCGGGTACTTCACAGCACCGACGATGGGCGTCAATGCCAGGCGCACCGCCGTCTTCAGCGATTCGTGCTCCGCGATAAAGGCCGCGATAGGCGGCGACACACGGTAATACCACTCGACAAAGTCCTGCCCCGGGCCGTTCGTGAGCAGGTACCGGTCACGGAATTCCCGCAGCGTCAACACCTCGGGCGCAAGCCCGCTGCCCTAGGCTGCCGTGGCGATGAAGCATCCTCCGCCGCTGCCTGGACGATCCGCTCGTTGTCGCAGGCGTCCCCCCGTGGCAATGTGTACGAAGTCTCGTTGGAGAAGGTGCTCTCGTCACCGGTGCCGGTGTAGGCCGTTGCCGTGAAGTAATAGGTCAGTCCCGGCGTCGAGCCCCGTGACGGTGTAGTCCGTTCGGTTTCCGGCGTCGACGACATTCGGCTACATCCCCGCTCGACCTGCCATAGTAAAGCCTGTAGCCTGTGACCAGCGGCTCGGGGCTTGGGTCCCAGGCAAGCTTTATACTGGCGGCTGATACCTCGGTGGTTGATATGAAGATAAGAAGAGAAAACGAGCAGAAGCAGCGTCAACGATCGTTTGCGGCGGGCGCACTTCTTTTCAGCGGTTATGGCTTTGGCTTCCATGACCGGAGCACCTCCATGTGTGACGGTTCCCCCCCCTCGACACATGAGGACACAAAACGCGCGCAACTGGAAGGTATTGAACTCGAAATGAATGTGCCCGCTCGAACAACTCAATTTACTGAATAACCGAGCGCATTGAGCTTGTCAATGAAATACTGACCCGGCCGCTGCGCTGCCGCTCCGCGGGTGTAACTGGGAATTGGGATATTGGGAATACTGTCTGTCTGGTTCTTACGTCTGCCCAGTCATTGCGAGGAGCGATAGCGACAAAGCAATCTCGAAACTAGGTCTCAAACGAAGTATTGCCACGCCGCGGGAGGCTCGGCTCGCAATGACATCCTTCTATTCTCTCTTCACTCAGACACTTTTTTGTTCGACTCAGGCACTTCCTCTTCGCCTCTTCCTGACGATGACTACCGCGGGGATCAGAAGAATCATCGAGAGCGCCGCCGCCGGGTACTTCACGGCACCGACGACGGGCGTCAATGCCAGCGCACCGCCGTCTTCAGCGATTCATGCTCTGCGATGAAGGCCGCGATGGGCGGCGACACACGGTAATACCACTCGACAAAGTCCTGCCCCGGGCCGTTCGTGAGCAGGTACCGGTCACGGAATTCCCGCAGCGTCAACACCTCGGGCGCAAGCCCGCTGCCCAGGCCGCCGTGGCGATGAAGCAACTCGACGAGGCCCATGATTCGGATGAACCGGATGCACCGGAAGATGCCCCCTCTGTGGCGTAGACGATCTCGCCGGAGAAATTGCTCTCGTCGCCCGTCGCGCTGTAGGCCGTGCAGGCTAAGAAATACGTGGTCCCCGCATCGAGCCCCGGGATGACACAGTCCGTGCGGTTCCCCACGTCTAGAACGTTGGTGTAGAATCCACTGGCCTTGCCGTAGTACACCCTGTAGCCCTGGACAGAAGGCTCCGGGTTGGGATCCCAGGCAAGCGTCACATCGGCTGCGCGCACTTCGGGCGTCGAAGCGAAAATAAGCGAGAAGACAATCAGGACGAAAAGGAAGAAATGAAAACGAGGGTGTCTTGTTGTTTTTCCAGTTAACGAATTAATTACCAAGGAACCGGAGTACCTCCATGTGCTATGGTTGCTCTCCCCCAGGCACATGGGGACACAATACGCGCGAGGTTCTCTTGCGCCTTACCCTATTGTGTCCCTTCGTACATCCCCCGACATGAGCAAATATCCGACCACCCGTTCTTGTCAAGGGAAATATCCCCGCCCGGCTCTGAAAGCGTTATTTGAGGAGGAGCTCATTGTGCGGAGCCCCCATTCTCTATCAATGCCAATGCAAGAAATGCCCCATTTTCCGTCCTTGCGAGGAGCCTCCCCATTCTGTCATTCGAGAAGCCCCCTCGTCATTGCGAGACAAGACCGCCGGCCGTTTACGGAGGTTATCCGATGGAACAGCAGTCCAATGGTCGAAAGATGACCGTTCCCCGAACTCCTAGCAGGCCCGATCGCGGATGGGCCTACAGTTGAAGGCTGTTCTTCCATCGATAACCCCGGGCATGGCGGGGTCAGTGGCTCGCAATGACGAAGCCGATTCAGACACAGTCTCTGAGTGAGGTCAGGGTGAGTGATATCCTGATCCTTGTTCGAGAGGTTGAGGGAGCGAGATGCCCCCTTTCGTGATACAGGCGGACTTTCCCGGAGCTTTTCAAAAAAACGGCAGGCTCGTCAGCCTGCCGCCATGTACCACGGAATGAATGTTCCCCGATTGCCTACAGCCCTCTCCTCAGACCAGCCAGGCCGATCAGACCCGCACCCAGAAGGATGAGCGTCCACGGCTCAGGCGTGACGACAAGCATCGACTGGCCCTCCCCCATATCGGCTCCCTGCCTGTAAGGTCCCCATATGTTCATGGCGTAAACGGGCAGGAAGGCGCCTTCTTTTTCGTGCTGAATGGCAAGATCATGGAAGTATTTTCCATTCCATGTCTTCTCGCCGTCATTTTCCTGCAGCTTGTCCGTCTCCCCTTCAAGATACCAGATTGCGAGCTGAAGGGCGCCCTGGCCTTTCTTCCTGCTCACTCCGTCGTAGCCGTACTCGGACGCCAGCACCCCCGTCCAGTAGTTGTAGTAGAGCCACTTCGTCGCGCCTGAAAGCTCGTCTTTGCCGTCCACGGCGCCGCCTCCGCCGCTCATGGCGTAGGGGGACAGATCGTAGACCACGTAGGGGTTTTTCGAGCCCTGCAGGATGATCTCCTGCCGCTCCAGGCAGAACGACTCGAACTTGAACCCGTTGGACTGATTGACCACCGCGATTTCTCCTCCGCCCCCCAGCGGACCCGACGAGGTGATATAGATCATGTCCCCCACGCTGACGGGGTAAGCACCCGCCGCGGAGCAGAAAAGAAACGTTGCGAGGATTGCAATGACTGCCGCTTTCTTCATCAGGATCGTTTTTGCTCCTTCAGTGGATTCAGTGTTCCACAGATGCCTCATACGTATTTATCGGCACAATCGGCTCGTTTCTGAACTCGCTTCGGTCCCTATCCCCTGCGATTTTTCATGTATGCCTTTCTACTATCATTGCGAGCAACAGACCCCGACTTCGTCCGGGGTTATCGATTGAAGAAACAGCCTTCTTCTCGTAGGGCCCGATCCCCGATCGGGCTTGTTGGGCCGTTCGGGGAACGGCCCCTACATCTTTCGACCACGGGTAGTGCTGTTGCTTAGGAGGGGCGAAGCCCCGTGGCAATCTCACGCAAAAAAAAGCGGCAGGCTCGTCAGCCTGCCGCCCACACCACAGAAGGTTATTCTTCTTTATTTGCTATTCTTTTCTCCGAAGACCGGCCAGACCGACAAGGCCGAGACCGAGAAGGATCATCGTCAGCGGTTCGGGGGTTACGACCAGCACATCCTGTGCAAACGGGTCATTCGCTCTGGAAAGGTTCAGGGCCGCAACACCAAAAAGGCCGTTAGCATCAGCACGAGCACCGGCGAGACTCACATACTGACCATATACGGCGGTCAAAAATTGGTTTGTTCCGGGATCAGTGATCTCCTGCTCAAGATACCAAATCGCATTTTGAAGTTCCTGCGTTGTTGTCGTTCCAGTATAATCATAACCTGCCAGTATTCCCTTTGCAAAATTATAGAAAAGATACGCCGTACCTTTGGAAATCGGATCTGGGCTAGGACCTCCAATACCGCCGTCAACGGCAGCGCTGTTAATGACGTAATTATAAGTTGCACTAGAAGAAAGGAATTCATCCCGTTCTAAACAGAAGGTTTGGAATGTTCCAGTCAACGATCCAGACGCTGTCAAGGTAAATTCCCCGCCACTGCCCACATTACGAGATCCATACCCAGGCGCTACATAGACCGTATCTAAGGCTAGCGCCCATTGTGGCGTCGAAAACAATGCCACTGCTGCACAAAGAATAAATACTAACTTTTTCATTTGTCCCTCTCCAGCTTTAGTGTTTACATTTACTTGTAATCAAGGCTTTACACTAAGCATACCAATCGATGACGATGATTATATGACCATGATATCATTCATTATTCTAATATTTCGTCATGCGTATATGCAGCGTAAAATGTAAACTATACCGACGATACAAATATGACAGATGCAACCATATTCCCATATAGCATTATTATCATTGACATGTTTTTTACACTCAAATTGTTTGTAACTGTAAATATCCTTAACAGTTAACAGTGACGGTCCATGAGTGGGAATTACTTCTTACGTATATTACAGATGGGACGATTGCAGCAGCATTTTCCCATATGCACATTATTATTACTATTTTAGCTGTTTATTGCAGATGTCTCGGATATTTTGGATCCAGGATAGTGCACACGTAGCATTTGTAAAGTAACCCGACACTGCCCTCTGCGCCTGATGCGGGATGCCGAGAACATTTTGAATCGTTCATGTCTCAATTATCAATGATTATAGAATGATAGGGACTATAATAAAAAAAAGCGGCAGGCTCGAAAGCCTGCCGCCATTGATCGCAGAAGGTATTTCAACGGTTATTCTTTCCTCCTCAGAGCCGGCCAGGCCAACAAGGCCAAGGCCGAAGAGAATCATTGTCATGGGCTCCGGAATGAGCGTCAATACTGACTGTTGTTCTCACCCGAGACCGTATCAACCAGGTTAATACACGGACGTTACCGTGTCACTCCACTTACCTTCCGCAAGTGCTACGAAAGCATTATTCACACCGCCTTCCCCTTCGATATACCAAATGGCATTTTGAAGAGCATCTGCGCTGGCGGCTTTTCCGTATGTATAACCTTGAAGATTTCCTACGGCGAAATGATAATACAGATACGCCGTCCTGACATCCACTTGATCAATGGGCCCACCTTGACCGCCCAAAATAGCACCCGTATCGATGCTGCCCACTTTGTAAGGAGTGCCAAAACTGATGGTTTCATTCGCCTCAAGGCAAAAAGTTTTGAATAAAAACGTGCCGGATTTTGATAAGTTGAACTCGCCTCCATTTGTATCACCGATACCGTTAGCCAGTGTGATGATATCGCCTTGATAAACAGGATAGCCAAAAGCGACTGGGAACGACATTAGCGACACTAGTGCAAAGATTGAAATAATAAGAATCTTTTTCATGTCCCCCTCCTTCAATATTGATTTTGGCAGGTCAAGATTCAGAATATGTGCCATGAAGCTGTTGATAACTTTTCAGCCAATCATGATTGCAACATATTATAATTATTGAATTAATAAGAATAGATTTATTTTTATACACAGGTTTCATCAATCAACAACTGCCAAATCGTAAAGTATTCCGACAAACGTGCGTATCCGCTGAAACCACATCTTTTCAATCAGTTAAAAGCATACGCATTTTTTCGTAGCCCCAATCAAGCCAATGACGTAAATATTCCCGACAATGGCAGGCGCTTTGATCATGTTTCCTGTGTCCGTGGCTTGCCCGTTTCGTTAATGTAACCGGTGTGACAAGTATTTTTGGTTAAATTCGAAAAAATAATCCCTGGCGCACAAAGAACGCACCTGAACATGACCTGACCAGAGGGCCGCACTCATCTCGCGGTCCTCTTTCTATCTAAAGATGGCGGGGCAAGCCTTGGAAAAGGCGGTCATCGCCAGGCAAGCGCACCCCATAAAGTACCCGACCTTGGTTTGCCTTGAAATTGTCGGAATACTATACACTTTCTTCCAGACTAGATTAAATTGCCAATAACTCGTATATGTTTGATTAATTTAGAATAGTCCCTGAAATGCTCTTTTTTTACTGTAGGTATACTTTACAATTCAAGAATTCAACAGCCCGGACTATTCTTGGATAATACCCAAAATATCTAAATTATTTATGTGAATAATAACATATAATTATAATTTATTAATGCGGCTGTAACGGCACTCGGCATTGATCTTGCAAACAGCCAATGTAACTGATGCAACCATTGAATCTGATCACACAATCTACGAGGAGGAAGCAAATGATCAAAAAGGTTCTTGTTCTGGCAACTTGCATGGTATTTCTTTTAGCTGGAGCGGCACAGGCAGATTATTTACAACTTGGAGGCTCGTATTCTTCAATTCCCTTCTCTGTATTGAATGAGCAGCATGGTAACAGAAGGCGGCGGGTCAATTGATGTTTCTTACCTGAACGGAAATCCGGTTAAGTTACCTATATTGCGTAGATCTGTTCAAAAGCGTATATGTACCCGGTGACTATCCCAGCACCGTTGTAAACAATGCCGGGGTCATTTATGGCTCACCCCTTGCTCATGCAGATCAGGTTGCCTGGCTGCTGAGCAACTATGGCACCGCGGGTCAGGGTGATGCAGCAATAGCCCTCCAGGCGGCTATCTGGACTGTGAACAACGGTTTCAATGTCTACCATCTTGACGCTGCGGCACCACAATTCGGCCTTTATAACTCTTATCTCACGGCACTCGGCAGCAATACGGGAGATGTCAGTGATTTCCTGTGGATCACCCCGGGCAGAGAAACGGCAAGCCAACTGACCCAATTTCAGGGATTAGTCGGTATCACAGTCCCCGAGCCCGGCGTGCTCACCCTGCTCGGCCTCGGCCTCGTTGCCCTTGGCATCACGCGGAGGCGCACGAAGTAAGACACGCAAACATAATCAGACCAGAGGGCCGCATCCACACTGCGGCCCTCTTTTTATGCATGGACCGCGGGGTCAGACTTGCATATTGACATTTGACCGGCTTTCCGTTATTTCCCCTCCATGGCAAGAAAACGCAGGATCGAATTCGACGGCGCCCTTTATCACGTTCTGGCCCGGGGAAACCAACGGCAGAAAATCTTCCGATCGAAACATGATTTCGCCCGGTATCTTGAATCTCTCTCGAAGTACAAGGAGCGCTACCGCTTTTTGCTCTTTGCCTACGTCCTGATGCCCAACCACGTGCACCTTCTCATCGAAACGGCGCAGATGCCACTCTCCAAGATTATCCAGGGCCTCAATCAAAGTTACACAATGTATTTCAACCGAAAGCAAGAAACAGTCGGTCACCTGTTTCAGGGCCGCTATAAGGCGATCCTCTGCGACAGGGATGAATACCTCTTGACACTCATCAAATACATCCATCTCAATCCCGTCAGGGCCAAAGCCACAGAGCTGCCCGGAGATTACCCATGGAGCAGCCATAGTGCATATATAAACAAGGCATCGAACAGCGGCCTCGTCGACACAGACCTTGTTCTCCGACTGTTTTCAGAGCATGAACCTGCAGCAATCAAACGGTATCTTGAGTTCATGAACACGGGACCCGTCGCTGACAGGAAGGAAATATACGGAACGGTCGATCAGCGGCTGCTTGGTGATGAACAGTTCGTAGAGGATATCAAGAGCAGGGTTCCTGCTGAAATCACTGGAAACAGAAGGCAGAGGCATCATTCCCTGGAAAAAATTGCAATGGCGATTGAGCGACTCACTGCAGTATCCATGGAACAGATGCGCGCCAGTACAAAGTCAAGAACGGTCAGGGACGGACGGCGGCTGTTGTGCAAAATAGCGAAGGACTTTTCCTACCGGAACCATGAAATTGCGAACTTCCTGAGGAAAGACCCCGCAGCGGTGACACGTTACTTAAAAGACGACGTGGACCTGAAGGTCAACGTGAAGCAAGTGCTCGACGCACTGGAAGGCTAAGTCGTTCAAATCGCAATATGCAAGTCTGACCCTGATCGTGCGCACGGTCAGGGACGGACGGCGGCTGTTGTGCAAAATAGCGAAGGACTTTTCCTACCGGAACCATGAAATTGCGAACTTCCTGAGGAAAGACCCCGCAGCAGTGACACGCTACTTACAAGACGACGTGGACCTGAAGGTCAACGTGAAACAAGTGCTCGACGCACTGGAAGGCTAAGTCGTTCAAATCGCAATATGCAAGTCTGACCCTGATCGTCGGATCATCATTAAATCGAAAAGTTGTGCATAATAAAAAGCGGCGCTTCGTCAACCCTTACGAAAAGCGCCGCATGCAGTCCTTTATGTCGGCTGACGGTTCAGCCCCTCCTTCGCAGGATTCCGACAACAATAAGGCCAAGCCCCAGTAGCAGGAGCGTCCCGGGCTCGGGTGTGCTGTAAATCAGGACATGAGTATCTGTGTCATTGAGAGCGCCGAAATTCAGGGTCACAAGGTACGTGCCCGGGTCTTCAACTCTGATGTCAATGGGCGTGTTCACCGGCTCCTTGAAAACGCCGTCTTCCCCGGCTTTGTAAATGCTGAATACAGAAATGAAAAATCCGTCATCGTGGGTGATGATCGCCGGCATGGAGCCTTTGGAGAGAACC
>CAVPJD010000031.1:0-167115 GCA_963705165.1 uncultured delta proteobacterium | reverse complement strand
AAAGGCTAAAGGCTTCCTCCCCCTCGCCTCTTTATAGAAATGCATTTGGTGCTCCAGTATGTGATTGAGCGGACGGGACCTTATCGGAGCAGAGCCTCGAGGTCTGCCTTCAATGTCTCTGCGTTCGTGAATAAGAGGCCCTGCAGGCCCAGATCCTCTGCAGCGGTGATGTTTGCCGCCACGTCGTCAATCAGAAGGATCTCCGACGGGTCCATGGACAGGGTTGCGATCAGCGCCTCGAAGATCCTTCCCTGCGGCTTGGACGACCCCACTTCCCAGGAAAGCACGAGGGGGTCGAAAATGCGGTAGGAATCCCTCTCCATGATCGGCCGGGCAGGCTTTTCCGTGTTGGACAGGATGCCCGTCCGGCAGCCACTGCCGTGAAGCTCACGGGCCACGGCAAAGACGTCATTCTTCTCTATATAGGAATGTTCAAACGCCTCGAGCCAGAGCGAAGCGGGCATTCCCCCTTTCGCACCCGTTCGTCTGCGCACCCCCTTCCAAAACTCCTCTTCCGAGATCTTCCCTTCCTGGAAGTAGGGTATCAGCTTGCGGTAGGCCGCCAGCATGCACCCGGTCCCGATGCCGAGAACTTCCCGGCAATATCGGAGTATCCCTTCCGTCGGGTTCTCGATCAGTACGCCTCCCCAGTCGAAGATCACCGCCTTGATTGTGCTCAACAAATCCTCCCCGCCGTCCGATAGGGTTAGAAGGTGCTCCGATTTTGTCGGCCCCCCTGCGTTACACGGAAATTGCATAATCCCAACGGGGGAAAAACTCAAGGAAAATCGAACGGATCGATGGCAGGCACGGAAAAGACGAAGGCACAGTTGATCGAGGAGAACGAACGGCTTCAGAGAGAGCTGAACGCGCTCCGCCGTCCGGGAACCGAACCTGGGGCCCCCCGCGACATCCTCCGCGAGGAGCGCTACCGCGCCATCCTGAACGACATAGAGGATGGTTATTACGAGGTGGACCTGGGGGGAAGCTTTACCTTCTGCAACACGGCCATGTGCCGGATGCTGGGTTATTCGTTGGGCGAGATGCCGGGGATGCACTACCGGGCCTATATGGACGGCGAGGGCGCGAAAAAGGTCTACGACGTCTTCAACCGGGTCTTCCGAACCGGCAAAACGGAAAGGGCTTTCGATTACGAGCTCATCCGCAAGGACGGCTCCCGCGTTCCCATCGAGGTGTCGGTCTCGCTGATCCGCGACAGGAACGGACGGCCGACGGGTTTCCGGGGGCTTTCCCGTGATATCACCGCGCGAAAGCGCTCCGAGGAGGCCCTGCAACAGAGCGAGAAAAAATTCCGCCAGATTGTCGAAAACATCCGCGACATCTACTTCCGGTGCGACCTCGAGGGTAAGCTCGTCATGGTGAGCCGATCCGCCATGCCAAAGATGGGCTATGAATCCGTCGACGAACTCATTGGCCTCAACGTTTTGTCGTTATACATGGACCCCTCGAGACGGGATGAATACCTGCAAGCGCTTCATAAACAGGGCTACGTGGATGACTACGGGGTCCAGCTCAAGAAAAAGGACGGGACCCCCCTCGACGTTTCGGTCAGCAGTTCCTTCTGTTTCGACGACCAGGGGTGCCCCGTCGGCATCGAGGGGATCATCCGCGACATCACGGAGCGCAAGCGGATGGAGGAGGAACTGCACAAGCTTGCAGACGTCTTCCGAAACTCCCGCACGGGTATGATCACGTGCGTCCGCGACCTGCTCGATATCGTGAACCCGGCCTATGCCGAAATGCACGGGTGCACGATCGAGGAGCTGGCCGGCCGGCCGGTTATGGAGTTGGTTGCCCCGGATTGCCGGAAGGCCTTTGTCGAGAACATCCGCCAGGCCAATGAAAAGGGCCATCACATCTTCGAGCTGGATCACATCCGCAAAGACGGGACCCGATTTCCGGCGCTCCACGACATCACGGTCAAGCTGGACGAAGAGGGAAAGGTGCTGTACCGGATCGCAAATGTGCAGGACCTGACGGAGAAAAGAAAAACAGAGGAGAAGTTGCGGGAAAGCGAGAACCGCTACCGCCTGCTGATCGAAAATGCACCGGACGGCATTTTCGTGCAGACCCAGGGCCGTATTGCCTATCTGAACAAGGCCGCCCTGCGCATCTTCGGGGCCGAGTCCCCCGATGAGCTGCTCGGACGGCCCTTGCTTGAACGGGTTCACCCCGACTGTCGTGAAAGCGTGCAAGAGCGGACCCGGCTCCTGAACGAAGAGAAAAAGCATATTCCCGCGCACGACCAAATCTATCTGAAGCTCGATGGCACTGCCGTGCATGTGTCCGTGGCCCCCGTTCCCATCCACTATGAAGGACACGACGGGGCCCTTGTGTTCGTCCGGGACATCACGGACCGCAAGCGTGCCGAAGAAGGCGAAGGGCGCCTGAACGCCGTGTTCGACAGCGTTCACGCGGGGCTCTTGATCATTGACCGGGAGACGCACATCATCCAGGAGGTCAACCCGGCCGCAGCCCGCATGATCGGCCTGCCGCAGGAGCGTATCATCGGTCAGCCCTGCCACGAATTCGTCTGTCCGACTCACGCAGGTCGATGCCCGGTGACGGACCTGGGGCAGATCGTCGACAATTCGGAGCGGATCATGCTCACGGCAGACGGCTCCCGGCGCTCCATTATCAAGACCGTCGTCCCTCTGCGAGTGGACGGCCGTGAGTGCCTCCTGGAGAGCTTCATCGACATCACCGCACGCAAGGAGGCCGAGAGGGCCCTGCGCCGCAGTGAAAAGCGCTACCGCCTCATGGCTGACAATATGAGCGATCTCATCTGGACCATGGACCTGAAGATGAACCTGACCTATGTCAGCCCGTCCATGCTGACGATGTATGGATATTCCCCGGAGGAGGCCAAGGGGATTCGTTTTGAGAAGATGCTGACCCCCGACTCCGCTAAAAACGTCCTCGACCTCTATAAAGTCATCAAGGATCTCATCAAGCAGAGGACTCTCACCGGCAAGGGGTTTTCGGAGGTGCTGGAATTGGAGCACGTCCGGAAGGACGGCAGCACGTTCTGGGGCGAAACGCAGGTGAGCATAGCCGTCGAGAGCGATGGCCTGATCGTCGGCATCCAGGCGGTGACTCGGGATATCACGCAGCGAAAGCGGGCGGAGTCTCTGATAAAGGACAAGGAGGCCGCCGAGATCGCCAGCCGCGCCAAGAGCGAGTTCCTTGCCAGGATGAGCCACGAGATCCGCACCCCCCTGAACGGGATCATCGGGATGACGGAGCTTTGCCTGGGGCAGAATCCCGATGAAAACTTCAAGGGGCTGCTCGAAACCATCTACGGCGAAGCCCGCAATCTCTCCGGTCTCATCAACGACATCCTCGATCTGGCCAAGATCGAGGCGGGAAAGATGGTGCTGGAGGAGGCCCCCTTTGACCTCGCGGACCTCGTTCGCTCTGTCACGGACGGTTTTGCCCTGCGGGCCAAACAACAGGGACTAGACTTTATGACCTTCCTCGCCCCGGATGTCCCGACAGGGTTGTTCGGCGATGCCGTGCGGCTGCGCCAGGTGCTCGTCAATCTCGTCGGCAACGCTCTCAAATTCACCCCGAAGGGGGAGGTGTCGGTCTCGGGCGAGCTCGTGCGCGACTTGGGCGACGGGGTGGTGATTCAGTTCTCCGTGAGCGACACGGGGATCGGGATCCCCCTCGACCGGCAACAGAAGATTTTCGAAGCCTTCGAGCAGGCCGACGGCTCGACGACCCGGCAATACGGCGGAACTGGCCTCGGGGTTGCCATCGCAAGAGAGATCGTGAAGATGATGAGCGGCGATATCGGGGTGGTGAGCGAGCCCGGCGAGGGGAGCACGTTCTGGTTCACCGCGAAGATGAAGAAGAGCCTGGAGAGGGTTGCGGTAAAAGGAAAAGAGGACGATGCCCGCAGTCCCGCAACCGGGCTGCACGGGCGGGAATCCGGGCAGGGCCGCCGGATTCTTCTGGTCGATGATTATGCCATCAACCTGGAAGTCGCCCGGAGGCATCTCGAGGCTGGAGGCCACTGCGTCTCGCTGGCAGGCAACGGGCAGGAGGCGATCGATGCCTTCGAAAGCGGGAATCACGATATCATTTTCATGGACATCCAGATGCCCGTCATGGACGGCATTGAAGCCACGAAGATCATCCGTGATCTCGAGAAAAGCCGGGGCAGCGCGAACCGCATCCCCATTGTTGCCTTGACTGCGCACGCCGTCAGAGAGTACATCGATGCGTGCCTCAAGGCGGGTATGGATGACTACCTGATCAAGCCCGTGTTCCGGAAGGATCTGCTCGGCAAGGTGGATCACTGGGTCGACAGCGGGCACGCGCAAGCCGGCGGCGCGCTGCCGCCTTCAGAGGCATCGGCGCCTCATCAGGCTCCTGCGGAGCCCATGGACTTCGCAAGGGCCCTGGAGGAGTTCGAAGGAAACCGGGAGTTCCTGACGGGGCTTCTGGAGAAGTTCCTCGAGAATGTGCGGGCCCAGCTCGGCACCATCCGCGAAGCGTTGGACCGGGCCGATGCGGAGATCCTCAGGCGCGAGGCTCATGCCATCAAGGGCGGTGCAGCGAACCTAGCGGCTGCGGAGTTGTCGTCGGCTGCGGCCGAGCTTGAGATAACGGCCAAATCGGGCTCGCTCGGCGCGGCCCCCGAAGGGCTGATGAAACTGGAGAGGGCATACAGGCGCCTGGACGAGTTTGTTCACAAACCCTGAAACTGTGCGTCGAGACAGAGGAGTGAAGAATGAAAATCCTGGTTGTGGACGATGAAATGGTCAGCAGGGAAAAGATGAAGATGATCATGGGCCATTTCGGCGAGTGCGAGGCCGTCGAAAACGGGGCCGATGCCGTGGAGAAGTTCGTAGGCGCCTGGAACGGCTGGACCCCCTATGACCTGATCTCCCTGGATGTTCAGATGCCGGAGATGGACGGTCTGGAGGTCCTGAACCGGATCCGCGGGATGGAGCGTGAAAAAAACGTTCCCGAGAGCAAGAGGGTGAAGGTCGTCATGGTGACGGCCCGATCCGACAAGGACACCTTGATGACGAGCATCCAGGCGGGCTGCAACGACTACGTCGTCAAGCCCTTTGACAAGGCACTCGTTGCGAAGAAGCTCGCCAAGCTTGGATTCCAGGTACATCTGTTCTGACGCAACGGCCAGGGCGACCGGATAATAAAAAGACGCCGCAAGCGAAGGCCTGCGGCGCTTTTCGTTCTTGTTCACTGACCACGTGGCTCAGACGCTTACGCTGTTCGTCTGCAATATTCTTTTTCCTTCCCTGGACCCTATACCCTGAACCCTGGCCCCTATCTCTTATTTCGTCGGCGGAAAGTTTTTCAGGATCCCCTCTACGGCGTTTTTCAGATCGCCAGAAGACGCATCGGCATTGATCGTGCCCGTTGCGGTTCCCCGCCAGATCAGCTGCTTGCCGTCGGCCTTTTGAATGCCGAGCGTCAGCATCCGGAGCTGGTAGCCGTACTGGTTGATGCCGATCTCGTTTTCGTAGTTGACCGAGACCAGCATGTCCGGGCTCTCGGTGGTCTTCCGGAAACCCTTTTTCTCGAGGACCTGATCGGCCTGATACTGGACGTTTTTCACGACCAGGTCACTGGTCTGTCCCATGGTCCCCGTCGTCACCCAGCTGTAACTCTTCAGCCCCGTGTAGCCAGCTGCGGGGTCGAAGGAATAGTTGAACCCCGTGGCGCAGCCCGCGAGGATGACCCCTGCTGCAAGCAGAACTGTGAAAATGGAACCCAACCGTGCTGTTGTCTTCAAACCGCGCATGTATCCTCCTTGATCCTTAATAGGTGTTTCACCGGCTTTTCGTAACCGCACTCGGAACGGTTGCGTCCCTGTTTATTTTTGCATGATCTTCCGGACCTGCTGGACGTACTCGTCCTCCGTGATGACCCCGTCGCTGTTTGCATCCCAGTACCTGCAGTTTTTCTCGGCCGTATTCTTGTCCTTCCAGACCGCCAGGCACTCGCTCATGCTCAGCTTCCCGTCGCGGTTCTTGTCGGCCTCCGCAAGAACTTGCCGATAAGCCCCTTTGATCATGTCATCGGATGGGCCCTTCTGCTGTGCCGGCGAAACGCCGGGCGCGAGAACATACATCGCGATCATCAGGCCGCTCAGGGCCGATAAGGTAAACCGTTTCATTTTCGCCTCCCGTGATGGCTGTTGCTTCCGGTTTGTTGAAAACGATTGCACGCGCTTACCCCGCAGCTTGCTGCGGGGTAAGCGAGCATAATAACAGATAAACCCATTCCTTAAGTTTCTAAATTCCTGGCATCTTGGTGCGAGGAATTTTAATTGCCATGACCGATATTTTATAGCGCGTATGCGAGAGGGGTTGCAACTGGAAATTTAGGAGTTGGAGAATTCGAACCGGCACGAAGGTCGTCCCTGAAAAATCATTCGCCCGGCACCGGGTATCTGTGTTAAATTTCTTCAGCGAAAAAACGGGATGAGGGCTGAGCCATGGGCAGAAGAATCTTGGGCCGGTTGAAACGACCCTGGGCGTGGGCGCTTGTTGTCCTGGTGTTTCTTGTCCTTGCTTGCGGATCCCCTCAGGCCCCTCCGGCAGAAGTCCAGAAAGGGAAGGCTGCCCTTGAGGGGAGCGCTGCCCCTTCGCACGTCAAGCGCCCGGACATCGGGTTCGCCAGCCGGCAAAAGCTTGTCGATCACTACAAGAAGCACGGCCGAGAGTTCGGGGCGGTCACGATGGAGAAGTACCTGAGAAAAGCCCAGGAGCTTCGCGACCGGCCGGCAGGAGGAGCGATTCTCGAGTCCGTCCGGCCCGACGGAGTGGTGAGCCGGTATGATCGCGAGACGAGGGATTTCCTCGCCTTCAACCGCGACGGCGTCATTCGCACGTACTTCAGGCCGACGGACGGGGAGGCCTACTACGAGCGCCAGCTCCGGCGAAAACATTGATGAGCAGGGTGTAGGGACTCGGGTGTAGGGTGTAGGCGAAAGAGGGAAAACCTGCCAACGGACTCTAATGCTCTTCTCGAGAGGTTTGACATGAAAGAAAAAGATCCCGTCGGGGAGTTTCTGCGCAAGCGCGGCTGTCCGGAGCATGTGGTCAGGGGGGGGCTGCGGGGGCTTGCGGAGAGCTGGGAAGAGGTCGTCCGGTCCGTCGAGGAGGGCTACAGCCTGGGGCTTGACGACTATCTGAACGACATGGACGGCCGGCAGCTCCTCGAAGAGACCCTTGTCGTTGTTCCGGCAGAGGTTAAAAAGACCTGCTTCAAGCGAATAAGGCAGGCGGACGCGAAAATGCGGACGCTCGTCCGGCCGGCGGGCAGGTGTCTCTGGGGCGACGAGACGGCCCGGCAGGAAGGATGGACGGCCAAAAAGAACTGGTGGTATTTTTCAATACCGACTCACCCCGGAGAGGAGCTTCTTGCCGAAATCGATGAGCTGTGATGGACGGCGATCCCTTTCCTGCGGCTATTTCTGTGCGAGATAGGGCCTGAAACCGGCAACGCTGTGACGCAGGTGCCAGCGCTCCCTGGACTTCACATCCTCGGGCAGGGACTCAAAGCACGCAAGAGCCGGGTCTTTTCCGAGCAGTTCCGCAATGACCTTCTCTTCGAAGACCCCCTCTTTTTCCACCGCATGTTTCGACGCAACGGAGATCCACAGGTCGAGCTGACCGAAGGCAAGGTCGAAGACCCTGCGCACATCCCTCGAGTAGCCGTAATGCGAAAAGCAAAGCACCGAGGCAGTTGAGGTCCGCAGCCGTTCAAGGGACCGGCGGTATGCCGGGTAATCGAAGCCGCCCGGGGGGCAGCCGACCCGGAGATAGAACGTGTCGGCGAGGGGGAAAAAGATGCCTGCCGCCTCCCCTGTAAAAAGCGCTCCGTCCATCCGGAAGGCAAGCTGATGAGGCGCATGCCCCGGCGTCTCGATGCTCTCGATGATCAGACCGCCGATCCGGATCGTCTCCTCGAAGCCGATGCGGTCTGCCGGGGCCGGGTCGGGCTTTCCGTACATTTCGGCAATCTCGCCCAGATTCCTCAGGGAGACGCTCCAGACCTTTGAGGGGTCGATCATGTGGGGCGCTCCCCTGGGATGGCAGATGACCCTCGCCCCCGGATAGCGGCGGAGCAGGTGCCCCACGCCGCCGCTGTGGTCCAGATGGATGTGAGTCAGGAGAACGAGGTCGAGAGTTTTTACACCCCGTTGTTCCAGGGCGGAGATGAGGGCGGGGATCGCCGATGCAGGGCCGGGGTCCACGATCACCGTCGCATCATGATCGGAATAAAGCCAGCTGGTGACAAAATGCCGAAAGCCGGTCATCGGCAATGGGAGATCCACCATGTGGAGACGGGAAGACGGGGGTGCCTGAATGATTTCGTCCATATCCGTATTCGACAGCAATTCGCTTTGCTTGAACGTGAAGACAGCTTAGAACATGCGGATGCTTCCGTCAATACAGGAAGCCGCAATCCAGGGTAGCTTTCTTTCCTTTTCCTGGGTCGCACAATCCCGTTGACTCCGCCCGCCGGCGCGAGTATCTTTTAACGTAAGCAAGGCCGCGCGGGCCTGCTTTTTTACTGGGGGCGTGCAAACCCCGGCAACCCTGACTCGCCTGGAGGCATTCATGAAAGCGGTCCTGATGGAAGGGTTTGGAGGAGTCGATGTCCTGAAGATGGGGGAGGTTCCGAAGCCACAACCGGCAGCGGGCCAGGTGCTTATCCGTGTCATGGCCACCTCCATCAACCGGCCCGACCTGGTCCAGCGCGGCGGCAAATACCCTCCGCCCCCGGGGGAATCAGACATCCTGGGGCTCGAAGTGGCGGGTGTTATCGAGGATCTCGGCCCCGGAGTGAACGGATGGAAAAAGGGTGAGCGCGTCATGTCCCTCGTGGGGGGAGGCGGCTATGCCGAGTATGCCGTGGCCTATGCGAACCACCCCATGCGCATCCCCGACAGCATGAGTTTCGAGGAGGCTGCCTGCGTCTGTGAGTCCTATATCACGGCATTTTTGAACGTCTTCATCCTCGGGGAGCTGGCCGACGGTCAGATCGCGCTCCTTCACGGCGGGGGCGGCGGAGTCAACACGGCGGCAGTGCAGCTCTGCAAGGCCCTTGTGCCCAAGACGAAACTCATCGTCACGGCATCCCCCGAAAAGCTGGACAGGGTGAAAGCCCTCGGCGTTGACCGGGTCATCAACTACAAGGAGACGCCCGATTTCTCCGAGGCCGTGAAGAATTTCACCGGAAAGAAAGGCGTCGATGTCATCCTGGATCACATCGGGGCGAAATACCTGGAGCCGAACATGAACTCGCTGGCCTATGCAGGCAGGCTCGTCCTCATCGGGGTGACGAGCGGGATCAAGGCAGAGCTGAACCTGGCTCTCATGATGGTGAAGCGCCAGCGTATTATCGGCTCCGTGCTCCGCTCCCGACCCGTCTCCGAGAAGGCCGAGATCGTCGCTGAGTTCACCCGCCGGGCTTTGCCGAAGTTTGCCGACCGGACCATCGTTCCCCTCATCGAAAAGGTTTTTCCCCTCGGGGAGGTGCAGGCGGCCCACCGGATGATGGAGGAGGACCGGCATTTCGGCAAAATCGTGTTGCGGGTGGGCGGATAATTGGGTAACAGGTAACAGGTAACAGGTAACAGGTAACAGGTAACAGGTAACAGGTAATTTCCTGTCACCTGACACCTGCAACCTGACACCATCCACACCGCTACGCTGCAGGGCGCAAGAGTCACAACGATCGCAGGATGATCGAAGGAGGAGTTGATGAAGGTCATGACGCGGAAGGGCTGGTCCCCTTACATCGCCGGCGGGCTGGTGGGCTTGCTGCTGGTGGCATCGGTATTCCTGACGGGCAAGTATTTCGGCGCCTCGACGACCTTCGTCCGCACGGCGGGGATGATCGAGCAGGCCATCGCGCCGGAGCACGCGGCGGGGCAGGAGTACTACAAGAAGGAAAAAATAAAGATCGAGTGGCAGTGGATGTTCGTCGTCGGGATTTTCTTCGGGGCCCTGGCGGCGGCGGCATTTACGAAAGACTTCAAGTTGACCCCGGTGCCGCCCATGTGGGAGTCCCGGTTCGGGTCTTCGAAGGCCAAGCGCTGGGTTGCGGCCTTCCTCGGGGGCATCGTGCTCATGTTCGGGGCCCGCATGGCCGACGGCTGACCGAGTGGCCACGGTTTGAGCGGTCTGGCTCAAATAGCGGTCAGCGGTTACATCGCCCTGGTCTGTTTCTTCGGTGCCGGCGCCGTCATGGCGCGAATCCTCTATGGAGGTGACAGAAGATGAACGAGCTTCTTTCCGGCCTCATCACCGGCGTGATCTTCGGATTCCTCCTCCAGAAGGGGCAGGTGCTCCGCTACGACAAGCAGGTGGGCGCCCTGCGTTTTCTCGACATGACGATCATGAAGTTCATGCTCTCGGCAATCCTCGTCGCCATGATCGGGCTCTACGGCCTCTTCGAGTTCGGCCTCATCAAGTTCAGTATCAAGGAAACGATCATCGGGGGCAACATCATCGGAGGGATTCTTTACGGCATCGGCTGGGCCGTCGTGGGATACTGCCCGGGGACGGCCGTGGGTGCCCTTGCCGAGGGTCGCTGGGACGCGCTGTTCGGTCTGGTGGGGATGCTCGTGGGGGCGGCTTTCTTTGCGGAGGCCTACCCGCTGGTGAAGGCGACAATCCTGACCTGGGGCAATTACGGCAAGATCACGATTCCCACGGCCCTGGGCGTGGGGCCCTGGCCCGTCATCGCGGTCATCACGGCAGGATTCCTGGGGCTCTTCTGGTTCTTCGAGAAAAAAGGCCTGTAAGTTACGAGCCGCTGCGCGGCAGTGAAAGAAGTGTCTGAGTGTCTCGGTGTCTCGGTGTCTGAGTGAAGAGATAATGCACAACGCTTAAGACCGTGATCCGGAGGCAAATTCTTTATCTTCACTCAATCACTTAAACACTCAGACACTCAGGCACTTTATTATGGCTCTACCTTGGCCGGTGACGGCGGCCAGATCTCGACGCTGTCGATGCCCGTTCTCTTGATCACCGCCTGGATCCCCACTGCGGAATACCACTCGCCGATGCGCTCGCCGCGCTGGTCGACCATCTCGAAGCCACGGAGGTTCCGATTCAACTGCAGGGCCCTTGACTGCATACCCGTGATCAGTTTCTTCAATGGTTCCTCCCCCTCGTTTACCCTCACCCAGTGATCAGCCGAGTCGAAACGGAACCTTCTCTCCACCGCGATGATTGCGATGGGCTGCGATTCCGGTCCGCTGAACCAGTAATCGAGATCGGCCGCCGGGCGGTGCGACTCGAAGGCTGCCGTGACGGCTTCACTGGGCTTGAGCATGCCGTAGTTATCCCCCGACCGGCTGATGAAAAAGACCATAAAGCCGATGAAAAGGGCCACAACAACGATGATAACGGTTTTTTCGTCCATACCTGTCGTCCCCACGTATAGCGGACCCGCCGGAGCCGGTCAACGGGATTTTAGGGTACGGAGCCGTTACCCGGGCTGTACGAAAGGGGTGCGAAAAAAGCTTGTCGCAGCGCCAATGACATGATATGAGCCGAGATTCCGCAAATGGAGCCAACTGCCTGAAGACAGGATCCGACATGGGTAAAGCACCGGTTACGAAAACGAAACCCGATTCCAAGGAGACGGGCGGCGCGGGCGATGCCCGGAAGCCCGAAAAGCCGAAGAAGAGCTACCGGCCCTTCATTATCCAGGCCTGGTGCAAGAAATGCGGGATCTGCGTGGCCTTCTGCCCGAAGCAGGTCTATCGCTGCGACGACAAAGGCGTGCACGTGGACAAGCCCGAGGAGTGCATCGGGTGCCGGTTCTGCGAAATGCACTGCCCTGATCTCGCAATCTCGGTGCAGGAACGGGATGCCGCACCGGGGGGGAAATCGTCATGAATGCACGGAAGAACGACAGAAAGGTGCTGCTTCTCCAGGGAAACGAGGCCCTTGCCGAAGGGGCGCTCGCCGCGGGCTGCAGGTTCTTTGCCGGCTACCCGATAACCCCTGCCTCTGAGATTGCCGAGCACATGGCTCTCAAGCTCCCGGCCGTGGGCGGCAGCTTCATCCAGATGGAGGACGAGATCGCCAGCATGGGGGCCGTCATCGGGGCATCGCTGGCCGGCATGAAGGCCATGACGGCCACCAGCGGCCCCGGCTTTTCCCTGGTGCAGGAGAACCTCGGCTATGCCTGCATGGCCGAGACCCCCTGCGTCGTCGTGAACGTTATGCGGGGCGGGCCCAGCACGGGGCTTCCCACCCTGGCCTCCCAGGGCGATGTGATGCAGGCCCGCTGGGGGACTCACGGCGATCACCCCATCATCGTGCTGGCCGTCTCTTCGGTCCGCGACTGCTTTGAGATCACCGTGTTCGCCTTCAACCTCGCCGAGAAATACCGCGTGCCCGTCATCATCCTCTCCGACGAAATCGTTGCCCACACCCGGGAGACCTTCGTTCCGCCGTCACCCGACGAGATCGAGGTCTTCGACCGCGTAAAACCGACGGTGCCGCCCGAGTGGTATCTCCCCTACGAGGACACGGGAACGGGGGTTCCCCCCATGGCCGCCTTCGGCGACGGTTACCGCCACCACGTGACGGGACTGACGCACGACGAAAGGGGTTTTCCCACCCAGCGCTCCGACGAGATCAACGTGCTGATGCGCAGGCTCTTCCGGAAGATCACCCAGGGGTTCCACGAGATCCAGCGGGTGGAGACCTTCATGATGGAGGACGCCGAGATTGCCGTGATCGCCTACGGTTCCGTAGCCCGCTCGTCCCGACGGGCCGTCATAGAGGCCCGGGAGCACGGGGTGAAGGCGGGTCTTCTGCAGCTCGTCACCCTCTTCCCCTTTCCCCGGCGTTACGTGGAGAAGGTCCTGCAACAGTGCCGGGCCGTCCTCGTCCCGGAGATGAACATGGGGCAGATCAGCCGGGAGGTCAAGCGCGTGCACCTGAACAGCTCCCGCGTGGAGACCCTGAACCGCGTCGACGGCCGCCTTATCACCCCGCGTGAGATCAGCGACTGTCTGATCAAGATGTACTACTGAGAGGAAGCAACCTATGGCAGAGGGCATGACCGGGCTCGTACACAAGTACCTCCGGCACGACAAGAAGTTTCCCCACATCTGGTGTCCGGGCTGCGGCAACGGCATCGTCCTGGGATCGCTCATCCGCGCCATCGACCGTCTCGGCCTCGACAAGAACAAAGTGGCCCTCGTCTCCGGCATCGGCTGCGCGGGGAGAATGACGACCTACGCCGACTTCAACACGCTTCACACACCCCATGGCCGGGCCCTCACCTTCGCCACAGGGCTCAAGCTCTCCCGCGAGGACCTCACGGTCATCGTCATCATGGGAGACGGCGACGCCACGGCCATCGGCGGCAACCACTACATCCACTCCGCCCGCCGCAACGTGGACATGACGGCCATCATCGTGAACAACCAGATCTACGGCATGACGGGCGGCCAGTATTCCCCCACGACGCCTTATGGTTCGACGACGACGACGACGCCCTACGGGATGGTGGAGCACGCCTTCGACATCTCGGCCCTTGCCGTTGCGGCGGAGGCCTCCTACGTCGCCCGGGGCACCGTGTACCATGCGGCCCTGCTCGACCAGCTGATCGAGAGCGCCATCCGCAAGAAAGGCTTCAGCTCCGTGGAGGTGCTCTCCAACTGCCACACCCAGTTCGGCCGCAGAAACAAGATGGCAAGCCCCGTGAAGATGCTCGAGTGGTTCAAGGAAAACGCCGTGAGGATGCACGCCACATCGAAGATGAAACCCGAAGAGCTGCAGGGGAAGTTCATCATCGGCGTCCTGGCCGATTCCGAAAGAACCTCGTACAACGAAGAATACGAAAAGGTCCGCGAGCGGGCAAGGGGGATCAGTGCCGAGCCGAAGCCCCCTGCACGGTGCGAAGGATGACGCAGATGCCGGAGAAGATTGTGGAAAAGGCAACGCGCCACGAAATCCGCCTGGCCGGTTCCGGGGGGCAGGGGATCATCATGGCGGCCATCGTGCTCGCCGAGGCGGCCGGTGTCCATGAAGGCAAGCAGGTGAGCCAGACCCAGAGCTACGGGCCCGAGGCGAGGGGAGGGACCTGCAAGGCGGAGGTCGTCATCAGCGACGCACCCATCGACTATCCCAAGGTCTCGAGGCCGGATTTCCTGCTGGCCATGAACCAGGCCTCCGTCAATACCTATTTCGGGGATCTCAAGCCGACGGGGCTTCTCATTGTGGACAGCACGCTGGTGAGCAAGGTGCCCACGGCAAAGACCGTTTCCATCCCCTTCACGCAGATCGCGAGGGATGAATTCGGCACGGACCTGGTGGCCAACATGGTGGCCCTGGGAGCCCTGGGCTTTCTCAGCAAAGACGTCTCCCAGGAGAGCCTCGAGGAGGCCGTGATCTCCCGGGTGCCGCCCGGCACGGAGGAGATCAACCTCAAGGCCCTGCGGGCGGGGATCAAGGCTGCCGAAAATTACGATCTGAAGAAACTGCCGCAGACCGTTGCGGAAGAAGAAGAGTAGGCGCTTCCTTACATCCTGGAACTTTAGATGCGGCATCGTTCTTTCGCTTGATTTGTCCGATGGGCCGCCCTAGAATGGGCACACCAAAAGCCAGACCGACATTCGGGAGAAGATCGACCAATGCCGGCCAACCTTCCGCCCGACTATTTCGCGGCAGAGAAGAGATACAAGCAGGCTTCCACGGTTGCCGAGAAGATCGCCGCCCTGGAGGACCTGATGGCCACGGTGCCCAAGCACAAGGGCACCGATCACCTGCGGGCCGACTTGCGCCGACGGCTCTCCCAGCACAACAAGGAAGCCCTCGAGCAGCGCAAAAAGAAAGGCGGAGGCCGCGACAGCCTTTTCAACATCCCCCGGGAAGGCGCCGCGCAGATTGCGCTCACCGGCTTTGCCAACTCGGGCAAGTCCTCCATCGTAGCCAACCTTACCAAGGCCACCCCCGTCATCGCCGATTATCCGCTCTCCACGTTACTGCCGTGCCCCGGCATGATGCCTTACGAGGACATCCAGTTTCAGCTCGTCGATCTTCCCCCCATACCCAATGAGACAACCGATGGCTGGGTGTCCGGGATCATGAGAGTCGCTGACAGCCTGCTCATCGTGATCGATCTCACCGAGGACGCAGACATCCAACTGGAACTCATCCTGGATCAACTCGGGAAGTGGAACATCCGGACGGAGCGTGCGAAAGAGGGAGAGCCCCGCGTCCTGGTGAAGCGGGCACTGGTGGCGGCCAACAAAAAGGACCAGACCGGGGCCGCCGAAAACTTCGAAAAGCTCAAGCATGCATATGGGAACCGTTATCCCGTGGTGGCCCTTTCCTGTCTCAAGAAAGACGGCCTGGAAGATCTGAAGCAGGAACTCTTCAAACTCGCAAGGATCATCCGCGTCTACTCCAAGCCGCCGGGAAAGGATCCCGACCTGTCCATGCCCTACACGGTCCCTGTGGGATCCTCGGTGATGGATGTGGCGGAGAAGGTTCACAAGGACTTCGTGACAAAGCTCAAGTACGCCCGCGTCTGGGGCTCGGCCAAGTTCGACGGGATGCGCGTGGAGAGGACGCATGTGCTCAAGGACAGGGACATCGTCGAGCTCAGCATGTGAAGGGCGGGTGAAACATACCCATCTGCGTTGTTGCCCTCCGTTCTCGTCGCTCAACGTACCGACCAAGTACGCCTCGCTCCTCGGGCGGTCGGGCGCCTAGCATCTGGGCATGTTTGACCCGCCCTCAAGAAAAGAGAGACTGGTTATAAACGTCCATCTGCGGCGTTGTGTTTCGGCCTGCGTCGCTGCGGCGTACGCCCAATGTACGCCTCACTCCTCGGCCTCGCACGCCTTGCATCTGAACATTTCTAACCAGCCTGCAATGAAGAAACTCAGCATGTGACAGGCAGGCCCCTTGCTTTTCGTCTTCGAAAGGCGTAAGAATAATTTGGCCCGGCCCATCCACGCTCCATCTCCCATGACTCAATGCGATGACACCGGGCACGGTCGCGTTGACTTGTCTTTCTTGAATAAACCCCTTCAAGCTGGATTTCTTTCTGTAACGCATCGATAACTTTAGGCCTTTCGATTTTCCGGCATGTTCTCCAGCCGTTAAGGCGCACAGGCGCCTTTGTTGCGCGACTGACCCGACTGAAACCGCTTCATGAAAGGAGGAAAGGTTATGTCCATTTACAAATTCGTCGAGCTGGTGGGAACGAGTCCCACATCCTGGGAGGAGGCCGCGCGGAACGTCGTGGCAGAGGCAGGGAGATCCCTGGATGAGATGAGGATCGCCGAGGTCGTGAATCAGGATCTCGTCGTCGCGAAGGGGAAAGTCATCTTCAGGGTGAAGCTGAATCTTTCATTCAAGTATCTCGCCGAGAGTGAAACATAGCCGAATCGAGGGATGAAAGGAGGAGAGCGTATGTCCGTCTATAGATTCGTTGAGCTGGTGGGAACGAGTCCCAACTCCTGGGAGGAGGCCGCGCGGAACGTCGTGGCGGAGGCCTCGAGATCCCTCGAAGAGATGAGGATCGCCGATGTCGTGAAGCAGGATCTCGTCGTGGCGAAAGGAAAGATGATATTCAGGGTCAGGGTGAATCTCTCCTTCAAATATCTCCGTGATGAGGAGGATGTGATTTTGCCCGAGGGGGATTTGCCTATCCTCACGTACGATCATTTCTAGAAGCGATCCTTGTCAATGTGCCATGGTCCAGCACGTCGGCCGAAAGTGCAAAAGGACTGGTGCGGTCGGTTCGGGCTGGGTCGAATGTACGATAGGCCATACGGAAAGAAGGAGGCACGAGGGTCATGATGAAGAAGATTTTCATATCCGTCTTACTGCTCCTCTTTGCAGCGGGTTCGGCGCGTGCCCAGGGATACGGCGTCGGCACGCCCATGGAAGCGAAGAACATGGTGGCGCAGGCCGTTGCCTATCTCAAGGCCAATGGCGAGGAGAAGTCCCTTCAGGAATTCGACAAACCCAACGGAAAGTTCCAGTGGCGTGATCTGTACGTGTTTGCCTACGACCTGAAGGGCGTCATGAGGGGCCACCCGAACCCGAAACTGATCGGCCGGAATCTCTATGGCGAGCCCGACAGCAAGGGAAAGCTTTTCAGGAAGGAAATCGTGGATCTCTCCACCAGCCGGGGTTCGGGATGGGTCGACTATACCTACATGAATCCGATGACCCGTCAGGAGGAGGCCAAGATCACCTACTGTCAGAAAGAGGGGAGCCTGATTGTCTGCTGCGGGGCCTATCTGCCGTGAACGCAGATTGCGAACGCATTACGCACGATTGTGACTGTTCGAAGGAGGGAAACCAACCATGGAAATATTGGCTGAAATTTCATTGGCGGCATGGATGTCCATTCTGGCGCTGGCCATCGTCGTGATCATCAGCTGCGTCAACGAGGATCTCAACGTCGGGTTTCTCAGCATTGCCTTCGGCATCATCGTGGGAGGGATCTGGGTCGGCATGAACGGCGCCAAGGTGATGAACACGTTCCCCCTGGGCCTCTTCATGATCCTGGTGGGGGTCACCTTCCTTTTCGCCCTGGCCACGACCAACGGGACCATGGAAAAGGTCTCGTCCTACTCGATCCGCGCCTGCGGCGGAAAGACGGCATGGCTCCCCCTCATTATTTACATTCTCGTATCCGTCCTCACCACGATCGGTCCGGGGAATATCGCCGCCACGGCTCTCATGGCCCCGATCGCCATGGCCATCGCGACCCGCGTCGGCATGCCGGCCTTCCTGATGACGCTGCTGGTCGTCGGGGCGGCCAACGGGGCTGCCTTTTCGCCCTTTGCCCCCACGGGGATCATCTCGAACGGCATCATCGCCAAAATCGCTCCTCAACTGCCCGCCATCCAGGAGGCATGGACCCTCGACGGCCTTGCCTGGAAGATCCACTTCAACTCCACCTATTGCCAGGGCATCATCAACATCGGCGGTTTTCTGCTGATGGGTGGCTGGGCCTGGATCAACATGCAGCGCGGCCATGCAATCAACATTGACGAACTGGCCCCCAAGCCCGAACCCTTCACACTGAAGCAGTGGTACACCATCACCGCCATCGTTTTCCTGATCGTCCTGGTCATCGCCCCGGCCCTTCCTGCCGTGAAGGGGCTCCTGCCCAAGGAAGTCATGGCCCTGATCGCCAACGTCGGTTCCGTCGCTTTCATCCTGGCCGGTATCCTCATGCTCCTCAATGCCGGCGACAGCAAGGCCGCAATCAAGGTCGTGCCCTGGGGCGTCATCATGATGGTCTGCGGGGTGACCGTACTGGTTGAGGTCATGGACCGCTCGGGCGGCCTCAACGCGATGGTCAGGATGATCGGCGCCATCTCCGGTCCCACGAGCGTCAACTTCTGGCTCGGACTCTGGACCGGTATCATCTCGGCCTACTCGAGTTCCTCGGGCGTCGTGATGCCCATGTTCCTGCCCCTCGTGCCCGGTCTCGCCAAGGAAGTGCCCGGAGCGGACGTGATCGCCATGATCTCATCCATCAACATCGGCTCCCACCTTGTCGACACCTCACCCCTGTCGACGCTGGGCGCCCTGTGCATCGCCTGCGCCGGCGAGCACGAGGACAAGTCGAAGCTCTTCAGAAAACTGCTCATGTGGGGACTTTCCATGGCTATCGTCGGGGCCGTCGCATGCCTGCTGTTCTTCGGAATTCTTGGCTGGTAGCAAGGCCTCTGCGGGAGGCGTCGGAGGGATGCAGGCCCTGAACGACAGGGAAATCGTCGAGCGGAGCATGGAAAAAACAAATCCCCCTTTTTCCCCCAATGAGCTGCTGCGCAGCAGTAACTGGTGATTCGTTTACTGGTCGATAAGGTGGAGTAGGAAGTACAGGGACATACCGTCTGCTCTTCCCTAATCAACCATTTACCCAGTCAACCATTTACTGCAGCGAAGCTGCCCTGGGGGATCGAAGGGGGATTTTCTTGTCTTTGGATTACAGGATCATCTCGATGAGGTGCGGGCCGGGTTCCCGGAGGGCCTTCTTGAGCTCCCGGGCCAGGTCCTCTGCCGTGTCGACGGCGACGCCGGGCACGCCCATCCCTTTGCTCAGGCTTGGCCAGTCGATCGGGGGGTTCCCCAGGTCCGTAAAGGAACGGGCCCTGGGACCCGGGTTCGTGATCCCAGCGCGCTGCAACTCCACGTTGATGATGTTGTAGCTGCGGTTCGAGCAGATCAGCGTTGTCACGTTCATGCCTTGCTGGGCCTGTGTCCAGAGGGACTGGACGGTGTACATGGCGCTGCCGTCGGCCTGCAGGTTGATGACGGGCCTGTCGGGGCAGGCGACGGAGGCCCCGGTGGCCGATGGCATGCCCTGCCCGATAGCGCCTCCGGTGATCATGAAGTAGCTGTGAGGGGCAACGGTTGCGCCCAGCGTAAAGTACGACATGCCCGCCGTCAGGCCCTCGTCGACGATGATGGAATTCTCGGGCTGCAGGGCCGCAAGCGCAAGACAGGCCTTCTCGGGGGTGAGTTTGCCCGACGGGACGTCGGGGACCTGGTATCCCGCGACAATTTTACCGAGGGCGTCCCTGCCGGGCGCGCCCAGTTCGTCGGCCAGGGCCTCGAGCGTTTCCGCTGCATCCTGCGAATCGATATCGATCCGCAGCTTCGGTACATCGGCGGCAACGGGGTTGCTCCACTGTCCCTCGTAGCCGAAAAAGTTGACGGGCTCATCCGTTCCCGCCAGCACCACGGCCTTGTAGGGTGCAAGCACTGCCGCCGCCGGCTCCGGGAAGTAGGGCACGCGGGCTACGGGCACGGTCCCGGCGCCCCGGTCTACGTAGGCGGGGAAGTTGATGCAGAAGAGATCGCAGCCCACGGCGGCCCGGATGCGGCCGGCTGCCTCGAGACCGCGGCGTCGCAGGGCGCGGCCGTTCATGATGAGCGCTGTCTTTTCCGCCGACTTCAGCATCTTTGCGGCAGACTCGATCACGCTCCGGTCAGGGCGCTCGCAGGCCGGGCTTTTTACCGCGGGAATGTCTCCCCGGTACTCTTTCCACTGGAGATCGCAGGGGACGATGAGGCTTGCGATCTGCCCGCGCAAAGTCGCCTCGATCGCCTCGGCAGCATCCCGTGCGATGGTCTCGACGGATCGGACCGTGCGCTGCCACCCGGAGAAGGTCTTGCAGAGGCACTCGATGTCCATGGCCAGGGGGGCATTGGCCTCGATGTGCCAGGAGGCGTGCTCGCCGATGACGTTGAGCAGGGGCGTGCGGGCCCGCTTTGCGTTGTGCAGGTTGGCCACCCCGTTGGCCAGTCCCGGTCCCAGGTGCAAAAGGCACAGGGCCGGCTTTTCCTTCATTCGCCCGTAGCCGTCGGCAGCACCCGAACAGACTCCCTCGAACAGGCCGAGCATGGGCTTGATTGCGGTGATGGAGTCGAAGGCGAGGATCATGGGCATCTCCGTTGTGCCGCCGTTGGCGAAACAGACGTCGATCCCTGCCGTCGCGATGGTCTTCAAAAGAGCTTCCGCGCCGTTCATGAGTCCCTCCCTCCTTTGTTCAGGTCTTCAGAAATCGGACCAGCAGGACGTAGCGCCGGCCCAGGTTTTCGAGACGAAGACGGACGTTCACCTTGTCCGTCGTCCGGATGTCGTAGAGTTCCGGGAGCAGCTTCAGCTGCTCGATGTGGAAACGGATCTTTTTCAGCAGCCCCTCCAGGTCGAGCCCCGCGTAATGACGGAGCACCGGCAGATCCTTCACCATGATTCCATCGACCGTGCCTTTACGGACTTTTTAGAAGTCGAAGCCTTCGTCGATCAGCCTGGCGAGGCTTTCGAGCTTCAGCTTTTCGATGACCTTTGTCTCGTCAACCCCCCTCTGGAGATAATGATCCAGGATGAGGGCGGCGTTGAACTCGATTTCCGAGAGCAGACGGTTCCGGTTCCCCCGCGTTTTCTTGCGGATCTCAGCGAGATCCCGCAGGAGGCTGCCGCTGTCCTTGCCGATGCCGAAGATGTCGCTGATGAGGCCCATGGGCTGGTCGATTCAGTCTATCTGGTCTATTCGGTCTGTCCCGTCATCTGGTCGAAAACGCAAATCTTTAATAGCATGAAAAAAACAAAAAAGGCAGAGCCCATAGACTCTGCCTTCATTTTCATGCGGATGTCAGCTCGATCGAGGGTAAGGTCCGTGAAACATGAAGGGAAATCCCCGTCCTACCCGAACAGGATCGACCACAGGATGGCCACGGTCAGGAAAAGACCCAGCAGCAGGCTTCCCAGGCCGAAAGTGGCCGAGATGAGCTTCAGCGGGATGCTCGGGTGCCCGCGCTTCATGGACTCCAGGCGTCCCTCGGCCACCAGGCGCTCGTATTCCAGGGGCCGCTGTTCCTTGAGCTCTTCGAGCCGGTAGGTCCCCGTGAAGATGAGCCGGTCCATGGGGAACTTGTTCGGGATGAAGTGCGTGTTGAAAAAGTGGATCGTGAAGATGAACAGGGCCGCCAGCAGCGCCTCCTCGGAGTGCACCAGGGCGGCGATGTTGAGGACCCAGCCGGGCACGAGGTAAGAGGACCACTCGGGCTTCCAGAGCAGGATCCCGGAGCCGCCGATGGCGAACATGCCCCAGAAGACGGCCAGGAAGTCGAACTTTTCCCAGTAGGTCCAGCGGTCGAATTTCGGCGGCTCGCCCTTGTTGAAGAACCACCGGATCATTGCCGTTGAAGTCCTGGAGGTCCTTCAGGTTCGGGAAGAGCGAGTCGGGGCCGAGCAGCCGGCTGAGCCAGCCCTTCTTGCCCTCGCCCTTGGGGAAGAGGAAACGCAGGGATTCGAAGCTGACATAGGCCATCCCGACGATCAGCAGGAAGGCCGCCCCGCGGTGGAAGAGCCCTGCCATGTGCGCGCCGCCCCAGAGGCGCGTGAGCGTTGCGGCCCACTCCGTCCCGGCATATTTCAGGGGGAACCCGGTCAGCACGAGCGTGAAGAAGGAGATCACCAGGAGCGCGTGCATGATCCGGTACTTGACGGAGAAACGCTCCACCTGCTGGAGGCCCTCGCCCGTTGCGACCGCCGAGCGCGGCACGATCCCCTCTCTTTCCATGCGGTCGTTTTCCCAGTAAACCTTCCGCCACCAGAGGATGGTGTGGACCCAGAAGAAAGCGAGCGTCCCGACGAGAAGCGCCCCCATGAGGAGGAACGTGACGTACAGGGCAGGGTATTTGGCCCGGTCCTTGTAATCGGGGTGCGCCTGGTAGCTCAGGAAGCGGGTATGGAAGCCCGTGTGGCAGCGTCCGCAGTTCTTCTCGAGGTTGTCGGGGTGGATGCTCGAACGGGGGTCCTCCTTCGGCAGGATGTTGTGCTTGGTGTGGCAGTCGCCGCAGCCGGCCACCGGAGCCGGGTAGCCCAGTTCCTGGACCTTTCCGTGGTAGGTGCCCTCGTAATAGGCGACCATTTTATCCGAGAGGTTGTTTCGCTTCATCATGGCGCTGTCGGCGTGGCAGCGCTTGCATTTCTGGGTGTAGAACTCGCGCGCCTCGGCGGGGTATTGCTCCAGTGAGGTGTGGAACACCCGGGTGTTGTGAAGGCCGTGGCAATCCGAGCAGGCCGCCGCGTCCTGGTTTCCCTTCAGGACGGCCTCGCCGTGGCCCGAGGCCGTGTAGTCTGCGTTGCCGTGGCACTCGGTGCACTTCTCGATGATGGCGAGCTTGACGTTTTTGTTCTTGTCCTGCCTGATCGAGTGGATGTTCCGGTGACAGTCGCTGCAGCGGAAGTCTTCCTGGATGTAATGGAAGTTGTTCCGGTATTCTTTCGCGATCTCCTGGTGGCAGCTCCCGCAGTCGACGGGGGCGGGCTTCTCCTTGCCGTCGCGGTGCTTCTCGATGTTCGTGATCCCCACGTGGCAGCTCGTGCAGCCGTTGTTGGCGTGGATCGATTTGTTGAAATCGACGCGGTAGAGCGGCTCGTCGTGACAGAACCGGCAGTCCTGGGCCGCCGGGGCGGGAAGGGGCAGGCAGAGGACGGCGAATACCGCCAGCAGAAGAAGATCCTGCCCGGAGTCCCTTTCGCCTCTGTCCTGCCTCGATCTTCATCGATTCCATCCGTTTGGTTCGGGAGAGTTTCCCGTCACTTCGCTGCCTTCATTTCCTGCCAGCCCTGCATGCCGCCGAAGAGCCTCATGACCCTGTAGCCCTTCATCTCCAGGTAGCTCCCCGCCAGGAACGTCCGGAAGCCCGCGGTCGTCGACGAGCACCACCGTGCGGTCCAGGGGGATCTCGGCGTATCTGCTGCTGAACCGGTACAGCGGTATATTCAATGCCCCTTCGATGTGGCCTTCCTTGTAGGACTTCTCCGAGCGGACATCGACAAGGAGTATGTCCTTGCGCTCCGTGAGCATCTGCTTGAGCGACTGGGCCCGCACCGACTGGATCGATCCACGCGGGATTCGCTCGATCGTCTCCATGGCATAGCCCGCCTGCTTCCAGGCCGGGATCCCGTCTTGCAGAATATAAACCTGTTTGTAGCCAGCCTTTATGGCCGCATCAGCAGCCCGGCAGCTCCGGTAGCATCCCGCACTCTCACAGTAAAAGACGATGTCACGGTCCTTTGTCGGCAGGCAATACGGATGGGTTGTTCTCGACATCCTCGCAGGCCAGGCAGCGGGTACCGGGAATCCGATGATCGAGGCATTCGAGCTCGCTCATCGTGTTGTACACGGGAAGTCCCTTGTCGGAGGCCATCATGGCGCGAAGCGTCGAGGCGTCGATAACCTTCCACGGCGGCGGGGCCTCCGCAGGCTTTCCGCAAGCCGCCAGCGCAACGAGAGGATCACATGCCGTAAGGCATGATCCACCGAGCATCAGAGAGTATTTGGCACAGTCATGAAGCACACGCTCTTTTCCATACCCTATACCCTGTCCCCTTGACCCTGGACCCTCTTTTCTCACCCTATACCCTAGACCCTGGTCCCTGTCTTCTACTCCGAGGCCGGCACTCCCGTCAGTCCCCAGTCCACCATCTGCGGCTCCGCGATGGGCTCCTTCGGGGTCGGGTAACTGTCCTTGAGGAATTTCCCCACGCCCCTGCACCTTGAGCTTCGTGAAGAAGGGCGAGTTGTCGGCATGGCAGTCCGCGCACCCGTCTTTATTGCCCTTCTGTCCCAGGGTCTTTTTCGCCGACACGGGCAGGTTGCCGTGGTAGATCGGGAACATCACGGCCCCCGTCAGCGCCGGCACGGGGCGTCCCTGGATCTTGTCCTTCTTCAGTTCGTAGAGCTGATCGGCTACGAAGACGACGTTTTTAAATCCCATGTCGCTCAGGGCCTTGATCATGAGGAGCATGTCCTGCTCGGTGGCCACCGTGGTGCTGCTTCACCTTCTCGCCGTTATGGGTGGCGACTTCGACCACCGTGAGCTTTTTCTGGCCCGCAGCCGCTTTCCTCACGTGTTCGAGACCGATGGGCCTTACGATTCCCTCGGAGATCATCTCCCCGAACCACTGCGTCACCTTGGGCACTGCCGGGACATAACGCTCGCCATCGCCCCTGGCGCGTTCGTGTCGGTCCATCCAGGGCTTCCAGAGCTCCGACGCCATCTGTTTCATGTCGTCGGGTCGGGTGACGAGGGCGGCCTTGTCCGTCGAGTACCACGCCGGCTGTCCCGTGCTGTAGTCCACGAGATAGACGCTGCGGGTCTTTCTTTCCGAGGCGTGGCAGGCCGAGCAGTGAAGCAGGTAGAAATGGAACGTCGCCTTGTGGAAGAGCGAGCGGTGGATGTTCTCGGGGTTTTTGGCTTCCTTGGGCATGCCCGCCCGGGTTGGCTTGTACTGGCCCTCGAGGTGGCAGTTCGCGCAGGTCTTCATTCCCGCCCCGTCGAGGTCGTTGCGGGCGGTGGCCGTGGGCGACCACCCCTTGCCGATCCGGTGCCGGAGGCGTTCGGCCTGCGTCTTTCCCGCCAGGGTGTGGCAGTCGGTGCAGCGAAGCCCCGCCTTGAGGTGAAGGTCGCCCGCGGGCAGGTAGAGGGTTCCCGACTTCTGGCCGTCCATCTGGCGGTGACACTGGGTGCAGTTGTCCGGTTCGACGGATTTGTTGATCAGCCGGCTCCCCTTGAATTTCCCTTCGGGCGTAAAGAGTTTGCGGTCATCCCATGCGTACCGGACGGCGGGGCGGGTCGAGAAGTTCCACGACCCCCTGTCGTATCCCTCGACGGCGGGCCCGGCCTCGGGGTTGTCGAAGGCGAAAACGGAGCCCCGGATCTCGCCCAGCCCTGCGCCCGCCGTGGCTGCCCAGCGGTAGTTGCGGAGTCCGAGCTGCCGGTTTCTCTGATCGAGGCGATAGCCCTTCAGGTGGCACATCAGGCAGTCCCCCTCCACGACACCGCTCTCCCGGAAACGGCTTTTCCCGTCGGGGGTGTGGCGGGAGGTGTAGTCCCCGTCCAGAGGCAGGGGCTTCAGGGGCTCCCCCTGGACGAGGTTTTTCGAGAGGTCGCGCCTGCCGTCGGCTTTTCTGCCGAACTCCATCGGCCCGCCGCCGGGGTGGGTCCAGCCGGACGCCGTGGCGATGACCTGGCCCTTGCCGCCGCGGCGGCGATCCAGTCGTAGGTGGAGTGCCCCATGTCGCGGGCACTGGTGTTTTTTTTCGCGGCGACCCGCTCGGTGAATGTACCCGGGTCTCCCCCCTTGCCGAAGTTGCCGGGGGAGAGGACCCAGGGGCGCTTCGGGTCGTAGCCGTCCTTCATCTCGTCGAAGCCCTGCTGGAAGTGGGTGCCCGACGTGATGGTCATGTAGCCGTGGCAGGTCCCGCAGGTCCGGTGGGGCGAATAGGCGTCGGCGCTGTTTCTCGTGGGGGTGATGCGCTGCCCCTGCTCGTTCTTGAGCCAGATGTCCTCGTGCTTCCAGTCCGGCGCGCGCGCGGCATCCAGCGTGAGCGGCACGAACAGGGCCAGGAGAAGGAGGACACAGGCTTTCTTGAACCGGCTCATGAGAGTCCCCGCAGTTCAGGGCGGCAAGACGGAAAATTTTCGGTTCAAATTCCGGCAACGCATTTTCGTGAGATCCCGGCACCCCGCGGGGTGCCGGGATTACATCAGTACAGATCCATTACAGGCTCAGGGCTCTGAAGGCGCAGCGGGGTCCGCCATCCATTCCATGGAGGAGCCGTCATAGACCTTCACGTTGTTGTAGCCCAGCAGGTCGTTGAGGGCCAGCCACCAGTTCGTGCAGACCTTTCCGGTGTCGCAATATACGATGATCTCCTTGTTGAGATCGGCCCCCACGACGGGCTTGGCGATAGCCTCGATTTCCGCCTTGCTCTTGTAGGTGCCGTCCGCATTGTACAGCGCTCCGGGCGGCAGGTTCACGGCGCCCTTGATGCGGCCCGTCTTGGCGACGAAGTCCAACTTCTTCTCGCCCTTGTAGAATTCCGGCGGCCGGACATCGACGAGCACAGCCTTGCCCATGGCGCCCGTGACGTAGGCCTTGTTCGCAGTGTACTGCTTGTTTAACTTGCCCTTGTAGGCCTTCGCCTTGGGTTTCACGGCGTCCTTCGAAAGGGCCCTCTTTTCCGCTTCCCATTTCTCGATGCCTCCGCTCAGGACGGCCACGTTCTCCACGCCTGCGTATCGCAGGGTCCAGGCGACCCGTGTCGCATCCGTGCGAAACGGCATGGTCTCGTTCTTCGAGACCACCACAACCTTCGTGGTGGGCTCGATGCCGTTGGCCGACAGGATGTCCCTCAGATCGTCGTCGGCGGGCAGCTCGTTGATGAAGCACCCCCTTCTTAATGCCCCAAACGCCATAGAAAACGTTGATGGCGCCGGGGATGTGGCCGGCGTTGTATTCTTCCACCTTGCGGACATCGAGAACCGTTACCTTGGAAAGATTGGCCTGGAGCCACTCCGTCGTGACGAAGGGCTCTCCCGCGATGCCGCGGCCGGCAGGAGCAGAAGAACGGCCAGCAGGCCTACCATGACTTTCATTTTCGCTTTGACCATAAAAACCTCCTTATTTGCTGATGGGTATGGGTTTCGGTTTATGGATCAGCTCCAGGTTCGTCCGGGAGCTGTTCTTCAGGAGGGTCTCCATGGTGAGAAAGCCCTTCCTGTCTTCGTGGCAAGTGTCGCAGTTTCGGGTCCTCTCCGTGCGCTTGCGGATGTTGTGGATCGGAGCGTCCCAGTAGTTGGGCAGGGCGTCGAAGTTCGCCTGCTGGATTCCTGCGGGTTTGAAGCTTTCACGCACCGTGGGGATGACGCGCAGCGTTGTGATCTCCTTGCGGTTCCTCGGGCTCGTCCCCAGGAAAAAGCCCGGCTTGGCCTCGGAGCCGCCGCCGAGATGGCAGTCGTAGCACTGCCGGTACTCGCCCGCCGAGTGACAGGCGTAAGCAGCTGGCCGTCTCGCTGTGCTTGAGGTGGGCCACTCGGGCCGTCAGCTTCGTCTCCCTGCCGGGCTCGTGGCAGTCGGTGCAGCGCGGGCCGGTCGCGGACCTCCTCCTTTTGCGCGTAGGCCCTGCCGTCGCCGTGGATCTCGTCCATGGTGTGGCAGTCCATGCACATCATGCCCTTCTGGTAGTGGACGTCGGCGTTGCCGCCGTACTCGCCTGTGTACTCGGGGTAGACGCGGCCGCCATGGCAGAAGGCGCAGGTCTTGCCCTCGTCTTTCCGCACGAACTTGTGCTTGTTGATGAGGCCGACGCTCACCCCGCCGATGGATGGCGATTTCACGTGGCAGTCGCCGCAGGTGGCGTGGCAGGACCGGCAGGATTTTTCGAAGACCTTTTCGTCGAAGACCTTCGTCTCCTCCTTCGACATCCTCTTGACCACCCGGTTGCGCTGGCCGATCGTCGTGTAGTGGAGAGATTTTTTGTAGTTCGCGGCGATCTCCTGGTGGCACTCCCCGCAGAGGGCCAGGTCATCGGAGGGGCGCTTCACCATCCCCTCGTGGGCGGCATCCTTGTCGTCCTGCTTTGTCGTTTCCCTTGTGGCACTGGACGCAGCCCTTCTCGAAGTGCTTGTCCGTCTCGACGAGCTTTTTGTCGACGAGGAAACTCAGGTGGTAGGTTTCCGCCTTGACCGGCGGAGGCGCCCCCGCTCACCCCTCGCCCTCACCCTCGGGAATCACGAAGGGTTTGCAGGTTTTCTTCAGCATGGCCTCGTCGGTGTGGCAGGTGACGCAGCTGCTGGGGTTATTGGCAGTGCTCGATGAAGACACGAATAGAAGGAGAGGAGCGATGAGCAGGCTGATCAGGATTGTGAGCCGAGCCTTCATAGGTCCTCATGGAAGGGTTGGACGGTGCAAAATATTGTAACGGCACCCTGAGAATTGTCAACCCATATTACGCGGTTGGCCGGGAATACCCCCGTGGCGTATATACGGCGGCAGGCCGCCAATTCAGCCCTGTTCGATCGCGCTCCGGAGAGCGATCAGAATGGCTTCGTCGGCATGGGGCGGGACAGAGAAAGAAAAAATCGCTAAAGGAAAGGGCGGCGTGAGCCGATAGAGATAACGAAGCCTTCAGACCGAGCTGCCTTACAACATATTCCTTCACGTGCTGTGCGATCTGCGCGGACCGGAGGCTTGTACCTGGAAAGGGCAAACCGCCCGAAAGGGCGGGACGCAAAGCCACCGGCCTACGTCCGGGCATCCGGATAGGGCGGCGGGGTTGCCGGGTGAGCGGTGCATCTCCATGGACGGTTGTCCCGCACGCCCCATACTAAAAAGGAGGTGTCTGCTATGGATCCGTCCGATGGGCATTCCGCGTGGAGGTTTCAGTATTCCCACCCTGCCAACACAGCAGCGAAAGTAAAAAGGGTGTCCCTGCTGTCCTGGCTGGCCAACTTCATCTTTCTTTCCGGGACCCTGCTTTTCGCATATCAGCTTTACGGCTGGATCGGGCACGACGAGTGGACGAGGTATCCGTCCATTGCCCTGGTGAAGAATCTCCCGGCCGGCTATTTCAGCTTTCTCAACAAGGTCGTCGTCGTCAAGGAGTTCCTTCTGTGGCTTCTCGACCGGGCGGACCTCTCCGTGCTGCTGATCCTCTTGGGGTTCTTCATCACGAAGTTCTTCGTCGATTCGGAATGATCGACCGGAGGGAGTGACACAGACAAAGCATAATGGATGCGACGGAGCTGTTTGCCGGGCAAGAAAATCCTCTCGCCAGGCACACAATCAGCTCGTTGCATGGCCGGTGTTGAGGCGCCCTGCATAAACGGGGCGCTTTTTTAGATGTAAAAGACCGCGTTCGGGTTTATCCTGGCATCCTTGACGCAGAGAAGGCAGTAATAAGCCGGGATAACGGTGCCGCATCCGGAGCCGATCAGTTCGAAACAGGCACACTCCTGACAGAGGGGTATCTCACATCCGGTGCAATTGATGAACGACAGTCTCTTTCCGCAGTGCCCGCAGACTTCCCGCTCCGTGTGATCACGGGACTCCATCTCGTCCTCTTTCCTCTCTCCTCAACCGTCGATGGGGAATGTCGACTGGCCCGTCCGTAAAGAGAACTATTTTTTTGTGCATGGTGCACATATCAGAAAACCGAAATAATTTCAACCACTAGCTTTACCTGTGATATCCGGTCTTTAGCTTCAGGCCCCCGCTGCCGGCACGGTTTCGGTGGCGATGGGGGCTGAACTGTGTTATAGAGGCGCCGGGTCTGAAAAGAGGGTCAGTCAGGGTTCCCTGTTTCCCGGTTTGTCAGGGCCGGGCAGGAAGCCGTCGGTGGTCACGTCTATCTTCCACTGAGGGTGAAGAATATGCGCGAACCAGGGTTTCCCCGTTATCCGAGGTGATACGGGGTTTTTTTGTGCCCGGACCGCGACACTGTTATAAGGAGGGAGGTTATGCTCGCACTAGAGGGGATCAAGATTCTCGATCTGTCCAATTATGTTCCGGGCGCGCTGTGCACCATGATCCTGGCCGATTTCGGTGCCGAGGTCATCAAGGTGGAACCGGCCAAGGCCTTTCCCATGGGCGACATGGGCTATTCGCCCGGCGGCAAGGACAAGGAGCGCGAGGCCGCATACTTTGCGCTCAACCGCAACAAGAAGTGCATCGGCCTGAATCTGCGGTCCGACGAGGGGCGCCGGATTTTTCACCGGATGGCCAAGGAAGCCGACGTCGTCATAGAGGGTTACCGGCCCGGTGTCGTGGAGAGGCTCGGCGTCGATTACAAGACGGTGAGCGGGATCAACCCCCGCATCGTGTACTGCTCGCTTTCGGGCTACGGCCAGGACGGGCCCTACCGCCTGTTCTCGGGTCACGACATCAATTACATCTCTCTGGCAGGGGTTCTGGGTCTCATCGGCCCGAAAGAGGGGCCCCCGTCCATCCCGCTCAACATCATTGCAGACTTCGCCGGCGTCTCCCTCTACGGGGCCGTCGGGATCCTCCTGGCCCTCATGGCGAGGGGGAAGTCCGACAAGGGCCAGTATATCGATCACACCTACATGGAGGGGGCCATCCATCTCATCACCTGGTTCACCCACCGGTTTTTCATGGACGGGACGGTGATGAAACGCGGGGAGTCGTGGGCCATGGGGACCTACCCGCACTATGGCGTCTACAGGACAAAAGACGGGAAATACCTCAGCATCGGCTGCCTGGAGCCGCATTTCTGGGACAACCTCTGCAAGGCGATCGGCAAGGAGGAATTCATGCCGGCCAAATGGACCATGGATATGACCTTCCAGGCGCCTGACGAAAAGCTCAATGCGATCCGGTCCAGCCTGGAGCAGGTCTTCATGACGAAGAACCGCGACGAGTGGTTTGACCTGCTGTCGCCGCAGGACATCCCCGTCGGAAAGGTATACGATATCGGGGAGGTCTTCAGCGACCCCCAGGTGATCCACCGGAAGATGGTCATCGAGCTGGAACACCCGAAACTGGGCAAGGTGAAGCAGGTCGGGATTCTGCCGAAGCTATCGGAAACGCCGGGCCAGTTCAGAAGTTTTGCGCCGGTCCACGGCGAGCACACGGACGAGATCCTTTCTGCCCTCGGTTTGAGCGCCGATGAGATAGGGAAGCTGCGCAAGGAAGGGACGGTGGGCTGAGGGCAGGGTACAGGGTACAGGGTACAGGGTACAGGGTAAGAGGGAATCCCCCTGTGTTTTCCGATAGAAAAGGGAGCACAGGGGGATTTAATATTACAGTTTCGGCCTTGACATCGCGGGGTTACATTCTTACTATGTACAGGTACAATGCAGATCACGTATACGTTCATAACGGAGCCCACGCCGGCGCAGGTACAGGGTGTACTCGAGCTCTACCGGCTTCAGGGCTGGTGGGGAGAGCCGGGGGACCGTGACCCTGAATTGGCCAGGGCCATCATCCGCGGCAGCCACTGCTTTGTCATCGCCTCCCGTGAGGGGCGCCTCGTCGGGATGGGTCGTGCGATCAGCGACAGGGCGTCCGATGCCTACATACAGGATCTTACCGTTCACCCTGAGTTCAGGGGTAAGGGAATCGGCACAAGGATGGTGCAGGAACTCGACGGGCGGCTGCAGAGTGACGGGCTGGGCTGGATCGGGCTCGTGGCCGAAGCCGGGACGGGGGATTTCTACCTCCGGATCGGTTTCGCCGACATGCCCGGGTCGATCCTGATGCTGAAAAAACCATGAATTTCAAAAAGCTTGAAATCGCCGATTACCCGGCACTGAAACCTTTTTTCGCAAATATCCCCTGCCGCCTGAGCATCTATTCCCTGCCGTCGCTCATTGCCTGGAGCAACTGCGTCTTCGAAGCGAGATATGCCGTGGAGGGGGATCTCCTCGTGATTGCCAACGAGTCCGACGTCCGGCCGGAAGAACGGCACCTCATTCTGCCTCTGTCCCTTTCTGGCGATGTCCTGCCGGAAAAGCTCCACGACATTGCCACTAACCTCGGCTTTCGCGGCTACTGCTGCATCCCCGAGGATTACGTTGAACGTTACCGGGATCGCCTGGATGCGCTTTTCTCGATGAAGGATCAGGGGGAGTTCGAGGACTACGTCTACCTTGCGGAGGATCTGGCGAGCCTGAAGGGAAACCGTTTCGTCCGCAAGCGCAACCTCATCCACCAGTTCCAGCGGGAGTTCATGGGCAACGGTGTGAGGGTTCACGTGGAGCCTGTGGCGGTGGAGAGCGTCCCGGAGTGTCTGTCTTTCCTCGAGGCGTGGTGCGGGCAGCGGGATTGCGACATCGATGGGGATATCGACCTGGCCTGCGAGCGCAGGGCCGTGATCACTTCCCTGGAGAACCTCGAGGCCCTCGATCTAAAAGGGATTCTCATCCGCGTCGACGGGACCGTAAACGCCTTTGGGATCGCCTCTCGCCTCAACGACGAGATGGGCATTCTCAATTATGAGAAGGCCTTTTCGAATGTAAAGGGGCTCTACCAGTTCCTGGACAACGAATGTGCGAAACAGCTCTTCGCCGGGTATCGCTACATCAACAAGGAGAGCGACATGAACCTGCCCAACCTGGCCCGCATGAAGAGGTCCTACCACCCGGTGATGAGGGTGAAGTCCTACAAGCTAACGCCAAGATAAGGGACCAGGGACGAGGGGGCAGGGACGAGTAAAAAGTGTTGAAGTGCCTGAGTGTCTAAGTGTCTGAGTGAAGAGAGAGGAAGTGAAAGAAGAAAATCCGGATTCCGGATGCCCGAATCCCGAAATACCCAATACCCAATTCCCAGTTACCAATTACTTATTTACCGATCCTCTCCGGTACCGGCTTGCCGGCGAGCCAGTCTGTCATCACGCGGATGACGGATGGCTCCACTCCATAAAATCCATGATTGCTCAGGGCGTCGCAGGGCCCGGAGGCTGAAGGAATCCCACCGGTCACCCCGACGAGATCAACCTGCGGGCTTTCCGTCAGGCGTTGTTTCAGCTCTATGGCCCCTTGAAACGGGGTGATGCGGCACTGGTCGTAGACGTGGTGGACGATGAGAACAGGGTCATCGATCTCGGTGAAGTCGATGCTGCCCATATCCGCGGGAGGATAGACGGCTGTGAGGATCACGCCCCCGATCGATGGATCGTCGAACACGGCCGCCAGGTACGCCGCCGAGAGGGTTCCCTTGCTTGTGCCCACCAGGTAAAAGGACGCCACACGATGTTTTTCCTTCAGGTAGGCGATGACCTTCCGGATATCCTTCGCATGCTGGAGAGAGGTCCGGAACTGATCCGACATGCCGTAGCCCTGGTCAGAAGGGGCATCCACCGCGACGACGATGTAGCCGGCACTGGCAAGATCCCTGGTTGAGCGCATGAGGAAATTCTTGCTGACCCAGAACCGGCCGTCCTTCTCGCCGAAGTGCTTCGTGCCGTCCGCTCCGGGAAACAGGATCAGAGCGGTTGTGGGCTTGGAGTTCGCCTTGACGACCAGCAGCCGCACCGTCACGCCAGGCCGGGTCGGCACGATTTCAATGGCCTCGTAGCCCCCGGCAATTGCCGTTGCCGCTGTCGCCAGGGCGATCAGCAAAGATGCGACGGCCAGGATGGATATCATCCCTGTCGCTCGGCGCAATGGTCGTGAAGTCTCTTTCATCTTCCTCTTCACCCTATACCCTAGACCCGCTACCCGAGACCCTGCCTTACTCTTCTATCGCCATGAGCGACTGCCACCTCACCCACTCGGTATCGACCGGTAGTCCCCTCTTCTTGAGAATCTCGATGATTTCAGGGGCGTTGTGCCGCGTGTAGGGATTCACCTTGAACTCATCGCGTAGCAGCGAACGGACGCAGCCTGGCTCATAGTTGCTCATGTAGGCATCCAGGTCCCTGTTTTCGGGCTCCAGGTGCCGTGCAAATGCGATGGCCAACTCCACGTAGTCATGGCCGGGGAAGACGACCGTATCTTCCGGAAGGGCCATGAGCCGGGCGATGGATTCATAGAAGGCCCGGAGGTTGCCCGAAAAACAGTTTCCGATCGTCCCGTTGAAAAGCGTGTCGCCCGAGAGCAGGTACCGCCCTGCATGAAAACAGATCGAGTCGATGGAATGGCCGGGCGTACGATACACACGGACGGGTTCCCCGTCAAGCGTGATCACGGAGTCGTCCTGAAGCTCATGGAAGCCAAGAAGTCGCGCCCCGGACTTCTCGAGGAGATGTTCGCTGCCCTCAATGTGATCGTGATGGCGATGGGTGTGGGCTACGTAGAGGAGCGTCAGGCTGTTTCTGCTCACGAATTCCAGGATCTCCTGCCAGGCTCCCCCGTCGACGGCCATGGCCTCGGTCCCGCCGAAGATGAGATATGCCAGGTTGTCGTGTCCGTATCGGAATTGTTCGACGTGCAGGGGCATGTCAGCGCTCCTCTCTCCCGGGCAGCGGCTCGCCGTTAAGCGATGCGGCAAGTGCGAGCAGCAGCTCGAGGTCCCGTTTCAGGGCGGGCAGGGAAAAGGGGTCGCCCACCTGCTTGCGCAGCACCAGGCCGGGACCGCCCATTGTATACTCCGGACCTCGGCCGCAACCATATTACAGCTTGGGATTTTGTTCAAGCTCCCGGATTTTACCTAAAGGTTTTCGCCCCATGCCGATGAAATAGTTGATTATCTTTTCTTCTCCACCTTCCCTTCGCTCAACCCACACGGGGGTGATTCCTGCATGCTCAGCGCTAACACATCGCTATCCCTTCCTGTCAGGCAGCTCCTCGCAGCGTTCCTGATGGTCCTGTTGATTTCAACCGGGTACGCAGGACCGCCGATGTGAACGAGAATCCCTTCAGATCAGGAAATCCATTTTTTAACCATACTGCCGGTTTTCCCGGCTGAAACCCGCTCCGGCTGTCATACCGGAGGATGCCAGGGGTATCATCGAGGCCGGCGGAAACCGTTTCCAGGCGGCATGCGGAAGAACCGGCGGCCGGAAGGACCTTCTTGACATTTCCCCTTCATCTTCTATAGTAACAGCACATCAAACCATAAGGAGGGTTCTTATGAAGCGCATCATCATTGCCTTTGCCATCGTGTTCCTGTTCGTATCCATCGCCATGGCCGCAGGTCCCAAGACCTACCAGGTCACCGGTCCCGTGCTGGAGAACAAGGACGGTGTGATCACGGTCCAGAAGGGGAAGGACAAGTGGGAGATCGCCACGACGAAAGACACGAAGATCAAGGGCGACCCGAAGGTCGGCTCAAAGGTCACCATCGAGTACACGATGACCGCCGCGAGCATCGATGTCAAGGAGGACAAGAAGGCCGCCGAGAAGAAACCCGCCGCAGCGGCACCTGCGAAAAAGTAACGCAACGGATTAACCCTGCCTGAGACGATGGCGGCCTTACCGGCAGGTCAGGCCGCCATCTCACTTATCCCCGACCCGTAATGGAACCCATGGAGGATCTATGGCCACGCAACCCGCTCCCATCCTCGTTGCCAAAAGCACGGAAGAGATTTACCTCTACCCGAAAATGGCCAACCGGCACGGCCTGATCGCCGGAGCCACCGGCACCGGGAAAACGGTCACCCTGAGGGTGCTCGCCGAGCAGTTCAGCGCAATGGGCGTGCCCGTCTTCATGGCCGACGTGAAGGGCGATCTCTCGGGGCTTGCAAAAGCGGGGGGCGACAGTTCCAAGATTGCCGAACGCGTCAAGGAGCTGAAAATGGAGGGGTTTGCCTACGAGTCCTATCCCGTCGCCTTCTGGGATGTCTTCGGCGAAAAGGGCCACCCGATCCGGACGACTGTCTCCGAGATGGGGCCTCTTCTTCTCTCCCGCATCCTCAACCTGAACGAGACCCAGGCCGGCGTCCTCAACATCGCCTTCAAGATCGCCGACGACAACGGCCTGCTGCTCCTCGATCTCAAGGACCTCCGGTCCATGGCGCAATATGTGGGCGACAACGCGAACCAAATCAAGGTCCAGTACGGAAACATCTCCAAGGCCAGTGTCGGGGCGATCCAACGAAACCTCCTCGTGATTGAGGAGCAGGGCGGGGCGAAGTTTTTCGGCGAGCCAGCCCTCGACATCAACGATCTCATGCAGGCCGATACGAAGGGCAGGGGGATCGTCAACATCCTCATGGCCGACAAACTCATGCAGTCGCCAAAGGTGTACGCCACATTCCTGCTCTGGCTTCTGTCGGAGCTCTTCGAGCAGCTCCCCGAAGTGGGTGATCTGCCGAAGCCCAAGCTCGTCTTTTTCTTCGACGAGGCGCACCTGCTCTTCGAAGACATCCCGAAGGCCCTCGAGGACAAGATCGAGCAAGTCGTTCGGCTTATCCGCTCCAAGGGGGTCGGCGTCTACTTCATTACGCAAAACCCCCTCGATATCCCCGACACCGTCCTGGGTCAGCTCGGAAACCGCGTCCAGCACGCCCTGCGGGCCTTCACGCCGCGCGACCAGAAGGCCGTGAAAGCCGCCGCCGAGACCTTCCGGGCAAACCCCAAGCTCGACACGACCAAGGCCATCCTGGAGCTCGGCGTGGGCGAGGCCCTCGTGTCCATGCAGGACGAGAAGGGCGTTCCCGCCATGGTGGAGCGGGCCTGGGTGGTGCCCCCGCACAGCAGCCTCACACCCCTTCAGCCCGCCGATATAGCGGGCATTGTCAAGGGGTCGGTAATCTTCGGAACCTACGAGAAGACCGTCGATCGCGAGTCGGCCTATGAGAAGCTGATGGCGAAGGCCGAGCAGGCCGCTGCCGAGGCTCCCGCCGCCCCCGGGAAGAAGGAGCCCAAGTCTGAGGCGGGGGAACTCGTCGGGGCGCTGGCCAAAAGCGCGGCCCACGCCATCGGGAGCCAGCTCGGCCGGCAGATCATGCGCGGCGTCCTGGGGTCCCTGTTCGGCAAGAAAAAATAGATGCCTGGATTTGTACCCCCGACGCAGAAAGGCAGGGCGCCTCCCCTGCCTTTATTGATCCCGACGGCCGTTTTTGTTCCCTCGTCCTGTAAACCGTTTCCGTAGTGCTTCGTTATATAAGCATAAACGGCAAGAGAATTTATCGGGAGGGGAAGAAATATGAAAAACCGGCTCAAGGTTGTGCTGCCGGTCGTGCTGGCAGCAGTTATCTTTTTGACAGGAGCAGGTTACGCCCAGTCCTACGGGCCTTCAAGCCCGCTTTATTTCGGGGTTTTCGGCGGGTATGTCGCCCCCCAAGACATGACCTGGACTTCGAAAGTGACGGGGACATCGGCCGATCTGGCCCTCGACTCAAGCGGGATGATGGGGCTCAAGATGGGCTACATCTTGCCCCAGGCACGGGCACTGGCTTTTGAGCTGGAGTGGAATTACATGTTCGAGCAGAGCATTCCCCCCCAGGTCGTCTCCGGGGTGAGGGAATCGGGAGAGGTGTACCTGAACAATTTCATGGTCAATGTGATCCTGCGCTACCCCGAGGGGAGAATTCACCCTTACGTCGGCGGCGGAATCGGGGCGTCATCCATGTATATCCAAAACACGGAATCCATCGGCGGCGTGGTGTATGTGGCCGAGGAGACAGCAACGGGTTTTGCCTGGCAATTCCTGGCCGGGGTCAATGTCGACCTGGCGCCGAACCTCTCTGCCGACCTGACCTACCGGTACTTCGGCACAAACCCGGGATTTTCCCTGATCGATGTGGACTACCGGACGCAGGCGGTGACTCTCGGAATCAACTTCCACTTCTAACAGGGTATAGGGTATAGGGGCCAGGGTATAGGGTGGGGAATAAGTCTGATCTATTAATTCCACTGTACACTGAACCCTTTACCCTTGACCCTGTTTTACGCGGGTTTTAGAACCTGGATCGAGACGCTTTTCATCACGTCCTTGACCCGCTCGCGGTACTCCAGGAAATGGGGTTGGGTGAGGTGGGCCTTCAGGGCCTCCAGGCTCTCCCATCTCTCGATGAGGGTCACGACGTTGTCGCGGGGGGGCACCTGGATGGGGATGCCCGTGGGCACATCCACCGTGGCTACGTACTCGAGGCAGCCCTTCTCCTTGTGAACCAGGGGCGTGACCCGCTTCAGCTCCGCCAGGTATTTCTCTTTCCCGCCCTGATTCAATTCAACCGTTGCAATCACGTAGATCATCTCACATGTCCTCCCCAGTATTGGCTTATGTCCTTTCCCCTTTTCATCTTTCGATGTCCGATGATACTACAACAAGTCAGAGCGGGTACTCAAGGCGGATCACATGCCGGCTTGATTTTTTCGAGTGGCACTTCATCGGGTCTTTGGAACGCTCAATGAGGTAGCCGTTGCAAAGGTCAGAAAAATAGTGTAGAAAGATAAAAAACACTGACCGGCGGTCAGTTTCTGTTGGCTCGTTTCGGCGGATAATCAATTTAAATCAAATGTTTGAGACGTAATGGAGGGGGAATTTATGCTGTTCAATCCGAAAAAATACGCAAGCGACTATCCCTGCGAAAAATCGAAGGAGATCATGAAAAAGACGATCGACTTCTTCGAGAGCAAGGGGAAACAACGCATCAAGGCGGATGATCAGTGGTGCGTCTGGTACGATGATTTCATCCAGTTCCTGAAGGACAACAAGATTTTCGCGACCCTGCTCACGCCCTCGAAGTACGGCGACGCCGACTGCCGCTGGGACACGTGGCGCAACTGCGAGATGAACGAAATCCTCGCCTTCTACAGCCTGTCGTACTGGTATGCCTGGCAGGTAAGCATTCTCGGCCTGGGCCCCGTCTGGATGAGCAAAAACGAGGACATCAAGAAGAAGACCGCCCAGCACCTGCAGTACGGAAGGATCTTCGCCTTCGGCCTCTCCGAGCGGGAGCACGGCGCCGACATCTACTCCACGGACATGATGCTCAAGCCGCAAACCGGCGGCCCATACCTTGCCGAGGGCGACAAGTACTACATCGGAAACGCCAACCAGGCCGTGATCGTCTCCACCTTCGGAAAGATCGCCGGCACGGGCGAGTTCGTCTTCTTTCCCGTCGACTCCCACAATGAGAAATTCGAGCTCGTGCGCAACGTCGTGGCGAGCCAGATGTACGTGGCCCAGTACAACCTGCACGACTACCCGATCAAGGAGGAGGAGATCCTCGAGAAGGGGCAGGAGGCCTGGGACGCATCGCTCAACACGGTCAACGTGGGCAAGTTCAACCTGGGCTGGGCCACCATCGGGATCTGCACCCACTCCTTCTACGAGGCCATCAACCACGCCTCGCACCGCATCCTCTTCGGCAAGGCCGTCACCGAGTTCTCCCAGGTCAAGCAGCTCTTCGTCGATTCCTATACGCGCCTGGTCGCCATGCGGCTCTTCGCCCTGCGGGCCATCGACTACTTCCGCTCGGCCTCGGCCGAGGACCGTCGCTACCTGCTCTACAACCCCATGGTGAAGATGAAGGTCACCATGCAGGGTGAGGAGGTCATCAACCTGCTCTGGGATGTCATCGCCGCCAAGGGCTTCGAGAAGGACACCTACTTCGAGATGGCCACCCGGCACATCCGGGCCCTGCCGAAGCTCGAGGGGACGGCCCATGTGAACATGGCCCTCATCATCAAGTTCATGGCCAACTACTTCTTCAACCCCGGCAAGTTCCCCGAGATCCCGAAACGCAACGACATCGCCGACGACACCTTCTTCTGGGAGCAGGGAGCCACAAAGGGCCTGAGCAAGATCCAGTTCCACGACTTCAAGCCGGCCTACGACGGCTACGACCTGCCCAACCTGACCATCTTCAAGGAGCAGATCAAGCTCTTCAAGACCTTCCTGGCCACGGCGACACCCACCCCCGAGCAGCAGAAGGACATCGACTTCCTGCTCATCCTGGGCGAGCTCTTCACCTGTGTGGTCTACGGGCAGCTCATCCTGGAGAACGCGAAGATAACCAACGTGGACAAGGACCTGCTCGACCAGATTTTCGACTTCATGGTGCGCGACTTCTCGAAGTACGCCCTGCAGCTCTACAGCAAGCCGAGCAGCACCGAGAAGCAGATGGAGCTGTGCATGAAGATCATCCGCAAGCCCGCCGTCGACGAGGCGCGCTACGAAAGGGTGCTGAACAACTTCGTGTATGCGCTGAAGGACACGTACGAAATGAACCCGTAAGGGCAGGCTGAAGGCTAAAGGCTAAAGGCACAGAGGGCCAATACAGAAGAGGCCGCGGGAAGACATCCCCGCGGCCTCTTTGTTTTGCAAATTACCAATTACCAGTTACTATTTCCTGTTTTTTACTTCATCGAGTGCAGTCCCACGAGGTTTCCCTCGGTGTCGAGGAAGAGGGCGAAGTGGCCGTACTCGTCGGTGATCTTCGACTTCGGGACGACGATCTTGCCGCCCGCGGGCTCCACGCGCTCGAGGGATTCGTTCAAGTCTTCCCCGGCGTTGAGGTAGACCACGGTGCCCCGCGCGCAGGGTTCGTAGCCGTCGCCATGGATCAGCGCGCCGCTGTTTCCATGCCCCGCCATGGGGAAGAATGCCATCAGCACCCCGCCCAGGTCCTGCACGGGCAGGTCGTAGCCCAGCATGTTGCTGTAGAAGAGCCTCGCCCGTTCAATGTCCTTCACGGGGATCTCGAACCACACGGCGATGTTTCTCATGGGTTTCTCCTCTGTCATTCGGCTTGTTCTCCTCTCATGCCACAAGACCGGGGAACGCTTCAAGGACTTTGCGAACGGCGGCGACGGAGAGGCTGTTTCCCACGAGGTGCCACTTCTTCCGCAGGGTCATTCGGTCGGGAAATCGAAACCCCTCGGGGAAATGGAGCAGCCGCGCGATTTCCTCCGGCGCAAAACGTCTCACCCCGCCCGCGCATTGCAGGTATGAGCCCGCATGCATGAGCGATCGGCCGTATCCCGAGGTGAAACAGGTCGTGTAGGCCTGCGGGTCTTTCGGGTCGACGATGCGGAACCCCTTGCCGAATTTCGCCAGTACGTCTCCGCCGACATGCAGCTCATCAGGGATGTCGCTTATGTCGCTTCCGTCCAGGTAATCGCCGAGCGGACGAAGCGGCATATCGACGATCACGACAGGGGGACTAAGGCGCCCGCGGGAGGCCATGAGATAAAATCTCGGGCGCCGCATGGGCACGCCCAGCCCCGTCGGGCAGAGCATGCACTCCTGAATCTGGAATCCCCGACGCGAGAGAAGATCGACGAGCCGCTTGCGCATCTCCGATCGGGTAAAGCCTTCCACATTTTCCAGTGCAAGGTGCGTCGGGAGCTTTTCCTCTGGTATCCCCGCGATGACCTTCAGAAGCCTCAGAAAACTCAGTGCCCGGGGGTCTTCGATATCCCTTCCGGCGCCCCTCACCGTGTAAGGCTGGCAGGGCGGCGAGAGCCACCAGAAATCGGCCCCGAATACCGCCAGCTCGTCGGCGTTGACATTCTCCAGGTTGAGTTGCCAGGCGTCGTGGCCGGGGAAATTCAGCCGGTAGACATCGAGTGCGGCCGGGCTCTGGTCGATGGCGCCCGCCACGCGGAGTTTCGTCCCCGCCGTTGCAGCCGCAAACCCGCCAATCCCGCAGAAAAGCTCCAGCGCCCGTATCGTCATCCGTTTCTTCTCTTCACTCAGACACTTCGACACTCAAACACTTAGACACTTCTTGTTACGTCAGCGACTGCAGGTACGTTGCCAGGTTCACCTGGTCGTTGGTGATCCTCAGCTTCTTCCGGATGTTCTCGCGATGGCGGTTGACGGTTGCCGCGCTCACTCCCCGGAGGTGCGCGATGTCCTTGGTGCGCATCCCGTTGCGGATCATGCTGCAGACGCTGATCTCCGTGGGGGAGAGCGAGTGGTAGTGGTTCACGACCTTGCTGATGAAGGGCGACGTCGTTTCCTCGAGGCTGTTGCGCAGGATCTCCACGTACTTGCGCTGGGCCTTCGGGACCTCGACGGACAGGGCGTGGAGGATCGGCATGATGACCTTTTCGATGTTGACCTGCATGTCGCGGTAGATCTGCTTCTTTTCGTCTTCAATCTTGGCCAGGACGGTGCGAAGGGCCGCGTTGGCCTCCTGCAGGGCCAGCCGCTCCAGCGAAAGCTGCTTGTTGATCTCCTGGAGTTCCTTCTCCGCGGCGATGCGAACGGCGATGGCGCCGATCCGCGTGGCCACCTCGTCGAGCAGGATTCTCTCTTCCTTCAGGAAAGGCCCCTCGTCTGCGGCAGGGCGTTCCTCCAGGTAAAACACCGTCACGTCACCCACCGGCCGGTTGTGTGCGAGAACGGGCGATATCTGCCGCCACTTCGTCAGCTTGAAGTCCCGGCTCCTGTAGGTCCTGTCCTCGAGGACGATCCGGGCGCAGGTGATCTCGGGGTACTGCCACGACAGGGGCAGAAGCTCCACGAGGGCCGTCAGGAAGTCGTCCATCGAGTCGTGGTGGCGCTCGGCGAGCCGCGCTATCCCGTAGAGGCAGTTCAGTTCCTTGATGCGCTCCCGGAGCGCAATGTCGATCTTTTCCGGTTCCTTGTCCTCGATGAAGGGGATTTTCCAGAGGTTGGCGAGGTAATCCCGGGGGTTAAAATTCGCGGGCACCTCGCCCAGGGGTCGCTTCGAGCGGGTTTGAGCCATGGTGCATCCTCCCCTGTTCAGAAAAGATGGGCATTTCATGGGTAGGAAGTGGTTACATTATTACACATAAAAAATAGGCAATTAGTGTGCATTATGCCCGCATTTACCGATCACAACATAACAGTTAATAGACGACAAGGCAAGAAGGAAAACCCGATCAAGGAGGTCACCATGACCGCGACCAAACTGGATTCCATCCTGGAAGGACGGCGCAGCCAGCCGCACATGCTCGTCGAGGTGATGCTGGATCTGCAGGATCAGGAAGGTTACCTGCCCGAGGATGCCCTGAAGACGGTTTCGAAGGAACTGGGGGTGCCCCTGATCGACGTATATCGCGTGGCGCACTTCTACAAGGCCTTTACGCTCAAACCCCGCGGCAAGAACGTGATCACCATCTGCACCGGTACGGCCTGCCATGTGAGAGGCTCCGATCTGCTGGTCAACCAGGTGAGAGGGCAGCTTGGCATCGAGCCCGGCGACACGACGGCCGATGGCCAGATCACCGTCGAGTGCGTCAACTGCGTAGGGGCCTGTGCACTCGGGCCCATCGTTGTCCACAACGACAGCTATTGCAAAAACATGACGCCCGGCAAGCTTCGCAAGAAGATCGATAAGGCCGCCGGGGTCAAGAAGGAGAAAAAACATGCCTAGGGTCAGTCACGCCAAGGATCTCGAGATCATTCGCACCCAGGTGGATGGAAAGAGAAACAGGGCCCGGCTGGAAATGGTCATTCCCAACGGGACATGCTGCCAGGCCTCCGGCTCTGCGGCCCTCGTCGATGCCATTCGAGCGGAACTGGCGAGGCAGGGTCTCCTGCAGGACGTCGCCCTCCGGATTTCGGGCTGTCTCGGTTTCTGCGAGCAGGAGCCGGTGATTCTCATTGAGCCGGGCAACATCCTATACTGCCACGTGGCGGCGAAGAATGCAGCCGAGATCGTCTCCCGCACGGCCCAGAAGGGCGAGATCATCGAAGAACTTCTGTATGCGGACCCTGTTTCAGGGAAGCGGATCCAGAAGGAGTCCGACATCCCGTTTTACAAGGCCCAGACTCGTCAGCTCATCCGGATGCACCGGTTTGTCGACCCCTTCTCCATCGAGGACTACATTGCCACAGGCGGCTACAAGGCGATTGCGAAAGTGGTCGCGGGGGTAAAACCCGAGGAGATCATCGCCGAAGTGAAAGCGGCGGGCCTTCGCGGCCGCGGCGGCGCCGGGTTCCCCACGGGGCGAAAGTGGGAGGAAGCCCACGAGGCGCCGGGCGACGAGAAGTATGTCATCTGCAACGCCGACGAGGGCGACCCCGGGGCCTACATGGACCGCTGCCTCCTCGAGGCCAATCCGCACCAGGTTATCGAAGGGATGATGATCGGGGCCCGGGCCGTCGGGGCCGGCAAGGGCTACATCTACGTGCGCCGCGAATACCCCCTGGCTGTCAAGAATGCCCGGATCGCCGTTCAGCAGGCCCGGGAATATGGCCTTCTTGGCGTGAACATCCTCGGGTCGAACTTCTCCTTCGATATCGAGGTCGCCCGCGGCGGCGGCGCCTTTGTCTGCGGCGAGTCCACCGCCCTTATGACCTCCATCGAGGGCAAGGTCGGCGAGCCCCGCGCAAAGGATGTCCACACCGTGAAGGAAGGGCTCTGGAACAGGCCCACGGTTCTCAACAACGTGGAGACCTGGGCCAACGTGCCCTCCATCATCCTCAACGGAGCTAAGTGGTTTGCCTCCCGCGGCACCGACAGCAGCAAGGGCACGAAGATCCTGGCGCTCACGGGCCAGGTGAAGAACACGGGTTTGGTCGAGGTGGCCATGGGTACGACGCTGCGCACCATCGTGTATGACATCGGCGGCGGGCCCAAGAACGGCAACAAGATCAAAGCAGTCCAGACGGGCGGCCCCTCGGGCGGGTGCCTGCCCGAGAGCCTGTTCAACCTTACCGTGGACTTCGACGCTCTCTGGGATGCCGGATCGATGATGGGCTCGGGCGGCATGGTCGTCATGGATGATAAGACGTGCATGGTCGACGTGGCGCGCTATTTCTTGAACTTCCTCCGGGACGAATCCTGCGGAAAATGCGTCCCGTGCCGCGTGGGCATCGACCGGATGCTCGAGATCGTCACGGACATCACCGAGGGCCATGGCCGCCCCGAGCAACTCGATCTGCTGCAGGAGCTGGCGGAGACGGTTGCAGAGGCGTCGCTGTGCGGGCTCGGGAAGTCGGCCCCTAACCCCGTGCTCTCGACGTTGCGGTATTTTGCCGACGAGTACGCAGCTCACGTTCACAACAGGCAGTGCCCCGCCGGCGTCTGCAAGGCCCTCATCACCTACGCCATCGACGCGGAGAAGTGCACGGGCTGCGGCGTCTGCCTGAAGGCCTGCCCGCACGACTCCATCACAGGCGAGAAGAAGAAGGTCCACGTCATCGATGCCGGGCTGTGTCAAAAGTGCGGCATCTGTATCAGCGAATGTAAGTTTGACGCCATCACGGTTAAATAACGAGGTGAGATATGCTGCAATACGTAAATATAATGCTAGACGGGGCCCCCGTGAGGGCGGAAAAAGGGACGAGCGTTCTCGACACGGCGGTTCATGTCGGCGTCTGCATCCCCCACCTCTGCCACATTCCGGGCATCCACGACATGGGCGCCTGCCGTCTCTGCATCGTGGAACATGTCAAGGGAAACCGCTCCAAGGTGACGGCCTCCTGCACGCTCATGGTCGAGGAGGGCATGGTAATCCGGAGCAATACGGATAAAATTCTGAAGATGCGCAAAAACATCGCCGAGCTCCTCGTGGCCTCGGCACCCAACTCCAAGGCCATCCAGGACATCGCCGTCCGCTGCGGGGTGAAGGATGTACGCTACCCCTTCCGCAACGAAAACTGCGTGCTTTGCGGCCGCTGTGTGCGCATCTGCAAGGAGCGGGCGAAGGCCAATGCCCTGGGGTTCATCGGCCGCGGCAAAGACCGCCATGTCGACCACCCCCCGGGGAGGCTCATGGACTACTGCAAGAACTGCAACGGCTGCATCATGTTCTGCCCCATGTCGGTCACCCCCTGCGGCGGACTCATGAAGAAGGGCGAGGAGCGGCTCTGCGGCCAGTGCGACTCGCAGCTCAATGCCGACGCCCAGAAAATGCCAGGCGTCTGCGTGTGGTGCGAGCTGGGCAAGGGGTTTCAGTGCAGCCGCTACCTGGCGATCTAGCGGAGCGTTTCAAAACAAAAGTGGCAGGCAGGACAGAAGGGGGCATCGGACGATGCCCCCTTTTTCATTCGCTTCACGGAGACTGGGTCAGTCCCTGGCAGGCTTCGGTCTGGTTGGCCGGGGCCTGGTGGCTGACGATCGTCTTGAGCGTGACACAGATCGTTGGCCAGTGGTGGGGGAAATTGCTGTGTACCCCGAAGTCGCCGCTGCCCGGCACGCCGGTGATTTCCATGTTCTTTGCGTGGGAAGAATGATTTCTCGCCAGGCGCCTCCCGAAGCAGTCCCCGGACTGGGTGTGCCCGCCCACGACCTGGTCGGCATTGCCCGCGGCGTAGAGGTTGACGTAGAGCACGCCGTCCGTCAGGGGCGGCCTGCTCGAAGGCGTCTCTGACTGCGGGCTGCCGATGTCCGCCTCGTTGCAGTTTGCACCGACGGGATGACCGTTCAGGCTATTGAAAAACATCGCCTCATCCCCCGTGTTGTTCGCGAAAGTCCCGATGTCCGGGCAGGAGCCGCAGCTCTGAGTGTCATTTTCAATGGACAGGTGTCCCTCGCAAAGCTCGCGCGTCGATCGGTCGGTTTCGTATCCGAATACACCCTTGCAGTATTTCCCGGCAACGCCGTGGTTGGGGGCGGCCAGCGCGATAAACTCCGACACGGTGATTCGCCCCAGCGGCCCGTTGCCCATGAGGTTTTTCAGGTAGTACCGGCTGCTGATCGCTCCCTGGCTGTAACCGACGAGGGCAACCTTCCCGTTCTGGTACTCCGGTTTTTTGAGAATGCCCAATCCGGGCTGTCCTCTCGAGTCGAGCCCTCCTTCTATGGCGGCCTGGATGTCGGTCGCATCGTCGGCAATGCTGCGGCCGAGATTCTCGGGATGGGTGATTCCGTGAACGGGCAGCTCCAGGTAGAAGGCATCGATGCGCAGCGTGGGGTTGGCCTCCAGGGCGGCCTTGAAGGACGTCGTGCCGGAAATTCCCGGCTCCTGCCATGTCGGCACGGCCCCGTTGGTATGCCCGTGGACGAAAAGGACAGGGATCCGCTTCACGTACTGGTCCTTTTTCGCGATGGCTGCCGGCCAGGTATCGAGAGTGTCGTTCGTCGTCAGCCGGCCAAACCCCGTCCCGTCGGTCTTCACGAGAAAGATCTCCTGCTTTTGTCGCGCATCCGGGGCCGCGACGTCCGCGGCCTCGGCGGAGACATACAGGCGATCGTCCCCCTGCGTGAACCCGAGACCCGTGATGACGGCACCGGCGGGGGACGGCAGCGTGATTTCCCGGACAGGCGCCCATGTCCCGACGTTGTAGAGCCGGATCATGTCACGGTCCTGACCGGCTGAGGCAATACGGCAGGCGAGAAGCCGGCCGTCGTGCGAGACGGCAGGAAAGGTCTCGTCGGTTGCGGGTGAGCTCGTGATGTTCTTGGGTGTGCCGGTCCCGTCGGATTTCGCGATGAAGAGGTCGTGCTTCTGCGTTGAGAGGTCCTTGCGGGAGAATACGATCATATCCCCCGCGTAGAAGAAATCGTGGCCCCCGTCATCGGACTCCATGGATCCCGGCAAGGTCAGCTGGCGCTCGTCCGTCCCGTCGCTTTTTATCGTCCGGATGTGAGGATTTTGACCGTGGGGGAGGGCGGTGAACGCGATGAGACCATTCTGCCCCCAGCGGGGCATGCTCCGGCGGCCGGGTCCAGCCGTCAGGGTCCTCGCGGGGCCGCCGTCACGGTCCATGGTGTAGATCCCCGAATCGCCGGTAGCGGCCCGCTCCGACGAGAAGACGACCTGCCAGGTGTCAGGCGAAACGTCGGGGTAACGATCCTGATAGGGGTTGTTCGAAATGTTGCCCTGGAGAATGCCGCTGTCGTCGGTTTTGTAAATCTGCGCGCGGCCGTCCCGCTCCGAATGAAAGACGGCCCCCGGGCAGCCCCAGACGAAAAGCAGTCCCGCACAGACGAGGAAAAGCGCACTTTTCTTCATGGCTTCATCCCTCCAGCTTGATGATGCTGTTCGTTTTATACAGTGACGGCTCTCTGTGATGACGCTTGTTTTTCTACAGGAAACGCGGCCCCTGGATGTCGAGGTTGGTGAGCCCCGCCGCGCGGGCCCAGTTTACGGCTTCCTCGTACTCCCGGTTCGTGATCCTCCGCTCAATCTCCGGGTAGTCGTGTGCCCGGTAGGTCGGGGTGTACTGAGACATGATATTGACGTAGGTGTCCTTGGGGAGGTTTGCGGCGATCCAGTCGACGACCTGTTTCGTCCCCGACACGCGGTTCGGCATGACGAGATGGCGGATGATCACACCCCTGTAGAGCAGGCCGTCTTTCGCGGGTTTGGCCACGCCCACCTGCCGGTTCATCTCGATGAGAGCGGCCTTCGTGACGTCCGGGTAGGCGGCTGCACCCGAGGAGTATTTCCCGGCCATGGGGCCGTCGGCGTACTTGAAGTCGGGAAGATAGATGTCGACCACACCGTCGAGTACTCTCAGGATATCCGCCTTTTCCCAGCCGCAGGTGTTCCAGACGAGCGGCACGCGGAGCCCCTTGGCGGCTGCCCGGTCTACAGCAAATAGGATGTGAGGCGAATAGTGGGTGGGGGTGACGAGGTTGATGTTGTGGCAGCCCTTTGCCTGGAGGGCGAGCATCATGGCGGCCAGGTCATCGACGCTGACGGCCGTGCCGTGGCCTCCCTGGCTGATCTCCCAGTTGATGCAGAAAACACAGCGAAGCGAGCAGTTCGTCAGGAAGACCGCACCTGATCCCCCGCGGCCCACCAGCGGCGCCTCCTCGCCGAAATGGGGGTGATAGGACGAGACAGCGAGCTGAGCGTCGGAGCCGCAAAACCCCTTCTGTCCGTCCAGCCGAGTTGCCCCGCACTCACGGGGGCAGAGATCGCACTTCCTCATCCGCTCCCACAGAGACTCGCCACGGCCTTTCAGTTCGCCGCTTCGGTGCAGTCTCAGGTAGGCCGGCTCGAAATCCGTGCTGATATTGGCCGCCAGCTTTGGCTCGCGGCTGCACGCCTCCGGCTGAACCGGTCCCATCGCGCGCTTGTCGTCACCGCATCCCTGGCAGAGGGCGAAAATGGGAGAGCCGCACCCTGCAATGGCAAGGCAAAGGCAGGTCCTAAGAAAATGCCGTCTCGATTCGTCTTCCATGGATTTGTTCTGCGGGAAGGTCTGTTTCGGATCGTTGGGGATGGGTTGCGGTTCCTATAGGAAATGGCTAAAGAAAAACGGCGGGAATGTCAATGATTAAAAGGGAGATGTTTTCCAGGGTCAATCGTGGTAAAAAAATCGGCAGTGCGAACGGACGGGCGTGGAAGAATTGCAGGCGGTTATGGATGAGCGGACACGGACGAGGGGGAAATATTCATGGTGAGGAGAATCACTCTGCTGTTGATTTCGTTGGCGTTCATCTTCCCGGGACTCAATGCATGCCTGGCTTATGCGTCGAAAGGCATTCCCGCAACGGTTGTTTTCCAGCGGGTGGCCGAGCCGAAGGAGAACGCCTTCACGATGCTTGTGCCGAAGGGCTGGCTCGTGGAAGGAGGGATCTTCCGGGTTGATCCCTCGCGGGCCGGAGGCCCCGGCAACTCCGTCGAGGCCAAGTGCGACATCGCCGTCAAGAGCGACCGCAGCGGCACCGTCATGCTCCGCCGCCTCCCCAAGATCAACTATGCCGACGGCCCCATCGTGCCGCCCACCCACGGCCCGGGGGCGAACTACAACGGGATGACCGTCGTCCGCATGCCCAATGTCGAGGGCTTCCTCAGCTACACCTTCAAACAGGTGCGTCCCGGGGCAAGGGACGTGAAGGTCGTCCGCAAGGAGCCGCTGCCGAAACTGGCCTCGGCCGTGACCCGTGCCGCGGCACCCCTGAACTCGCAGCTCGCCCAGGCGGGCGTGAAACCCATGACCTTCCATGCAGGCTTCATCGTCGTCGAGTACGCCGAGGGCGGGGCGCGTTACAAGGAGCTTCTCTACACGGTCCTCGTCGATGCCCGCGCATCCATGGCGGCCTGGTCCAACGATTTCACGACTCTCATGCGCGCCCCGGCGGGCGAGGCGGACAGCTGGAAACCCATCCTTGATATCATCTCCAACTCCGTTCAGTTCAACCCCCAGTGGGTGGCGGGCGAAATGAAGGGCCAGGGCCAGCGGGCCGACACAGCTAGGAGGGTCCTGGAGGACATGAACCGGATCGACAGGGAGATCGTGGCCCACCGCGACCGCACCCGCAAGGAGATCCAGACGGATCAGTATCTGACGCTGACGGGCAAGAACGACTACAAGAACCCCTTCACGGGGAAGGTGGAGCGCGACACGAGCGACTGGAAGATGCGCTGGGTGAACTCGAGCGGCGAATACATCTACTCCAACGACACCCTGTACGATCCCACCCGCGACCCCGAGGAGCGGCGCAAGGACTGGAAGCTCACGAAACCTCTTCGTTAACCGCATACCATAAGGAGAAAGGCACATGAAGCGCAGCGGATGTCGATTTGCGGCGGTTATCGCACTGTTTGCCCTGCTGGCCGTTCCCGCGGCAGTGGCCGCCGGGGACGTTCTCTATCTCTACGGACCGGGCGGACCGGCCCCGGCCATGAAGGAGGCCGCCGAGGTCTTCGGCAAGGCCAATGGCATCCTTATTGAGGCCACGGCGGGACCGACAGGCCAGTGGCTCGCGAAGGCTAAAGCCGATGCCGACATGATCTATAGCGGCTCCGAGTACATGATGACGGATTTCATCGTTGCCATGGAGGGGCGCATCGATGTCGCGACGGTAACGCCGCTTTACCTCAGGCCCTCGGCGATCCTGGTGAGGCCCGGCAACCCGAAACGGATCCGGCACTTCACCGATCTCCTGAAGCCGGGCACAAAGGTGCTCGTCGTCCAGGGCGCGGGTCAGGCGGGACTCTGGGAGGACGTGGCAGGAAGACAGGGAAGCATGGATACGGTGCGCGCTTTCCGGAAGAACATCGTAGCCTATGCAGCCAACAGTGCCGAGGGGAAGAAGGCCTGGGTCGAAAAGCCCGAGATCGACGCCTGGCTCATCTGGAACATCTGGCAGGTGGCCAACCCCACGATCGCCGATCTCGTCTCCATGGGGCCCGATTACGTGATCTTCCGCGACTGCGGTATCGCCCTCACCGAGAAAGGGAAGAAGGGCCCATTGGCGCGCAAGTTCGTTGACTTCCTGCTGTCGAAGGAAGGCGAGCGGATTTTTGCGAAGTGGGGGTGGATGGTACCTGGAGCGGGTGTGAGCGCGACGGTGCGGTAAAGACTACCTCAGATCGCTCTTCCGGTAGGATTTTCGGATTCGCGGGTGGGGTCCGGGCAGTTGGAAGATGCTCACCGTCATCTGCTCGGGGTCGATCTCCAGAAGGGCGAAGGTCAAGGGGCAGCCGCGGCTTTCGTCGCTGCTCATGTGTCCGGGGTTGATGCAGACCGTGCCGTTGCGGCGGCGGATCTCGGTAATATGGGTGTGACCGAAGAGGAAGATGTCGGCTTTTCCGCTGCCGATGATGGTCTCCGGTTTGATGTCGTCGGCCAGGTCGTTGTAGTGGGACTCGGGCGTGTGCGTGAGAAAGATCCGCCAGCCGGCGACCTCGATGAACTTGCGGTTGTTCACCTCGGGGTCGGGGTAGTAGGAGGTGTCCCACGTGCCCGGGACCCGTGTGAGGGGATAGCCGGCCTGCTCCAGGATGTCGGCGTCGTCGTAATAGTCGCCGAGGTGGATGATCCGGTCCACCTTGAAGGTATTCAGATATCTCATGACGCCCCGGATCGCGTCGCGATCGTCATGGGTGTCGGAAATCACCATGATCTTCTGCATGAAACGACGGCACTCTCTCCCCGAATACACAGGCTTCGCGTGAAGCGAAAAAGCCGGCGGGAGTATAGGGGAGGGGCGCAGGGGTGTCAAGAATAAAAAGCGTGTCGCGTGTAGCGTGTAGCGTGCAGGGAGGGGAAATTCGGACGGGTTCGGGACGGAAGGAAGTCGAGAGCGCAAGGTGGCGCGGAATTTGCTCGATGATTAAGAGAAGACGAATGGCGACTTGCTGGTCGCCCAACACATGACATGAAGATCTGGGGGGCTTATGGATGCGGTGAAAGTGGTCGTCCGATATGCCGACGGGAAGGTGATCAAGGGGTACACCCAGGATTTCTTTCCGAACAAGGACCGGTTCCACCTGCAGCCCCAGCAGAAATCCTCGGGCCAGGATACCCAGCAGGTACTGGTCAAGGACCTCAAGGCGATCTTCTTCGTCAAGGACTTTGGCGGCAACCCCGCCTATGATGAGCGCCGCCAGTTCGGCGACGGGGATAAGCCGCAGGGCCGGAAGATGGAGATCCTCTTCAAGGACAAAGAGAAACTTGTCGGTTCGACTCTTGGCTACGAGCCCAACCGTCCCGGCTTCTTCATCCACCCCGTCGATGACAAGAGCAACAATATCCGTGTCTTTGTCGTCCAGGCCGCCGTGGATAAGGTGCGCAATCTCTAGAAGGCCGCTTCGCCGAATGCCAGAATCTAAAGGCGAAAGGCGAATCAGTGCAGCCTGTCATTGAATTCTCCCCAATCCATCGTTTTCCCTGCGTTTTTCCCTGTCTGCCGGAGCGCGTTTTCCTGTCCTGCCATTCGCGGATGCGAAAACGTGCAAGGCCTCTTTGCCATGCCTGTCAATGGTGCGATGCGTTTAAAACTAAAGAATATAAATGCAAAAATGGATATAAGTACGGTCAATAATCAGTAAATAACTGATAATAACCTGTAATTTATTTGATATTGCATTGCACCATAAGGTGGGCTATTCTCCTGTCAAAACACACCGGGTTTTCTTCATCGAACTTACCGGAGCACGTCCCCTGCGGAAGCGTAATCCCTTCTGGAACTTTACTTGCGGGGAAGCACGCGGGAGCTTCAACTGAATGATCGAAGAAGATTCATGGAGGTAGCATGATGAGTAGAGGTAGCATGATGAGCACTGGAGTGTCATTGGAGCAAAAACCGTTTGAACTGTTCACGAAATGGTCGGAGGGGCATCTGGAGCAGCTGAATCGGAGGCAGCAGATGTTCAAGGAGGCGAGCGATTCTTTTCTCGGCGTAGTCAGGGAATCATTCGAGATGAAGGTTCCTGAGGAGTCTCTGAAAAGACTCAGCGGAAACATGCTTGCGCTTTGCAAGCTGCCCTTGAATACGCTCGGGGACCAAGCCGGATTGGATGCGTATTCCAGTGATCTCAAGAAGCTTGTCGCCGGGATGTCGGTAGCGCTTTCGGGGAACGGGTTCTCGGAGGAGTTCAGGCAGTACGGGAAAGCTTCCTGGGCAAACGGTTCCAAAGCGCATACCGCCTGCATGAACTGGATGATGAGCCTTCTTCACGGGCAGAAGCTGACATCGGACCGGAAAGAATCCGAAGAGGCGATGAAACACTGCCTCGAGGCGACCGAGTCATTCCTCAAGGAGTCCGTCGCCTGCTGGATGGATCAGGTAGGTGCGGGCAGCGGGCTCGTGAAACATGGCCTTCTGAAGGAAGTCAGCCCCGCCCAGCCGGTTCAGTGACGAAGCCCTGACAGGTACAAACCGGGTCATTCACCATCCCCTGTTCAGCCTCCCTGCGGGGTTGGTGGATGACCCTTTTTTTACATCCTCTGCTGGGGCGGCAGATGGCTGCCCTCGATCCTTATGTGTCGGTCAGCAGTGCCGCCAGCCGTCGACGACGAGCCGCTTGAACCCCATGAAGGTGCTCAGCTGGACGACCAGGGGAACCTTGGGAAGAGAGTGCGGGACGAAGACGGTCACCCCGTCGATCTTTTCCTGAAGGTACCGCTCCGGGTTGTGAGGCTTGCCCATCCTGACGGAGGGCTCGGGTTGATAGGGGACGCAACAGTCCCCAACGATGATATATTCAAGAAACATCGTCCCGCCGTTGTCGAGGGCATACGATTTGGCTTCGGGGCTCAAGGTCAGCATGCAGGTTTCTCCGGTTTGGTTTCGGATAAGTTATTTGCCTCGGTCTCAAATGTCAATCCGAGAACGGAAGGCCTCCCCCTACCACTTGTTCCAGTGGATCTGTGCCGGGTTGTACTTGTCCTTCGGCTTTTCCCTGCCGGCGGGCACCCCTACGGGGATGAGGTTCAGCGGCACGATGTGAGAAGGGATGCCCAGGATCTGCCGGACGGTTCGGATGCGACTCTCTTCGGGGTATACGGCCGTCCACACGGCGCCCAGACCCATCGACTCCGCCGCAAGCAGAATATTCTCTGTCGCAGCGCTGCAGTCCATGATCCAGTAGTCCGAATCCATTCCGCCCCACTGCTTTCGCACATCACCCCCGACGATGATGGCAGCGGCCGCCTTGTCGGCCATCTTGGCGAAGGGCAGGTCGTCGGCGAGCTGTTTCAGGACGGCCCGGTCCGTCACGACGATGAACTCCCAGGGCCTCTTGTCCACTGCCGTAGGTGCCGCCATGCCGGCCCTGATGAGCACCTCGAGCTTTTCCTTCGGCACGGGCTCGCTCTTGAATGTGCGAACGCTCTTCCGCGAGAAGATCGTCTTGAGGGTGTCGTTCGTGAGGGCCTCGTCGGCTGCCCATGCCGAACCGGCAAGGCAGGCAATGATTCCGCTGGCGAGCAGCCAGCCACTGATTCTCCGCATGCTGTTTCGTCCTCCTTCTTTTTCACCCGGCACCGTCCGGTCCGTTTCTTTTAATCATACACCAGATTACCGGGCTGAAAAACAGCCAAATGCGAGTAACGGGCGGGACCCGGCAGAAGGGGAAAGTCCTTGCTTTTGTATACTGCATTTTGTATACATAAATCGGTGCCGTGCCCGACTCCCCGAAGCAGGACCCCCTGCGACTGACCCCCCTCGGGACGGTGCTTGCAAACAATGCCGTTTCCGCACCGGGCCCCCTGCCCGGAGCGGAAACGGCATATTTTTTCATCCGCCACCCGTTTCGGGCCGTTTCCCGGATTCAATCAGACAACCACACCGTTTAATCAGGCCTCAATTTCGGCGCAAATCTGCCGATAAATAGAGAGGAAAGGGATCGCCTTGCCCGTTTTCGATCCTGGCAGGCAAGGGGAGTGACAAGTGCTTAAAAACATTGGAAATTATAAATATCTTCACCGGGCAACCCGTCTCGCATCCTATGGGGAGGCTGCTGAATGATGAATCGCGCCTGTTGCGCAGCTGCACTGCTGATAGTCCTGTCTTCGCTGTACGGCTGTGGATCCTCCAGTGACCAGTACCCGCCGTCCGTTCCCACGGGTGTACAGGCTGCCGCCGTATCTTCGGACAGTGTCCAGCTGAACTGGACGGAGTCGCAGGATGATCTCGTGATGCTGGGGTACAGGGTCTACCGCGACGGCTCCCGTGTGGGAAGCACCCCGTTGACGTCTTATACCGACACGGGCCTCACTCCGGGAACCTCCTACGGGTATCGGGTCTCCGCCTTCGACTGGATCGGGAATGAATCCGCCAAGAGCACCACACTCTTTGTCGCCACGGCGGACGGATCGGCCCCCTCGGCTCCCGGGAGCCTCCAGGGGACAGCCGTATCGACTTCCCGGATCGATCTGGCCTGGACGGCATCCACCGACAACGTGGGGGTAACAGGCTACCGGATCTACCGCAACGGCGCCGTCATCGGAACCACCACGGGCACAAGTTACTCCGACACGGGGCTTTCCGAGTACACCACCTATACTTACCGGGTGGCGGCCTACGACGCAGAGGGCAACGAATCCTCCCAGAGCTCGCCTCTTTCCGCAACAACGGTCGACGCAACCCCTCCGTCGGTTCCCTCGAACCTCCAGGGGACTGCCGCCTCTACATCCCGGATCGATCTGACCTGGACAGCCTCGACGGACAACGCCGGGGTTACGGGCTACCGGGTCTACCGAAACGGCAGCCAGGTCGGGACAACGGCCGGGACAGGCTATTCCGACACGGGACTCTCGGAGGCCACGAGCTACACCTACACGATCGCGGCCTACGACGACGAGGGCAATTTGTCTTCCCTCTGCGGTGGCGTTGCCGTCTACACCGCCGATGCAACAACCCCGTCGGTTCCCTCGAACCTCCAGGGAACGGCAGCCTCCACCTCACAGATCAACCTGACCTGGACCGCCTCGACGGACAACCTGGCCGTGACAGGCTACCGGGTCTACCGAAACGGCAGCCTTGTCGCCTCTCCCGCCGGTACGAGCTACAACGACACGGGGCTCTCCGAGGCCACGAGCTACAGCTACCGCGTGGCGGCTGTCGATGCCTCGGGCAACGAGTCCTCCCAGTGCGGGGCCGTGGCCGTCACCACGCTGGATGCCACGGTGCCGTCGGTGCCCGCAAACCTCCAGGGGACGGCAGCCTCCGCCTCGCAGATCAACCTGACCTGGACGGCCTCGACGGACAACGTGGGCGTGACGGGTTACCGGGTCTACCGCAACGGCAGCCAGGTCGGCACCACGGCCGGGGCGAGCTACTCCGACACAGGCCTCACCGAGGCGACGAGCTACAGCTACCGGGTGGCCGCTTACGACGCCGCGGGCAACGTGTCCAGCCAGTGCGGGGCCGTCGCCGTCTCCACGGCCGATGCCACGGCGCCCTCCGTCCCCTCGAACCTCCAGGGGACCGGGGCCTCCGCCTCCCAGATCAACCTGACCTGGACGGCCTCGACGGACAACGTGGGCGTGACGGGTTACCGGGTCTACCGCAACGGCAGCCAGGTCGGCACCACGGCCGGGGCGAGTTACTCCGACACGGGCCTCTCCGAGGTAACGAGCTACAGCTACACGGTGGCGGCCTATGACGCAGCTGGCAATGCATCGGCCCAGTGCGGGGCCGTTGCCGTTTCGACGCTCGATGCCACGGCGCCCTCGGTCCCCACAAACCTGCAGGCCACGGTGGTCTCCACGTCGCGGATCGATCTTTCCTGGACGGCCTCGACGGACAACGTGGCGGTGGCGGGCTACCGGGTCTACCGCGACGGAAGCCTCATTGCGTCTCCTGCGGGGACGAGCTACTCCGATACGGGGCTTTCGGCGGGCACCACCTATGCGTACCGGGTGGCGGCAGCCGACGCGGCCGGGAACGTCTCGGCCCAGTGCACCGCCGTGAACGCCACCACGCAGTCGGGAACCTGGGGCGGCACGGTTCTCATCGGGACCGCATCGACAGATCGTGGCCACGGGGTCGCCGTTGATTCCAGCGGCAACATTTACGTTGCTGGTTACACGGCCGGAGCCCTCGACGGGGAGACCAACAGCGGCGGAAACGACATCTTCCTCACGAAGTACGACGCCTCGGGGGCGCGGCAGTGGACGCGTCTCTCGGGCACCGCCGTGGGTGACGAGTCCGGATGGGGGGCCGTCACCGTCGATGGCAGCGGCAACATCTACGTCGCGGGCTACACCTCGGGTAACCTCGACGGCGAGACCAATGCAGGGGGCTCGGACGCCGCGCTCATCAAGTACAACTCGTCCGGCACCCGGCAGTGGACACGCCTGCTGGGGACGGCGGGGAGCGATTCCGCCTGGTCCGTCGCCGTCGACGCCAGCGGCAATGTCTTTATCTCCGGCTTTACGGACGGAAACCTGGGGGGTGAGACGAATTCCGGCGGCACCGACGCCTTCCTCGCCAAGTACAACTCGTCGGGGACGCTTCAATGGACGCGCCTGCTGGGGAACGCGACGCTGACCTACTCCTACGCCGTGGCCGTCGCCTCGAGCGGCAACGTCTATATCTCGGGCATGAGCCGGGGCAGCCTGGACGGGGAGACGAATGCCGGCATCCAGGACATCTTCGTCGCCAAGTACAATTCCTCGGGGACGAGGCAATGGACGCGGATGCTCGGGTCCACCGTGTTCGACTACTGCTACGGCGTCGCCGTCGACGGGTCCGAAAACGTTTACGCGGCGGGCCATTCCTATGGCCATTTCGACGGGGGGACCAACAGCGACGGAAGCGGCACGACGGAGGACATCTTCCTGGCGAAGTTCAATTCCTCGGGCACGAAGCAGTGGTCCGTCTTCCACGGCGCCGCGGGCAACGACGTCGCCTCCGGGCTGACCGTCGATTCGAGCGGGAATGCCTACATCTCCGGAAACACCAATGCCGCGCTCGACGGTTTCACGCCTGCTGGGAGCCACGACCTGATCCTGCTCAAGTACAACACGTCTGGAACCCGGCAGTGGACGAGCATGCTGGGGACAACGGCGGGGGATTACGGGCGGTCCGTTGCCGTCGATACGAGCGGCACCACCTTCATGACGGGACACACCTCGGGCAGCCTCGACGGTGCGAGCAATGCCGGAGGCAACGACGGCTTCATCGTGAAGTACGACACGAGCGGCAACCTGCAGTAGCCGGCGCTTTCAGCACAAAAACAGACGGGGCACCCTCAGTCAATGAGGTGCCCCGTATTCTTTTCTGCCGTTGCTCCAAGAGACCCCGGTTACACCGATTTCTCCATCAGCTTGACCTCGAAGCGGTATCCCGCGCCCTCGGCCGCTTTGCGCACGGCCCCCCGGAAAGCCCCGAAGTCGAACTTGTAGGAGTAGTCCTTTCCGAACAGCTTTGACTGCTCTTCGATGGTGCCGTTGCGCTCCTTGCCGAAGGTATTGTAGGTTTCCTTCTTGAAGCCGAAGCCAGTGCTCATTTCGTCGTCGCCCCCGCCGCTTGTGACGCCGAAGCCCGATTCCTTGAGCATCTCGAAGAAGCGCACCTCTTTCGCAGGCTCGTCGACTTTGAAGCGGCAGATGTAGGTCAGTTTCTTCTTCGACAGGAAGGCCTTGCGCTCGGCAATGACGGCCTCCATTCGGGCCGACCCGTCCTTCTGGGTTTCGAACTGTCCCGGGACGGCCTTTCCCATTTCCGTGATCGTCTGTTTCAGGTCCATGAATCCTCCTATTTCCGGCCGACGGTGATCGTGACGGGCTCCCCCGTCTTTGTGCCGGCCTTGACCGACTGCTCCACCACGACACCCCAGAGGTCCTGTTTCGCAGTGGAGACATATTTTGCCGGGTTGATCTTCAGTCCTGCCTTGTCCAGCGCGACGACTGCCCGGTACTCCGACATGCCCACAACGTTTGGCACCACAACGGGTGTTGCGGCAGCCTGGGGCTTGAGGGCGGGGGCGCCGCCGGTGACGGTCATGGTGACGGATTCCTCGGCCAGCTTCTTCCCGTCGGCCCCGAGTCCGCGGGCGATGATCTGGTAGTTGCCTTTCTGCTGCCCCTCGGTGGACCATGAGGTCCTGAACTCGTCCGAAGCGGCCAAGTGGGCCGACGGCCGGATTTTTTCAACTCCCGTCTGCTGATCCCTGACAGAGAACTCCATTCTGTGGACGCCCGTCGCCGTGACGGCGACGGTTACCGTCTCGCCGGTCTTGACCTGGCGGCCCCCGGCGGGCTCCTTGAATGTGATCTTTGCCGGTCCCGATGGCTGGATGACCGAAATGGTGACGGTTTTCGTCGTTGGTGTCACCGTGCTGCCTGAGGCGCCTTTCATCGTGAACAGGTACATGCCGGGTTTCTTTCCGGCCGTCGGCCAGAGGACTTCCCAAATCCTTGGAGCCGAGGGGGTAGTCCCCTCACTCTTCATCAACGATGCGTTCAGTTCTTCTTCTGCGCCCGTCGCCTGGTTCTTCACGGTAACCTTCAGGCCGGAGAAACCGCTGGACCTGACGGTGACGTGAACGTTTTCGCCCACCTTGAAGGCAGCATTATCCTTCGGCATGATCACCTCCAGGGCCATCGTGTGCTGTCCCACGATATACCCCGTGCCCTGCGAGAGCCCGGCAATACCCGTAACGATAAGCAGGACCATTGCGAAAACGATAGCGAATTTTCCAAAACGGCCAGTCGTTGTCATGTGTGAAGACCTCCAGGAATCATGTTGCCGGTATGCCATGCAAAATTCGCGTCATCTGCCGTTGGGAGCGGTGCCGTGAGGGGAATGTCTTTCCTGGGGTGTGGGTGTCGGGAGAAGGATTTTACAGGATGACTTTTCCGGGGTCCTTCGGGGCATTGAGGTAGCGGACACTGTAGCCGTACTTCTTCATCCAGGCGGGTTTCTTCCAGGCAAGGGTTTTTTCCGTGCGGTAGTTGAAGATCAGCTCGGGCCTCTCGCCGCCGAACTTGATGACCCGGGCGAGAGCCTCGGGGTCAGGGTGACCGAAGCGGCTGCCGTCCGTCGAGACGAGAAACCGTGGGCAGTCGACGGCCTCGACGATCTCCCGATTAAGGTTTCGCCGGCTGCCGTGATGGGGCATCTTGAAGGCGTCCAGCCGCAGACGCCCGCGGGGGTCAGGGGTTGCTGCGCGGATGCCTTCCAGGAGCAGATCCGGGTGCGCATCGGCGCCCAGGAGGGCCCGCCTGCCGTCAAACTCTGCTAGCATGGCGATGCTCGAGCCGTTGAAGGGCGAGTCGTCGGGGGTGAACGGGGCCGAGACGAGCGATTCGAAGTTGAGCCGCTTTGCGGGTTCTCCTGCGCGGAGGGGTTGCTCCTCGAACTTCATTCCGCCCCGTTCGCGCCACTTTCGGACCTCCTCGTCCCACAGGGGGATGAGCCGCTGAAGCTTTTCTCGGGAGGGCGACAGGACGGTGAGGGTCATGCCACCCGGCAGCTTCTTCTGCGGGTGCTTGCCGTCTGCGGGGACTGCAACCGCATGGGATTGCCCGGCTCCACCGGTGCGAAAGGCCTCGTTCCAGGGCAGCTTGATCCTCTCGAGGATGGAGGTCATCTCCTCGCCCTGAATGGGCCCGCGCGGCACGGGTGTGCCCTCGTCGAGGTGGCGACGCCCGTTGAACCAGATATCCCCGGCGGTGAGGGGCGGCTTCTTCATGGCGAGCAGCTTCAGGATACCCCCGATGTGGTCCAGGTCGACGTGGGTGATGACGATCAGCTCGAAGTGAACAGGCCTTGCGGCTGCTTCGATGCGGCGAAGCACTTCCTTGTGGGTGCCCGCCCGGCCCGCGTCGATGAGAATCCGGCGCGGAGCCAGCGGGTCGCCATACTCGATCCACAGGCACTCCCCGTCGAGGGCGGGAAGCAGTTCGATGCTGAAGAGGCTGCTCATCGGCCGTCACGTCCTTTCTGGCTGAAGCTCACGGATTCTTGCCTTCAATTCCTCCGGGAAGGGCACCCTGTCGCCGGACTTCAGGGCCGCGATCGCCGCCTCGCCGAGTGCGGCGACCTGGTTTGTGCCGGCGTTGACGATGATGTACTACATGAGGATCTGCTCGTCGTTCATGTCCGCAACCCGCGCGCCGATGGCGATGCGGTCGGGGCAGGCGAGGGACGCAATGTAGCGGCAGCTTGTCGATTTGACGACGAGCGCGATCCCCGTCCGCTCCTCGAACTCGTACTTGCCGATGCGCCGGTAATACTCGACGCGGGCATTCTCCATGTACCGGAAATAAACCACGTTGTTGACGTGTCCGTGGGCGTCCATGTCAACCAAGGTGACGACCTGTGCGACGGTCAGGGGATAATGTTCGAGTCTGTATCGCATGGGGTCCGGCATGAGGGAAGGTTTTCGGGGCGGGTGCCGCCCGGTCTGATTAAGGACTATTTGGGCAGGGTTACGCAAGGCTTTTTTGCCGAGCCCCGCTTGCTGCCATCAGACAATGTCCTATGGCAGAATCAGACTCCGTCTGATGGACCTTTTTTGTAACTTCGTGTTAGTGGCACATCAGAAACGTTCCCGGTGGTATGCTGCCGGGCTTCGACATGGATGGCCCTGCTGGAATACGGCGGGGCCACGCCTTTTTGGGGCATCCTGTGATTCACTCACCCGATACGATTTCGACCCTTCCCCGCACGCCATAATCCCCACAACCGTAATGGCCAGAGACTCATGCGCCTCAGAAGAATCACTACCCCTGATCTCCCTCTCCCCGCCGAGGGAGAGGGTTGGGGTGGGTACAAACCGGGTACATAGTTTACGATGATCCGGGTTGCACAGTGAGGGGGAATCCCGCTCCTCAAGTATTCCTGGGCGCGAGTATGTTCGGTGCGTCCCTTGCCAAAAAGCCCTGCTCTGTGCGCGATAACTTTCCTTCTCCGGCAGGGCTTCGACTCCGCCGGGAAAAAACATTTGACATGGAGCCGGCGGTGGATTATAAATACCCCCAGGGGGTATATAATGGAAGAAGAGAGAAGAAAGATCCTGGGGCGCCTCCGGCGCATAGAGGGGCAGGTACGGGGGCTCCAGCGGATGATCGAGATGCAGGCGCCTTGCGTTGACGTCCTCACACAGGTCTCTGCCGTAACATCGGCGATGAAGAAGACGGGAAACGCCATTATCCGGGCAAACATGACCCGGTGCATGACCGAAGCGGACACGGGGAAGGGCAGGGAAAATTTTCAGGCGGCCCTGACAAGGTACATCGATCTGGCGTAGAGAAGGACAATGATGAAGAAATCGAACAGCATTCCAGGGATAAGCCGCAGATCCTTTCTGAAGACGTCGGCAGGTGTGTTTGCGGCGTCGTGCCTTGCATGGCCGGAAAAAGTGCGGGCCGGGGAAACCGGGCGACTGGCGACGCTCATCGATCTCAGCCTCTGCGACGGCTGTCCCGATTTGGCGCTCCCGGCCTGTGTCTCCGCCTGCAAAACGATCAACAGGGACACGACCCCCCCCGTTGCCGACCCCATCCCGGTGCCCTGGCCGAGAAAAACGGTCGAGGACTGGTCCCGGAAGCGGGAAGTGTCAAACCGCCTCACCCCGTACAATTACCTTTACGTGCAAAGGGCTGAAGTCGAACAGGACGGAGAACCGAAAACCCTTTTCGTCCCGAGGCGCTGCATGCACTGCGACAACCCCGCCTGTGCGACCATTTGCCCGTTCTCGGCAAATCATAAACACGAAAACGGGGCGGTTGTCATCGACCAGGACTTGTGCTTCGGCGGAGCCAAGTGCAAGACGGTCTGCCCCTGGGAGATCCCGCAGCGCCAGTCAGGCGTCGGCATTTACCTCCATGTCCTGCCGGATTACATGGGAAACGGCGTCATGTACAAGTGCGACCTCTGCAATGAGCGCCTTGGCCAGGGAAAGCAGCCGGGCTGCATCGACGCATGCCCCAGGAAGGCGATGCTCATCGGGCCTCGCCAGGAAATCATTGCGCTGGCGGAAGACCGGGCCCGGCAGATGAACGGCCACATTTACGGAAAGAGCGAGAACGGCGGCACCTCGACGTTCTACGTCTCGCCGGTGTCCTTCGACCGCATCAACAAGGCCATGAAAAGGGAGCCCGGAAGGCCCGACATGAAGCCCGGTGTCGAGAGACAAATGGCCGGGACGGACAGCCTGGGAAAGGCCGTGCTCGCAGCCCCCGCCATCGGGATCGTCGCAGGTGCGGCGGGGGCGCTCAAGTGGCTCGCCGGGCGGAAGTCGAAGCTGGCGGAGGGCGGGAAGAAGGATGTCTGACAGGATTGTCCGAGAAGAAAACAGCGTGGTCCGTCACAGCATCGTCGAGCTCGCCGAGCACTGGGCCGTAGCCCTGTCCGGTCTCGCGCTCCTCTTGTCCGGTATGTTTCAGCTGCCCATGGGCAGCCGCTACTACATCAACTCCGTGCCGGGCCTCGCCTGGGCGGGCGATTACATGGTTTCGCTCAATGTCCACTACGCGGCGTCGATCGTCTTTGTCGCCGCCGCCCTGTTCCACGCCGTCTATCACGGGCTGCGGGGCGACCGGGGGATGCTTCCCCGCAAGGGGGACCTGCGGACGTCGATCGAAGTGATGAAGAGCTTTTTCGGCAAGGGAAAGGAGCCGCCCTTTCACAAGTACCTGCCGGAGCAGCGCCTGGCCTACGTCGGCATGGCCGCGATCATTACCATGCTGATCGTCTCGGGGCTCGTGAAGACGTACAAGAACATTTACGCCCCGGACATGTCCTACGCGGTTGTCCTCTGGGCCACCTGGGTCCACAACATCGGGTTCGTCCTCTTCGCCCTCGCCTTTCTCGCCCACATGGCGGCGATTGTCCTGAAGCCGAACCGGCCGATGCTGCGGGGGATCCTGACCGGTGCCGTCCGCCTGGATTACGCCGAGCACCGCCACCCGCTCTGGATTGCTGAAATCGAAGGCGCGGAACCGGAGGACAGGACAGAGCCTTCGGCAACCCCGACCGAAGAGGCCGCAGGATCGGAGGACGTTCCGGCACCGGCCGAATCCGTCGCGGAGGCGCCGGCTGATAAACCGGCGGAGGTTAAGGAAACCGCCATGCCGCCGGCAGTTGAAACTGCGGAACCGAAGGGTTAAACCGGGCTCGGTTTTGCGACTGAGGGGGATCTGCGACAGGCACACAAAAAGGGGTCAGGCCGTTAAAAGCGCCTGACCCCTTCTGTTTCTACTTTCCGCAGGTCACGGAAATCTCGATGAGCACGTCACGGGGCAGGGCCGCGGCCTGCACGGTGACGCGGGCAGGCGGGTCCTGGGGGAAGTACTTCACGTAGATCGCGTTGTACTTGCCGAAGTCCTTCAGGTCTTTCATGAACACCTCGGCCTTCAGGACGTTTTTCATGCTGAATCCCGCCGCCTCGACGACGGCCTTGATGTTGTCCAGAACAAGCGTCGCCTGGACCTCGATGTCCCCCTTGGAGAGCTCGTTGGTTTTTGGGTCGATGGGGATCATGCCCGAGACGAAGAGCATGTCCCCGTACCGGATGGCCTGGGAATAGGGGCCGATGGCCTTCGGCGCCTTGTCCGTGGATACGACGATCCGGTCGGCGGCGTAACCGATCTGTCCCGCCAGCAGAAGAACGCAGCGACAGCAAGAGAATCGTTGAAAGCTTCTTTTTCATGTACCTTCCTCCTTCATGAATGTAGTTTTCTTATTGTTCACCGACTCGTCGTGCGGATCGGGTGCGTTTGTGCTTGATGAACGTGCCGGCGCGGCACTCGTTACCGTTGTCTTCCTGCGTCCGCTGTATCGTCATCCGATGCAGGCCTTGAGCACCCGGTACGTGTTGCCGCCCATGTAGGCGGCGATCTCCTCGCGCGTAAAGCCCGCCTCCTGCATGGCCCTGACGAGCAGGGACAGGTCGCGGATGTCCCGGTAGCCGCTGACGAACCGCGGGATGCCGCCCCCGCCGTCTGTGCCCAGTCCCACGTGCTCCATGCCGATCCTTTTTTTCATCTCCATGATCTCCGCGGCCCAGTCGCGGAAGGTCTCTCGCTTCGTCTTGCCCTGGGTCATCCCCCACGTCCAGGTGCAGACGACACCACCCGTCTTTGCCACCGCCTCCATGTCCTTCCATGTGCGGAAGCGGCCGCAGCGGTTCTGCATCGGCAAGCGCACAGGGGTTTCCGTGGGAATCCACGATGGGCCGTCGGGTGAGTTCGGCAATCTGCCTGAGCGTACGCGAGTCGGCGTGGGCCGCGTCGACGACCATGCCCAGCTCCTGCATCCTCTCGATCACCCTGCGCCCCGCCGCCGTGAGACCGCCGTTGCGCGGCCTGAAGCCGGGGCTTCCGAAGTCCTGCATGCAGTCGCCGAGTGTTGTTGTTGCTGAAGTGGATGAGCGTGATCATTCTCACGCCGTATGCGTAGAACTCACTCACGCGATCCGGGTTGCCCTCCAGCGCATCTCCTCCCTCGATGGCGAGGATGCATCCCGGAATGCCTCCCGGCGCCGCGGCCTGCGGGATGTCGGAGGTCTTCAAAACCAGCTTCACACTTGCCGGTGCGGACGATTCCGTTGATCCAGTGGTCGAGCTGGATTTTCGTGTTGTCGCATTCAGTGCCGGGCAGGCTCCCGCCGGAGAGGAAGACCCGGTCGCCGACGGCGGCAAAAACGCTGGCCGCCATGCCCATCTCGGTCATGAGTTTCACGGTCGAGGAGTTCTCGGGGCGCTGGCCCTCCGACAGGTACCGCTCCGGGTGTGCATGAGCGTCGATGATGCGAAGCCCTTCGAGTGCGTTCTTCCGGCTGTCCGCGCGGGCGGTGTCAGCCCATGCCAGGGTTTCCGGAAACCCGAGAGCGAGAGCGGAGTGCCCCGAGTACGTGCAAAAATTGTCGGCGGTTCAACGACTGCCTCCTGAAAAAAGGTGTCATTCCGGGCACGACCCGGAATCCATCTTCATCCGTGGGTTCCTGCTTGCGCGGGAACGACGGGGTTCAAAAGGGTCTCAATTTTCTTTCGGCGTGGAGAGCAGCACATCGATCTCCCCGAGGATCCGGTCGCCGTCGGCGGGCGAGGCCGCGGCAAACCAGGCCTTCTGCGGGTAGATCAGCACGTTGGGCCCCTTTCCGCAGAGCCCCATGCAGCCCCCGCTCGAGACGCGGACGCGGCCCTTCCATCCCCGCTTTTCGACTTGATCTTTCAGGTAATCTTTCAATGCCGCGTTGCCGCCGCCGTCGGCGCAGGATTTCCGCTCTCCGTGGCGATCGTTGGTGCAGACAAACACGTGACAGGTGTAGGGGCTGGTCTCTTTCTGCATGATGTTGTCCATTCCTTCCTTGCGCTCAGATCCGTTACCCGGCCCGCATCTCGCGATACTCAGGTTGATAATTCCCGTCTCAACCGTTCGAGAACCTCTCCGTATTGCTGTTCGTCCGTTTCCTTCAGATGCCGGATACCCTCGAGGAAACGGTCAATGTTCCCTTTCGTGGGCGCAATATAGTTGCCCTTCACGGCGGCGATCTCTCTGGCCATTGCGAGGAAATCGAGAAGGGCTTTTTTCTGATCGGCCGACCATCCTGCCGTGGCCGAGTTGACAAGCAGGGCATCGAGGACCTCGATGACGCGGCCGAGCTGTTTGCCGTAGCCGGCGACATTCTCGATGATCCTGCGCTCCAGGGCGGGATCGGAGGACTTGGCCAAATTGATGTTGATGAACCCGAACTGGCCCATCCATTGGGACCACAGCGACGTCCACGACTTGAACATCTGCGTGACGTCCCCGGACGGGAATTCAAAAATGTTTGCGGACGTCTTTTCCGGCATGGTTGCTCCCTCCTTTCTGATGGAACGAAACGGGATGGACGCGGTTGCAGTGACGGGGTTGGCTGCCGGATGTGTGTGGTTGGAGCGGATGTGTCGGCGCACGGGGCCCCGGCCATTGAAAACCTCAATCATGATAGTCCAGAGCATGGGGTTTTGCAAGCGGCTCCTCCTGCGGAGTGGTGCGGGGTAGCGGACGGGTGCTCAGGCGATGATGGTTTGTTTTTTGCATCTTTTTCCCGGAAAAGCCGCACCACGAAAGGGAATCCGGTATGAAAGAAGCCGCCATCCGCATCGCGGGGACCATCCTGGCCCTGGCGTTCCTCGTCGTCCTGGTTTTGAGCGCAGAGCCCACGGCCGCCAAGGCCCCCACCGCGCCGCCGCAAGACATCAACCAGTCCTACGCCCAGCGGGCGATCTGGTTTATCGACCGCACCCTGGAAGGCCAGTATGCCGCCGCCCTTCAGGTGGGGAGCGACCGCTTCAAGCGCGACATCGGCGAGAAGGGTCTCCGCCACTTCCGTGACAGCATGGCAAAATACGGCAAGGGCCGTTTCGTGCCGGCGACAGCGGGAGCCGAGGAAGGCTATTTCATTGTGGCGGGACTGCTGGAATTCCCCGGCGGCCGGAAGATGGAGGTACACGTCATCTTCAAGGGCGACAAGGTCGAGCACCTCTACCAGCGCTGGGCGTAGCCAGCGGGAAAGGACATGAACATGAAAAGACGTGAAATCCTCCTGGCCATGGCGGTGCTTCTGGTTCTCATCGTCCTGCCCTCAACGGGGCACGGCCTGAATCCCTGGGATTGGAAATACGGCCTCACCCAGGAGCAGCAGATCATCGTCCGCGACTGCATCCTGGAGGGAAGGGCGCAGGTGAAAGCCCTCGGGGCGGCCGGGAGGGCGAAGGAATCGGCGGAGCTGGAAGGCATCCTCAAGAACCTGGAGGGGCGTACGTACTCCCGGACGAACAACCCCATAGGCCACAGGGCGGGCGCCTACGCCCACGTCTACTCCGGTATGGGTCTCCGGACGATCCATCTCTACAACAGCTTCTTCGAGCTGTCCCGCAACCCGGGCCGCGCTCTGACCCCCCCGATGACGGAGAAGGAGGCCCAGCGGATCGCCCGGCTGGAGCAGCTCTCCCTGCTCATCCACGAGTACTGGCACACCAATTACAAGTCGGCCTTCGATTTCGGGCGGCCCGAGGGGGAGGCCTACCAGACGCAGTACAAGTGGCTCCGGCTCTTCGGCGTCAGCGACGGCATGGTGATGTCCGTCGTGAAGGATCAACTCGCCAAGAACAACGTGACCCCCGTGGAGCCGCCGCCCCCGGACGTGCGCCCGAAGCCGCCGGTCGCCGACCCGAAGAGCAATGGCGCTGTTGTCTGCGCAAGCTACATGACGGCCCTGCAGCGCGACGTGGCGGCGAAGAAAAACCCCGGGGCCCAGTATCGCCTGGAGTTCACCCGCGCCTACACCTATGACGCAAAAACGAACAGCTGCGTCGGTTCCCACAAGATGTGGGCCTCCTACAACGGCGGGAAGTGGCACGAGGCGCTGGTCTACTACAGTCCGGAGAAGCCGGCCAACGAGAACGTGGGGAGGATCCAGGCCGACTACACGAAGAAATACCCGGACCTGAAGTGGCAGTGAACTCCTGCATCGGGCAGGCAAAGAGCACGGCCTGACCCCCGTCCGGGGCGGCTTGTTCGTACAGTGGGGCATTTTTCTTGCATTCAAGCGGGTAAACCGACATCCCGTTTTCCCCGTTACAGGATGCCTCGAGGAGGTTCTCATGAAAAAGGCGATGTTCCTGCTTTCCGTCCTGATAGTTTTCCTGCTCGTCGCGCCGCCGGATCCCGCCGATGTGCAGGCCGCAGCGCCGCAGGACGTGATGGCGGGCTACTGGGTGCTCACGTTCGAGGACGGCCGGACAGGGTGGGCCAACCTCGTGTCGGACGACTACGCCAAGACGAGCTTCTCGTCGAAGGGGAAAGTCGAGGTGCCGGGCTTCAAGCAGGTGGATATCACCTCGGGCGTCATCCCGGAGTTCTACAAGGTCGGCCAGGTGATCCTGTACAACGCCCAGGCAACGCAGAAACCATTCCACTTCGTGCGCTTCGTCATCGAGGGCAACCAGTTCATGACGGGCTACGTGGCGACATTCGACAGCAAGCAGTACAAGTTCAAGGCCCATAGGCGATGAACCATCCCGCAGCAAGCTACGGGGTATCAAACAAGAATGTCATGCCCGTGAAGCTTGTCCTCGCGAAGGCGGGGAACGGGCATCCATCCTGGATTCCCTCTTTCGAGGGAATGACAAATTCGAAGCAAGCTTCGGGGAATTGTACCCGAAGTGATTAAAAAAGGCCGCACACCTCCGGAAAAAGAAAATCCCCGCATGAGTGCGGGGATTTTTTTACTTCATGGCCGATCGGTTATTCCGATTCCTTCTATGCCCTTGTCATGCCCGCGCAGTCGGGAATGCATCCGTCGATCAGCGCCCGGAAGGTTTTGACGTGTAGCTCCGGCCTGTGCCCGTTCCCTGGAAGATGGCAAAGGGGCGGCTCGCCTTGCCCACGTAGAGCCAGGTGTTGTTGACGTACTTCCAGACGTTGACCTGGATCTCGTAGGTGCCGGGCGTTCGCGCGGCGATCGTCTGCAGGCGGGTCTGGCTGTTGAAGGTCCGCGGCCCCCCGGGGCCCGTGGCGCCCCAGCGGTAGAAGTACTGCTCCCTGGGGGATTCCGGCGAGAGCCGCGCCTCGAAGGAGGCGTTCACCGGGCTGTCCTGCACGGTCACCCGGTCAGGCCCGACGATGGAGACCTGGACGGGCGCTGCCGCCTGCCCGTAGATCACGAGGCTTGCCTCGGCCGCCTGATCCCACTTGTTGCCGACCCATCTCCAGGCCGCGGCGCGCAGCGTGTTGTTCCCCTCGCGGGTGAGGCGGAAGCGCTGGGAGGCCTCGTTTCCGGCCAGGGCCTGCCCGTCGAGGCTCCAGGTGTACTTGTGTTTCACGCCCGGCTTCGGGGACGAGAGGATGGCCTGGACGGTGACGTCCTCGCCGACCTTTGCCGATGCCGGCCCCTGGAGGCTCATCGGGGCTTTCACCTGGATCGTGGCCGTGTCCGTTCGCTCCATGTCGAGCTTGGCCTTCACGGTGAGATAATACGTGCCCTCCTTCTCGGAGCGGAACTGCCTTCCTTTGGGGGGCCAGCGGACCGTGGGCTGCGTGGAGATGTCCTCGGTGATGCCGTCGGACCATACCACGTAGGCCTGGAACTCCTTTAGCTCGCCCGGAGCCAGCGTGATCTCCCGCGGGTAGATGCCGAAGGCGTTCATCACTTTTCCGGGTTTCGCTGGCGTGGTAACAGCGGGCGCTGCGGGGGGCTTTCCCGTGGCAGCGACCTTGCAGCCGCTGATCTTCCCCGGGATGTCGCTATCGACGGCGTAGCGCAGGATCAGCGTGGAGGCGTAGGCCTGGGCGGCGAGGTCGTCCTCGGCCTTCTGGCCGTAGCAGAGGGGTATGTTCTTCGTGTCCTCCACCCATTTATCCAGCGGCGCCTGCCCGTTCTCGAATTTCTCGATCATCTTGTCGATGTTCGACTTGCTAAACCCTTCGTCGCAGGGCTTGGAGTCATCGGGCCTCAGCGCGCCGGCCTGGTTCTTGAAGGCGCTGACCCTGCGGTCCGACGAGGCCCCCGCGCCCGCGGCGATTCCGTCGATGGAGGCGATGGCCTCGTCGATCGCCTTGCGCAAGGCCCCCTTCTTTTCCTTGACCTTGTTGTAGGCCGGGGTGACGGTGCTGTCCCGGTGGGCCTTGAGATTTGTCGAGAGCTCCCGGAACTTCTGCGGGAACTGGGAGAGCGGTACGGGCGTGTCCTGGTCGGCCTTGTCGAAGCGAGCGTAAAGGGCGTCGGCCCTGGCGATGATGCCCTTGAGCCGGTTGTTGATCCCCTCGGCCTTCCCCGCGTTGAGGTGCACCTCCCAGGCCAGGGGCCGGATCTCGTTCCAGAGGGCCTCGAGTTGCCTGGCGTCGGCGTTCGTCTTGCAGACGATCGCGTTGGCCTCATCGAGCCTGGCTTTCAGCAGGGACTCCTTCTGCCCGGCCGTGCCGGCGAGGCTTCCGATCTGGGCCCTCAGCGAGGGCACCTGCAGGCACTCCTGGGAAGCCGTCGTCACCATCTGGTGAAACCGGTTCAGCCCCAGGGAGAGGGTTCGGCCGGCCACGAAGTACTGCGAGACGGGGTCATCCACCGTGTTGAGGCCGCTGCAGGCCTCGGCGAGGGCCTGGCGCTTTGGGGTAATCGTCGCCCACAGGGCCGTGATCGCCTCGCCGACCACGTCGCAACTGTCGAGATCCACGGTCCAGTGGACGGGCTTGGTTCCCGGCGTCAGCGCCGATCCCGGGACGATGGCCGTCGCATCGGTGTAGCCGGAACGGACAACCTTGACGGTGAAGTTTCTTCCCGCATCACGGCCGGGGTCCAGAGTGAACTCCGCGTTGCCTTCCGATGTCGTCGGTTTCGTCTCTGTTTCGCCCGATGACTTCGTGAGGGTCACGGCGGCGTTGTCCAGCTTCAGCCTGCTTTCGTCGAACCGGTCCCGGTCGCTTCTGTCCCTCACCCGGATGACGAGCTTGAGGGCCACAGGGCCCGCCGTGGGGTCGTAAGGTTCCGTCTTTCCGGGGTCGCAGCTCCCCGGCGGCGCAGAGTAGTTGTCCCTGGGCTTGAGCCGGCAGGTGATGAACTGCTGCTTGGCATCGTCGTCGTAGCGCTTGATGGGGATCGGTGTCGTGAGAGACTCGTGGAAGCCCTGGCTCAGTTCGAGCAATTGGGTTCCCTTTTCGCCCGGGTCGGTGACCTGGAGGGTGATCTTCCCGTCGAAGCCGGTGTTGCCCGCCTCGAACCCGATCCGGACGCGCGCCTCGTTGATAGGCCTGTTATTGTCGGAGCGAAGCACCGTGACGTGGACGAGCTGGCCCTGGATGATTCGCTTAAGGTTGAACTCGATTTTTTGATTCGTCGGATCCCCGGTTTTCAGCGTCAGGCTCGCCGTCTCGGGTTCGTAGCCTTTCACGCTGACGCTGACCTGGAACGTCTCCTGCTTCCTCAGTTTGTGATCGACGAGCACGGTGGCGTAATAGTATCCGGGCCGGGACCACTGCTCCACGGCCGAGGTCTTCCAGTCGGGCGTCTTGAAGATGATCGTTGCACCCTTGAGCCGCTCCGTCGATCCGGTTTCCGTCACGGAGATATCCACGTAGTACTCGGTGGAGGCATCCGCAATCGAACTCGCACAGAAGATCAGTAAGATGATGAGAATGAGCCTGGCCGCCATAGTCCCCCTCCTAAAAAAATCCCCGCTCTCTGTCGAGACACGGGGATGATTCGTCACTTCAAGCTGCCCTCCCTCCGCCTAAAGCACATCACGTCATTTGTGTCTGCCCTGTGGGCAGTTTCCGTTCGGGATGGCTTTCCTTATCCGAAGCAAGAGTTGTTGTCAACGGGAGATCGGCCCTGCGGGCGGGTTTTTCGAGAAGGGGTGTCACGGCTGATGCACAAGACCCACTTGTCCACAGGGCTGAAACCTGCGTAACATAATTGCTGTACACTTATGATCTCAACCGTCCTCCAAATGCGTGAATATGCATCTCACGGCGGATTTGCGTTGCATTATGGGGAGGAGTATATGATAAGGAAACGTCGATATACAGCAGCGGGGAGGGAAAAATGCGGAAGCTTGGAATCGGCTTGTTATGCGGCTGTGCTGCGATCGCTGTGTATGCATTCTGCATCGGCTATGGGACATCGCCAGCATACGCAGAGGGTTGCGACCCCAATGCGCTGCATGTTCTCCAGCAACTCGGCGAGCCCGCGAATGCCTGGTCGAAAGGTGCAACCGTCCGCGTCAACATCAGTCCGGATTTTACCCACGATCAAGCCTCGGCGATCAGGGCGGCGCTCGGTGGCTGGGCGGGTGCCGGCGGGTCCGGTGTGCGGTTCAATTTCTCTAGAAATGTTGAAAGGGCCACGGGGAGGAACACCGTCCAGGTGGATGTGAAGGCGGTGACGACCCCGGGTCATGCGCGCGGGGAAATGCAGCCGTTCAACAGCACGGCTGGCAATTATCTTCACCGGGCGGAGGTCTACATCGATCCGGCTGTGACGGACCTCGGCGCTCTTCTGATCGTCGCGTCCCATGAAGCCGGGCACACGTTCGGACTTCCCGACTGCGTTTCATGCCCTCCCTCCGTATCGGTCATGAGCGGGCCCGTGAGCGACAACCCCAATGACAAATCCAACCCGGCCGCTCCGACACCGTGCGATCAGGACGCGGCGAATCTCATCAACAAGTATGATGAGCAGATCGGCTCCGAGGGCCCCGGCGGCGGTGGAGGGGGCCGCGACGAGAGGTGCAGGATGTGCAGGGTGAAGCATTGCGACGTCGCCATTCACTGGGTCTGCCGGAGGGGGGCCGACTGCGGCATGACCCGCGAGGGGATGAAAGGCGATTGGACTATCGATTACGTCCGGACGACCTGCGTCGATGTGTCGGAGGGATGCTGCTACGCCGATGCGCCCCTCAACGCGGAGTCCGGCAACGTCTGCGGCGACTGGCTGCCCGGCAACGTCTGCGAGTTCGGGGCCCAGTGCTGTTACAACCCGGTCCTCGCGGCGACGCCGGCGACGCCGACGTGCGAATCGGTGGGGGCCTACAGCCAGGACCGGCGGGCAGCCTGCGAGAGCGAATCCGGCTCGACCTGCGTGCAGAGTGTCATCACTGTGCCGGGCTGCACGGGGCCGGCCTGTGAACCCCGCCAATGCTGGAAGCCCTCCAGGACGTGCGGGGAGATGGGCGGCAATGTGTGCAGCCAGAGCCGGACCTGTCCTGCGGGACATGAGCCCCTCGGAGCATCGAGCGATTGCGCGGCGTGCTGCCGCAAGAAGGCGTCCTGCGGGGAGCTGGGCGGCGATCACTGCAGCCAGGACGGTGCCTGTCCGGCGGGGTATCAGTTCCTCGGGGCTTCGGGCGACTGCAGCGCCTGCTGCCGCAAGGGCCCGTCCTGCGGACAGCTGGGCGGCGATTACTGCAGCCCAGCCGGCTCCTGCCCCCAAGGCTTCATCTCTCTCGGGTATTCCTGGGACTGCAGCCCCTGCTGCAGGCTCAAGCCATGCCAGTCGACGGGGTGCCCCGCGGGGCGATGTGGCTGGCAGGCGGACAACTGCGGAAACATCGTCTGGTGCGGTGAATGCGGACAGAGTTGCGGGGCCATGGGAGGCGACCACTGCAGCCAGAGCGGCTCCTGCCCCGGAGGGTATGAGTCCCTGGGTGTCTCGAACGATTGCAGGGCCTGCTGCCGCAGGGGGCCTTCCTGCGGGGAGCTGGGCGGCACCCATTGCGGCCAGGGAGGCGATGTGCCCGACGGGTATGAATCGCTCGGGGCAACCTGGGACTGCAATCCCTGCAGCCGCTGAGACGATGGGCCCGTCACAGGCCTGGCCGCGGGGGCTTCATGCCGCCCGCCGTGTCGCCAGATTGGCCGCAATATCCTCGTGCAGACAGCTCCCTTCAGGGGAGCCGGAAAGGAGAAATCATGCGTTTCATCGCGATCGGCTTGGCGGCGGTTCTGCTTCTCTGCACCCCGTCTCTTGCCGCCGACAAGTACCACGTCTACAAGCTCCAGAACGGGGAGTGCGAGATCGACACGCGCGATCACAAGAAGATGAAGGACCAGCGCGGCACGAACGACTGCCTGGGCCACTACGACAACCGCACCGACGCCCAGAAGAAGCGCTCCGAGGCCGTCAAGAGCGGCACCTGCAAGTGCCCTGCGGGGCAGAACTGCTGAGCCGGGCTCAACTCTTCACTCTCGAATCGGGAGCTTTTTCAGCAACCGGCTGAAGGCTGAGAATCTTCTCCACGTTGAAGACCCGCCTGTCGCGCCGTTTCAGGCACCAGGCCTCGAGTCCCAGGAAGGGGCGGCCCGCGTATTCCATCTCGCCCAGGTGGAGCGGTTTCACCGTTCTTCGGCTCTTGACATCGGTCCCCTTCAGGTAGACCATCTCCAGGGGCTGCTTGCTTTGGATGGCTTCCTGCAGGATCCGCAGCTTGTCCTCCAGGGTCTGGCTCTTTGCGGCCTGGTCGTACTGGCTGCGGGTCAAGTAGCGGACCACCGCCCAGTCCAGCAGGATGTTCTGCCTGCGAAGGGGCTTGCGCAGCACGATGCCCTCGAGGCTCGTGCAGCGCGAAAGGGCCACGTACATCTGGCCCGGGGCGAAGGTCCCCCGGCCCACGTCGATGATCGCCCGCTCGAAGGTCTTCCCCTGGCTCTTGTGGATGGTCACGGCGAAGGCCAGCCTCAGCGGGAACTGGGTGAAGGTGCCGATCGCCTCCGACTCCAGGCCGCCGTCCCTCAGGAGGAATCGGAAGATCTGCCAGGTGAAGGGCGCCACCTCGACCGTCCCGCCGTCGTTTCGACGGACCCGGACCAGGGCGCCCGCCTCGGGATCCTTGACAAAGCCCGTGATCCGCCCGATGGTCCCGTTTACCCAGCGGCCCCAGGTATCGTTGTTGAGCAGCATGACCTGGGCCCCTTTCTTGAGCTTCAGCTCGGGCGCCGTCGGCAGGTACTCTCTCCCGAATTCCCCCTCGACGATGCCCTGCGAGGTCCAGGTCCTGCCCTTGAGCTTTTTGAGCTGCTCCTCGTTGTAGCGGTCGGCCAGGTCGTTGGTGCTGGTCAGGTGGATGTAGTACTCGTCGGCGGGGGGCTCGAAGTCCGGATCGAGGCGCGAGTTGAGAAGGGCCAGGTCCTCCTCCGTGACCGTGCGGTTGCGGATGGCGTTGAGCAGGTCGATGAAGCGGTCGTCCTGCTGGCGGTAGATCTTCTCCAGCTCGACGAACTCCATCTCAAGGCCCTGGAAGACACGGGCGCTGAAGAAGTAGGGGCTCAGGTAGAGCGTCTTGAACAGCATCCGCTCGGCCGAGCCGACTACGGGCGGCAGCTGGTAGAGATCGCCGATGAGGATCATCTGCAGGCCGCCGAAGGGGGCGCCCTTCACGGGGCCGTTCACCCTCAGGAAGGCGTCCACGCAGTCCATCAGGTCGGCCCGGACCATGGAGACCTCGTCGATCACGATGGCGTCGAGCTTGCGGTAGATCCCGGCATCCGCGTCCCAGAGCTTTTTCCCGGCCGTCTCGGGGGTCACGTCGGGCTTGAACCCGAAGAAGGAATGGATGGTCTGGCCGGCCACGTTGATGGCCGCAACGCCCGTCGGGGCCAAAACGGCCACCTGCCTGGCGGTGTTTGCCTTGAAGTAATTGAGCAGGGTGGACTTGCCGGTTCCGGCGCGGCCCGTGACGAAGACGTGCCGGGTCGAGTCCTCCATGAGCCGCAGCGCCCGCTCGAAGGGCTCCGTGAACTCGAGCGGGGGCTCTGCGCGCCGTGTCGTAACGTTCCCTGATTTGACGGCAGGCTTTCGTGTCATGGGGAGGCATTACTGCGGGCGGGAGCGGAAGTCAATAGCGAAGTCCGCACGACTGGCGGTTCCATCTCGGCAGGGCATTCAACGGCACCTGTCCGATCGCCTACGCGAAAAAGTCAATAATCAGGCCTGACCCCCATGGCCGGGGGCAGGCAAAGGTCAAGTTTTGAGCCTGCCCCCCGATCTTTGCCGAGATGACCGTCCGGGAACGCCGGGAAGGTCCGCAACATGCCGATCATTTTTGCGGCGGCAGGTCGGTGATGATGAACTCGACCGTTCCGCCCGTCCAGCCGGCCCGGTAGATGTTGCAGATGCGCGACTGCTGGCATTTGGGGTTGTTCCCCGTGATGTCCGGGCAGGGGATTTGGCCGGCTATCGCCTGAATGCAATCGGTGCATCCGGGAGGGAAGATCCCGTTCTTGTTGTTGTCCCCGTGGAGCCCCTCGTTCGGGCCGATAGTGAAGACCTGCTTTCCCCCGTCCTGGACGGCCCATGCGTCGCCTGGGAATTTGACAGTCAGCGCGTAATTTACGCCGTTCACGAGGCTGATATCGACCGCTTCCGTCGACGTATCCGTGGGGTTGAGAGTGAACTCACCCTGGGTGAATCCGGTCGGCTGAGGGCAGGACAATTTACCGCCCAGCATAATCGCGCCGGACAGGCACTTGGCGGCATCCTTCCCGGTTCGAATCAACTCCACGGAGTGCCCTGACTCAATGACTCCCGTGCAATGCCCGGCGTTCGCATCCCCGCCTTCCTGCGTGGGGTCCTTGCACCACGAGGTGTTTTCGGCGACCCATTGGTAGGAGATCATCCGGTTGATGTCCGTGCAGGCGCTATCTTTTTTTGCCGCCGCCGTGACGAAGGCGATCGTCACATCCTTGGCGCTGTAGTTGGTGATCTTGATGTTGGTTGGTCCGCCTGGATTCTTCGGCGGTTTCATGCAGATGTTGGCACAGACTCCGTTCTCGTAGCAGCCGGCCGCATACGGACAGGTCGACGAATCTTTCCCGCAATCCGGCAGCTGCCCCGGACCCTTCCGGTTCTTGCAGCACCAGGTGTTATCCTCTTTAATCCAGCAGGAGCCGCACCAGGCTGCATCCTTTTCACCGCACACCGGGAAGTCCTTCAAGGGGCCGTTGGGCTTACACTTCATTTTGGATGCCTTCTTCCCCGCCACCAGCCGGTAGTCGGGGGCCTCCATGCACTCGGCCGTGTGCTGGTCGATGACCTTCCTGTCGCCCGCTTTGCCGATATCCCGGCTGTAAGTCGCGGACTTCTCCTCGAAGAAGAAAATGTTCTGCTTCCGGCTCGATGCGTCTTTTTCCGGATTGGCCCAGGCTTGCTTGGCGCTGCAGCAGAAAACCGCAGCGAGGAAAACGAAAGAAAGAACACAGGGCCACAGGGAACCGCCATTTCGCGAAGAACCGTTCATCTGGAGACCTCCCATTTGGGCTTAAGACCGTGGTCTGACTTGAAACATGACATCTGCCCGGCACTTAAGGACGTGCGAATACTTCTTATGCCAGGCATAGGAGATTTACAATAAGCGTCCGGTATGAATTTTAACTACGAAAATAGTATTAGGCGGGTTTTGTCAGCTGGCCGAAATAGCAGGAAAGTGCGGTATATGGGGTCATGTCTTGACCGGGGGCGCGGCCCGTGACGAAGACGTGCCGATGTGTTTCCTCCATGAGCCGCAGCGCCAGCTCGAAGGGTTCCGTGAACTCGATGGTCGTGTCAGCCAACCTTCTTGACCTGTCTTAATCTGGACATCTCCAGCATCATCTGGGTCCGGTCAAAGTATACCTCGTTGCGCCTGATTTTCCCCCGGTCGTCGAACTGCACGAAACAAACACCGATGCACTCGACGATTTTATCCCCGATGGGTATCCGGGCCAGCCACTTGTTCAGAAACCCGCCTTCCATCGGGATCGCTTCGATCTGGGTCCAGACCCAGTCCGGGTTCTGAGCCAGAAGCTTCCGGAAGTAGGCAAGCAGAGGGTCCTTTCCCTGGATCCCTCCGGGCACGGCGGGGTCGAGGTAAAAGGCGTCATCGGAATAGAACGCCGCCAGTTTCTCCGGCTCGTTGCCCGTCCAAGCAGGCAGCCACCGGGAGGCAAACTCCCTCGCTTTCTCATTTGTCATCATTCGCTGTTACTCCGTTCGCGATTTCCTTATTTCACGAAGCACGCAAAGCGCTCGTCATACGAGCCGGGGGTGAACTCTATGAAGGAATACTCCGCGGCCCCGTGGATCGTGAAGGGGTCCTTGCTCATGATCTCCTGCGCCTCGTCCATGCCGACGTTGGCAAGGATCGCCCCGCCGACCCTCGGGTTCTGGGGCCCCGAGCAGATGAACTTCGACTGGGCGTAACACTCCTTCAGGAACTTTCGATGATCGGCCAGCAGCGAATCGATCACGTCCAGCGGTTTCACATATTTGCTCGTAATGATCACCATGTCGTCCTCCTGGTTTCTGTGGTGCTGTCAATCAATCCCTTCCCAGGATCACGTCGACCATCGTTTTCCTTTCCTGACCGAAGAGCTTCTTCACGCGCGACCTGAACTCCTCCTCGGTAATCACGTCCTGGTGCGTGCCGAGCCGGATCCTGACCTTCGGGTAAGCGGCCTCCAAAGCGTTCTTATACTTGTTCTTGAACGGGCAGAGCTCCGTTACGCAATTGGAGAAGTGAATCACGTCCACCCTGAACTCGGTAAGTGCCCGGATTCGCGAAAGCAGCTTGTCTTCGCCGACGAGGGTCGGGCATCCCGGGCAACTGATCATGCCGACTAGGTCGACGGGTTCGTCTTTCGGGTAATCGGCAAAAGCGCCTTTTCGTTTCCGCATGTCCGCCAGGCAGACTGCAGATGAACAGCCCAGCTCCTGCACGGCATTCGAGCATGTCATGATTCCGATTCTCGCCACGGGAACCTCCCTCCTATTCGCCTACTTCACCCGAATCGATTCGATGATCACGGCGGTGCGGGGGACGTCCGAATCGAACGGACCCTGCGGCCCGGTCTGTACACTGGCGATTGCGTCAACCACTTCCATGCCCTTGGTGACCTTGCCGAATACCGCGTAGCCATAATCACGGGAGCCGTGGTCGAGCATGGCGTTATTTTTCAGGTTGATGAAGAACTGTGCGGTAGCCGAATCCACCGCCGACGTGCGGGCCATGGCCAGCGTGCCTCGCTCGTTCTTCAGACCGTTGGCGGCCTCGTTCTTGATCGGCGGCCGGGTGGGCTTCTGTGTGAAGTAGCGGTCAAAGCCCCCGCCCTGGATCATGAAGCCGCTGATCACCCGGTGAAAGATGGTTCCGGTGTAGAATGCGGAATCGACATATTTCATGAAATTATCAACCGTGATGGGCGCCTTGTCCCTGAATAGCACGGCCTCGATCACACCCTTGCTGGTTTTGATCACGACGGTCGGGTTTCCCTTGCCGGCTTCTTGCGCAAACGCCGGGCCTGCGCACAACGACAGCATTAGTACGATCCAAATCAATTTCTTCATGCTCTTGCTCCTTTCCTGACTCACGTCTGCCGGGGTCAGCATCGATAGTTACACATCGAAGCAGGGCAAATGTCAATACTTCAGTCAGACCCCGTCGTTTGCCTGCGAGGATCCGTCAAGGTTGACGTCTTGACCGCGAACGTTCCACCGTCCGATGCCGTTATTACTCCGGCAAGTAAAATGTAAAAGATGTCATGCCGGACTGGATCCGGCATCCATCCCTGACTGGATTCCCGCGTTCGCGAGAATGACAAATTAAGATGTCTTGTCGCAGTCGTAATCATTTCGGACATTTATCTTTTTCGAGGACGGCGTTGTGCGGAAGTAAGCGCCGCCAGTTTCTTTTTTTTCGGGAGCCGCTTGATCCTGTATTCCAGCCGGAAGGCCTCGGCCTTTCCCATGGCCCTGCTTGTCGCCAGCAGCGTCACGGGCAGCCGCCCCCGGGTGAACCGGGAGGCTACGCCCCGGTTGTGGGCATCGAGCCTCTTTTCCATATCGTTGGTGACGCCGCAGTAGATCTTCCCGTCGGCGCAGAGAAGGAGATAGGTCTTCCACGATTCACGCATTGAACAATCCCGCCGTCATCCCGGTTCGCCGCTAAATTTTGCAGCCAGGCTCTCCAACTCGTCCCAGCGGCCGTAGGCACTGTCCAGTTCCTCTTCCAGGGCCTTCAGCCGGTCGCTGGCCGTTTTTATTTCAACCGCGTCCCTGCTCGCATAGAATGCGGGAGAATTCAGGGTCTCCAGCAGGCGCTCCTTCTCCTGCTCCAGGGCTTCGATCTGCAGCGGAAGCTCCGCCAGCTCCCGCGTCTCTTTATAGGACAGCTTCTGCTTTTCTTTCGGGGGTTTGTCCTTCTTCTGTTTCTGGTCCTTCGATGCCGTCTTCAACGACTCATCCGGTACTGTCCGCTGCCGGAGCCAGTCGTCATAGCCGCCCACGTATTCCTGCAGGAGCCCCTTGCCTTCGAAGACAATCGTTGAGGTCACCACGTTATTGAGGAACGCGCGGTCATGACTGACCATGAGGATCGTGCCGCTGTATTCCAGGAGCCGGTCTTCGAGGAGTTCGAGCGTTTCGGTATCGAGGTCATTGGTCGGCTCATCCAGGACCAGGACATTGGAGGGGACGATGAAGAGTTTCGCCAGGAGGAGGCGATTGCGCTCACCGCCCGACAGGGAGCTGACCGGCGACAGGATTTGATCCGGCGGAAAAAGAAAATCCTGGAGATAGCCCGCTACGTGCCGCGAGACGCCGCCCACGATGACCATGTCGTTGCCATCGGCGATATTATCCTTCAGGGTCCCTTTTTCGTCGAGCTGGGCGCGGAGCTGGTCAAAGTAGGCGATCCGGATTCCGTTCCCCAGGCGGATCCTGCCCTGTTGCGGTTCCAGTTCTCCGAGAAGGAGCTTGAGCAGCGTGGTCTTGCCCGAGCCGTTGGGCCCGATAATGCCCACCTTGTCGCCGCGGATGATCGCGGTGGAGAACCCTTCCACGATCTTGTGATCGCCGAAGGCGAAGTGAATCTTTTCCGCTTCCACGACAAATCTGCCGCTGCGTTCCGCTTCCTGGATCGTCAGCCGGACATTGCCCGTCTGCTCCTGCCTGTGTGCCCGCTCCCGGCGCATCTGCACCAGCGCCCGCACCCGGCCCTCGTTGCGAGTGCGACGGGCCTTGATTCCTTGCCGGACCCAGGTCTCCTCCCTGGCCAGTTTCTTGTCAAATTCCTGCCATTGCTTTTCCTGCGCCTCCAGCAGGCCCTGACGGCGTTCGAGGTACGTGCCGTAATCGCAGGGAAACGACAGCAGGCGACCCCGATCGATCTCCACGATACGTGTCGCCAGTCGCTGGAGAAACGCCCGATCATGGGTCACGAGCATGAGAGTCTTCTCGAACTTCAGGAGGAAATCCTCGAGCCAGAGGATGGCGTCGATGTCCAGGTGGTTTGTGGGCTCGTCCAGGAGCAGCAGATCCGGGTCGTTCACCAGGGACTTGGCCAGAAAAACCCGGCGTTTCATTCCCGCCGACAGGATCCGGAACTCGGCATTCTCGTCCAGGTCGGTCCGGGCGATCACCATTTCCACCCGTTGATGATAACGCCAGGCGCCGGAGGTCTCCAGCCGGTGCTGAACCCGTTCGAGCTTTTTCAGCAGGCCGTCATCGCCTGCCCGGGACATCTGCAGGGTGAGATCGTGGTATTCCCGGAGCAGCTCCAGGTGTTCCCGGCCACCGGAGGCCACAACATCATAGATCGTCCCCGGCAGATCGTCGGGAACGTCCTGGGGCAGCATGGCGATCCGGATCTCACCGCTTCGGATGATTTCGCCGGTATCCGGGGCGATATCGCCCATCAGCAGTTTCATGAGGGTGGACTTGCCCGAACCGTTCCGGCCCAAAAGCCCGATTCGTTCGCCCGCCTCGATCTGGAGCGTAGCACCGTCCAGCAGCCGCGGCCCGCCGAAGCTGACCGAAACCTCATTGATCCAGATGAGTCCCATATGATCTCGCCTGTGTATAAGCCTGTCCGTTCGGGGGGCGCCGCCTGGTCAAGACCCGACCCTGCAGGGAAACCAGAGACATTCCCGCCCTCTGCCTACCGGCATTGCCCGCTTTTGTAAAGGATAAGTTCTTTTTTTAAAAAATACCTTGCATTTCCGCAAAAGATCGTTTATTATCCACATTACTTGAAGTGCAGTACGTTTTTGTAAATCAACAAAGTACAGAAAAGTAGACCGCACAAACCAGCAGAAATGGCAAGTGCGGTTTTTTTGTGCGCAAAAACAGGCTGCCAGCCGAAGTATTCGGCATAATTTAATGGTTCCCAAGAGGAACCCAACACAAAGGAGTAGTAAAAGATGTTTGAAGGAAAAGTGAAGTGGTTCAATGATTCGAAGGGTTTTGGCTTTATCGAGCAGGACGGTGGCAAGGACGTATTTGTTCATCATTCCGCCATCCAGGCAGAGGGCTTCAAGTCCTTGGCAGAGGGTGACCGGGTAAGCTTTGATGTTGTCGCAGGCCCCAAGGGTCCGGCAGCAGCGGATGTTCGCAAGCTGTAAGACCTGAGGTTCAAAACGATTGCACGCGCTTACCCCGCAGCTTGCTGCGGGGTAAACCGAGCATAATAACAGATCATACAATTCCTTGAGTTTCTAAATTGCTGGCACCTTGGTGCCAGCAATTTTACTTTGCCTCTAAAGAGCTCCCCCTGCATTGGGGGAGCTTTTTTTATGCAGAAAACGGATGCTTGCCTGTACCGCGGACCCCGTTCCGTTTACGTCTTGCCGTTTTCGATTTTCACATGCCCGGTCAGGAACCGATCCAGCCGGTTCGCGAACGTCTGGCGGTCTATTTTGCTGAATGTCGCCGGGCCGCCCGAAATCATGCCGCCGTCTCGCAGCTCTTTGAACAGTCCGCGCATGGCCAGGCTGTTCTTGATATTTTCCTGCGTATAAAGTTTGCCCCTGGGGTCGAGCGCAAAAGCTCCTTTGGTAATCACCCGGTCGGCAAGCGGGATATCGGCGGTAATCACCAGGTCGCCCGGTTGCACAAGCTCGGCGATGCGATCATCGGCCACATCGCTTCCTGCAGGGACCTCGATGATGGAAATGTTTGCCTTCCCCTCGATCCTCATCGGTTTATTGGCCACAAAACACAGGGGCACGTTCAAGCGCGCCGAGGCCCTGATCAACACATCCTTGATCACATTCGGAAAGGCATCTGCATCAATAAAGATCCGCATTCAGCTCCTTAATCACTGCGGGTTCAATACCGTCATTCCCGCTTCGAATGAGCGTCATTTCCGCGGAGGCGTAAATCTGTCTAATTTAATCACTGCGGGTAAATACCCCGAAGCTTGCTTCGAATTTGTCATTCCCTCGAAAGAGGGAATCCAGGATGGATGCCCCGTTCCCCGCCTTCGCGAGGACAAGCTTCACGGGCATGACATTCTTGTTTGATACCCCGTGCTTGCTTCGGTGTAGTTCATTTATGCAGGCGGTGGGTCCTGTCCATGCAGGGCAATTGCTATCCTTCCACGATTTCCTTGACACGGCCCACGACGCCGCTATCAAGACGCACCTTGATGCCGTGGGGATGCAGGCCCGATTTGGTGAGGATATCCCGGACGATGCCTTCGGTCAGTCTTCCCGAACGCTGATCCTGCTTTTGGACAACCTTGACACGGGCGCCCACTTTGATCTCTGCGCGATTGGTTCCTGTCATGCCCGCACCTGTCGATTGAGTTCATCTTCTCGTCTTGTCTCCTGAACGATACATGACTATACAGGCGGTGTCAAAATAAGTCACGATGGCGCACTTCACCTGCATGTCCTCCGCCTGGCGGGATGATACCCGATGAAGGGTTGCCGTTGAAGTGAATAAAAAAAGGGGGCCATTGCTGGCCCCCATAAACCGATGCTGACCGGTGTCTCAAAAGTGATAATTCACACCAACCGTTATCATGTTAGATGTATAATCAACGTCACCGCCTTGGATTTGCGGATCTGTCCCGAACCATCGATAGGTCAGATCTGCCGACCAGTTTTTGTTGATCTCGAAATTAACCCCGAGCAATATCTGGTAAGCAAAGGATGTGTCGCTGTCATTCAGCGGCTGCGTAACGGTGCTGCCGAGAATCTGCTGCGTTCTGGTGCCGGAGACGTCAACCGAGGAGACACCCAGACCGAAGCCCAGGTACGGGTGAATCCGCCCCTGAGGGTATCTGACCAGGAAATTCGCCATAAAATTGTTCAGCGTCGCATCGCCGCTTACGACGCTCACAGATGATCCTGCCGACCGGTCGATATCGTGCTTCAGGTAAAAATACTCCAGCTCCACAGCGAAGTATTTAAACGCAGGCGGCGTATAGCCGAACTTTGCCCCCAGGACCCAGGTTTCCTGAAGATCTGCGGCGAACTGGTCGTAAAAAACAAAAGTCCACGTCGCATCCGAGCTGAACGTATAACCCCCGAAGACACCTGCGTAAAACGGTCCCGTCTCTTGAGCCCTCGAATTGACAGGGGCCAGTAAAAGGAAAACGGAGACAAATAACACCACCGCTGAACCGAATCGCTTTTTCATTTTTCCTCCCCGGATGTGAACAAAATAAAACCCCGCCTTCAACCGAAATCAGGGTTCATAATCAGCTTGAGTCCCCCCGTTATGTCAGGGTTGGTTTGTTGGATAGGATAGGACCGACGGGGCAACGCGTATGTTCTAATAAATCGGAAGGAGGATGTCAAGTGCTGGCTCTCGGGAGCGAACCCATCACTTGATTGAACACAGGAAGTACTTCCTGGCCTTGACATCCCTGGTAAACTCAGGTCCCGATTTTACAGGTCATTCAATATGCGATTTGGCGGTCTTAATGGCGAGGTCTTTGTTCTTCGTGAAGAACCGCCACTCCATCCCCGTTGCGTGAACGCCTGCTTTCTTGTCCTGGCCCCTGCAATAGTACCAGTGCCCGAAGCGCTCGACGGTGGAAAAGGGGTGATTTTTTGAGCAGAGGATACTGCATTGATTCACAACCTGAAAAAAAACAACCTCATCGGGGACGGCGTCATAAAGCAGATCGTCAGGCACGACGATTTGCGATACGTCAACGCCTTCCGCTTCCTTTTTGTCCAGCCATTCTGAAATATTCATAGGATTCGCTTCCTCGCTATGACGTCCCTCTCGGGCGACCCGCCCCCTTCACACACCGATGTGTTCTCTCACATTGTCATGAAACATAGAAACATAGGGAAAGGCCGGTATCGCGGTGGCTTAGTTCCTGGCCTGTCTTTTTGCCAGGGCTGTTATTTCTTGATGTCTTCTACTGCCTTATCGACTTTCTTGCCGGCCTTCTCCAACGGTCCTTCTTTCGCGCAGCCCGACAGCCCCACAATCAGGGCGATCATCGCCAAAATGGCGACGATGCTCTTGCCAAGTTTTTTCATATGTGCCTCCTTTTGCAAATGGGTGATCGGCCTTGAATCGTGCTCACATAGAGTATAGTACGGCATTGTGCAGTTATTCACAATCAGGAATATCCTGATCTCTGGATTCGAACCGATAAGAACTTTATTGTAGGCAATTGAGGATATGAATTTCACGGTAAGACCGGGACATGACACCGGGCAGGAGCGACGATGACCCAAGGCAATGCTCTGCATTGCTTTCTCTGCGAATTGTGCATTATTACGGGGAGCGATAAATAGATTGCATATTCGATCATCCAGGGGAGACATGCATCCGACGATGTCATCCTCGCGAAAGCGGGGATCCATTTGAATGCTGGATTCCGGGTCAAGCCCGGAATGACAGGGGCTTCTTTTCCGGAAGATGTTTGTGCCACCTGTTTTATGCTCTCATTAATAACTCGCTCGGATCAGCTTGCAGCCATTGTCCCAAAATACTTTCCTGTAGAAATCGTCAGAGAGATCCAGATTGAGAAGATACTCTATTTCCTGCTCTCTGGGGTGAATCAGGTTGGGAAAATCCGAGCCGTAGAGGATTCTGTCTTTGTATCGCTCGAGCCAATCGTTACCGAGATTAAATTTATAGGGCACATGCGGCACAAAAGAATAGGACGTGTCCAGGTAAAGTCCCGGATGACGATCCAGCAGCTCAAGAAAAGCTTCAAATTCCAGGCCCCCCATGTGCGGGATGTTGGCGGGAAGGTCCGGAAAGCGATCAAGGATCTTTTTGAAGTGTGTAACGCCGACAAATGGACTTCCTCGAACGGGCCCCGTACCGACATGCAGGAGGACCCTCTTTTTCCTTTCCATAATCATCTCGTAGAGCGGAAAAAGTCGACTGTCACAGGGGGACAGCTGCTGCACAACACATTGCAGTTTGAACCCCAGAATTTTCGGATGATCAAGAATCCTCTCTGCCATGACGAGCGCATCATCATCGTCCGGATGATAGGCAGCAAAACAGTACAGATCCGGAATCTCGTCAAGGATCCGGACGTTCCAGTCGTTCAGAACTCTCGCAACTCCTTTTCTGTGAGCATAGTTGGAATAGACGATTGGCCCGACACCCCGCTCTCGCAAGTAAGCGACGGTTTCTCGATAGTAGAGCTTGTACAGGACCTTCAAACCCAGGTGCTCTTCAAAATAACGCCAGATCGCGTCGAAAAACCGATCGGGAAACAGATGCACATGGAAATCAATAATCTGACCGGGTAGCATCGACGACGCACCCTCCTGAAATATCTTCTGCTGATTGACTCCTCTTCTCCTTGGCTCCTCTCGGGGACCTAGGGCTTGAAGCGAAAGATGGTGTAGGGCGCCTGCGAACGCATGTGGCTCTTGGTCTGCAGCATCAAGTGCGGAATGGCGCTGTCGGCAAGGTAGATATACCCGTCCGGCCCAAGGCTCAGACCGTCGGCCCAGCGAATTCGACTCGAGCGGATGACCGTCTGCAGTTTTTTATCCGGACCGACACGCATGACGGAGCCGTGCTCGACGTCCGTGATGTAGATGTTTCCGGCCCTGTCGGCCAGGAGCCCGTCGCTCATGGGCTTGTTGCTGAAAAGCTCGACCCGCGCGGACAGGTCCGTCGCGCTCAGCTGCCGGTTTTTCAGATCCGCCGTCCTCACCCGGTAAAGCCCCTCGTGCGCCATGGCGGCGTAATAGAGCCATTCGTCCTGCCTGTCCAGCGCGATCCCGTCGACCCCGGGCTTCAGAACAACCAGCCCGTCGAAAAAGATCATTTCCTGGATCGGGTTCCGGATGATCCAGTCCTGGGGATAGACGGAAGGATCGGATTCGAGCACGCGGCGGGCGGTTTTCTTCTCTACCTCGTACACAACGATGGCCGGGTTCTTGCGAAAGAAGCTCACATCGGCGATGTAGACGGTCTCTCCTTTCGAGTCGACCTGGAGGTCCTGAAGAAACGAACCGGACTGCGCAATCTCGGAAGGGAAGATGTAGTCGTGAACCAGCTTGTTGGTTCCCAGGTCGAAGGCCGACAGCCTGGCGGTCCGCAGCCCGTGGAGGCCGTGGTCAATCGTCCACAGGCGGTTATGCTGATCGACGACAAGACCCAGGACGGCCTGAAAATGGGACTTCTGCATTTCTGCGCTGGGGTAGGGGACGGCGGCGGTGCCGCGCCATTCCATCAGCTTGTTCTGATCCGGCCGGGATTCGGGATGGATTGTGAAAAAGATACGGCCGTCCCGGCTGACGGCAACATTCCCGATGGGTTCGTCGGACTGGAGGGCCACCTCGAGCTTGTCATCACTCAGCAAGGGGGGAGTCGAAAGGTCAGGGTAATAGCTGCCGCCTCCGTAGAGGAACCAGAGGGCCGTTGCGAGCAGGAGAACAACGGCAGGAACAGCAAAAATCAGGGCCCGGAATAGAGCCGCCATATTTCACCTTTCATGTCTTCACTCTGTATTTATCGCCCCATTCTCCGTTCATAGGCCTGGTAGATCCGGTTGGACAGAGCGGGGTCCTGCCCCGAAGGGCCCCTCGAGTTGAACACCACTCTCACTTGGCCGTCTGCCTGCGTGCTGATCGTGATCGAGGTGTCAACACCGTCCTTGATCCCCGTGATGACCCCGCTGTTTCTGTCAGACGATACCATGCTGACACCTACATCTTGCATCGCAGCCAATGCAGCGTTCCAGGAACGGTCGTAGGTGCTCGCCCCGTAGTAGTACACCGGTCCGGGCGCAGGATAAGGGTATGCGTAGCACCCGGCCAATACGACAAAACCCAGCAGCGCAAATATGAATTTTGTCCGTTTTCTCATCTTAACCTCTCAGCATACGTCTTCCTTGTGTGCTCTTTTTCGGCCGTGCCGCCACGCAAAATAGGGGGTCATATGCGTCGTAATAGATAATCATAATCTTATACTTCAAGACCTGACCCCCTATCTCCCTCACTGAAGCCGGTGGATCATGATGATGGGATTATATTCGAATCGATGATTTTCTTGTCTATTTTTTGATAATGACTGCCGGGGCCGGCCGGTGCATTCGGGTCTGCAAGGTCATACACGCAGTCCAAATAACCTTTCAACTCCTCCCAGGGGGCTTTCCTGGAGTAATACTCCATGATCGTTTGGCCCACGTCAACTAGATTTGTCTCAGGATAATAGAACTGGTAGGCCAATGCGTAGTCGGATTCGGCATCGCTGTGGGCTGAGCTGTCCTGCAGATTGTAAACATGAAAACCTCGAATCCATCCGGGATGACGCTTGCCGCTGACATTCTTGCATTCCTGCCCGCGTTGCTCGCCCCTTTCCACGTGAGAGTCCGAGAAACTGTCGGAAACCATGTGGATCAGCACACCCATGGCGAAAAGGTGAAGATTCTCGTCAGCCTTGTACTCTCTGGGGGCATCGCTCACGAATAGCGTCTGAATGGTGTCGTACCGGTATGTGAACAGACTATCGATGTCCCGGATACCTGTTTTCTTGATGCTGGTGCCGCGGGTGATTTCGCCCAGGGCGATCCTGTACATGAACTCGGCCCAGGCCATGATCTTCTGCTTGGTCTCGCCAGCGCGTTCCTGCTCGCTGGACGCCATGGAGTGAAGGAACTGCATGTCGCCGAAATGAGAACGGTAGAGCACCAGGGTCAAAGGGGCATTGCCATACGTTCTCCCCGTTTCAGCCTGCTTCTTTGCGTCCTTGAACAAAATCCCCCAGCACTCAGGGTCGTTGATAATCGTGATGACCTTATCTGCAGGACAGAGTGCCGTTCTGGTCTTGAGCAAGGTAAATGGCGGGGTGTCATTCCAGCGGACGCCGGCGAGCACGGCTGGAGGCGCGAATTTCTGCCCAGTCTGGGGAAAGCGGCAATCCTCTGCATCACACCCGAAGATCCGGTGGGCGATGTCCTCATGTTGGGGCTTTGTATAGTGTTCCGCAATTTCAGCCGTAGCGCCCTTTTTCAATTTCTTGAACCACGGATCGAATTTCCCGATCTTCTTATCCGTTATCGAGGAAACAGGCTGAATATTCCATGCTACGGCCGTATCCACAATCGCCAAAAAAATAAAAACGCTTGCGACGACAACGGAAAGCATCATTACCCGTCTCATGATAATTCCCCTCTCATCCGGGTTGATCATAAGGAAATATTGCCAGGTAGCGTTATGGGGTACGGGTAGATCTTGACCCCCAAATAAAAATAAACCCCGCCTCTTCCGAAAGCGGGGTTTTGATCATTTCGTCATGGCAACACCCGGCAGGGGTTGGTTGGTTAAATTGTTAACCTACTGCGAATACAATATGTAACCGCTGATGAAGATATCTGCAAATAGTTGAAATATCAAGTCCTGTTTGGTTTGCATGCGGCAAGGAGAAGATATGCTGACTGGTCGTTATAGTACGAATGCGAGCATGGGGGGGCACCTGATTCCACCTTTGAATAAAAGCTGCAACTCTGAGGGGGGTCCCCTAATACGCAGTCCCCGCCAAAAAATACCTGCCCTTCTATCTTCTCTGGAACTCAATCAGTCCGGGAAACGTATTTAAAGTGTTCAGGTGAAAATACCGATCAATATCTTGTAAACCAATATTTACCCTGTTCGTTTACTATGGTAGAAGATTTACTGTCAGTAGCCCTGACATAACCCTGGCCACTAAACACCAAAAATCAGAGGAACCTGCCATGAAACATTTTCTTTTCATCATCATGATGATGCTTGCTGTCACTTCAGCTTATGCCGCCGATGTCGGGGTGTCAGTCAGTGTCGGCCAGCCCGGCTTTTATGGCCGCATTGACATCGGAAATTATCCTCAACCGGAAGTCATCTACGCAAAACCCGTCGTGATTCATGCAGCTCCTGCCGGGGTTGTCTATCAACCGGTCTACCTGCACATACCGCCCGGTCATGAGAAACACTGGAGCAAGCACTGCGCCAAGTATAATGCCTGTGGCCGCCCCGTCTATTTCGTGCGCGATAGATGGTACAATGAAGTCTACGTGCCCCAGTATCAGGAGCGTCATGGGAAGGGGCACGGCGAAAAACATAACGGGAAACACGAAGGAAAAAAGGACAAAGACAATCATGGGCATGGCAAGGGCCATGATTAAAACTGCAGCGGCTCAACTTGAGCACGCTATCCCGACAATTGGGTCGTAAGGGAAATAAAGGCAGGGACAGAAATGGCCCTGCCTTTATTTATTCAACAGAAGAAAACAGATCCAATCTTTCGCAAACTTCGCAAGAAGCAAACCTGATGGGCGTCCCCTAATGCGTTCCTAATGCGTCTGACCCCCCATCTCATACCCCAAGATGGCGGGATTAGCGGATTCCACTTCATTAAAGATTATTGAAATAATATTATTGCAATAATCTCGAGGTTCTTGTCCCCGACATTTTGAATAGAATGAAACTCGCCGTGGCCCGTGCAAACCACGTCCCCTTTCCTTACCGTCGTTTCAACTCCATTGTCATTTACAATGCCTTCTCCTTCCAGCACATAATATAACTCAAAGTCTCCCTCGTGTTGGTGATAACCAATAGAATTTCCCGGTTCTATTACCTCTCTTGCACAGAGCCGTCCCTTACCCGACAATTCCTCTTTCTCAAGCAAATGAAACAGCTTTATGGTTCCCTTTCCTCCCTTGAGTCCATGCATGCGTTCTTCTCGCATCTCATTGCTTCGTCTGATCATTTTCCATCACCTCTCTATGTGGGAGCTTCTTGCGATAACAAACGATAATCATGCTCTTATAGTTCAAGGCCTGACCCCATCATCCCCCCCCAGCCCAAGAAGCTAGCCGAAAACCATATTCCTGAGCACCCCAAACGCGGCGCGTACAGGCCCCATCTTGGGGAAACGACTGTTGGCGAGCAAAGTGCGCAGCCTTTGGGCATCGTTGTCTATCGGTCCCCTTTCCAAAACCAGACCTGTTGTCAATTGACCGGAAAGGAGCGCCATGCCCAAACCGCTCCCACCACCATATCCGATATTCAGAATGACATTCGGGTTGCTTTTCGAGCGTTGTACGATTGGAGCGTCCGAAGTGGTCTGCTGCACCGCCCCACCCCATGCCCCCGCCAAGGAGACGGATTCGAGGAACGGAAACCGCCGCAGCATTTCCTTGTGCAGCTTGATAAAGGACGGTAAATGGCGATCGTCCTCTGGCGTGACCCGGGATGCTCGATCTATGCCGTTGAATATCAGCCGATTCTCATAGATGCGGCCGATGTAGAACGATAGGGCTGGGTCGCCGAATGGCGTGCGAGTTTGCGAGATACGATCAAGCATGTCGGGTTTCAGCGGTTCGGTTGCCAGCATATAGGTATGCTGGGTTGAGGTCGCTGGAATTTCTACGTCAAGCATCAGAGAGTTTGTGTAGGCATTTGTCGCCAGGATCACCTTCTGGGCAGTCAGCGTGGCGCCATCGGCAGCGATCAGTTGCACGCCCTGGCTTGTGGAACGAATAGTCTTGATGGGTGTGTTCTCGTAGATCCGTACATCCTGGTCAAGGCAGCGCTGTCGCAACCCTCGTGCAAGCCGGTAGGGCTGAATGCTCACAAACTCATAGGCCATACCGGCGATTGCGGGGTAACCTACAAGCTGGGTCATCTTTTCCTTCTCGAAGAACTCGCAGTGCTGGCCAATCGCCTCGTAGCGCTGCATGATCCAACGAAGGGCGGCCAGTTCCAGGGGGTTCCGAGCGGCAAGTAGATGTCGTGATGGAGTCCACGCACAATCTATCGCTTCGTTCGCGACCAATCTGCCCAGTTGAACGATGTTGTCTCTGCAGAATTGAGAAGTCCAACGGATGTCACTCAGGCGCTGGGGATCATCGAAATCATCAAGCAGCCAATGGACCGGAGGCAAACTCAGCACCCAGCCGGCATTGCGGCCGCTTGCTCCAAACCCGATGTGTTTCGCCTCGACAAGCGCGACGCTCAGGTTGGGCTTGCTGGACTTGAGATGTTGTACAGCCGAAAGCCCCGCAAACCCGCCGCCAACAACAGCCACATCTGCGAATTGCGCTCCAGCTCCAGATAACGATGGCGATGTCGCGATCTGTGAATCGAACCAGTATGAGGTCTTGAACGGGAAATCGTTCATTCGTTTTTTCCGTCTTGCTCGGTGGGCTAACGCCTTGGTTAGGCAAAGGTTTTGGCACGGAGGCCGGGCACTCCGGCTGCTGACCAGAAGCCGCTCAGCAAACCGGCTTCGGCCCCGATTGTGAAACGAATGAGAGGCGCCAAGATCTGACATCATGGAGGAAGAAGGGGGTCAGGTCTTGACCGGGGGCGCCTCAGAAAAATCATTACCCTGATCTCCCTCTCCCTTGAGGGAATGTGAGTTGGGGGTCCTTCGACATCCTTCGATGCACTCAGGACGGGCGCTCAGGATGACATTTCTGTTCGCCATGGTGAGCAGTCATCGTGAGCCTGTCGAACGACGAACCATCCTTGCCGGGAAGTCCCGCCCTGTGGGCGGGGAGCTTGAAATATCAGTTACGGGTCATCATCGATGAACAAAATCTTATAATTCAAGACCCCTGACCTTACCCAGACCCCCGACCTTCCCTCCCCCGGGGGCCTCTTTCGAGACCCCCGAAGGTAAAGATGAAAGGGAGAGATGGAGTTGGGGAAATGGTATCTGATAAAAGGTTCGAGGAGTAGGGATCGTAGTTAGGAAATCGCCCGATATCTTCGAACCTAGCCTACATGTTCTTCTACTTTTTTAGCAGAAATTTATATTTTGCCAAGAACTTATTAGAAGAAGTATTTCAACCCTAAAGATGCAATAAATGAGTCGAGTTTTAACTCCTCGGTTCCCGTTCCGAGAACGGGACCGCTGTAATCAACATCTGCTTTGGTCCACACATATTTGAGATCCAAATTTAAAGCGATATTCTTTTCCTTCGTAAGAAATATTTCGGTACCGATGTTAACGCTTAAACTAAAGCTATCCTTGATGTCCAGATTTTCAGACCCCCACAGAGATGCATTCTGCCTGAAATCATTCATGTAATAACCAATCCCGAAACCAATATAGGGACTGAAAAGTGTTTCATTTGGAATGTGGAATCTCGGGTTGATTGAAAAGGATGTGAAAGAATATTCACCAGCTGCTGCTCCAACTCCTGCTAACTTTAATTCTACATCTGCTTCATTGAGACGGTCGATACTAAATTCAATCGAAAACCATTCAGTTAAGAAGTAAGTGAAATTAACCCCGAATGTGTAACTACTATCGACATCAACATTCACGGTGCGGTTAAAAATTCTGAAATAAACTTCATCTCCAGCAAAATCAGCATATCCGATTCTGGCACCAATTCCATGTCGATTGGCTAGTGATGCTATCTGCGTTGTCTTTGTATATTTAACGTCCTCCTCTTTTGTTATAAGGCTTTCGACTTCGCTGAACTTGCGGACCGTAACGTTGCCATCAGGCAACCTGATTGTTATGTAATCCGTAGTCATTTTTTCTACGGTTCCTTTTACAATACTGCCATCAGTGAATTTTACTGCTTTGATCTCTGAGAGCTTGTCTGTTTGGGCGTTTGCAGAATCGAGGAAAAGGAAGAAGGTCAATAAAAATGTTAAAATAGTAAATGATATTATCAAGATACGTTCACGTCTGGCATTAGTGGATAATGACATAGGACCCCCCTTGATATTTGATCTTCACAGAAAATAGAATCCCTGTAACGATCGAATGTCACAGGGTATACGCTTCTCCATTCAAGGCCATTCCCTAATCACTGAGATGTAGAGCATCAAGCTTTAGAAACGAGCAGTTGCAGCGCGAATGCAAAGTATGCCCAGAAGGATATGCCTATTAACAGGATCTGGGGTCGCGTCTTGTATTCCAGCATTTTATTAATTCCCTCATCATAATAACTAAAAGCCCCGCTCTCATTTCGAGTAGCGGGGTTTTAGTGTCAGTCGTTCAAGGTTCGGTTCCTTTGAGGCAGAAGATGTTGAAAACCAGGTTAAGGAATGAACGGCTTGAGAGTTTTAAAAGTTAGTTATTTCGTTCGTTAGTTGACTGGGGGATGTCCTCCAAAAAGTTAAACTGGGATTGCCGTGCTTCGCTCGCAATGACAAAAGAAAATCCCCGAACTAAATCCCCCCTAACCCCCCTTTACGAAAGGGGGGAAGATTGGGACCCCCTTTGTGAAAGAGAAAGTCTGGAGGTTGTTCCCGTCTCTCCCCCAGGGGCCCTTGCGGACCCCCGAAGGTAAAGATGAAAGGGAGAGATGGAGTTGGGGAAATCGTTATGAGGGAAATGGGTTTTTCACCCTCACCCTTGCCCTCTCCCGTCAAGGGAGAGGGTTCATATCTTTGTGAGGTGGCTTAAATTTACTATTTTTTTTCTTTCTTGGCTACTTTTTTTTCACACCGCTCCAGAAATCGGCAATCTCATCCCTCTTGGTTCTGATCACTATCTCAACTCTCTTCATAGGCCCTGAGGAAATCTTCCCTCGAAATACCGGCTTGTGTACAGATGACCCGGAGCGTCGATCCTTTTATCTTCGGATGATTGGGCATGGTCAGCGGCGTCTTCGATCCGTCCGGATTCAGCCTCATCATCGAAATGTGTTCTTTTTGCCGAACTATCGTAAAGCCCAGCTTTTCAAGTGCCTTGATGACTTGCTGTCTTGGGGCATCAACAGGGAATTTCGGCATTGGATGTCAGACCCCGGCTTCGGCAACAAACACTTCCAGTATAGGCGGATCCATGTCAAAAATGTCCCTTCCGAAGGTTTCGATGTGAAAACGAATCGCGGATTTCACATCGAAGAGCGCCTCCTCGTAGGTGTCACCCTGACCGACTACGATGCCCTTCAATCCCAGGGGATAGGCAACGTAACCGTCGGAATGTTTTTCCACGATAATTTTGTATTGGGTCATAGCACACCCGAAGAAAAGTCATTTTTTATTGAAGAAGAATTTTCCCCTCACCTCTGTCCTCTCCCGCCGGAGGAGAGGAAGGCAAATGGAGGTTTACTTCTTGGAGGCCTTCTTTTCCGCTTTCTTCTCTCCTTTTAGCAGATCTCTTACTTTTTTCAAAGCCTTGTCGATGTTTTCGGGCTGGGTGCCGCCGGCTTGGGCCATGTCGGGCCTGCCGCCGCCGCTGCCGCCCACGATGGGGGCGATCTCCTTGACGATGTCGCCGGCGTTGTACTTGCCCGCCAGATCCTTCGTGACCATGCAGAGCAGCATGGCCTTCTCGCCCACCTGGCTTCCCAGGCAGATGATGCCCGAATCCATCTTGTCGCGCAGCTTGTCGCCGAAGTCTCGCAGGGCCTTCACGTCGGAGACCTCGACCCGCTCGGCCAGGAGCTTCACCTCGCCGACCTTCTTGGCCTTCTTGATGATGTCGCCCGATTCCTTGGCGGCGAGCTTTCCCTTGAGGCCCTCAATCTCGCGCTCCAGGTCGCGCTGGTGCTTCATCATCTTGTCGATGCGCTCGGCCACCTCGAAGGGGTTGGCGCGCAGCATGTTGGCGACCTTCTTCAGCTCGTGGTCTTCCTTCTTGATGAACTTCACGGCCTCGGGGCCCGTCACGGCCTCGATGCGGCGCACGCCCGCCGCCACGGCCGACTCGCTGATGATCTTCAGCACGCCGATGTTTCCGGTGCGGGTCACGTGGGTGCCGCCGCAGAGCTCGGCGCTCACCTTGCCCATCTGGACGACGCGGACCTTGTCGGCGTACTTCTCGTCGAAGACGGCATGGGCGCCTGTCTTCATGGCCTGCTCCTTGTCGAGGATGCTCGTCTTGACGGGGAGGTTGGCCTGGATGAGCTCGTTGGCGATCGTCTCGATCCGGTCCAGTTCGTAATCCTCGATGCGGGAGAAGTGCGTGAAGTCGAATCGCAGGCGCTCGGGGTTGACGAGCGAGCCCGCCTGCTTGACGTGATCGCCCAGCACGCTGTGCAGGGCCGCGTTGAGCAGGTGCGTGGCCGAGTGGTTGGCCTCGGTTGCCCTGCGGGTGTTCTTCTCGACCTTGAGGTGGACCGAGTCGTTTACGCGAATGGTGCCCTTCCTGAGCTTTCCGATGTGGGTGATGAGGTTCTCGTCGGGGCGCTGGGTGTCCCAGACCTCGAAGAGGAAGCCTTCGCCCTCGATGACGCCCGTATCGCCCACCTGGCCGCCCGTTTCGCCGTAGAAGGGTGTCTGGTCGGTGAAGATCTCGGCGTTGGTGCCCTCGGTGATGACGTCCACCTCGTCGTCCTTCTTGAGGATGGCCGTCACGAAGGAGGTGGTCTCGGTGACCTCCTCGTAGCCCACCAGCTCGGATTTGATGCCCCGGAGCGAGAGCTTTTTGTAGCTGTCGGCCACGGCGGATTCGCCGCTTCCCTTCCAGCTCTCGCGGGCCATCACGCGCTGGGCCTCCATCAGCTTCTCGAAGCCCTCCATGTCGAGGGTGAGCCGGTCCTTCTTCACGATGTCAGCCGTGAGGTCGGTGGGAAATCCGTAGGTGTCGTAGAGCTTGAATACGACCTCGCCGGGGATCACGGCGCTGCCCACGGCCATGAGCTTGGCCACCTCGTCGTTGAGGATGCGAAGGCCCGTGTCGAGGGTCTCGAGGAAGCGCTGCTCCTCGTTGAAGATGACCTTCTGGACGAAGGCCATCCGGTCGACGATCTCGGGGTAGGCGTCCTTCATGGCGTCCACAACGGAGGTGACGACTTCATTGAGGAAGGGCTTGTCGAAGCCCAGGAGCTTCCCATGGCGGCAGGCGCGGCGCAGGATGCGCCTCAGCACGTAGCCGCGGCCCTCGTTGGAGGGCAGGATGCCGTCGCCGATCAGGAAGAAGACGGCGCGGGCGTGATCGGCGATGACCCGCATGGAGACGTCGTTGTCGGGGTTGCCGCCGTACTTCTTGCCGGCAAGCTTGGCGATAGTGTGGATGATGGGGGTGAAGAGGTCCGTATCGTAGTTGGTATTCTTGCCCTGGACGATGGCCGCCAGGCGCTCGAGGCCCATGCCCGTGTCGATGTTGGGTTTCGGAAGGGGCGTGAAGCTGCCGTCGAGGTTGCGGTCGAACTGCGTGAAGACGTGGTTCCAGATCTCGAGGTGCCTATCGCAGGTGCACTCGACGTTGCACTCGGGCCTGCCGCAGCCCACCTCGGGGCCCTGGTCGTAGAGGATCTCGGAGCAGGGGCCGCAGGGGCCCGTCTCGCCCACCATCCAGAAGTTGCTGTCCATGCCCATGCGGACGATGCGGTCGGCGGGTACGCCCTCCTGCTTGTTCCAGATCTCGAAGGCCTCGTCGTCGTCCGTGAAGATCGTGATGTACATCTTCTCTTTGGGGAGGCCCATGACGTTGATCAGGAAGTCCCAGCCCCAGGCAATGGACTCCTTCTTGAAGTAGTCGCCGAAGGAGAAATTGCCGAGCATCTCGAAGAAGGTGTGGTGGCGCGCCGTGTAGCCCACGTTTTCCAGGTCGTTGTGCTTGCCGCCCGCGCGCACGCACTTCTGGGAGCTTGCGGCCCGGTAGTAGCCGCGATCCTCCAGGCCCAGGAAGCAGTCCTTGAACTGCACCATCCCCGAGTTGGTGAAGAGAAGCGTCGGGTCATCCTTGGGGATGAGCGACGAACTCGCGATGACGGTGTGGCCCCTCTCCTTGAAGTACTCGAGAAATTTTGCCCTGATCTCACTCGATGTCATGTACGATTCCCTCCTCGTATTTTCCCAGATAATCGAGAATAAGTCCCAGATGATAGCCTTTGCCCTGCAGCATGCGGGCAAGGGCCAGTCTCTCGTTTTTATTGAGGCCGCCGATGCTCCGGCCCGGGAGCTTCTTGGCCGCAGACCGGGCGATCCCTTCCATCTCGGGGAACTCCTCGCGGACCTCGCGGATGGCCGCCTTGGCCGCCTCGCGGTCGATACCCTTTTCCCGCAGCTGCTCCTCGATCTTGCGGTTGCCGTAGAGGCGGTTCACGGCGAGGTGCCTTGCCCGGTTTACGGCAAAGGCCTCGTCGTCGAGATACCCCAGCTCGTCGAGATTTTCAAGCACTCGTTCGATGGCGGATTTTGTGAAGTCCCTCTCGGCGAGTTTCTTCCATAATTCCGCCCTGCTGCGGCCCCGCAGGGCCAGAAGCCGCAAGGCCCGATCCCTGGCCCTTTTATATTGGAGGTGGTCCTCCATTTACTTCTTCTTCTCTTTTTCTTTCTCCGGCGGTTTTTCCTCCGGCGGTGCGGGCTTCTTCAACCCGAATTTCTCGCGGACCTCGTCCTCGATTTTGGCCAGCAGCTCCTTGTTGTCCTTTAGGGCGAGGCGCACGTTCTCCCGGCCCTGGCCGAGGCGGTCGCCCTTGTAGGAGTACCAGGTGCCGCTTCGCTCGACAATGCCGTTGTTGACGGCCAGATCCAGCACGTCGCCTTCCCTGGAGATCCCCTCGCCGAATATGATGTCGAACTCGGTCTCGCGGAAGGGCGGGGCGACCTTGTTTTTCACGACCTTGACGCGGACGTGGTTGCCCACGACGTTTTCGCCCTGCTTGATGGCCGTGATCTTGCGGATGTCCAGGCGCATGGAGGCGTAGAACTTCAGGGCGTTGCCGCCGGTCGTCGTCTCGGGGTTGCCCATGAACATGCCGATCTTCATGCGCAGCTGGTTGATGAAGATGACGCAGGTTCGGGACTTGCTGATGGTGCCCGTGAGCTTGCGGAGGGCCTGGGACATGAGGCGCGCCTGGAGGCCCATCTGGGCATCGCCCATGTCGCCTTCGAGCTCGGCCTTGGGAACGAGTGCCGCCACGGAGTCGATGACGAGGACATCGAGGGCGCCGCTTCGCACCAGCGTCTCGGCGATCTCGAGGGCCTGCTCGCCCGTGTCGGGCTGGGCGATGAGCAGATTGTCCACATCGACGCCGATCTTGCGCGCGTAGCTCATGTCGAGGGCGTGCTCCGCGTCGACGAAGGCCGCGAGGCCGCCCATTTTCTGGGCCTCGGAGACGATGTGAAGGGCCAGTGTCGTCTTGCCGCCCGCCTCGGGGCCGTAGATCTCGATGACGCGCCCCCGGGGGATGCCGCCCACGCCGAGGGCCATGTCGAGGCTCAGCGACCCCGTGGGGATCACGAGCACGTCGAGGATCTCCGCGCCGCCCAGGCGCATGATGGAGCCCTTGCCGAACTGCCGCTCGATCTGGGTGATGGCAAGCTCTACTGCCTTTTCACGGTCCGATTCATGTGATGCCATTTTCTTTTATTCCCTCCTGGAGGTTGTGATCGTTTGAGAGGTAATTGTCATTACGAGCCGAGCCTCTGGAAACCCAATTCCCTGATCTCCCTCTCCCTTGAGGAAAGAGGGTCGGGGTGAGGGTGGATGTTCCGAGGCGTGGTAATCTACGATTGATAGAGATTGCTTCGTCGCTTCCGCTCCTCGCAATGACAGAACAAGGTGCTCCTCGTAACAATAAAAAAGCGCATTCATTTTCTCCCCGACCCCGTTATTCTCCTCCCCTGGCGGGAGGAGCTGGAGGAGGGGGCCCTTCGACCAGCTCAGGATGACATCTCTGTTCGCCATGGTGAGCAGTCATCGTGAGCCTGACGAACGACGAACCATCCCCCTCACCTCAATCCTCTCCCACGGAGGGGAGAGGAAGATCAAGGACGAGGGTCGCTATAGGCCCAGCTTGAACTTCGCAAGGGCTGTGTACTCGGGGCCCGTGGGCTTCAGATCGCTCCGGAAGAGGATCATCTCCCCGGCTGTAAAGGAGCCCGCGGCAAAGTCCTTGTGACTCTCGATGGCCTTTTCGAGCCCGTCGATCTTCCGGTCGGCCTTCATGCGCCCCAGCGTCAGGTGCGGCCGGTAGGGCCTCTCCTCGCGCGGGAATCCCGCAGCCTCGAGGGCCGCTTCGATTTCGGCCTGCATGGCCGTGAGTTCCTTCAGACCTGTCGCGATCCCCACCCAGAGGACGCGGGGCCTCGCCAGGTTCGGGAAGACGCCCATCGTACCGACGGCGATGGGAATCGGAGCGAGCGCCGGCACCTTCGCTTTCAGGGTGTCCTCGATACTGCGGATGTCTCGCTCCGTCATGTTCCCGAAGAATTTCAGCGTCAGGTGGGTGCTTCCCTTCTTTGCCCAGCGGACGACACCCGTCACCGACCGGTCCAGGCGGTACTGGAGCCGTTCGAACTGCTCCAGGATCTCCTTCGGGAGCTCGATGGCCAGAAACGTCCTGATCGTGTTGTCATCGGACATGGTCTTCCCCCATGAGGAACCTGCGTATGAGTTCCAATGCCCACTGGGTCGTGATTTCCTTGATCCGCCTGCGCTCCCACTTGAAGGAGAAGTCGCGGCAGATGGTCCGCGTGCCGTCGGAGACGGCGATGAATATGGTGCCCACGGGCTTTTTGTCCGTGCCGCCCGCGGGGCCGGCAATGCCCGTTGTCGAAACGCCGATGTCGGTGCCGCTCGCCTTGCGAACGCCCTCGGCCATGAGGACGGCCACCTCTTTGCTCACGGCGCCGTGTTCTTTCAGAACTGCCTCGGGCACGCCCAGCAGCTCCGTCTTCGAGCGGTTGCTGTAGGTCACAACGCCGCGCTCGAAGTACGCCGAGCTTCCCGGCACGTTGGTGATCCGGTCGGTCAGAAGACCGCCCGTGAGCGATTCGGCCACGCTGATCGTGAGCTTTTTTTCCGCGAGCAATGCGCCGATCATCCCTTCGAGTGTGTCCTCATCGTAGCCGAAGATATTTTTTCTGAGCCGCTCCTGGACCCCTTTGAGCACATCGGCAAGGTTTTCATCCGCCCGTGACCCGATCGTCGTGCGACGAGGTGATGACGACGTGGTTTTCGGGAAACCGGGGGTAAAACCCGATGCTCACATGCTCGTGATCGTACTTCAAGTCCGCCAGGGCGTCGTCGATGAGGGCCTCGGCGAGGCCGAAGAGCTTGACGGTCTTTACGACCATGGCCTTTTTGCCGGCGGTATCCTCCTTCTCGAAAAGCGGGATGACCACCTCGGGGACCATCTTTTTCACTTCCATGGGGACGCCGGGGAGAACGACAATCGGCTTTCCGACCCGCTTGAGGCAGAACCCCCAGGCGGTGCCGACGGGGTTGCGCAGCGGTATGGCCTCCTCGGGGAACATGGCCTGCTTGGCGTTGTTATCGCTCCAGCGGAGCCCGCGCTGGGCGAATCGATCCTTGATCGTCTGCAGGACGGCTTCATCGGTGAAGAGCCGCAGGCCGTAGATCTCCGTGATGGCTTCTGTGGTGATGTCATCGGCCGTGGGCCCGAGTCCCCCCGTGACGACGACGCCGTCAGAGACAGACAGGATACAGTCCAGGGCGTCCCTGATGGCACTGATGCTGTCGCCTACACTCATGACGGCCGCGACCTCCCAGCCGCGAACATGGAATTCCCGGGCCAGGTAGGCTGTGTTGGTGTCCTGGATGCGCCCGCTGGTGATCTCGTCGCCGATGGTCAAGATGCCTATTTTCATTCGGGGCCAGTTTCCTTGTTGCGGTCTCAAATTTCCCTCGGTGCCCTCTGAGGAAACCCTATTCCCTGATCTTCCTCTCCCTGCGGTGACCCCCACCTTATAATAGGCTCCCTCTCCCTTGAGGGGAGAGGGTCGGGGTGAGGGTGAATGCTCCCCCTCCTCCTTCCTCCTCCCACCGGGGGAGGAGAACAAAGGAAATGGTCTCCCCAGGGAGGGCAGGGGAGATTTTTTCAGAAATTAAAAAAGTGCAAGACCAGCAAAAGCACCACGTTTGCCCAGATCCCCGCCGCGACGTCGTCCATCACCACGCCCCAGCCGCCGGGGAGCCTGTCCTGGCACCAGCGCGCCGGAGGGGGTTTCACGATGTCGAAGAACCTGAAAAGGAAAAAGGCCAGCACGATCCGGCCGATCGTCGGGCCCACAAAGGCAAGCGACCAGAGGAGGCCGACGATCTCGTCGATGACGATCCGGGGGGAATCCTTCCTATCGAAGATCCTCTCCGCTTCACCCGATGCATAGACGGCAAGAAGGGTGAGGACCGACACCGATACGAGGTAGAGGGGCCAGGATAGAGACGAAAGGGCCAGATAAAGGGGTATGCCGACGAGTGTGCCCGCCGTGCCGGGCGCGAAGGGCGAGTAGCCGCTTCCGAATCCCGTGGCGATGAGCTTGATGACCGTCTTTCCCAGAGAGGCCCCCCCTTCGACGTTCAGCCGCTCGGCAGGAACAGAACCGGTCCCGTCCGGGCCATGCTATCCCTCACTTGCGCGGCGACAACCTTATCGTCTTTCGTCAACCCCGTCAATAATTTTGATGTCCTTCCGCCGCACCGGAGCGGCCGCGGGACCCCCAAAATCCCCTTGACAATAGAACGAACGTTCTATACCCTGAGAGGCAAGCGATGTCAAGCGAATTCCTTTACTCCTCCTCCCCCTTGGTGGGGGAGGAGTTTCATTAAATTTCCTCTCCCCTGGTGGGAGAGGATCAAGGAGAGGGGGAAATGGATGGATTCCGCTTCAACAATTGCAAAAGGGCTCAGGAAAAGACAGACCGAGGTGGAAAAGCGATTGTGGAGGCACCTGAAGGCCAAACAATTGGAAGGGATCAAGTTCAGGAGGCAGGAACCTATCGGGAAATACATTGTGGATTTCGTGTCTTTTGACAAGAAGTTTGTCATTGAACTTGATGGTGGGCAGCACGCCGGCAGTATGCGTGATGCAGAAAGAGATGCCTGGCTTCGAAGCCAGGGTTTCAGGGTGCTGAGACTCTGGAACAACGATGTATTTGAGAATGCTGAGGGGATTTTGGAAGTGATACGGCGGAATGTCATAGGTCACCCTCCTGCGTCTCTGGCTTCCTCTCCCTTGGTGGGAGAGGATCGAGGAGAGGGGGACGAATTTCACCCTCCCCTGGCCCCTCCCATCAAGGGAGGGGGACAATAACATGGAAGAAGGGCAGGCAGAGATAAGGCGCGGTAAAGGTATTCTTTCATGCTGGAAAAGCGAACCGTTGAAACCGTATCGAGAAGGCTTGCCGGGTTCTACCGGGACCACCGGCGGATGCCGGCCTACTCGGAGATGCTCCCGCTGCTGGGGGTGCGCTCGAAGAGCGTCGTCCACTTCTGGATGCGAAAGCTCCTGAGGGATGGCATCCTCGAGAAGGACCGCAAGGGGCTCCTGCGGCCCGTGCGGCGCGGCTTCGCCCTGCCGCTCGTCGGCGCCATCCAGGCCGGGTTCCCGACGCCCTCCGAGGAGGAGCTGCGGGACCTCGTGTCGCTCGACGAGTACCTCGTGACGAAGCCCGAGGCGTCCTTCCTGCTGCGGGTAAGCGGCGACTCCATGACGGGCGAGGGGATCATGCCGGGAGACCTCGTGATTGTCGAGCGGGGGAGAGAGCCCAGGGCGGGCGACGTGGTCGTGGCCCAGGTGGACGGCGAGTGGACCATGAAGTACTTCACCCGGACGAAAAGCGGCGCCGTCGTGCTGGAGTCGGCCAACCCGAAGTATCCCCCCATCCGCGCGAGGGAGGAGCTGAAGATCGCGGGAATTGTGTCGGCGGTAGTCAGGAAATACCATCTTTAAAGAGAGGCATAGGGCTAAAGGCTAAGGGCATAGGGCTCAAGACGGAAGATGTTGTCTTTTTTCGCCTTGAGCCTTACGCCTTAAGCCTTGAGCCAATTTCGTTATGAACGAAATTCTAGTCAATCTCCGCTCCTGGCCGCAGGCCATTCTCCACATCGACGGCGATGCCTTCTTCACGTCCTGCGAGGAGGCGATCCACCCCGAGCTCAAGGGCAAGCCCCTCATCACGGGGGGCGAGCGGGGGATCGTGGCCTGCGCGAGCTACGCCGCCAAGGCCCTGGGGGTCAAGCGGGGCGTTCCCCTGCACGAGGCGAAAAAGATCTGCCCGGGGCTCATCGTTCTGCCCTCGGACTACGAGACCTACAGCCTCTTTTCGCGGCGGATGTACAACATCGTCCGTCGCTTTACGCCCCAGGTGGAGGAGTACTCCATCGATGAGGCCTTCGCCGATCTCACGGGCCTGCGACGGGCCCTGCACTCCTCCTACGAGACGATTGCCTTCAACATCAAGCGCGAGGTCGAGCGCGAGCTGGGGATCACGGTCTCCGTGGGCCTTTCGCTCTCCAAGGTGCTCGCCAAGGTGGCCTCCAAGCACAAGAAGCCCGCGGGCCTCACCCTGATCCCGGGACGTCGGATTCCCGAGTTCATCGGGGAGCTGCCCGTCGAGAAGATCTGGGGGATCGGCCCCGCCACGACGAACTATCTCTGGAAGATGGGGATCAGGACGGCCCTGGAGTTCGCGAGGCTCCCGGAGGCCGTGGTGAAAAAGAAGTTCACCAAGCCCGGCCAGGAGATCTGGCGCGAGCTTCGCGGCGAATCGGTCTACCCCGTCACGGCCGAGGAGAAGAGCGACTACGCCTCCATCAGCAAGACGAAGACCTTCGCGCCGTCCTCGAGCGACCCCGAGTATCTCTTTGCGCAACTGCTCCGGAACCTCGAGTCGGCCTGCATGAAGGCAAGGCGCTATCACCTTGCGCCGCGCAAGCTCATCGGCTTTCTCAAGATGAACGACTTCGAGTACCGCGGAAGCGAGATGAAGCTCACCCGCCCCTCGGCCCACCCCCTCGAGCTGTGCGATGTCCTGCGGGGGCTCTTCGATGAGCTTTACCGCAGGGAGGACCTCTACCGCGCCACGGGCGTCATCCTCGTGGATCTGATGCCCGACCGGAACGTCCAGTACAGCCTTTTCGAGAGCCCCATGCGGGCCGACAAGGTGCGCGACCTCTACGAGGCCGTCGACGAGATGCGCGAGAAGTTCGGCAAGCACTGCCTGCACCTGGGCGCGGCCCACCCCATCGACAAGTTCGGGAAGGGCAGGCGGGGCACCCCGACGGTGCGCGAGCAGACAACCTTCTACGGCGAGACGAAGAGGAAGCACCTGCCGTTGCCCGTGCTGCACGTGAAGGTCTGAAGTTTCTTTTTTGTTGACTTCACGCTTGGATTTTCCACTAATGAAAAAATGGGTTCACGACGGGACGGCGGGCGAAAGTCCCGCCCGTCGACGCATGTCTTTCTTTCAACGGGGAGCGGAGCAACGGATATGGATTACGGGCAATACTACGGGTTCAGCCGGATGCCTTTCGGGGAGGGAGCGGATCGCGAGGTTTTCTTCCGGGCGGAGACGCACAAGGAAGCGCTGGCATTGATGCTCTACGGCATCAGGGAACGAAAGGGCTATATCGTCATCTTCGGCGAGCAGGGTATGGGGAAGAGCACGCTCTTCCGGCAGGTGATGGATCAGCTCGACGAGCGGACGCAGGTTGCCCTGATCTCACAATCGCATGACCAGTATTACACGCTGCTGAAGGAGCTCATGGAAAAGCTGGGTCTGCGCGCTGCCAAAGGCGCCGCCAAAGACGTAACCAAGGGCTCCATGCTCCACGAGCTCTATGAACACCTGACCCAGTGTCTGAAAAAAGGCCAGAATCTCGTGATCTTTCTCGACGACGCGCACAGGATGAAGGATGACATCATCGAAGAACTGCGGCTCCTGTCCAACTTTGAAACGAGCAGGACCAAACTGATCCAGATCGTCATCGCCGGTGAACCCGAACTGAGCCGGAGGCTGAATTCGAAGCACCTGAGGCAGATCAGGCAGCGCATACAGATCCTCCACAGTCTTCTTCCCATCGGCCATGATGAATCCCTGCAGTACATCGAACATCGGCTGGCCTGGGCCGGCCGAAGCAGCGGCGATGTCTTCACGCCGGAGGCGCTGGCGTCCATCTGCAAATATGCCGGCGGGGTTCCCCAAAACATCAATGCCCTGTGTGACCGCGCCCTGACCCTGGGCTCGGAGCGATCCGAGAAGCCCGTATCCGCAGGGACCGTTGGAGATGCCCGCAAGGCTGCGGCGCCTCTGATCCGGGCGGCATCCTCCTCGTCTGTCACCGCGGGCGCAGCGAAGTCGGCCCTTCGGTCCCCGTGGCTTTATGCCGCCCTGGCCGTCGCGGTGGCCGGGGTTTTCATGGGAAGCTACTATCTGAGCCCTAAATCCGGCATTGCGCCCGGGAGCGCTGTGGTCCAGCCGGCGCCGAGCCAGAAAGTCTCCGAAGCAGACGAGGTAGCCAAGGCGCCGTCCACGCAGGGAGCGCAAGCGCCCGGCTTGCCGGCTGAGAAACCGGAAGCCCAACCTGCACCCCCTGCCGCCCCGGCACCGGCATCGGTCGCGCAGGAAACGACAGAAGCAAATGTTCCTGTCAACGAGCTCACGGTTAAGGAGGGGGAGACCCTCTCGTCCATCGCGACCCGACATTACGGGCTCGTGAACGCAACCGTCCTGGATTGTATCCTGGAATCAAACCCGGAGATCGCGGACGTCGATCTCGTCAGGGCCGGCAGTCAGGTCCTTCTGCCGCAGGCCGTGGGGAAAGCTCGTCTCGTGAAACGCCCGGACGGATCGTTCGGCATCCATGCCGCCACGTTCATGACGTCCCGTGAAGCACGGGACTATGTCGGGAAGATCGGCTCCGATCTTGGCCGGGTCGAAATCGTGAAAAGACGCGTTGCGCCTCAGAAGGACTGGTACCGCATCCTGGTGGGTCCCTTCGGGAGCAGGGAAGAAGCTCGCAACGCGCTTCAATCGTTGGAGCGGCTAACCCCTCAGTGAACCTGTGGGCCAGGTATAGTGACCAGTGGCCAGTGAAGAGGGGACAGCCGACAGAAAATCCCCCTATTTCCCCGACACGCTACCCGCTACCCGCGACACGCCGCTTCCGCCTGTTTTCGCTGGACAGCACCCCGCGGATTCCCTATACTCCGTGCGTGCCGGGGCTTTGAAGGTTATGATTGAACCGATGAGGGCGTGAGATCGATGCCGTACGAGGAAGGCAGCTTCCGGCGGAGGATGGAAAAGCGTGGCTACGCGCTGGCCGAGAAGTTATCCGTGCCGCTTGTGAAGGCCGGCATCTCGCCCAACCACATCACCGTCGTCGGCATGCTCCTGTCCTTCGTCTCCGGGATGCTCTTTGCGACGGGGTCCATCTTCCTGGGCGGGTTCGTCCTGTGGCTTTCGGCCGCCATGGACCCCCTCGACGGAACCGTGGCGCGCCTGTCGGGCAAGGCCTCGCGCTTCGGCGCACTCCTGGATTCCACCCTCGACCGCTGCTCGGAGTTCTTCGTCTACTTCGGGCTGATGCTCTACTTCAACAGCGGTTGGATGTTCATCACGGTAATGCTCGCCCTCATGGGCTCCATCATGGTGAGCTACGTGAAGGCCCGTGCCGAGGGCCTGGGGCAGAAGGAATTCAGGGGCCTCATGCAGCGCCCCGAGCGCATCATCCTGCTCATCGCCGGGACGGTCCTCAACGGCCCGATCAATCATTACCTCCTGGGAGGCTGCCAGGACTGCACCCTCAAGGGGGCGATCGTCATCCTTGCCGTACTCACGAACCTGACGGCTCTGCAGAGACTGCTGTCCAGCCGGAAGGAACTGGCATAGAAAAAAGGTTCGAGGTCCGAGGCACGAGGACTGAGGGACAAAGAAAAAACCTCGATCCTGGAGCCTTTATCCTCGAACCTTCTGTTCACCCCGCCTGTGCCCGCGGATCAGGAATACCCGGGCGATCATGATGGCAGCCCCCGCTCGTTGATGGTCCTAATCAAGTGCTTCCTGTACTCGATAAAATGGATTTTTCTGCAGAGCAGAAGATTACAATCAATAATCGGCAGAAAAGCAAAAGGCAGAGCCAATCGACTCTGCCTTCGTCCTGTCCGTTCTCTAACAAATTTTGTCCACCTCAGGGAGCACCCCCAATAATATCGTCGAGTTTCTGAAAGTGGTCTTCAACCGCATCAAGATAAGACTTCTGGATTTCCTTGTATTTTTTCGCCCACGCCCTGACCATATTTAGTGACCCTTCTTGCAGCACACCACTTTTCTGGATCATCTCCAGCATAGTCTCCCCCTGTTCCTGCATGGCCGCCATTGTCTTCATGTAAGCTTCCCATTGCGTCTTCCAGAACCGCAAAATATCCATGGATGCGTCTTTCATGACCAGCTACCTCCTTTATGATCTTTCAGGCTGCGGCCCGGAAATTCCCCTTCAGCCAGAAAGGCCGAGTAGTGGAATAAACTACAGGCAACAAAGTGCAGTAGGATCAGGTTACCGGCACCAGTCTCGCGCAGCCCGGGTTGATGAAGAAGAGTTTCGTGAAGTAGGACTTCATGGATTCGTCCTTCTTGGCGCACTCCTCGCACTTTTTCTCATTGTTGAGCTTCGACACGAGCCTTCCGCATTCGACACACGTCAATGTCATGGCGACACCTCCTCGAGCCCGCCGGGGCAATATGCCCGCCCGGGGAAACCGGAAAGAAGCCAATCACTATCTGTAGGAATGGAGAAACCGGCAACGACCGAAAGAGGATGTGCAACGAGAAGGGATCCGGATCGGCAGATGGACCCCAGGGGTAAGCGGGCTTTCACTCTTCTATAATTAATATACGCCCTCGGCAGGGAAAGGCAAGGGGCCGGACGGTGCTGATGAAGTCGACCCAGAACCCGGCCCCACTTATCTTAAAACTGTAATAAAATAGGGCTGATGTGGGATTCGATCCGTGCGGTGGATTCTAGCCGAATCCTTGCCCCTGCCTTCCTGGAAGCGTTACTTATCCTAATTTCTCATTTATTCAACACTTCAAGTGGAAATCAAGGGTGTAGCCTGTTGATATGGTTAAGCATTAGACGAATTGACAATTGAGTAATCAAGTGTATATTCTTCTTAAGAAAATTACTCTTCTACTATCCCTTCTTTTTAGCTTTTTCAATTCAGACGCCTCTTCGTTAGGATCTTCATTTTCCTGCATTCGCTGATAAAGCATTTTCGCAAGTGTATACGTCCAATACGTCACCATTTTACTAAACAATATGGAAGCGAATACGCCGCTCATGCGGGCACGGTCAGAAACGGTTCTGCATTGTCCCTGTTGTGCACATTGAGAGTATTTTAAAACCCTGTTTCCCATACTACCTATGCAGTAGCCCCCAACCCAACCTCTAACCGTTTGAGGCGTAAAATGATAAGGTGGGGTTACCAAAAAATGGTCCTGTGAAGCCTCCAAGAGGAGTAAAAGCCTTCTTGGAGGCTTTTGAATTTTGGCCAAATGCTAATATTTATTGCCATGTCAAATTCCCAATGTCGTAAGTGGTAGGTAGGCAATCAAACAGCAGGAGTTTAGAATGAATGCCATCCGCATGCTTTATGTGAGCGGGTCTATCGGGCTTGGACATGTAGCTCGCGATCTGGCTATTGCCCACCAACTGCGTGCAATGGAACCCCGCATAGAACTTTATTGGCTGGCCGGGTCGCCCGCCTCTGATGTGCTAGCCGCCAAAGGAGAGATCCTAGCGCCTGAATTTATGAAGTACCAATGCGAGACGGATCAGGCTGAAGCGGCAGCCCATGGGGGACATCTCAGCCTCACAAAGTATGTATATCGCGCACTCGGATGCTGGCTCCACAATGCCAGGGTGCTTGGTGAAGCGGCAAAGTGTGGCCAATATAATGCCATTATTGGCAATGAAACTTACGAGGTCATCGTCGCATACGTTTTAGGGATGAAGGTGTTGCCAGACGATATACCATTCATAATGATGTATGACTTCTACGGCCTGGATAAGACCACGAACAATCCAATCGAGCGGCTCGGCGCCTGGGGACTGAATTTTGTCTGGTCACAGGAGGGACGGATCACGGCAAAGCAGAACAACAAAGCCATCTTCTTCGGTGAACTGGAAGATGTGCCTGACCAGCCATTTGGAATGTTTCTGCCAAACAGACGCCGATATGCGGAGAACCATATAGAATTTGTCGGTTATCCACTTGGCTTCGACCTCGACCAGATCAAGGACAGGGCAAGCGTTAGCACAGCGCTAGGCTATGGGTCTGAACCGCTCGTGGTCTGTACAGTCGGTGGCACAGCGGTGGGACGTTCGCTGCTCGAGCTCTGCGGCCGTGCTTACCCGATAGCCTCGCAGCGCCTTCCTGGCTTAAGAATGGTTCTGGTGTGTGGGCCGCGAATAGACCCTGCTACGCTCGATGTTCCTCAAGGTATCGAGCGGCATGGCATGGTACCGGAGCTTTACAAGCATTTAGCCGTCTGTGACCTTGCCATCGTGCAAGGAGGAGGTACAACAACAATAGAGATAACTGCTCTGCGACGACCTTTCCTTTTCTTCCCCATTGAAGGCCATGCTGAACAAGAAATTATCATTGCTAATCGCCTGTCTCGGCAAGGGGCAGGCGTGAAAATGACCCAAGGACAAACGACCCCCTCCTTACTAGCGGATGCGATCGTCGAAAATATCGGTCGTGCGGTAACTCATGCGAAGATACGCACTGATGGGGCACGGCGTGCAGCCCAGATCATCCTTGATCACGCAGTCTTCAACCGATTTAAATAGTCGGGTAAACGAAATCCCGACAAGGTCTCTTTCTTCCTGTACTCGTGTTTTTAAGCTCTTCCCTTGAAATACCCCATTTCACCCGTAAATCATGCACTTGCGTTTTCAAAAGACGGCTCTTCCTATAGCGATTTATCTCCTTGACTCTCCAAATAATTAAGAGCATATTTCTCGAAAAAGACCCATCCGAAATCCATCAATCCATCTATTTCCCCTTTAACCTTCTGGTGTGCAGTATGTATAGGAGTTACCGGAAGGTGCCCATGTGAGCGGCCCTTTGGGGATTCACCCATTGGGGCCTTTTCTATCTACTTTTCTTGAAGCGCCCTCTCCTGACTTCAATAGACCGACTTTCTAACAGAATGGAGGACACGACCATGACTTCGACGAAGGCAATATCGCTTCTCGTGGGATTGCTCTTGGTGCTGTTCGTATCCGCTTCAGCTCTTGCCGCAGATGAGCTGTACGGGACATGGCAATTGGTCAGCTGGAAGAGGACGATTGTGGCAACGGGTGAAACGTCGGATGTATTCGGAAAGGCACCCAAAGGCTATATCATGTATGGGAGGGACGGCCGTGTGCTTTGTATAATTACTGACAAGCGGCCCAATATCCCTGATGTGACAAAGATGACTGACAAGGACCTGGTGGAGCTCTATAAGACCATCATTGCCTACGGTGGGACTTACACCTTCGATGGGAAGACCCTTAAGATCAAGGTGGATATTTCCTGGAATGAAAGCTGGAATGGCACCGTCCAAGTGCGGACCGTCAGGTTCGAGGGGAATCGGATGATACACAGCGCGGAACCTACAATCGGAGCGCTAGATGGCAAGCTCAGAAAATTAGATATTGTGTGGGAGCGGGTTAAATAACTACCCATCTTAAAAGCCTACTTAATCAATAAGTCACAAGGAAGGAGGGCACTATCATGAAACGAATTATCATGTATGTCGTCCTGGGCACGCTTGTGTTCACAAGCTTTGGATGGAGCGCAGAAACTGTACTCCGGACTGGATATCAGCAAGATAGTCCCCCACGGTACTTTGTAGATGGGGGAAAAAATAAAGGGATATGCATTGATTTGATCAATGCCCTAAATGAAAAGCTTGCAAAGCAGAACATCCGCATCGAACCAACGGGAACTTATTCATTGGCTCGGATCAACACGATGATGGAAAACAATGAAATGAGTCTATTTGTAGGATTGATGAAATCCCCAGCCCGTGAGAAGGCTTTCGTCTTCGCATCCGTTCCTGTCTATGGAGTCCGCGGTCAGTTCGCTAAGTTAGCTTCTGATCCCTTTGAATATACGGGGGAGATGTCAGTTCGGGGCAAGCGCGTGGGAGTGCTGCGCGGAGCCGCAATCAATGAGTTGATCGCGAAAATGCCTGACATTCGGCAAGTGGAGGCTGCAACGATTCACGAAAGCCTGTTGAAACTGCGCGAGCGCGAGATTGATTTGGTGTTTTATCATGATCTCGGTTTGGGATGGGACATTAAAGATGGTGGTTTCTCGAAGCAGATCGTCCTGGCGAACAAACCCTTTGATGCAGCTTATCAATACATCATGTTCACCAAACAAGTGCCCCAAAACGTGATAGCAGCTGTCGAAAATGCACTCACGGATTTGCAGAAGGAGGGCACGACGGAAAAGATTCTGAAAACCTATAAATAAAAAAGCGACTGAAAGGCAGGGTCAGAAATGGCCATGCCTTTTTTGTCTATTTCTCTCGGTAATCACTCGTAACGGCCGTGATCCGGAAGCGAATACTTGTAGGTGCTATACGTAACAAAGTCTGTTTTTCTCACGGATTCTGGTTTGTTAAGTCCTGTTTACCATCTCATCCTTTTTCCTGTTCATCAAGTGCTGTCTATGTTTTGTCTCATGATCGCCTCCATGGCCTTGAAGTAATCCCGCTGCACTTTCAGGTTTGACACCCTGCAGTAGCGTTGCGTGGTTTTGACGTTGCTGTGCCCGAGGAGGTCCTGGATCGTGCACAGGTCGGCATCGGCATTGAGCAGCTGCGTGGCCATTGTGTGGCGCAGCTGATGACAGGAGACGCGAAGCTTCGTCTTGCGGCCATAGTGCTCCATGCGCTTCTGAATGCCGCGAATCGAGATCGGCTGGCCCGTGCAAGGGCCCTTCTCCACGAGAAAGATCCGACGAGTTCGCGATGAGGGCCGCACCCGAAGATAGGCCACAAGCGCCTGGCAGGCATCCTGACTCAAATACACGATGCGGTCCTTTCCGCCTTTGCCGTCCTCGATCAGAAGCTTCCGGTGTTTGTAGTCCACAGCCCCGAGCGTCAACTGGGCGACCTCCTCGACCCGCAGCCCGCAGCGAACCATCAGCATGAACATGGCCCGGTCGCGCGGTCGAGTGATGATCTGGAAGAAGCTCTCGACCTGCTCGTCCTTCAGGTGCCGGGGCAGCGGCCGCGACATCTTCAGGGCATGCGTGTTTTTCACCGGGTTTGCGATGTCCAGGACGCCCTCGTCCCGCAGAAAGTGATAGAACTGCCGGATGACGTTGAGCTGGCAGTTGATGCTCTTGGGCTTCAGGCGCCGCCTCATCAGCTCGTCGATGTAGTGCGAGACCTTGGAGTGCGTGACGTGCTCGATCGGCACATCGAGCCACAGCACAAAGCTTCTGATCGCGCACAGGTAGTTCTTAACCGTGTTGGGCGAGCAGTTGCGCCTCTTCAGATAGCGCCGCCAGTGGATGATCGCATCCGTCATCGTCGTTTCCCCTCTCGATTACAGACATGGCCCTGAAGTACTCTTCCTCCCGTGTCTTATCCGTAAGGCAGGCATATCGCCGCGTCTCCTCGATGCTTCGATGACCCAGGAGCACCTGCAGGCACTCCAGGCGCATCCCGGCATTGAGAAGCTCCGTCGCAAAGGTGTGTCGAAGCGTGTGGACCGTATAGCCCCGATCTGCAAGCCCCGCCTTCCCGAGATAGCCGGCAAACCGGGCCCGGGCCGTGCTGTAGCTCATCCGGCCATCCTCACTACGTCCATAGAACAGGTACTCCTTCAAGACGTTTCGTTTGCTCATCCAGATCCCCAACGCCGAAAGCGCATCCTCGCTCAGGTACACCACACGGCCCAGCCGGTTCTTCTCCGCCTCGTAGATCTCGATGCGGCGCTCCCGGACGTTGACGTCTGTCACCCTGGTGTGCAGAAGCTCGCCAATCCGCAGGCCCGTCCGAAGCAGGACCAGGATCATCGTCCGGTCCTCGGGATTATCAATGACTGAAAGCAGCTTGGCCGTATCCTCGGGCGCCATCGCCCGCGGCAGCCGCTCGGGCAGCTTCAGCTGGATCCTTCGCACGAAGATCTCCGGGGAGACGACCTTCTCCTCGGCCAGGTACCGCAGGAACGCGCACACACAGACGAGCCGCGTCCGGATCGTCGTGATCTTGATCCCCCGGTCCTGTTCCCGCTCGACGAACGCCTCCACGTCAGCGCGGCTGATGCCAGCCAACTCGTGCCGGCCCGCATCCTTGAGCATGCACAGAAACAGCATGTTGGATTGCCACAGGCTGCAGAGCGTACGGGGCCTGCGGTTCCGGCGGGTGACATGGCGGAGAAATGCTTCGAACTGATCGGCTCCGGGCAGACCCATCCTGCCGAGCCGGTTCAGAATCCGCTGAAGCGTCTTCAGGACGCTGCTCGATTCGGTATGGTGACTTGGATAAGAAGGGACGATCCGAGGTGGGCTGTTCTCGATTGGATCGACAGAAAAGAACCCATCGGACAAAAGCGAAGCCTGATTGAGGCTGAACTCAGAAACGTGCATCTCTGCCTCCTTTTTCTGTGAATCCACAAGAAAAACAGGCAGATGATGGGCCCTGCGCCAATCAGCTGTCAATCAGTGTTTTGTTACGTATAGGTAGGTGAAATCACATCTAAGACGTAATGCCTTTACAAAGCCCTGGTGAATATGGATTTGCTTGCCTGGCGGCTCAAAATAAGGTTTTGGAAACGAGGACAGAAATAGACCTCGAACCTCGCTCCTCGGGCCTTTTGCTCACCCCCCCTGTGCCCAGCGGATCAGGAACACGCCCGCGATCATGATCGCGGCGCCTGCCAGACGCTCGCGGATGTTTTCTTCCCCGAACCACCACGCCCCGTAGAGAACCCCGAACAGAAGGCTCAGGCGCTTGACGGCGATCATGTAGGCTGCCTCGACCTGCGCGATGGCCATCATGTGGGCAAAATTCTCCATGGCGGCCATGAGGCCTATGAGCAGCATGGGGCCGGGCTTGCTGAAAGTGCCGCGCACCCCCGCACCGCCTGCAGCCACGGGCCAGAGCGAGACGATGACCACGGAGAGCACCAGGTTGTAGACGGCGGCGAAGAACCACGGGTTGGAATGCAGGATGGCCACCTTCCCGATGGGCGCCGTGATCGAGTAGATAAACGACACGAGAAGCATGATCCAGGAGCCCGGCTCGCGCAATACAGCCCGGATGGGCCCCAGCAGCCCGGACTTCATCTTCGAGAGATTGAGGACGTATGCCCCGAGGACGATCAGGAGGATTCCCAGGACGCCGCTCGTCGTGATCGCCTCGCCCAGGATGAGACGGCCCGTGAGGATCATGAAGACGGGCGTGAAGGCCAGAAAGGGCAGGGAGAGCGAAAGCGGCGAGAGCTTGAGGGCCCGCATGTAGAGAAAAAAGGCGAAAACCTCAAGGGGGAGCGCCGCGGCGATGGCAAGCCAGAAGGTCTGATCCGGAACGGCCCGGGGCAGGAAGAGAAGCGCCAGGACCATCCAGGGGGCCGTAGACAGGATGCGCACAACCCCCATGCGGTAGGGCGCCAGATCGCTGAAGAAGCGCTTCGTCAGGGCATCCGCCGTGGCCAGGCCCAGGGCGGCCGTGAGGGAGAGCAGAAACCACGTCATTTCAGTTGACGATGCCCCTCCAGTAGGCGTTGCCGCGAAGCTCCTCGACGGCCTTGCCGACGAGGATTTCCGCCGCCTTCTTGAGATTGTCCGCCTGCTCGCCGCGGATCTTGAAGTTCGTCGGGATGGAGCTCACCTTGTCGTAGAGGTCCCTGTGCTGCTCCTTGAGCGCGTCGAACTTGAGGTCGAGGAACATCCCGTTTCCCCTGCTTTTCACGTATTTCTCGAATTCACGGGCCCTCAGTCGCTGGTTCTCCACCATCAGCAGGCTGTAGGTGTCCTGGACGTTGGAGAAATCGACGAAATAATCCCAGAAGCTTCTCGGGTCGTAGTCGGCCTCGCTCTTCGCCTTGGTGGCCGGTCTCGCGTCGGCGACGATGACGAGGACCGGGACGTTACGGTAACGGGCGCCGTCGTCGCTCAGGAGGATCCTCCACAGCGATTCGATGCCGAGGTTGTCCATGACGCCGCCGTCCATGAGGTGGATGAATTTCTCTTCCGGCTTGCTGTAATTACGCAGCGTCAGGTAGTGGAAGGCGCCCGGGAAGGCCGCCGAGCCCGTTACGCCGTAAGCGATGGGGTAGAGGTCCAGCCTGGAGCGGATGGCCGAAAAATCCTTTTCGGTGAAGCTGAAGATCTCCGGCACAGCGGCGCTGTCGGTATTGTTGGTCGAGTTGAGGATCAGATAGGGCCTTCTCGGGTTGAGATCCCGGAAGAGAAAACTTTTTTCTGTATCCCGTGTCCCGCCGAAGAGGCCCTCGGCGAAGGTCTCGGCCATCACGTCGGTGCGGTCGAAGTAGGTGGCGTAGCGGATTATGTTTTCGGGCCGCCAGCAGTTGATGCGCCACCGGTCGATGTAGTTGCTTTGCAGCAGCGGGTAGACGAGGCTTTCCTTCCAGACCGTCCGGTTGAGGTTCGGCGTGACGGGGGGCGCGCAGGCCTGCCCGTCGTCGCAGCTCACCGCGTAAAGGGCGGCGGAAACGGAGCCGCCCGAGGCGGAGGATAAGACGTCGACCTGCTGGAGGATGCCGTGCTTCTGAAGCTCGAACATGACGGCGGCAGAGAAGACGGCGGCGCGGCTCCCCCCGCCCGAAAGAGCCAGGGCGATGAAGTTGGGGTCGCGCCGGGACGGAATTGCGCGGCATTGATCGATGGAGCGCTCCGGGGGGCTGCCGCTCCACTGGTTGCGGCACCTCCAGTCCACGTCGTGGACGACATCGACGGAAGCGATGTAGGCGGCCGAAGACGGGCTGGGTGCCGGAAGCCTTGAATCCGCGTCGGAGAGGTTGACGTGACTGTTCGTCGGCACGATGACGCAGGACGCAAGCATCAGGGCAATCGGCAACAACGCCGTCGAAAGCAGCTTCGCCGTTTTCATGATCTCACCATCCTTTCAGGCCCTTTGGAGACGGGGTTCGGAGATTCTCTTTACGCTTTTCTATAGCACAGAGCTGCCGTGGCACCATGAAAAAAGGCGGGACCCCCGGGCCCCGCCTTTTGATTTCCTGATGATCTCATCAGCCTTCTTAGCGGGCGACGGCGACCTTCTGCACGGACTCGAGCAGTTCCTGGGAGTGGGCGACGGATTTCTTCAGGGCCTCCAGGGCCTGGCCACGCTCGAATATCTCTTTCTGCAACTCGTTTCTCAGGCGGTGGATCTCCTCGCGCCGAGCCTGGAGATCGGTTTCCAGTTCGATGCGCAGCCGCGTGAACTCGGCCTCTCGCCGGCCGAAGTCCGCCGTCGTGCCCCGGATTTCTTCCTTCAGGGCCGTGATCCCTGCCTCGAGCTCGGAGCGCAAACGGCTGAACTCCTCCTCCTTCAGCCGGTGTCGGACCGATGCGGCTTCCATTTCATTTCGCAGGGACTCCACCTGCCCGACCCTCTCCGAGAGGGCCCCCTCCAGCTCGTGGATCCGGCGCTGCTGGCTGACCTTGAGCCGCTTGTCCTCCGTGATGTCCCACAGCACGCAGAGAAGACCGAGCGTGTCTCCCGTGCCGTTGATGATGGGCTTGCGAATCGCCAGGACCGTGATTTCGCGGCCGGCGACGAGGCGGTCTTCTTCGGCAATCTCCATCTTGCCGGTCTGGATCACCTCGTACTCGACAGCGGCCAGTTTTTCCACCACTTCCGCTGAAAACAGATCCCGGTCCGACTTTCCGCCCAACTCGACCGGCTTCATCTCCCAGTCACGGGCATAGGACTCACTGCACAGGATGTAATTCAGCCCGCATCCTTGAAGAAGAAACGCAGCGGAAGCTTCTCGACGACGCACCGGAGGCGGGCATCGCTTGCCCGGAGCGCTTCGATTTCCTGTCGATTGTCCCGGTCGGCTTCCTCCAGGTCCTTCACCCGCTGCCACATTGCGACCATCTCGTGCATCAGTTCCTGGACGGCCTTGAACTGGCCGCTGCTTCCCGCTTCCGTCATGACGGACCTCCATCGGGTTTCGCTGCAAAAAAAAACAGCGAAGGCTCTCACGCTCGTTGTGCGTTATATGAGAAGCCTTCGCCGTTGTCAACACGGAAACACTTGTGCAACCAATGAGTTGCAACTCATCAGGAATAGATGACTATTTAGAACTTTCCCTTTGCCCATCCGTGGGATGGATTGGAATGTGCCATGACCTGTCGCTGCCGCTCTGTTCTGTCTACGGACCACCCGACGTGGGCGGGGGCCTGTGGTCGGCAGGCAGGTTCTCGGGCTCGTACCGCAGCGGGTTCTTATCCCCTGTCGTCGCGCAGGCGGTGATCAGCGTAAGCAGGGTCAGCGATATGAGCAGCTGTGAAAGAATCTTTTTCGTCCACATGGCTTGGTGTCCTTTATTTGATATGAAATAACTATAGACACCCCGGGCGCCGATTTCAATGCCGTGTTTAGAATTTTTTCATCTGCGCGATTGCTCTCAGCTGCGAACCTTTTTCAGCAGCCAGGCCAGGTTTTCCCCCAGGGTCTTCATGGTCTGCATGCCCTCGGCGTCGTTGAGCACCTCACCGGGGTCGCGCCCGATGGCGAAGGCCCAGTAGCTGGAACCCGGGTTGATGATCTGCTGGTAGAACAGGAAGAGGTTGAGCGAATTGAATGCGTGAATCGCCCCGCCCCGCCTCACGGCGATGACGCCTGCGCCCACCTTGCGCTTGAACATGTAATCGTTGGCCCGGGCCACGTAGCCGGTACGCTCGATGAGGGCCCTCGTTCCCGCCGACACATCGGCAAAGTAGGTGGGCGAGCCGAGGAGGATCCCGTCGGCCTCGATCATTTTTTCAATACATTCGTTCACGATGTCCTTCGTCACAGCGCAGCGCTTGTCTTTGTTCTTCATGCACTTGTAGCAGGCAATGCAGCCCTGGATCTTTTTTCCCGCAAGCTGGTAGAGCTCGGTCTCGATGCCTTCTTTTTTGATCTCCTCGAGGACCGTGTTGAGCAGGATGGCCGTGTTGCCGTCCTTGCGGGCGCTGCCGTTGAATGCGATCACTTTCATGCCGTTCATCCTCCTTCCCTGTGATTCGATGAATAACCTCAATGGCTATTTTTGCAGAAAGGGCGAAGAATATCCACAAAATAGACGTTCACGGCGACGTCACACTTTTTTTGCCCCACGGGCATTTTAATGATTGAATTTCCCGCAGAATTTTTATATATTCACAAGCAATTCAAGGGGGGAGAGCGGGGGAAACACTCTCCAAGGGATGTTTCATAATTCCTGTATTTCATTTCCGCTGGTCGAGTACATAGACCGATGCAGTTTTACAACTCATCATGAATCTTGTGAATCGTAGCTGTCATCGCGTCATCCGGCTCGACGAATCCGTCTGAACCATGTCAAACAAAAGGAATCAATTCATCCACAAGGAGGGTTACGTATGGTCAGAAATATGATCAAGTTGCTGGTTGTCGTACTGAGCTTGGCCCTGCTGGGCGGCTGCGCATCGGTGATCACACCGATCCCCGCACAGGACCTCAACCCGAAACTGAAATCCGGCGCGCTGGTCCAGAAGACGAACAACTTCCAGATGATCCTGGACACCTCGGCGTCCATGGAGGAGCCCTACAAGTGGTCCCATGCCGGTTATCCCACCCCGATGAATACCACGAAGATCGAGTACCAGCAGCATCTGGCGAGGCTGTTCAACGATACGATCCCCAACATGAAACTCACCGGCGGCCTGCGTGATTTCGCTGGCGAGCGCTGGCTGACGCGGCCCTTCATGACGAAGCTCTGGTACGGGATGGCCCCCTGGGTGAGAGAAGATCTCGGCAAGTCCATCTTCGAGATCAACACCTACGGCGTGGAGAGCCCCCTCGACCTGGCCCTCGATGCCGCCACGGTGGACCTGAAGCCCCTGGCGGGCAAGTCGGCCGTCATCATCTTCACCGACGGTCTCGAGATGCCGAAGGCCGTTGCCTCGGCTACGGCGATGAAGGCCGCCCTGAAGGACAACGTGTGCATCTATGCCGTTTTGATCGGCCCGGACCGCATTACCCTCGATTGGCCGAAGGGCGAAGGCAGGACGCTGCTTGACACGGTCGTGAAGGCCGGCCAGTGCGGGTTCATGGTGGAGGGCAAAGATGTTGAGACCGCCGCCGGCATGGCCAGCTTCGTGGAAAAAATCTTCCTCGGTCCTCCCGTGGCAGCCGCTGTCATTCCCGCCGCCGTGCTTCCCCCGGGGGTCATGGCTCAACTCGACACGATCTACTTCGACTTTGATAAGTACAATGTGAGGCCCGAGTTCAAGGACGCCGTGAAGAAAAATGCCGATTACCTCAAGGCAAACAAGGCCAATAACGTCCTGATCGAAGGCAACACCGACGAGCGCGGCACCAACGAGTACAACATGGCCCTGGGCCAGAGAAGAGCCGACTCGGCCGCCAAGGCGCTGCAGGCAGCGGGTGTCGAGGCGAAGCGGATCAAGGCGATGAGCAACGGCGAAGAGAAGCCGGTCTGCAAAGAGTCCACCGAGGCCTGCTGGACCAAGAACCGAAACGCCATGTTCTTCGTGACGAAGCCGTAAACTGAGCCCGAAGGCCGGAGGCGAAGAGCCGATGGCCGAGGCTTTCGAAAAAAAGAGGCCCCTGATTCAGGGGCCTCTTTTTTTCGGGTCTAGGGTCACGGGTATAGGGTATAGGGGCTGAAGGTACGAAGAAATTTTATAGAAAAAATCTGTTTCCTTCCCGATACCCGATACCCTTACTTTCAGACTCCCGCCTTCCGGAAGACCTCGGCGATGATCGCCTGCGCCTCCTTCTGGATCCGGGCGAGGTGGGCGCTGTCTTTGAAGCTTTCCGTGTAGACCTTGTAGATGTTTTCCGTTCCCGAGGGCCTGGCGGCGAACCAGCCGTCACGGGTTACCACTTTCAGCCCGCCGACGGGCATGCCGTTTCCGGGCGCCTCGGTGAAAGTTGCTGTAATTGCCTCCCCGGCCAGCTCCGAAGCGCCCACCTGTTCGGGCGAGAGCTTTTCGAGCACGGCCTTTTGCTCGGGCGAGGCCGCCACGTCCATCCTCTCGTACAGGGGGCTTCCGAATCGCGCCGCGATCTCGGCGTAATGTTCCCCGGGGTCGCGCCCCGTCTTTGCGGTGATCTCGGCGGCAAGCAGCCCCATGATGAGGCCGTCCTTGTCCGTTGTCCAAACGGTGCCGTCCATCCGTAGAAAGGAAGCCCCTGCGCTTTCCTCGCCGCCGAAGCCGCAGGAGCCGTCGAGGAGGCCGTCGACGAACCACTTGAACCCCACGGGAACCTCGGAGAGCTTCCTGCCCAGGTGCGCGGCCACGCGATCGATGAGGCTGCTCGAGACGAGTGTCTTGCCCACGGCCGCATCACGCCGCCAGCCGGGGCGGTTCTGGAAGAGATACCAGATGGCGACAGCCAGGTAGTGATTGGGGTTCATAAGCCCGGCGCTCCGCGTCACGATGCCGTGGCGGTCGCTGTCGGGGTCGGTACCGAAGGCGATGTCGTAGCGGTTCCTGAGTCCGATGAGGCGGGCCATTGCGTAAGGCGACGAGCAATCCATCCGGATCTTCCCGTCCTTGTCGACGGTCATGAACCCGAAGGCGGGGTCCACGTCACGGTTGACCACGTCGAGATTGATGCCGTAGCGTGAGGCGACGGGATCCCAGAAGGGAAGCGATGCCCCGCCCATGGGGTCGACGGCGATGCGAATGCCCGAGGCCCGGATCGCTTCCATGTCCAGGACCTGTGCGAGGTCTTCCACGTAGGGACGTATATAGTCGTGCTCGTGAGTCGTGGCGGCCCTGATGGCTTTTTCGAACGGGGTTCTCTTCACACCGGAGAGCTTTGTGCGCAGGGTATCGTTGGCGCGGTTCTCGATCCAGAGGGTTGCCTCCACGTCGGCGGGCCCGCCCTCGGGCGGGTTGTACTTGAATCCGCCATCCTCGGGCGGGTTGTGGGACGGGGTGATGACGATGCCGTCGGCGAGGCCCGTTTTTCTTCCACGGTTGCAGGTCAGGATCGCGTGGGAGATGACCGGTGTGGGCGTGTATCCGCGGCCTGCCTGGATCATGGCGTGAACGCCGTTTGCGGCGAGGACTTCCAGGGCCGTGGCGAAGCTTGGCTCCGAGAGGGCATGGGTGTCCACCCCCAGGAACAGGGGCCCGTCGGTCCTCTGCGAGGCACGGTAGTCGCAGATGGCCTGGGTGGTGGCCAGGATGTGGTCCTCGTTGAAGCTGCTCCTGAAGGACGAGCCCCTGTGGCCCGAGGTGCCGAAGGCGACTTTTTCCGCGTCGCGATTCACGTCGGGGTGATTCGTGTAGTAGGCTGCTATGAGTCTGGGGATGTCGACGAGCAGGGATTTCGGGGCCGGCTTGCCGGCCAGCTCGTGAAGGGCCATCAGGTACCTCCGCCTGTGATAGTGTCCATGCTATACCATATCGAAGCCATGGCGGGGAGGGTGCATCATTACGACTCTTCCCGCACCACGACCTGTGCCTGGCGGTCGAAGGGGTTGGTCCGCAAGGCGAGTGAAAAGAGATAGGGGAAGTTGGTTTTCAGGTGCCCCATGTAGTCGAGCCACTCTGAGATCAGGAGCAGATAGGCCCGCTTGACGTCGAAGGCAAGATGGCCCAGATCGCTGGCAGGCAGACCCGAGACATCGGTGCGGTAGGCCAACTCCTCGGCCAGATGGAAGACGGCCCGCAGCAGATCCGTGAAGGTCTCGTGCTCGAGCAGGATCGGGTTTTCCAGGAGCCGGATGAGAAAATCCCGCTTCTGGCGGGTGAAGGCCTGCAGTTGCGCAAGATCCATGGCGTCCGTTCGGATCGTGCAGTCATACGCTCTGATCTCAGCGCTGACCTTTCTGAAGTCCTGGTCCGTCCATTTCCCCGTCACCATGAGCTTTCCCCGGATGTCCTCCAGGCGGGGGTCGGCGGCAGAGAACATGGCCAGCAGGCGGAGCCCCACCTCGCTGAAGAAGACGCCGATGACCATGTTGAGCTTGTTCATCCGCACCTGCATGTCCCGGCGGACGAGCATGAACTCGGTTGCGTTGGCGATGGCCCCGACGAAGGTGCCGACACCGGTGATGATGATGAGAATCGTGAGAACCTTTCCCGCCGGCGTGACGGGGTGCACGTCCCCGTAGCCGACCGTGGCCATCGTGACGATCATGAAGTAGAAGGCATTCAGGAACGAGAAGCCCTCTACGGCCATGATGCCGGCGGTTCCCCCGATCACGACGGCCGAGAAAAGGATCGAGTAAACCTTGAAGCGGGTGCGAACGGATTCGGTCATGGTGGATTCCTTTGCGGACGGGATTGCGGCAGGGCCGTATGAAGCAGGGCGCAGTGTACCGGAGAAACGCGGGCAAAATCAAGACGGGAGGTGGCAGGTTGTGCTTGACAGGACAGGGCCCTAAAGGGTATTTCACTTTGCAATACCTCTTCCCACTATATGGAACAGCCAATGGCCCAACCGAAACGTGTCAACTCCCTGGTCCGGGGGCTCGCGATCCTCGAAACGTTTACCCCCAGCGAGCCTCATCTGAACCTTCAGGACCTGTCCGCCAGGACCGGCTTGCCCAAGACGACGGTGCACCGGTTTCTCAAAACGCTCTTGACGATGAATTACGTAACGCTGGATCCCAACACGAAAGCCTATGCCCTGGCGCCGCGGGTCATGGCGCTGGGTTTCTCCGTTCTGTCGGGGATGGATCTGCGTCAAACCGCGTTCCCCTACATGGAGGCCCTTTCCAAGGAGACGGATCAGAATGTAGGCCTGGCCGTTCTCGATCGCACGGAGATGCTCTTCATCGAACGGATCACCGTCCGGAGGATCCTCAACACCCATCTGTATGTGGGAAGCCGCTTGAACTGCTACCAGACGGCCGCAGGGAGGGCCTTGATCGCTTTTCTGTCCCGCGACAACTACGATCAACTCCTTACGGGTCTGCTCAAGGACAAGGACGCCGTGAAGTTCATCGGCAGGCGTGGCGAAAAGCTCGACTCGATCCTGGAGGAGGTCCGGGCCAAGGGATATGCGTCCAACGACGGCGAATGGATCCCGGGGCTCCGGGCCATCGGCACGCCCATATTCAATGATCAGGGCGAAGTGGAAGCCTCCCTGAACATGTCCTTCATCAGCCAGGCGGTCAGTCTTGAGGACATGCTCGAGAACCATCTGCCGCGCCTCCTGGAGACGGCAGGGAAGATATCCGCTGTCCTGGGTTTCGGCGGCAACATCCGAACCTGGAGATAAATCGCTCGGGAAAAACAACAACAGCGAAGTTCAATGTCAATGGGCCCTGGGGGCACCGGGGGCGGTGAGCCTTCCAGGGGAGCGGGCGACAGTCTCGATTTTCAGGAGAGGAAATACACGAAGGGGCAAGCCATGACGGGCCTGCCCCTTCTGTTTTCTGGCGTCCCCACGGGGAGTCGAACCCCGGTCGCCGGCGTGAAAGGCCAGTGTCCTAGGCCACTAGACGATGGGGACGCTTGTGTTCTCTGTAAAAAGAGGGCCGGAGATATCCGGCCCGTTTGTCCATCGGAATTGCTTTTATAGCCTTCCCGGCACAAAATTGTCAAGCAGCAAATTCGCGATGCAGGGTCCAGGGGACAGGGTCAAGGGTACAGGCGGGAGGGTATCGGTATCCGGGATCCGCAAACATGCGCTCGTTTTTCCTGAAGCCTGCTGCCTGTAGCCTGATGCCTGCGCGAAGCGCTAGAATACAACGGGTTCCCTCAGCAGCAACTCCCGTGCTTTCCAGGCCAGGTCGGCCACATCCGGGTGGGTGTGCCGCAGTGCGGCGATCTGCCGCAGGTTGTCGGCTGTCCGGGAGACGAGCATGGCCATGTCGCCGTCGGCAAATCCGTAGCGCTCGACGATCCGGTCCCATTCGCGGCCGCGTGCCCAGTCGTAGATCACGGCTGCCGTCCAGAGGGGCAGGGGGTGCAGGCCGAAGCCCTCGGCATCGAGCTTCTCCATCATGGGGAAAACGGTTTCGACCACCCGGTCGTAGGCCTGAACCAGCCGTTTGGGCAGTTCCTTCCTTTTCACGGCGATGTCCTGCCCCCGGTCGTAGACGAAGGGTGCGATCACGGCGGCCAGCAGTGCCGCGTCCTGGTTCGGGAGCGCTCCCCGCCGCAGGCACTCGGCAATCAGCACGGGGTGGTCGAGCCGCAGCTGCGAGGTCCAGGCCCCGTCGGCCGTGAGCCGGTCGTTGTCGCCCACGAAACCCTCGGCCTTGAGGAACGACACGTGCCGCTGGAAGGCCCGCCAGAGTCGCGAGGCGGCGTTTTTCTTTCCCCCCCTTCGCTCTTCGTCCTGCTGGAAGTCCGCAAGCGAGTTCTCGAAGATGTGGCGGACGTTCTCCATCGTCTGGGACAAAAGCAGGTTCAGCACCATGGAGAAGTCGTTCTTGATGCGGCTCTCGATGTCCTCGGAGCGCGTGAAGACAAGCCTCCGGACGTGCTCCAGGTCCATGAACCGGCCCGGCACCAGCAGCATGAAGCCGATGTTGTCCTGCCCCCGGCGGCCCGCCCGGCCTGTCATCTGGTGAAAGGCGGTGGCACCGAGCGGCACGCACTCGTGCCCGTTGAAATAGTCCGAGTTGAAAAGAACGATCGTCCGCGCCGGGAAGTTCACCCCCGCCGCCACGGTGGACGTGGCGAAGATCGCATCCAGGTAACCGCGCTTCATCATGCTCTCCACGACAAACTTCCACGGCGGGAGCTGCCCCCCGTGGTGGGAGGCGACCCGGGAGAGGCGCAGCTGCTCGAGCTGCTTGTGCTGGGCGAGCCTCGGCGTGCGGTCGATCATTTCCTGAAGCGCATCGTCGAACTCGACGTTCGCCGGGCGCGTGATCTGCCGGCAGCTCTTCACGGCGTTGTCGCACTCGGCCCTCGACTGGAGAAAAAAGATGGCCGGCAGCAGGTTGAAGTGCCTCAGTACCCGGAGGATCTCGCCGTAAGGCGTCATCCCCCGGCCGCCGCGCTGTTGCTTTCCCCGCTCGCGGGCAAACTGCTCCACACGGCCGTAGAACCTTCGTTTGTCGAGAAAGGGCATGAGCCGGCCCGACGGGTGGAGAAAGAGCGGGTAAAGGGGCACCGGCCTCCGTCTCTCCTCGATGACGGCGCATTTCTTGCCGCGCAGGGCCTCGAGCCAGGCGGCGATCTGGCGGCCGTTTTCGATCGTGGCGGAGAGCAGCAGGAGGTTCACCCGCGCGGGCAGGTAGATCATGATCTCCTCCCAGACCACACCGCGTTCCACGTCGCCGAGGTAGTGGGCCTCGTCGAGGATGACCAGATCGAAGGGCAGATCGCGCCCCTCGTGCATGGTGTCGTAGAGCTGGTTTCGGAGGATCTCCGTCGTTCCCACGATGACGGGCGCATCGGTGTTTTCCTTCGTGTCGCCCGTCAGGATGCCCACGTTCATGCTCTCGAAGAGGTCGCCGAACTCCACCCACTTGGCATTCGACAGGGCCTTCAGGGGCGAGGCATACCAGCAGCGCTTGCCCTCCCGGAGCATCTTCCGGATGGCCTGCTCGGCGATCCAGGTCTTGCCGGAACCTGTCGGGGCCATGACGAGGCAGTCCGTGCGCCCGATGGCCTCAATGGCCTCGAGCTGAAAGGGGTCCGGCCTGAAGGGTAGTTCTTCGGGCTTTCCGATACGGGCGAGCGCGTCGTTCAGCGCAGGCTCGGCCTCGGGTTTGAGCCACGAGGAGGGCTCTTCGCGTTTTGTTTGCCTTCGACGCCGGGTCGGGAGAGGGATGCGGGTGCGGCTTCCGTGCATGGGGCTGGTGGATTCCTTGGGTGATACCGATTGATTGCTGTTTGTAGCACAATTCGGCGGCCCCGTAAAGGAAGGCATGGCTCGGATGGCGTTGACAAAAGCGCGCTTCCCGTCATAATGGCCCACAGGGGGAGCGATGATGAAAGGGAAGAGAAAAGCGGTGATTCTTTCGAGCGGCGGCATCGACTCCACGACGGCGATGGCCGTGGCGAAACGTGAGGGGTATGAACTCTACTGCCTGAGCTTCGATTACGGACAGCGTCATGCCGTGGAACTGGACGCATCGCGGAAAATAGCCGACGTTCTCGGCGCCCGGCAGCACCTCGTCATCCGGATCGACCTCGGGAAGATCGGCGGCTCGGCCCTTACGGCCGACATCGCTGTGCCCCACGGCCGCAACGAGGAGCAACTCGCATCGGGAATCCCGGTGACCTACGTGCCGGCGCGCAACACCATCTTCCTGTCCTACGCCCTGGCCTGGGCGGAGGTCCTGGAGGCAGCCGACGTCTTCATCGGCGTCAATGCGGTGGACTACTCGGGCTACCCCGACTGCCGGCCCGAATATATCCTTGCCTTCGAAGCCATGGCGAATCTTGCCATCAGGGCCGCCGTCGAAGGAAAAATGAAAATCGCAATCCGTACCCCGCTCATCCACATGACAAAGGCCGAGATCATCCGGACGGGCACCGAACTCGGTGTCGACTACCGGCTCACCCACAGCTGCTACGACCCGGACCCCCGGGGCAGGGCCTGCGGCGATTGCGACAGCTGCCTTCTCCGGAAGAAGGGATTCCGCGAAGCCGGCATTACGGACCCGACGGTGTACGGCCGGTGATCACCGGCAGGGAGCTTCATTTTTCTGTTGACGGGGAAAGGGTTTGCCGTTACTTAATAGGTAAGCGTGTCCTGATATTCCTTTTGTTCATCTGTCATTAGTCCACCCGCTCACTCCGAATTGATTTTTCGACAGCCGGCATACAGGCAACGACCCAGTCATCCATCACACCAAGCTCAGCCGTCATCACAGGTCCAAGGAGGAATGCCATGAAAAAGATGATTGTACTCGTGTTGGTCTGCCTTCTCATGACGTGGGGGTGCGCCTCCATCGTCTACGTATCGCAGGAGACGGGCAAGGGACAATTGATGACGGCCACGGATGAAAGCCCGCTGCAGCCGGCGGCCCTGTTTGTGACCGCCTTCGACGACTCGATGCCCGATGTCTCGCACGACGGCAAGTGGGTGGCCTTCAAAAGGGTCGTCGGCGGGTTCGACCGCATCATCGTGAGGCAGGTGGGCGATGCCGCGGGCGCGACCGAGAAGAACCTGGCGCAGGGCACCCGTCCACGCTGGGCCCCCGCCGGGGACTGGATCATTTTCAGGAACCAGGGCAAGATCTACCGGATCAGGCCCGACGGAACGTCGCTCACGCAGATCACCACCCCCCCCGCGGGCGTCACGGACAACTTCGGCCATGACTACTGGAACGCGAACACTCTCGTGTTCGGCCGCGGAACCGGGACAGGATCGGGCGATACCGTGGGAATCTATCTTCAAGATATCACTACGGGGACGGTCACGGGGCCCATACTGGCTGGCAGCCAGCCCGTCGTCTCCCACGACGGAAGCCTGCTGGTCTCGGAGGTGAAGATTCCACTGGCAGCGATGATGCTTCACTACATCAACATTAACCGTATCCCGTCGCTTCAGCACGTCAACCGTTTCAGCTTCGCCTACGGCCCGAACGCGACAACCATCCAGAACATAGGCGGCATAGCCTTCTCGGCCGATGACGCGAGGCTCCTCTTTTCGGCCATCCCGCCCAACGAGACGAAAAGGGAGATATACTCGATCAAGCTCGACGGGTCCGACTTGAAGCGCCTGATGACCAATGTTTGGGATGATTTCTATCCCGAAGGGTATAAGTAGAAAGACAGGGTAAAGGGTATTCGTATCATTAGTATAGTGTGTTTTCTGAATTATTACTGCGGCAACTAAACATTGCAACCATGTCATACCGGACTTGATCCGGTATCCAGTCATTTGTGGATTCCCGCTTTCGCGGGAATGACGCTATTGCGGTATTTTGTTGCCTGTCTAATAAGTTAAGGAGACAAAGATGAAAAAAGCGTATCTCGAGATCACGATGAAGGTCTCCGCGACGGACCTGCCCAAGGCCGGCGCGGTCTACTCAAAATACAAACAGCCGTTTCTCTCAACGATTCCCGGCGCCGAGTCCAAAGACCTCCTCCTCCGGGAAGAGGATGTGCAGGTGCTTCACGGCTTCGATTCGCGAGCTTCTGCAGAAAGCTACTTAAAGAGCGCACTGTTCGTCAACGATGTCGTTGGAGAGTTGAAGCCCTACCTCATGGCGGATCCGGATATCCGGATTTACGAACGCCAGTAGGGCGCAAGCAGAAAGTACAGGCTAAAGGCTAAAGGCTAAAGGGTAAAGGAACGGACCATCTAACAGACAGAAAGCCCCGGGCTGCCTTGAGCACCCGGGGCTTTAATTTTTCCCTGGACCCTATACCCTGAACCCTGGACCCTGCGATCTGACGCCGAGCGTCAGATCGCCTCGTCCTCGATGGCGGCATTGGTGTTGCGGTGCAGGATGCGGGTCACGCGGAGCACCTCCTCGATCGTCGTGATTCCCTCGAGGACCCTGCGGGCCCCGTCCTGGACAAGCGTTGACATGCCGCCGCGGACGGCCTCATCGTTGATCTGGTTGGAATCCGAAGTCCTGAGGATCAGCTTCTTGACCCCTTCGTCCATGATCATGATCTCGAAGATGCCCGTCCGGCCCCGGTAGCCCGTGTTCATGCAGGAGTTGCAGCCCTTGCGGCGGTAGATCGGCTGGCCGATGACGGCGTTGCGGGGGATCCCTGCGTCGATGAGCGACTCTGTGTCGGGCTCGTAGGGTTCCTTGCAGCGAGGGCACAGCACGCGCACGAGCCTCTGGGCCACGATGGCGATGACCGACGAGGCCACCAGGAAGGGTTCGATGCCCATGTCGATGAGGCGCGTAATGGCGCTCGCGGCGTCGTTGGTGTGCAGCGTCGAGAAGACGAGGTGCCCCGTCAGCGAGGACTGGATGGCGATCTCCGCAGTCTCGCGGTCGCGGACCTCTCCCACCAGGATGACATCCGGGTCCTGGCGCACGATCGAGCGCAGGCCCGTGGCGAAGGTGAGGTCGATCTTGGGGTTGACCTGAATTTGTCCGATCCCCTCGATCTGGTACTCGATGGGGTCCTCGATGGTGATGATGTTGATCGAGGGGCTGTTGATCTTCGAGAGCGCCGCGTAGAGGCTCGTCGTCTTGCCGCTGCCCGTGGGCCCCGTGACGAGGACGATCCCGTAGGGCGACTTGATGAGGCGGTTGAACTGGGCGATCTTCGCCTCGTCCAGACCCAGGTCCGCGAGCGTGAGAAGCTCCTGGGACTTGTCCAGGAGCCTGAGCACCACCCGCTCGCCGAAGGCCGTGGGGATGACGGAGACGCGGATGTCCACGCTCTTGTCGCCGATCTTTACCGCGATGCGTCCATCCTGCGGGAGTCGCTTCTCGGCGATGTTGAGCTTGCCCATGATCTTGATGCGCGAAACCAGCGGCGACTGGATCCGCCGCGGCAGGTTCAGCAGGTTGTAGAGCATGCCGTCGATCCGGTAGCGGATCTTCAGCGAGTTGGCATAGGGCTCGATGTGAATGTCGCTGGAGCGGTCCTTGATGGCCTGGGCAAGTACGAGGTTGACGAGCTTGATGATGGGCGCATCGCTCGTGTCGTCCAGCAGGTCGGCCGTCTCCTCGATCTCGGAGATGATGCTGTCGGCCGAATCGCCGTTCATGATCTGGATGAACTCCTGCGCCGAATCACGGCCCAGGTCATAGGCAGAATTGATGGCCGAGAGGATCGCCCCCTCGGAGGCCAGCACCACCTCGGCGTCGTCGCGGCCGAGCAGCCGCATCAGATCGTCGACGGCCTGGAAATTGGAGGGGTCGTTCACCGCGACCAGGAAGGCGTCGGGCGTCTCCACGGGGACCATCTTCTGCTTCTTGAGATATTGGATGGGGACCTTCCGGGTGAACTCCACGCTCATGTGGTCCGTGGGGAGCTCCGGCAGCAGGGGGATGCCGAATTTCAGGCTCAGGCTGTGGAGCTGGCTCACCTCGTCGGTGGCCTTCTTGTGGGTGTAAATCTCCCCGATGGTACGGCGCATCGCCGTTGCGCCCTCGGGCACGGGACCGAAGGCCTCATCGAGAAGCTCGACGATGGGCTTTCCGTCGGAATGGATCAGGCCGGGGAACTCCGCAGGCCGGGGATCACGCTTGTCTTCTTTCGCTTCCATCCGTTATCACCCGATCCCGGTTACGGGAGTTTCTTGTCCGCTTCCACGGGTTTTTGAGGACCGTAACTCTTGATCACCCCTCCCTCGAACGCTTCGATCTGCTCGCGCTTGATCTCCTTCACCGCTTGGGCCTCGGCCATGTTTTCGATGACATGCGGGGTGATGAAGATGAAGAGGTTCGTCTTCTCGCGCCTCGTGTTCTTCGATTTGAACAGCCATCCCAGCAGCGGGATGTCGCCCAGCAGCGGGACCTGGTAGTTGCGCTGCGTGGAGCTGTCTCCCATGAGACCGCCGATGACGATCGTCTGCTTGTCCTTGAGCATGACGGTCGTCTTGGCCGTGCGCTTGAGGGTCGTCGGCAGCCCCACCGTGGATTCCTCCTGGACAAGCGTAGAGATCTCCTGGCTGATCTTGAGGCGCACGAATCGCTCCGTGTTGATGGAGGGGGTGATGGTCAGGATGACCCCCACGTCCCGGTATTCGAAGTTCGTGTAGTCCACGTTGGATGTCGACCGCTCCTGCCGCGTGATGTAGGGGATGTTCTTGCCGACGGTGATCGTTGCTTCCTCGTTGTCGCTCGTGAGCAGCTGAGGGTGCGAGAGGATGTGCACTTGAGAGTCCTGCTGCACGGCGTTGACGACCGCGCCGATATTCGGGAAGACGATCCCGCCGAGCGTGATTCCCGCTGCGAGAACGCCCAGCGAGAAGCCGCCGGGGAAGGTCGGCTGCGTCGAGGTCCCCGGGAACAAATTATAAGCGCCGCCGGTCCCGGACCCGCCGGAGCCGCCGAACCCGGCAGTCCGGCCCGTGTCAAAGCCGCTGGGCGTGCCGAGATCCTTGATGAAACGCCACTCGACTCCGAAATCGAAGGTTTTGTTCACGTCCACTTCCATGATCAGGGCCTCGATGTAGACCATGGACCTTGCGATGTCCACCTTCCGGATGACTTCCTCGAGGATGCGCCAGTCCTCCTTGTTGGCCGTGATGATGAGCGTGTTCGTCGCCTTGTCGGAAACGATCTGGACGTCGCTCGAAAGCAGGGCAAGCCTGCCGCGCAGCCCGGGAATCGCTGCGGGCGCGGGCTGGCCGGGCGCCGCGGCCGCCGGCCTGGCATCTTTCGACGGCAGGTTCATCAGGACCTTGGCCAGGTCCTCCGAATTGGCGTACTGCAGGCGGAAGACATGCATCTTGGATTCGCCCTGGGGAATATCCCGGTCGAGGATCGCCACGAATTCGCGGACCCGGACGGCAAAGACCTCCGAGGCCAGCACGATGAGGCTGTTGGTGCGATCGTCGGCGATGATCCTCATCGTCATCGTGGCTTGCGGCCGTCTCGCCGCCTGGTCGAGCTGGAAGATCGAGTTGAGCGATGCCGCCGTGTCAGATGCCACGGCGTGCTTGAGCGGGATGATGTGCATCTGTTCGCCTACCCCCTGCACATCCAGGGCGTTGACGATCTTGACGAGCCGCTTGATGTTGGACTGGACGTCGGTGATGACGAGCATCCCCGTGGGCGGGTAGGAGAGGATGACGCTCGCTTTCGACACAAGCGGGTCGAGGACTTTTTTCATGTCGTCGGGGCTTGCGTGCTTCAGAGGTATGATCTGGGTCACCACGCGGTCATTGGGGCCAAGGCCCTCGGCTCGCAGCCGCGTCTCGATGCTCTTCTCCCTCGCCTGCTGGCTGGGGACGATCTTGATCACGTCGCCCGAGGGGACCGTCGTCAGGCCGTGGATCTCGAGGACGGATTCGAAGACCCGGTAGGCCTCGTCTGAGGAAATCTTCCGCGGTGAAAACACGCTGACCTTTCCCTTGACGGTCTCGTCAACGACGAAATTCTTTCCCGTCAGCTCGCTGATGAATTTAATGAAGGCGAGGATGTCGACGTTGTCGAAATCGATGGTGACGTACTTGCCCAGTTTCCCGTTTGCAGAGCCGGGCTTTCCGTGTGCGGCCTTCGCGGAGGGAATGCCGCTGTCCTCGTTATCGTCTTTTGCCGCGAGTTGCCGGGCCGGTGCCGCTTTCTTCGGAGGGGCCTTCTTCGCAACCTTTTTCTTTACCGGGGCCTGCTTTTTCGTGGCCGTGGCCGGTGTTTCTTCCTCATCGGCGGCCTTCTGCAGGGCTGTGCCTTCCTTCACCGGCTCCGTCGACGTGGTCGAGACCGGTTGAGCGTTGCCGGCCAACCGGGCTGCCGAAACGGCCCCTTGGAAAGCGAAGAGCAGAACGAACACGGCCAGGGCCGTCGTGATAGGTAATCTGTTTTCCGGAAAGGGTCGGCATGCGCATTCACCCTCTAGTTGACTATTTTATGGTATTCCGGTTTAGAGCGTAACGGCTCCAGGTCCGAATCGTTTTTTGCCCACCCCTTGAGTTCCTTGTTCATCCACAAGGCTACCTTGAGGTTCCAAAGGCTTTTCGGGACATCCCCCTGCCGGCTGTAGAGGCAGGCGAGATTGTAGTAAGGGTCGGCCCAGTCGCCTTTCACGTCGATGAGGCGGGTGAAGATGTCGATCGCCTCCTTGTCCCGTTTCTGGGACATGCAGATCACCCCCAGGTTGTTCAAGGCACTGAGATTCTTCGGGTCCGTCTCGATGGCCCTGCGGTAGAGGGCCTCGGCCTCCGCCGGGTTCTCCGACTGCTGCCGCCTGAGGCCCGCCTGGAAGAGGATCTCGCTGTCCTGGGCCGGGTTGTCCGGCGCGAGACGCTCCGGCTGACGGCCGGCCACGTCGATCTTGGCGCGGTGGGTCATGGAGGCAACGTAGAGGTTGCCTGCCTGGTTCGCGTCTTCTCCCTGCCCAAAATAGATGATGAGCGAGAAGGCCGTCGAGGCCACGAGCACCAGCGAGGCCAGGCAAATGCCGAGGATCAGGCGTTTCTTTCCCCGGACCCTGCGTCGCGGTCGAGCCGATATGATGTCCCGGTACGGCAGATACCGGTCGTCGTTTGCCCGCTGGGCTCGTTTCAGTGCGATGGTGATGTAGCTCATAACCTCTTGATGTACCAAAGAATGTTCACCCTCACCCCGACCCTCTCCCCGAAAAGGAACTGATCGTTCCCCCTCCTCCACTTCCTCCTCCCACCAGGGGAGGAGAACAGAGGAAAAGGGCCCTCATAGGAGAGGACCAAGGTAGGTTTTTTGCTAGGCAAACAGCCCTTTCTTCCGTCTTGCAAAAAGGGTTCCCTTTTTCACGTCGCTCGACTTCAGGTCCTGGATGGCCAGCTTGATGATCTTGCGGTCGATCTCGAGCCCGTTCCCGGCGTAGGCGATCAGAAGCGCCCTGTCGCAGAGGATGTTGATGCGCCTCGGGTTTCCCCGGCTGAAGTCATAAATCTTGCCGAAGGCGTCGTCGGCAAACGAGAGATGTCCCGTGTTCCCCGCCACGGTGAGGCGGTGCACGATATAGTCGGGCACGTCGTCCTCCAGCAGGGCATCGAGGTGGTAGCGCACGGAGATCCTCTCGTTGAGCTGCCTCAGCGAGGGCTGGGCGAGGAGATCCCGCAGTTCGGGCTGCCCCACCAGGACAATCTGGAGCAGTTTTTCCGTCTCCGTTTCCAGGTTGGAGAGCATCCGGATCTGCTCGAGGACGTTCCGGGAGAGGTTCTGGGCCTCGTCGATGAGAACGACGGCATTCTTTCCCGCCCTGTGATTGGCCAGCAGGAAAGCATTGAGGGCGTCGATGTAACGCCTCTTTGTTCTATCGACCCCTGTCAGCGGAATCCGGAACTCCTGGTTGATCACCTCGAGAAGTTCCATGTCCGAGAGGTACGAGTTGAAAATGAGCGCCGTTTCCACGGAGGAATCCATCCCGGAGAGAAGCGCCCTGGAGAGGGTCGTCTTTCCCGTACCGATTCCTCCTGTGACAACGATGAACCCCTTTTTTTCCTTGATCCCGTATATCAGATGGTTGAGGGCCTCCCGATGCTGGCGGCTCAGGAAAAGATACTTCGGGTCAGGCGTGAGGCTGAAGGGATTTTCCCTCAGCTTGAAATGGGAGGTGTACATACCCGGGGTTCATCCTTGGTCATTATTAGTACATCGGGCAACAAATTACCACCGCCAATTTACAGGGGCCAGGGTTAAGGGTCAAGGGGCCAGGGAATGATGTATGGTCCTGTTTTTATGTCTTTTTTCTTCCCTGAACCCTGTACCCTATACCCTGAGCCCTTTCATTCCACCGTATGGTTAAGCACCACCTGCCTGCCCGAGCGGGTCACCTTGACGGACAGGCTTGTCCCCGGCTTGAGGTCCCGGTACATGGACACCAGATCGGCCACCCCGGTTACGGTCCTGCCGTTGACCTCCTGGATGACATCCCCGTTGACGAGCCCCGCGTTCTCGAAGAGGCTCCCGGGCTGGATCTCGTTGATGATCACCCCGTCGGGCTTGCCTGAAGATCCGGCCGATACGTGGGGTATCACGCGGGCCTGGGTCAGCAGGCCTGCCAGGTCGGCGGCCGAGCCCGAGGGGCCTGCCGCCGGGGGGCGCGACAACGGTCTGGGGGAGGGAGCGGCTCCCGGCGAGGCTGGTTGCGGGGCCATTCCGGGCAGTGCCCGCCGCTCGGTACCTGCCGATGCGATCTCTTTTTTCTTCAGGACCTGGTCCTTCTCCCCGAGTCGCAGCACGACGGCGTTTCGCATGATCTTGACGATCGTGGCCCCGGCGACCTTGTCGCCGACCTTGTAGAGGCGCTGCCTTTTCTTGTCGCGCTCCTCGATGATGGCATAGCCCCGGCCGCCCTCCCCGGCGATGGTCCCGTAGAGGTCGAGCTGCAGGGCGGTGGCCTCGAGCGAATTGGGGTCCGTCTGGTCTACGACGATGGGCCGGTCCGTCGTCCGGAAGAGGTTTCGCTCGACGATGACGGCATAGGCTTCGAGGGGGTCTTTCGTCATGTCCGCGGCCGGCACGCCCGCCGCTGCCTGGGGCTCCGGCGCGGGAGGCGGCGTGTTGAGTTCGATGAGCCGGTAGGCGATGTCGACGACCAGATACACGACGACGGCGATCACGAGGAGGACCATCAGCGCGTGTTGCCTGTTTTTCATGAAAGCTCGCATACCGTTTCCTGGCGCCTCAGATGGGCGTTACGACCGGGCTGGCAACCGTGCCGCCCACATCGACGGCAAAACGCTCCTGGCCGGCGGAAGGCAGATTCACGTCACCCCGCAGGGCGATCTGGCTTCGGGAAAAGTCCCCTTCGATGCGGATGCTTCCCCGGAACTCCCCCTGGAGGTGATCGCCTGCAACCTGGAGCCGGTTAACCTGGAGGGTCCCGTTGCCAAGGTCCATATTGCTTTCCATTCTCGTAAAGATCATTTCCTGCAGGCCGAACAGGGGGGCCTGGAGGGAGATCAGCCCGTTGACGAGCGCCAGTTCCAGGTGCCCCGACCCGGAAGCCCACTGCCCCGGGAGTCCTTCGAAGCGGAGCCTGCCGTCCACACGGCCCCGAACGGCGCGTCCCAGCAGATCGGCAATCCAGGGGCACTCGGCGGCATTGATGCTGCCGAAATTGAGATCGGTGCGCACAGGGCCGCTGGCGGAAAAGCGATCCCTGAAGGCAATATCACCGTCAATCCTCCCGCCCATGGACGCCGCCTGGATGCGAAGGGCCAGCCGCCCCGTCAACAGAGAAAGCAGCGCCGGGTGCGCTGTGACCGTGTCGGCCTCGAACCTCAATCCCCTGCCGTGCTTTGTATGCACGGTGAGCCCTGTCAGCGTGACCCCGAAGGGGAAGACAAGTTCGGCAGAGTCAAAGCGCACCAGGGCCCCCGCCTGATTTTTCGAGACGACGGAAAGCACGAGCGAGCGGACGGTCTCCGTGGGCATCCGCACCCACGCAAAAAGAACGAGCACCACCAGGCCAAAGAGAACATAGGCTCCGTATTTCCGGAAGGCTTCGTTCATCGGCAATCCGTCTTATCCTCCCTTCCTTGCCGGCGCGTTGCCTGGTCTGGGGGCTGTCGCCGCCTGGTAAGTGGCAAGCTGAACCGTGGCCGTGAGGTACTCGGAACTCTCCAGGCTCTTTCGCACGGTGAGCTTTCGGATTCTCACGGCATCGCGCGGTGAGTCCGCCTGGTAAAGGAACTGGACAAGTTGCCGGAGTGTGATCTTCTCCAGGCTGACATCGGCCATCGTCTCCTCGTAGGTCCCGGCGCTCATCCCCCGGGAGGGGTTGATGGCCTTGACGTTGGGGCGCACGCCTGCTTCCCGGGCCTTGCGTTCCACGAAGGTGTACAGGGTGAAATCGGACGGTCTCGAAGCCATGGCCCGCTGAATGGAGTCCATGTCTCGCCTGAGCACACGGTATTCGGTGAGCTGGGCGTTCATTTCCTTGAGGATCTTCTCCTGGGCATCGATGGCCTTTGCCACGCGCTCTCGTTCCTCCCAGAAGGGCAGGATCGCGAACTGGACGAGGAGGATCAGTGCCGCGATCCCCATTCCGGCCAGGATGTAGAGCTTTTCCCGTGCTCCAAGGTTGTCCCAGAACTTCTTCATGGTTTCTTCGCCAGGGTGGTTTTCAACTCGAACTCCACGCGGCTCCCCTGCTTCACGTTGGAGGAGCTGACGGCGATACTTTCGTAACGCCCCGTTTTTTCCAGTTGCTTCTTGATGGTTTCGGCTGCGTCGAAGCCCGTCGCCTCGCCCCGGATATCGACCCTGTCGCCGTCGAAAACGAGGGCCGTGATGAGGAAGTCGGAGGCCTCGGGGACCTGCTCGGAGAGGTCCTTCATGACGCCGAGGACGGAGCCGCCCGAGGCTGCGCCCCGGGACGCCGTGGCGAAGCGCTTTGCCTCGGCGATCTTCGCCCGGAATTGCTGTGCCGGGTCGACGACGCGCGTCACCTCGGGAAAATTCTGTTGCAGAAGGGCCGCCGTCTCGGCCTTGAGCTGATCGAGCCGGGCTTTGTCTGCGTAATGGGAGAGGGTGAGATCGGCGCCGGCAAGCAGGAGGATCAGGGCCGTCACGGCGCCCGCCCACTTGAGGTTGATGCCGAGGTCGAACTTAAGGGGCATGCCCTTGCGGCGCAGATCGCCCTGCCGGAAGTTGAACCCCGGTCCCTTCGCCAGGGGCCGCAGGGCCAGGGCCAGGGCGCCGTTCATGATCATGGAATCCCAGCCCGCGTCGTCTCCCCCTACGGGCTTGATGCCGGCGAGCTGGGTCACGTTGACCCGCTCCACGGGTGCCGCCAGGGCCCGGGAAAGCTCCTCGGCGAGCTTGCGGTAGAGGCCGCCGCCTCCCGTCAGGTAGACCGTCGTCGGATCCTCATCGACAAGCCCCGACATGCGCAGCGAGCTTATCGTGTTTTTCAGGGATGCAAAGAACTTCTGGCAGGCCTCGGTGATCTGTTCTTCAGCCTGTTCCGTGTCGCCCCGTTTCTTGCGGGCCTCAGCCTCGACGAAAGCGACCCCCAGAGCCGCGGAAAGGGCGTTCGTGACGTGATCGCCGCCGAAGGGGTAGGAACGGACCTGCAGGATCCTGCCTTCCTTGAAAAAGACGCCCGTCGTTTCCGAGGCGCCGATGTCCAGAAGAAGATTCAGGCAGTCCACCGGCGCGGCCGTCATCAGACGTGCCGCAACGGGAACCGTGTCGATGTCGATGGTCTCAGCGTCGAAGCCGTAATCGGCCAGCAGCGCGATGCGCTCCTCCACCTCTGCCTTGGGGATCACGGCGGTGAAGAGATCGGAGCCCTGCGCCTGACCGAGGACGGTGAAATCGATCAACACGCTCTCCACGGGGTGGGGGATCTGGGACTCCAGCTCGAAGGGCAGGGTCTGGAGGATTTTTTTTCGGTCCTTGAAGGGGAGCTTCATGTTGCGGAAGGAGAAACCCCTGGCCGCAAGCGATATCTGGCATGCAGGCACGGTGAGGACCGGGACTTCCTGGATCCGCCGCAGGGCTTCCCGGATGCCGCCCGACCCGGTGATGTCGACCTTTTCCCAGGCAACGATGCGCATGCTGCCCCGGAGGCCTGCCTCGATGAGGACAGCCTTCAGGCAGCTTTTGCCGATATCGAGCCCGAGAATGTGCTTCGCCATCAGCCGAGCCTCCAGGCGACAACGGAGAGTTTTTTCTCGCTGTCGCGCTTCACGATACCACGGATGGTGCGTTTCATCGTCCCCAGATGGCCCGTTGCGGCGATCTGGAAATACTCGCTCTTCGTCGCAACGGTCACCGAGTCGATAGCCGTGTTATTCAATCCTGCAACCCTTCTGTACCAGGAGGGATCCGTCAGGTTGTTGGCCGCGTTTCTCCGGTAGTCGTCCATCCGGTTGGCCGCATCCTCGGTGATGGACGGCGCCAGGGCCCGGAGCACTTCCTTCGGCGCCGTGTTGATATTGATGCTCCCTTCCCCCTGAACCGTCAGAAAGCGGGCCAGGCCGGGCCTCTCGGAAGTACCGTGAAAGAGCTCCCGTGTGACCCCCCGGACGAGCAGCAGCTCGTCGATCGATTCCATAGGCCCGTTTCGTACGGTGTAGGATTTGCCAAGACCTTGATAATATGCATTTTCTGCACCAGTTGCCGTTACCTCCGAGTCCGCGTCGATCCAGTCCTTGATGGCATTCAGGAGGTCTTGCACCTCCTGGTCCTGGAGCTTGAACTGCGGCTGGGCCAGAAGGCGGGACAGCACTCCCTTCACGGCGTTGTTGAAGCCGTTGCCCTCGACGAGCTTGTTGATGTTGACCTTCCCTGCCTCGTCCTCGATTGCGAGCTCCAGGTGGCCGCCGTCGAAATAGTCCTTCGATTGCTCCGAGAGCGCTTCCGTGCGGGCCCATGCCTCGTTGAGCGTATCCGCATCGCCCCGGTCCTCGGAGAGAAGCCCCATCCCCGCAAAGACGCCGGACTTGGCGATGTAGAGAACCCGGATCCCGTCGCCGAGGTTGGCGGCCTCGTGGACCTGCGACCTCGAGGAGACGTTGAGCTGCAGGGTGAGCACCACGATGACGCTCACCGTGAGCAGGACCAGGATGAGGGCGACCCCCTTTTCGTTGGTTATCGTGGTTTTCATCCTATCACGTTTTGGTGGAGCCCGTCAGGAGCAATCGGGTCATGAACTTGTACGGGTTGGCCGCGTCGTCGGGGTTGATGAAGTTGAGCTCGATGACGATCGACGACGGGACATTGTTTCGCTGGGCCTCAGAGCCCGTGCGGCTGTCCCACAGGGGATACTCCCGGCCGCTGGCGTCATAGAACCGCAGGTTCACGAACTGCAGGCGCCGGCACAGGGTGTAGCCTTCGCCGCCCGAGGATCCCTCGCCCTGCCTCAGGACGTCGCGGCGGATGATGGAGAACCCTCCCGAATCGGGGTCGCCTTCGAGCTCGTAGCTGATCTGGGCCACGGCCATCGAGTCGCCCGGGCCGCTGAAATCGAGGTGGGCCCGGGACAGGAAAGAAACGCCCTTGAGCGGGAGCTTGCCCGTGGGATCCTTCAGGGTCGTGAATTCGTAGGAGTCCTTTTCCTTGCAGGTCGATTGCAGGTCCAGGACCATTCTCTCCAGGGTGATGCGGGCCATGTAGTAGATCTCGTCGCCGTACTCGAGGCTCCGCACGATGCGCATCGTGGAAATGTAGGAGACGTAGATCGTCGAGAGCACGACGGACAGGATGGCGATGGCGACGAGAATCTCGACCAGGGTAAAACCGCGCTTCGAAGAAGCGTGTAGCGTGTAGCGTGTAGCGTGTAGGCAAAAATCCCCCTCTTTTTCCCCTATAAATGTCACGATCCTTAATCTTCCTCTCCCCTCCGTGGGAGAGGATTGAGGTGAGGGGGAATGATCCCCGTACCTTATTTCACCCTCACCCTGACCCTCTCCCCTCAAGGGAGAGGGAAATATTTGTAAGGATCTCCCAAGGGGTATGACCGGGGGATTTGAGTTTTTGCCATTTACCCAGTTATTCATTTTTTGTTTCTTCTTCCCTAGTCACTAACCACTAATCACTAATTACTGTTTCATTGTCGCGGGCCGGTACAGGATCACTTTGTATGGCCTCTTCAGGTAGTAGTCGTGAACGACGGTGACCTCGATTTTTCTCAGGAAGCCCGAGCCCAGGCCCTGCGGCTGGGTGATGCTTGCCGTCCAGGTGTAATTGGGGAAGTCGTCTCCGAATGTCCCGCTCGTCTGGCCGGTCGAGAGGTTCTGCTGGCCCTCGACTTCCGCCATGCGGCTCTGTGCGAGCAGTGCCAGCGTCGTCATCGCCCTGGACTCGTTGGCCATGGCGATACTCTGGGACTGGGAGTGAAAAACCGTCACGAGCACGATGGCCAGGATGGCCATGGCGATCATCACTTCGAGAAGGGTGAAGCCACGCTGCGGAGAAGCGTGTAGCGGGTAGCGTGTAGCGTGTGGGCACACAGGGGGCGAGGGTCGAGGGTAGCGGGTAGAGGGTTCTTTCTCTGCCACCTGATACCTGTCACCTGTTACCTGATCCATGTCTTGTCTCATCTTCTTCACTAGCCACTGACCACTATTCACTGATTACTGGCACGCTTCAGCGTGCTATTTTGACTTCTGCCACACATCCACGTACTTGTCCTGCACTTCGAAGGTGCTCAGGAAGGGCTGGAAGATCAGGGTCATGGTGCGCTCATCGTCGGTGAGGTGGATGGCGGCGGGCTGGACGTAGCCCTGGCTGAAGAACCGGATGATGACTTCCCCCTGATTCTTCTTGCCCTCGTCGGCGAGCGCGACATCTGCGATTCTCACACCCGAGGGCAGCGAGCGTGCCCGGCTCCTTCGGACCGTCCGGGTCTCTGCCGTCATGTCGTCTCGGGTGCTCCAGAGCACGCGCCTGTCCAGGTCCAGGTGCAAAAAATGGTCGACCTGCTCGCGAACGGCGCTTGCCTTGAGCTCCCGCGCCGTCCCGGAGAGGTTTCGCACGGCCGATCGCATCCGGTCGCTGGTCAGGGTATCCTGGACTCTCGGGATGGCCATCAGGAGGATCACCCCGATGAGAACAATCACGACGGAGATCTCGATGAGGGTGTAGCCCTTCTCACCGGGCGGTCTTGAGGTGTTCTTCAGGTTTATTTGCATGCGTCTCGCGAAGTGCCGTCGGGTCGCCAAAGACAGAGGGTAAGAGGGTAAGAAGGTGAGAAAGTTGGCGATGTGAGAGGCCCCCATTCGGTGCTGCGGCTTATCCGACCTTCTTACCCTCTCACCTTCTCTTTTCCGTCAGTCCTGCGACCAGTTGGTAATATCCTTATTTTTCCCTTCGCCGCCGGGCTGCCCGTCGGCACCGTAGGAGATCAGATCCATCTCGCCCTGCGTACCGGGGCTCAGGTAGACGAAGTCGTTCCCCCAGGGGTCCTTGGGTACCTTGCCCTTCTCGAGATAGCCTCCTTCTCGCCAGTTTCGGGGCACGGGCTGGATGGTGGACGCTTCCACGAGGGCCCTGAGCCCCTGCTCGGTCGTCGGGTAGAATCCGTTGTCGAGCCGATAGAGCTTCAGTGCCGTCTCGATCCCCTCGATCATGATGCGGGCTTTGGTCTGCCGCGCCTCGTCGGGGCGTCCCATGATCCGCGGGATGATCAGTCCGGCGAGGATACCCAGGATGACGATGACGACCATGAGCTCGATCAGGGTAAACCCCCGTCCGCCTCGCCGCATCCGATTTCCCAGGGAGATCAACAGTTCCTTTTTCATGCCACCACCTTTTTCGGCCTGTCGGCTTTATCGTACGAGCTGGTTCATTTCGAATATGGGCAGAAGGATCGACACCACGATGAAGCCGACAGCCAGACCCATGACGAGGATCATGATCGGCTCCAGCAGCGAGGTGAGCATCGTGATGCTCGATTCCACTTCTTTCTCATAGGCTTCGGCGATGCGGTAGAGCATGGGCTCCAGGTTCCCGCTCTGCTCGCCAACGGAGATCATCTCGACGGAGATCGCCGGGAAGAGACCGCTGCGGGCAAGCGGCGCCGAGAGGCTCTGCCCCTCGCGCACGTCGTTGCCGGCCTTCTGGATGGCATCGCTGATGAGGGAGTTTCCCACGATGTTCCGGACGATTTCCAGGGAGGCAAGCAGGGGGACCCCGCTCTCCAGGAGAGTCCCCAGTGTGCGGCTGAAGCGCGCCACGGCAATCTTGCGGTTCATCTGGCCGACGACCGGCAGTGCGAGCAGGGTCCGGTCCAGCAGGGTTCGGCCTTTCTGTGTTTTCGACAGGAAGTACTTCAGGGCCACAAATGCGCCGATGAGCCCCGCCACGATGAGCCACCAGAAGGTTTCCAGGAAGCGGCTCACGCCGATGAGCACGATCGTGATGAGCGGCAGGGTCTGGTGCATCTCGTCGAAGATCCTCGTCACGTTGGGCACGACGAAGGCGACCAGGAAGAACAGCACGACGCTTCCGATGAGGAACATGAACAGCGGGTAGGCAAGCGCCGCCCGGACACGGCCTTTCAGGGCCTGCTGCTTCTCGCTGAAGTCTGCGAGCCGTTCGAGCACGAGGTGCAGAGTGCCCGAGGCCTCCCCCGCACGGACCATGTTGAGGTAGAAAGCCGGAAAGACCTGGGGGTAGTGGGTCATGGTTTGCGAGAAGCTGCTGCCCTCGTTGACCTCCTCCTTGATCTGGGAGAGGATCGTTTTGAGCTGGGGGTGGGATGTCTGCGCAATCAGGGTTGCGAGCGACTGGACCAGGGGCAGTCCGGCCCCAAGCAGGGTGGCCAGCTGCCTCGTCATGACCGTCACCTCGCGGGACCCCACTTTACGGAACAGGCCTCCCAGGGGCTGTTTCAGGGGGCTGTCCTTCTTCGCCCCGGAGGTCTCCTGCAGATCGGTCAGGTAGATATTGCTCTCGCGCAGCTTCTGCCTGGCCGCAACCGTACTCTGGGCGTCGATGATCCCCTTGAGCTTCTTGCCTTTGTCGTTCAGGGCTGTGTACTCGTAAACAGGCATAACCGCGCTAACCTGCAAACAATTTGCCAATTGCCATCATGATCATCCGTTTAACACAGGAAAGGGGGAGAATGCAACCGACGCACCCCTTGCATCCTTGCGGGCACCGGAGGCCTCTTCACGGCGGCTTCGTCATGGAATTTGCATAGAATTAAAATTCCTCGCATAAAGGTGCCAGGAATCCAGAAGCGCAGGGTTTTGTTTTTTTTCTTTTATTATGCTCACTTATCCCGCAGCAACGTTCGACTGGCTCACGTCAGGCGCTGCGGGATGCGCGTGCAATCGTTTTCAATGCACTTCATTGTCGGGAGGGAACGTGAGGAAGCTTTTTCTCGTTGCGTTATTCGCGCTGATTGCCGGATGCGCCTCTCTGCCGCCCACGATTGATCAGGGCGAATACCAGAGCTACCGGTACGGGTTTATCGTTCGACTGCCCGATGACGGCTGGCTCATGACGAAAACCGTCCCGGAAAGCTTTGCCGCCTATCTCGTGCCCGAGACCCCCGAGAGGGTTCTCCTGCTTTTGCACAACCCGCAGACCCGGGGACTGATCGCTCTCCGGGGCGGGACGCTTTACTTCTCCTACGAAAATGCCCTTACGTTGCAGGAACGGCTCACGGAATTGATTGAACCCGTCCTGGATCTGGACTGGACCCGGCTCGTCCGGGAAGTTCCCGAAAGCAGGGGATCCTATCGTCTGGGCCACTGGGACGCTTCGGGACTGCAATGGCAGGAACGTCCAGAAAGCAGGCCGCTGGCCGGCATCAAGCACACCTCCATGGGCTATTACTATCCGCTCAATGGGGAGACCTGCTATGTCACCTTCTATCTATTCTCCGAGCCCGACACGTTCGATGACAACGTGAAGGCGCTTCAACGGATGGCGGGAACCTTCTCGAGCGGGGAGGTGTTTACAAGCCGGGCGTATGGGTGGTGAACCGGCGGCAAAGCGCCGGAGGTGACAGGTGCCAGGTGACAGGTATCAAAAGGCACTGTCTCGGGAAAATCCTGTTACCTGTAACCTGATACCTGTTACCTTGTTCATCCCAGGGTGGTCGGTTTCGGTTTGGACGCGCCGGACGGGATGCCTTCGGCGAGGGAGGCCTTCGCCATGGCCTGGTCGACGAGGGCGACGAAGGCATCCAGAGATTCCTTTGCTTGTTCGCACTGCAGCGCTGTGACGAGATCCCCCTGTTCGGCCTGAAGCCTTCCCGCCAGTCCCTCGAGCTCGATCTGACACTGGATAATCTCGCTGAGGTTCTCGCTTTTGAACCCCACCTCGAGCATCGTGGCCGAGAGCCTTATTTTTCTCAATGATTCAATCTTTTTCACGTAGCCTGCCTCAGACATTTCTACCCCTTTCTTGACAAGATCAGCGACCAGGAGGAGATCTTGCCGCTCGAGGAAAACAGGGTGCCGCGGTTGATATAGCGCTCCGCTGATTCCTGCAGCAGGAACTCCGTGCCCGTGTACCGGGCGTCTGTGGATGCGCAGGAAGACAGGATGGCCTCACCGATGATGATAAAATGCCCGCGAAGCGTCCCGAGGGCCGGATTGACGGATTCCCAGCTTGTGAAATCGGACCCTTCGGTGAAGGGGACAATGCGGTAGAGGTTTTCGATCTCGACTGTTTTGCCGCCCATGCAGAGGGTCATGCGACCCTCGTTGAGCCACTCATCGGGGCTATGGGTGACCCTCGACTCCCCTTCGAGGGAACCCCGGTTCATCGCCTCGTCAACGTATTCGCCCTTTGCCACCCAGATGCCTTCCTGGAATAAGAATGTGTGCATGGACACCCCAAAGACGTGCTTCGTTTTGTGGTCCCTTGTAGCAAGTCGGGAGGATTGCTGTCAACGGGGAATACGGGAATAGGGAATAGGGTATTGGGTATAGGGTATAGGGTATAGGGGTGGAGGGGGATTTCTTGATTTCAAAACCCTGGACCCTGGACCCTGAACCCGTTACCCTTCACTGCAACCGAAGGCAATCATTGCCTGATGGCCGGGGGTAATGGTATAGATACGGGTCAGCATGTCAAGACGAGGAGCAGTGATGTGACAGGAACACTGGTAAACACGGGCGCCGTCGTGGTGGGGAGCCTTCTGGGCGTGGTCATCGGGAAGCGGCTTCCCGACCGGATCAAGACCATCGTCATGCAGGCCCTCGGGCTCTCGGTGATCCTGATCGGCCTCCAGATGGCCCTCTCGGGCACGCGGCCCCTGCTCGTCATCGGGTCTCTCCTGCTCGGGGCCGTCACGGGTGAGCTGCTCGATATCGAAGGGCGCATCGCCGCCATGGGGGAGTGGCTCAAGCGGCGCTTCCGGTCCGAGTCGCCCACCTTCGTCCAGGGTTTCGTCACGGCCTCCGTGCTCTACTGCACCGGGGCCATGGTGATCGTCGGCGCCATCCGGGACGGCACAGTGGGGGACCCGAGCATCCTCTATATTAAATCGCTGCTCGACGGGGTGGCGTCCATTGCATTCGCATCATCCCTGGGGGTGGGGGTTGCTTTTTCCGCTCTTTCGGTTTTCGCAATCCAGGGGTCGATCACCCTGCTGGCCTCGAAACTCGCCTTTCTTCAGGGTCCCGGGGTCATCGAGGCCGTCACCGCCACGGGCGGCCTTCTCATCCTGGGGATCGGCATCAATATCCTCGAGATCAAACAGATCCGTGTGGGCAATCTCGTTCCGGCGCTCGCTTATGCGATCCTGGCGGCACTCTTCGTTCCCTAAAAGAAGCGTGTAGCGTGTAGCGGGTAGCGTGTGGAGGAATCGCGCAGAGCGCTATTGAAGAAGTGCGTGAGTGCGGAGCGGGCACAAGGATGAAATTGATTCCGTCGTCTAAAAAAAGGGGTCATCGCGAGCCGAGCCTCGCGAGGCATGGCGATCCACGCTTGAGATCTTTGCTTTGAATCCATGACGAAGATTACGTCGCTGCGCTCACAATGACAATTACTTTCACAACTGCTTTCATAGAAACCAATGAATGCGACCGTGAAGCGCCCCCCGTAAAAACAGCAAGGCCCCCGTGGCGGGGGCCTTGCTGCTGATACGATGAAAGGAGATGGGAGTTGGCTGTTTTGTTTCAATTCCCTCCCGGGGGTTCCCCGAGCTGAATCCCGTGATGAGAGTGTGTCCGCACGATCTTTTGGACCCGCTCTCGCTTTTCCGCCTCGACTTTGCATTCGATGCACTGAGTCGCCGCGGGCGCGACTTGAAGCCTCTTCTCGGAAATGGGCTTCCCGCAATCCTCGCAGGTTCCGTAGATGCCCTCATCGATTCTCTTGAGCGCGTAGATCAGCTCAACGACCGACCTTCTTTCCCTGTCCTTCAACGCATACTCGTAGAGACGCTCTGTCTCGCAAGAGGCCAGATCGTACATGTCCGGAAGAAGCCCGTTGAGATCTTCCGTGGGGAACAGGGGTTTGCCGTCTGCTTTCAGAATTTCATCGATCCGGTGATGCAGCAGCGTTTTGTATCGTTTCATTTTCACCGTAGCCATTAGTAAGCCTCCTTTTTCCATGTAACCGATATAGCAACAGGTCTGCCAGGAACTCCGCCCGGGCGAAAATTTTCATAACTCGTTGTCACGAAAGAATAAAAAGATGGGAGAACCTTCGAAGGTTCGATCTCGGCATGTCGCCGGCCGGCGCGACCGATCGGAAAAACCGTCGAAAAGGCGGGGTAAAAATGCTGTAAGCTATTGATTAAAAGGATAAATAGAAGAAACGACATTTTTGTCGCTTCGACGGACTGAAAGGTCGTAGAAGTGTGCCGCAAAGCGGCCCTTCATGCTCGGCGCTTAGCGCTTTCTCTTTCCGTAAAGCCGATAGAGAGGATGGCCCCAGCTCCCCTCTCGTCAGATGATGCCTGCGGCCTTAAGTTCCCGGAGTTCGCCCTCACCGATGCCCAGCTCGTCCAGGATTTGCCGGTTGTGCTCCCCGAGCCCGGGCGGTGGCGTGCGCCAGCCCGGCTGGTCTTCGTTGAACTTCAACGGGAACCCGGGCTGGGGAATTTCCCCGTCCTCCGGGTGCTTCCCCTTGAACCACAACCCGCGGTGCCGGATCTGCGGATGCTCGAGGGCTTCCTGCAGGGAGTTGACGGGCGCGTAGCAGATATCCCTCGGGTCGAGCGCCTCGAGCCACTCGTCCCTTGTCTTTGTCGTGAAGATGGACCGCACCTCTTCGATGATCTCATCCTGTCGGGGCGGCGGCGCATGCTGCTCTCGGACCAGATCCTCGCGGTTCACGGCCCGGCAGAAATTCTCCCAGTACTTTTTTTCCCAGCAGCCCAGGGTAATAAAGCGGCCCTCCTTTGTCCGGTAGACATTCCAGAATGCGTAGCCGCCCCCGACCAGAGATTCGCCGCGTTGGGGCTGCTTCCCGTTATGCATGAACTGGCACATGGATAGCGTCAGGTAGGGAACAAGTCCATCGAGGATGGCCGCATCGATGTATTGCCCCTTTCCCGTTCGCTCGCGTCGAAGAAGGGCTGCCAGGATGCCCATGGCGGCGTTCATCCCGCCGGCACCGGCCCCTGCGATCTGGATGTCCGGGATGGCAGGCGCACGCCCCTTCTCGCCGATGAGGCCGAGGATGCCCGACAGGGCGAGGAAATTGATGTCATGGGCCGGTATGTCCCGGTAAGGCCCGTCCTGCCCGAAACCGGTGATGGAGCAGTATATGATGCGGGGATTGATCCGGGAGAGGTCTTCGTAGCCGAGACCGATCTTCGAGAGGTTGCCGGGGCGGGTGTTCTCGACGAAGACGTCGGCATGCTCAGCGAGCCTTAGTAAAATTTTCCGGCCCTTCGGGTTTCTCGCATCGAGGGTGACGCTCTTCTTGTTGCGGTTGATCATGTGGAAAAGGATGCTTGTCTTCTTCACGAGGGGCGGGATGGCGCGGCCCGGTTCGCCGCCTGCAGGGCTTTCGATCTTGATCACTTCGGCCCCGAGGTCAGCCAGAATCATTGTGCAGAGCGACCCCGGGAAGACGGCAGACAGATCGAGTACGCGGTATCCTTCGAGGGGCAGGGGCATTCGTCATCTCCTGTAGAGGGCTCGTGTTGACCCTACACGGTTTTACGGACAGATTGGACCGTTCAATTATTTTTGCGCCGCATCTGCCCGGTTTCTCCTCATGGCACATGGATAGCGCCGTCGGTCAGCGTCATGGCTGCCTCCATGATGGCTTCGGAGAGTGTAGGGTGCGGGTGAATGGTGTGGGCAAAATCCCCGGCGGTCATCTTCTTGCGCATGCCGAGAACGGCCTCGGCGATCAGGTCCGTGGCGTGGGGACCGATGATGTGCACGCCCAGCACCTCGCCTGAGGTCCCGTCCGATATGATTTTCACCACCCCTTCCAATTCGTTGAGGATAACCGCCTTGCCGTTTGCACGGAAGGGGAAGCGCCCCACCCGGATGTCGTGAGACTGCCTGGCCTGTTCTTCCGTCAACCCCACGGAAGCCACCTCGGGCGACGTGTAGATGCAGGAAGGGACGGCCTTGTAGCTCATGGCCTCGCGATTCCCCATGATATTCTTTACGGCGCATTCGCCCTCGGCCGACGCCAGGTGGGCCAGCATGATACCGCCCACGACATCACCCGCGGCGTAGATCCCCGGGATGTTTGTCTGCATGTGTTCGTCGACGACAATGGCACCGTTCTCGTGCCGGACCCCTGCACGGTCGACGTCGATGAGCGAGAAGTCGGGTCTGCGTCCGACAGTCAGAATGACCTTGTCGGCACTGGCCGTCGCCGTTTTGTCACCCACCGTGTAGGTGACGACATTCTCTGTGCCCGTGCGGACGATGCCCCTCACCGCTGCGCCGGTTACGATCTCGATTCCCGACATGATCGTGCGCTTCTCGAGAAGCGATGCCAGCTCCCGGTCGACTCCGGGCACGAGGCCGGGCATCAGCTCCAGGATGGTGACGCGCGTTCCCATGGCGGCCAGGAATTGGGCGAACTCCACACCGATGACGCCGCCCCCGATCACGACGACGCTTGTCGGCAGAGACGTCATGCTCAGGACCTGGTTCGAGTCCATCACGTCAGGGCCGTCGATCCCCTCCACGGGGATTCTGCCGGGCTTCGATCCCGTCGCGATGAGTATCGCATCGGCCCGGATTTGCTCGCCCGTCTCGCTGATCCGGACGGTCTTTGAGTCCAAGAAAGAAGCCGTTCCCTGTATGACGTTTATCTTCCGGGCTTTCAGCAGCGCCCCGACCCCGCGGGTCAGCCTCGACACGACGGCATTCTTGCGGCTCATGACGGCGCCAAAATCCACATCGTATCCGTGGCAGCGTATGCCGAAGAGGTCGGCTGATTTCATGGTTCGCACGACGCTGGCAGACTGCAGGAGCGCCTTGGTGGGGATGCATCCCCAGTTGAGACAGGTTCCCCCGATGGCATCTTTTTCGATGAGCGTCACCTCGGCACCCATGCGTGATGCCCGGATCGCGGCGGGATAGCCCGCCACACCGCCGCCGATGATAAGGATGCGCGTAACCTCCGACATGCCCATGCTCCTGTCTGGGACTCCGCGGTCTATGCCCGGGGAGGATGGCTTTGAAATTTTTTCCCCGGTGCGACCGTGTGTTCCGCTGTGATGTGTGATCAGGCGCTGTGAGCCCCGACTGCTCCGGCTTTTGCCCAGGCAGACCGAATACGTGAATCACCGCAACCTGTCAAGCGGCGGTTTACTTTTTCCTGTGCTTTCCGTCCCGGGCTGCCGGCGGAGCGGGTTCCCTCTCGAGGCGGGCTTGGCGGCCCTGGACCTCGGACCAGGTATTCTTGATTTCCTTGTAACGGGTCTTTCGGGCCGTGACGAATCGCTTTCCGTTCCAGGCACGGACGGTCAGGGTCAAATCGGGAGGGTTGATCGTGTAGACATTGTACGCCGCCGGCTCGCGCCGCAGGCGCGTGGAGAGCGTCGAGGCCTGGGAGACGAGGATGTGGGAGCGGATGGTTTCGTGGTGGCTGCGGATGTCGTCGGAATACCCCACGTGGTAGTGTCCCGCCAGCAGCACGTCGACGCCGCACTCCTCGAGGACGGCCAGGGCCTTGGCCGCGCGTCCCACGATGGAATAGGGCGGGATGGGCGGGGGGATGAAGGGGTGGTGCGTCACGACGATCTTGAAGATGTGATCGGGGATGCTGCAGAGCCGATAGCGCAAAAGCGCAATCTGCTTGTCCGAGATGCGCCCGTTGACAAAAGCCAGCGAGCGCGCCGTGTTGACGCCCAGCACGGCCATTTCGTCATCGATGTACAGGGGGTCCATGTCCGCGGCGATGTATCGGCGCCAGCGGTGCAGGGGCAGCAGGAACCTGCGCACGGGATTGTACAGGGGGATGTCGTGGTTGCCCGGCACGACGATCTTGGGGCAGGGGATTCGCTCGAGAAAGGCCCGGGCAGACAGGAACTGCCGGCGCCGGGCCCGCTGGGTGAGATCCCCGCTCACGGCGACCAGCGTCGGTTCGAGCCGGCGCAGATCGGCGAGGAGCTCCCGGATGAGAACAGGGTCCTCGCGGCCGAAGTGCAGATCCGATATGTGGGCAAGCCGCCTCATGATGCCTTCCGGCTGAAAGAGGGTTCACAATTCACAGTAATCGTAGTATAAGGAGAGAACGGGAAAAAATCAAATTTATCCAACCGTTTCCACCGGAGTCGGTTTCAACCGGTCAACCATCAGCCTCATTCGATCCCACGTTCTGCACGGAGATCCGTTGCCATGAAGCGCACAAAGCGGGGGCCGCTGATTGAAAGCGCGGAAAAGCCGCGCAAAAGGCCGTTGAATTTCGCGCAGGCCGAGAAAAGTCCCGGGAGCCCGGAAAAGGACCTTGCGGACAGCGAGCGCAGGCTCCAGAGCGTGATCCAGGGCTCTCCAATTCCCACGTTCGTCATCGGGCGGGACCACCGGATCCTTTACTGGAACCGGGCGCTGGAGGAGCTGAGCGGGATCCGTGCCCATGAGGTACTCGGGACGGCCGATCACTGGAGGGCCTTCTACCGCAGCGGGGCGCGGCCCTGCCTGGCCGACCTGCTTGTCGATCAGGATTTCGACGCCATCGAGAGCTGGTATGCAGGCAAGTGCCGCAAGTCGACGCTCATCGAGGAGGCTTACGAGGCGACGGACTTCTTTCCCGAACTGGGCAAAGGAGGACGCTGGCTGCGGTTCACGGCTGCTTTGATCCGGGGCTCGGGAGGTGAAGTGGTGGGCGCCCAGGAGACCCTGGAGAACATCACCGAGAGGAAGCTGGCCGAGGAAAGCCTCAAGGACAGCGAGCGCAGGCTCCAGAGCGTGATCCAGGGCTCTCCAATTCCCACGTTCGTCATCGGGCGGGACCACCGGATCCTTTACTGGAACCGGGCGCTGGAGGAGCTGAGCGGGATCCGTGCCCATGAGGTACTCGGGACGGCCGATCACTGGAGGGCCTTCTACCGCAGCGGGGCGCGGCCCTGCCTGGCCGACCTGCTCGTCGATCAGGATTTCGACGCCATCGAGAGCTGGTATGCCGGCAAGTGCCGCAAGTCGCCGCTCATCGAGGAGGCCTACGAGGCGACGGACTTCTTCCCCGAACTGGGCGAAGGGGGACGCTGGCTGCGGTTCACGGCTGCCGCCATCCACGACTCCGAGGGCAGGCTCGTGGGGGCCCTGGAGACGCTGGAGAACATCACGGAGCAGAAGCGGGCCGAGGAGGAGCTTCACAAGGCACAGAAGATGGAATCCCTGAGCGCCATGGCCGGCGGGATCGCCCAGGACTTCAACACGCTCCTGTCCGCGATTCTCCGGAACGTTTTCCTGGCCAAGATCTCCGTCCCCGACGAGGACAAGATGCTCGAGGACGGCCTGGCCATCGCCGAAAAAGCGGGGCTTCGCGCCAAGGAGCTCACCCACCTGCTCATCACCGTGGCCAAGGGGGGTTATCCTGTCCGGAAGGTGACGGGCCTGGTGCCGCTGTTGAAAGAGGCGGCAGGTTTGATTCCCGCGGGGCAGGGCATTGAGGTCCATTATTCCCTTGACCCGGATATCTGGCCAACGGAGGTGGACGAGGGACAGATCCAGCAGGTGCTGAGGCACATCATCCAGAACGCCATTGAGGCCATGCCCGGCGGAGGCTCCATCGACGTCCTGGCAGGCAATGTCATCGTCGAAGCATCGGACAGGCTGCCTCTCAAGGAAGGCCGATACGTCAAGATCTCCATCCGCGATCATGGCCCTGGCATCTCCGAGGAGCATCTCTCGAAGATCTTCGACCCCTATTTCACGACCAAGGAATCCCGCCGGGGCCTGGGGCTTGCCGTGAGCTACGCGATCATCCGCAACCACGAGGGGCTGATCCGCGTGGAATCCCGGGAAGGGCACTTCTCGGCCTTCCACATCCTGCTGCCGGCAGTGAAAGAATAGAAGTTAGGAAGCGACGAAGCTAGGAAGATCGGAAAAGACAATAAAATAGTATACATGGCAACCCGGCCCCCTTTCGCAGAAAGGGGGTTTTTATCGGTCGTTTTCACGGCCGCAGAGCACGAAACTTGCAATCTTTTTCATCCGTCGGCGTGCCGGCGATCATCGATACCTATGGAAGGATTTGTTCATGTCACTTGTGGAAAAAATCATTGCAAAGAAGGCCCGGGTGGGAGTTATCGGCCTGGGCTACGTGGGGCTGCCCCTTGTCATCGAGTTTTGCCGGGCCGGGTTTACGGTCACGGGCTTCGACGTGGATGAAAAGAAGGTCGCATCCCTTCGTCGTCGGGAGAGCTATATCCGCCACATCGACTCGTCGCTTCTCAAGAAAGAGATCAACGGCAACTTTACGCCGACGTCGGACTTCAAGCTTCTCGCGGACGTCGACTGTATCCTCATCTGCGTGCCCACCCCCCTGGACCGCAACCGCGAGCCCGACATGCGATACGTCTTCAACACGACGCGGGCCATTGCAAAATACCTCCGGCCCGGCCAGCTCGTCGTGCTGGAGTCCACCACCTACCCGGGAACGACGGACTGTGACATGCGGAAGATCCTCGAGGCCGACGGGATGAAAGCGGGCCGGGATTTTCACCTGGCCTTCTCGCCCGAGCGGGAGGACCCGAACAATAAAAATTTCGGCGTGCGCAACATCCCCAAGCTCGTGGGGGGATACACCCCGACCTGCCTGGAGGCGGCAAAGACCCTCTATGAGATGATCGTGGAGAGGGTCGTTCCCGTATCCTCGCCCCGGGTGGCCGAGGCGGCAAAGCTCCTGGAGAACATCTACCGTTCCGTCAACATCGCCCTCGTCAACGAGCTGAAGATCTGTTTCGAGCGGATGGGAATCGACGTCTGGGAGGTCATCGAGGCGGCGGCCACCAAGCCCTTCGGCTTCCAGGCCTTCTACCCGGGTCCGGGCCTGGGCGGGCACTGCATCCCCATCGATCCCTTCTACCTGACTTGGAAGGCGAGGGAATACGAGTTCAACACGCGCTTCATCGAGCTGGCCGGCGAGATCAATACGTCCATGCCCGACTACGTGGTCTCCAAGGTCATGGAAGCCCTCAACAGCCAGGGAAAGCCTGTCCGGGGCTCACGGATCCTCATCCTGGGGCTTGCCTACAAGGCAAACGTCGACGACGACCGCGAGTCGCCCTCGTACCGGCTCATGGAGAAACTCGAGCACCTGGGTGCGCAGGTGAGCTACAACGATCCCTATATCCCCGTCATCCGTCTCACGCGGGAGTATGCGAAGTTCGCGGGACGTGAATCCGCAGCGATTTCAGGGGACTACGAGCTCATCCTCATCGCCACCCCCCATGACGAGTATCGGAGCATCGATTTCGCCGCCCTCAACGTGCCCGTCGTCGACACGCGCAACGTCGTGAAGGCAAAAGGCGAGTGGCTCCACCGTGCCTAGAAATGTCCCCTTTCCTTAATCTTCCTCTCCCTATGAGGGCCCTTTCCTCTGTTCTCCTCCCCTGGTGGGAGGAGGAAGTGGAGGAGGGGGAACGATCCCTTCCTTTTACGGGGAGAGGACTGAGGTGAGGGTGAATAATCCCCTTCCTATGACAAACCCATACCTTATCTTCCCTCTCCCTTGAGGGGAGAGGGTCGGGGTGGGTACAAACCGGTTACATAGTTTACAAACCTAACCGGGCACATGGTTTACAATTTAGGGCTAGGAGGATGTTCCGATGCCCTGGAAAGAGACCTGTGCCATGGATGAACGCATCAAGTTTGTCGCAGAGCATCTGCGGCAAGAGAGTTCTTTGAGTGAGCTTTGCCGCCTTTACGGGATCAGCAGGCCCACGGCCTACAAGTGGCTCGATCGCTACGCGCTCTACGGGCCGGCCGGTCTTCTGGAGAGGAGCCGGGCCCCGAAGCAGCATCCCAACCAGACGCCGGCCGCGATCGAAGAGAGCATTATAGCTCTTCGCCAGCGCCACCCCCTGTGGGGACCCCGCAAGCTGTTGGTTACGCTGGAGAAGCAAGCCCCCGATCAGCGCTGGCCTGCGGAAAGCACGGTGGGGGAGATCCTGAAGCGTCACGGCTTGACGCAGGCGCGCCGCGTTCGCCGGCAGACGCCGGGCTATGAAGGCCCACGGCATGAGGGGGTCAGCGCCAACGACGTCTGGGCGGCGGACTTCAAGGGCTGGTTCCAAACCGGGGACGGCTGCCGGATCGACCCGCTGACGGCCTCGGACTGGGTGAGCCGGTATCTGCTGTGCTGCCACGGGCCGGAAAGCACCCGCTTCGAGCATGTGCGGCCTGAGTTCGAGCGCACGTTTAGGGAGTACGGTCTGCCCTGGGCGATCCGCACCGACAATGGGCCTCCCTTCGCCAGTGTCGGCTTGGGAGGCCTGTCGAGACTCTCGGTCTGGTGGGTGCGGCTCGGGATCTGGCCGGAGCGGATCCGTCCGGGTCACCCCGAGGAAAACGGCCGCCATGAGAGGATACATAAGACGCTGAAGGAAGCCGTGGCGCAGCCGCCCAAAGCGACGCGGCGGGCCCAGCAGAAGGCCTTGGAGAGCTTCCGGCACGAGTACAACGAGCAGCGGCCGCATGAAGCCCTGGGGATGCAAACCCCTGCGGAGTGCTACCGGAGATCGCAGCGGCAGTTCCCGGAGCGTCTGCCAGAGATCGAATACGGGCCGGGCGTTGAGGTCCGCCGGGTCCGCTCCAACGGGCAGATCAAATGGGCCGGAGAGATGCTCTTCCTGAGCGAAGCCCTGATCGGAGAGCCGGTGGGCCTCAGGCAGATCGACAATGAGCTCTGGTCGATTCATTTTGGTCCTGTACCGCTGGCCGTGTATCATGAAGGAACTCGCTCCATAACGAGATGGGAGCTGCATCATCGATCTCAATAAGTGTAAACCATGTGCCCGGATTAAACTGTAAACGATGATCCGGGTTGCACAGTGAGGGTGAATAATTCCTTTCCTTTCAAATCCCCCTCAAGTTTTACATTTCCCCTGTCGATTAAGACTACAAGGTTTGTCCTGCCTGCAGGACAAACCCTCTCTTTCGCCTTCCCATCAATAAATTCACCCGACGGGGTGAACATGATCAAAACATGTTCGAACATGCACACAGGAGGTTAACAATGAAGAAGGGGCTATTTTTTCTATTTGCAGCGCTGCTGGTGGTGGGGCTCCCGCTCAGTGCACTGGCGGGGACACAGGTTTTCAAGGCCAAGGATTTGGACGTGGATTACTGGGAAGTCTGCCCTTATTACGGCATGCCTTCAAATGAAGGGTATCCCGCAGGACCTCAGCAGGAATTCGGGAAAGATCTCCTCATCCATTATGTCGGCACGGAGAAGTTCAACGCCCGAGTCAAGAACGGCGATGTAGGTTGGAACCGCAACGTCCACGGCACGGCGTATATCTATGATTACTATCAGGTAGGCACTGGCGATGGGAACATGATGATGTCGGCGATAAGTGCATTGCCCAAAATGAATTTCACGACAGCCACCGGCACGATCCAGTCCATGTACCCGTTCTCATGCATTCCTCTGAGCTACATGGGGCTTGGAAATCCCGATGTGACAGGTGTCGCACCGCTCTATCAGGGGCCGTTCCAGATCGAGGAGGTCCTTCAGGATGACGGCGGCGATTTCGGTTGTTTCATCCCCTCTTCCCCGGCACCTGTCAATTTCCAGGACTGCTACGGTTTCGGGTATTTCAATTTCGCTACAGTTGACAATCTCATGTTGCACGTGAAGATCACCGGCAACAAAATATACTTCTGGAAGGCAACGATTCATGAGCCCGGCGTAATGCAGATCGAGGACAAGAGAGGCTTCAACCAGACCTGGAAATATTGATTTTAGCGGGGGCCAGGTTAACAGGAATGATAATTGACGAGAAGGCCGGGGCTGTGGGTCCCGGCCTTTCTTTTTTCATTGAGATGTCACCGCATTTATCATGGAAGCTCTTCAGGAGCGGTGGCTGTTCAGGGTCCTGGCCCGATTTCCTCGTTTACAGTCCTTTCTCACGGCTCCACCCCCAGCTCTATCAGGGCATGATTTCCCTCGTCGGCCATGCCGCCAGGCTCTCCCGGTTTTGCCGTCGCAGCCCTTGCCTTCACCTCCGGCATCCTTCCCCCCAGGTCTGTCACGAACCGCTGGAAATTCTTATCCGTGTAAAGGAGCTTCGCCGCCACCTCTCGGAGCCTGTCCACCTGCTCGGGCTCGAGGTAGAGGCTCGTGGGGATGCTGTTGAAGTAATCGCGCTCCTGCGCATCGGGCAGTGCGTCGAAGGCCACGTGGACGATGAAGAAATCGATGGGCTTCTGGCCGTGGATCTCGTCGTCGTGCGTCCAGTCCCGGGCCACGTGATGCAGAAGCTCGATCGTCTCGAAATTGTACTTGTTGATCATGATGGTGGAAGAGGCTCCCAGGATGGTCCCGATGCCGGGAACCTCGTCAAGGTGCTGCCAGTGCGCCTTTTCCTGGGTCTTCGCGTCGACGATGACGATGGCCACACGCCTGGTCTTCTGGAGTCCCAGGGCCCTCAGCGATTCATGGATGCCGCCCCGGGCAATGAGGGACTCGACGATGCCCCGGACCCCGAGGTTGTCCGAAACCCCCCCGTCGATCAGGTAGATATAGGGCTTGGTCTTGGGATTGAGGTAGGTCTTCATCCTCAGGGCATTGTAATAGGTCCGGCTGGAGATGTCCGGGTTGGCCAGGGACTTTTCGATCCATCGCGGTGTCCGGATGTCGCACTGGCCTGCATAATTTTTCAGGACGACCGGAGAAAGGGCGCCCGGGAAGGCGGCCGATGCGGCCACCGCCCGAGAGACGGGAAACTTGTCGAAATCGGAGCAGATGAGGGCGAATTGACTCGGCGTGAATCCAAAGGAGATGCCTTCGATGGCCTCCGTGGCGAGGACGATAACCACCGGTCCGGGCTTTTTCGCGATATCCCCCAGGGTAGCGCCCTTGAAAAGCTTGTAGTCGTAGTATTCCTGGGCCATGTCGCTGCGGCCGAAACGCGGCGACCAGAGCCGCACCCAGTTGACGGGGTTCGCAAGTCCCCAGAGCATGGCGCCCTGGAAGTCACCGTAGAGAAACTCGGTTCGGAAGTCGTTGAAGATATCGCGGCCGTGCAGGCCGAAATAGGAGGCGGTGAAACTGCCGCCGGACACGCCTGAGATCAGGTCCACCTCGTCGAGCAGGGTGTGCCGTTTGCTATCCGTCGCGGGAGGCGCAGGAACCTCCACCAGGTCGAGGGCCTCCAGGATTCCGTAAGACAGAGCCGCCGCTCGAGTCCCGCCGCCGGAAAAGGCGAGGATCAGAAGCGTGTCCTGCGAGCGGTCCCGGGCATTGAGCTTCACCCGGTAGGGCTCGACGCGGTCGAATTTTTCCACCGCGGGGTTCAGGGGGTACTGGGCCGCGCAGGCCGCAAGAAAAACGGCGGACCATATGATCAAAAGGCCAGGGAGGCCGAAACGGTTTCGGGAACGGGGGGACAATCCTGTCATAGTGACGCCTTTTCTATCACACATGTGCCGGAATCGGCAAGGTTGCAGCAATCATGCCGTCATCTCATCGGAAACGCCGTGACTGGGGTGCAGATTACGAGGGTATGTCATTTATGAAATAGGCTTTGGGACTGCATTTCGAGGCCGTTCGGGTTCCGAAATGCGTTGACAATTCACGGGCGTTTTTCTATAGTCTGGCGTCACCCCGAAAAGGGAATCTCCCACAAACAGGAGGAAGAAGTATGCGTTCTCTCAAGCTTGTAGCAGTACTTTGTGTTGTCGCTCTCTTCATCGCCGGCTCGGCCTTCGCCCAGCAGATGCCCAACCCCTACGGCCCGAACATCGGCCTGGATGCGGCAAAGAAGGTAGCGGCGGCTGCGGCGGCAAAAGCGAAGGAGATGAAAATCAACGTGGTCATCGCCATTGCGGACACGGGCGGACAGCTCGTTTACATGGAGCGCTTTGACGTGGTCCAGTGGGGCAGCAACGACGTGGCGATCCACAAGGCAAAGGCGTCCGTCATGTACAAGCGCGCGACCCTGGCCCTCGAGAATGCCGTGAAGGCAAATGTCCAATACCTCACTTTGGACGGCATCAGCGCTATCGAGGGCGGTGTGCCCATCATCGAAAACGGCAAGATCATCGGCGCCATCGGCGTTTCCGGCGGCACGGCAGCCCAGGACGGCGTTGTTGCCACGGCCGGCGCTGCGGTGATCAAGTAAGCATTCTCATCGGGTAACCGGTAAGAAAACGAATGGGGTTCCGAAGCAATTCGGAACCCCATTTTATTTCTGGTGGGCCGTGGGGGATTCGAACCCCCGACCAACGGATTAAAAATCCGCTGCTCTACCAAACTGAGCTAACAGCCCATGGGCGGCCAGTGACCGCAGTCATTAGTAATTAGGTAATCAGTAATTAGGCAATTGGATTTCTGACCCAATTCCCAGTTACTTAATCAACTAATTACTGTCTCTTAGCGCCGGAAAGGATTTTCCGTGACGATCGTCTCGTTGCGGTCGGCGCCGACGGACACGAGCACCACCTTGACCCCGCAGAGATTCTCGATGGTATCCACATAGCGCCGCGTGTTCCGGGGAAGATCTTCCAGCCGCTTGGCGCTGTTGATGTCCTCCGTCCAGCCGTCGAGTTCCATGTAAACGGGCCGGCAGCGCTCGAAAACCTTCAGATCGGCCGGGACGGACTTCGTGAACTCCTCGCCCTTTTCCGTGCGGTATCCCACGCAGATCTTGAGCTTGTCGATGCCCGTGAGCACGTCGAGCTTGGTGATGGCCAGGCCCGTGATGCCTGAGACCCTCACGGACTGGCGCACCAGCACCATGTCGAGCCATCCGCAGCGTCGCTTGCGCCCCGTTGTGGCGCCGAACTCCTGGCCGACGCGCTGGATGCGCTCTCCGATTTCGTCGGTGAGCTCCGTGACGAAGGGGCCTGCGCCCACACGGGTCGTGTAGGCCTTGACGATGCCGATGACCGAGTCGATCTTCGTGGGGCCCACCCCGGCGCCGCAGCAGGCGTTGCCGGCCACCGTGTTCGACGAGGTGACGAAGGGGTAGGTGCCGTAATCCACGTCGAGGTGGTTGCCCTGGGCTCCCTCGAAAAGGATCTTCTTTTTCTGCCGGATCGCCTCGTCGAGCAGAAGCGAGATATCCGCCACGTGAGGCCTCAAGACATCGGCATACCCCATGTACTCATCCAGAATGGGTTTCTCGTCGATGGGCTGCTCGCCGAAGAGCTTCGTCAGATAGAAGTTCTTCTCCTCGACATTGCGTTTTACTTTCTCGGTCAACACCTCGCGGTCCAGCAGATCGCAGATGCGGATCCCGACGCGGGACACCTTGTCCTCGTAGGCCGGGCCGATTCCCCGCTGGGTCGTCCCGATCTTGCCGGCCCCCTTGGCCGCCTCGCGGGCCGCGTCGATGCGGCGGTGGTAGGGCATGATCACGTGCGCCTTGTCGCTGATGACAAGCTTCGTGTTGGGCGGGAAGCCATTCTGCTTCTTCAGGTAGTCGATCTCCTCGATCAGCACCTTGGGGTCGATAACCATGCCGTTGCCCAGCATGCACGTCTTGTAATCATGGAGAATCCCCGAAGGGATCAGGTGCAGGATGGTCTGCTTCCCCTGGACCACAATCGTGTGCCCCGCGTTGTTTCCGCCCTGGAAGCGCACGATGGCGTCGGCGTCCTCAGCATAGAGGTCGACGATCTTGCCCTTTCCTTCATCGCCCCACTGGGTCCCTACAACGATCACGCTTGACATAGGCTGTCTCCGTACTGGTTTACATCTCCAGCTGGGTGAGGGATATGACGTTCGGGAGGTCCCTGAGTTTTTTCAGGATATCTTCGGGGACCACGGTATCCGTCGAGAGCACGACGAGTGCCTTGCCGTCCACGTGCTCGCGGCTCAGCTGGAAACGCGCGATGTTGATGCCGTTGCTGCCGAGCGTTGTGCCGATGTTGCCGATGACGCCGGGTTTGTCGTTGTTGTACAGCACGATCATGTGCCCCTCGGGGATCACTTCCATGGAAAATTTCTCGATCCGTACGATGCGGGCGTCATGCTTGCCGAAGATGGCCCCGGCGGCGGAGCTCTTCTCTTCCGTCGTCTTGATGGTGACGGAGATCATGCTCGTGAAGTCCTTCACCTCGCTCGACTTGGACTCGACGACCTTGATGTTGCGTTCCTTGGCGATGAAGGGGGCGTTGATGAAATTGATGTTGGCGTTCAGGATCGGTGTGAGCAACCCCTTGAGCAGCGCGATCGTAAGCGGCGCCACGTTGTAGTTGATGATGTCGCCGGCATACTCGACGGCCACCTCTTCGATCCCGCCCTTCACGATCTGGGCCTCGAAGGTGCCCAGCTTCTCGGCCAGCGCGAGGTAAGGCTGGATGTGAGTCAGAAGCTCTGCGCTCACCGACGGGAAGTTGATGGCGTTGCGGATCTCGCCCTTCGTCAAAAAGTCGGCGATCTGCTCGGAGATGGCAATGGCCACGTTGCGCTGGGCCTCGTCCGTCGCCGCCCCCAGGTGGGGCGTGCAGATGACGTTGGGGTGATTTACCAGCTCCGTGTTCTTCGTGGGCTCTTCGTCGAAGACGTCCAGGGCCGCGCCGGCCACCTTGCCGGATTTCAGGGCCTCCAGGAGGTCCTTTTCGTTGATGATCCCGCCGCGGGCGCAGTTGACGATGAAGACGCCGTTGCGCATCTTGGCGATGGAGGCGGCATTGATGACGTTCTTCGTGTCCTTGGTCAGCGGCGTGTGGACGGAGATGAAGTGGGCGCGCTTCAGCAGCTCGTCGAGGCTGACCAGCGTGATGCCCATCTTCTCGGCCGTCTCGGGGGCGAGGAAGGGGTCGAAGGCGATGACGCTCATCTTGAGGCCCTGGGCCCGGTCGGCCACGATGGTGCCCACCCGGCCGATGCCGATGATCCCCAGCGTCTTGTTGTACACCTCGTTGCCCATGAACTTGTTCTTTTCCCACTTGCCGGACTTCATCGAGGCCGTGGCCTGCGGGATTTGCCTGGCCAGTGCAAACATCATGGCGATGGAGTGCTCGCCCGTGGTGATGGTGTTGCCGCCCGGGGTGTTCATGACGACGATGCCGCGCTTGCTTGCGGCGTTGACGTCCACGTTGTCGACCCCGATGCCGGCCCGCCCGACGACCTTGAGGTTGTCGGCCCTATCGATGATCTCCTTCGTGACCTTCGTGGCGCTGCGGATGGCAAGGCCGTCGTAGTCCTTGATAATCCCCTTGAGCTCGTCGGGCGTGAGGCTGGTCATCACGTCCACCTCGAGACCGGGCGTGTTCTTCAGTATCTCGATCCCCTCCGGGGACAGCGTGTCGCTGATAAGCACTCGCTTCATGTTTTTCTTCCCTTTCCGTTGAGCTGTCATCGCTTCTCCCTCACGGGCCGTTGCGGCAGGCCCCGAAGAATCATTTCACTTTTTGCAGATAGACCTTTTCCAGGCCATCGAGGGCCTGCTTCACATCAGAGGGCTCGATCGTGGGCCCGCACCAGAAGCGGAAGCCCGCAGGGGCATCCCGGTAGGCGCTCACGTCGTGAGCCGCGCCTTCCTTGCTCAGCTGGCCCGCCACGGCCTTGATGAAGTCGCCCTGCTCCTTCTCCGCCATGGCCCTGAACTTGTCGCTGACGACCTTCAGGCAGACCGACGTGTTGGATCGCGTGGCCTTGTCTTCGGCGAGGAATGCGACCCAGTCGCGCTTTGCGACCCAGTCCTCGATGACCTTCAGGTTGGCCTCGCTGCGCTTGAAGAGCCCTTCAAGTCCGATCGGCTCGGCCCATTTCAGGGCGTCCAGATAGTCCTCGACGCAGAGCATCGAGGGCGTGTTGATCGTGTCGCCGTCGAAGATGGCCTTGTCCACGGCGCCTTTCTTCTTCAGGCGGAAGACCTTCGGCAGGGGCCAGGGAGGATCGTAGGCCGCAATCCGGGCCGCGGCGCGGGGGCTGAGCACGAGGACCCCGTGTGCCGCCTCTCCGCCCAGGCATTTCTGCCAGGAGTAGGTCAGGACGTCCACCTTCGACCAGTCGACGGGCATGGCGAAGACGGCGCTCGTGGCGTCGCACATCGACAGGCCCTCGCGGTTATCCGGGATCCAGTCCCAGTTCGGGATCTTCACACCGCTCGTCGTGCCGTTGGCTACGAATACGACATCGCTTTTCCAGTCCACGGCCTTCAGGTCGGGGAGCTTCCCGTAGGGGGCCTCGAGGACCGTCGGTTTCAGTTTGAGTTCCTTCTGGATGTCCTTGGCCCACTCGCCGCTGAAGCTTTCCCACACCAGCACGGTGACCGGCCGGGGCCCCAGCATCGTCCACATGGCCGCCTCGAAGGCGCCCGTGTCGGATCCGGGCAGGATCCCGAGCAGGTAATCGTCGGGAACGCCGAGGAGTTTCTTGCTGCGGGCGATCGCATCGCCCAGTTTGGCCTTGCCCAGCGCCGAGCGGTGGGAGCGTCCCACGGCGGCGTCTTTCAACCCGTCGAGATTCCACCCGGGTCTTTTACTGCAGGGACCGGAGCTGAAGTTTGGATTATGTTGCATAATTACCCACCTGTCGTCAAAAATCCGAAAGAGTCCTCTTATCAGAAATCGACTATTTAGACAAGCAATTTCCAAGGGGGTCCGGCGGGGCCCGGAACCCTTTGGGTCGATGGAAACATGAATAAAAACTTTACCAAAAAGCGTGTTGCGTGTAGCGTGTCGGAAGTAAAAAGCCGACCGTCGACAGCCTACAGCCGACAGCAACGATGAAGCGTCTCGCAGATAGCCAATAAGGATAAAAAGGGGCTCCCGGGAAGAATGAAAAAGCAGCAGAAGACCGCGTTTTTCTGTCAGAACTGCGGGTACGAGTCGCCCAAGTGGGTCGGGAAGTGCCCCGGCTGCGGGGAGTGGAACCGCTTTGCCGAGGAGCCGACAAAGGCGACGGATTCCCGCGTGCCGCCGGAGTACCAACTCAACGAGAAACCCCGTTCCATCGACACCGTCGAGGCCGACGAGAAGGCCCGTTTGAAAACGGGCCTCGAGGAGATGGACCGTGTCCTCGGCGGGGGCATCGTGGCCGGCTCGGCAATCCTTGTCGGAGGCGACCCGGGCATCGGCAAGTCGACCCTGCTGCTGCAGGTCCTGCACCGCCTGGCTTCGGGGGGGCGAAAGGTCCTCTACGTCACGGGCGAGGAGTCGGCAAGCCAGATCAAGCTGAGGGCCGACCGGATAGGGGCCTCCTCGAAAAACCTCTTTGTGCTCGTGGAAGTGGCCCTCGAAAACATCCTGAAGTATATAAAGGAAGTCGGGCCCGCCGCTGTGGTGATCGATTCCATTCAGACCGTATACTGCTCCCTTCTCACCTCGGCCCCGGGGAGCGTGGGGCAGGTGAGGGAGGCCTCGGAGCGGCTCATCATTTTCTCCAAGAAGACGGGGATCCCCGTCTTTCTCGTTGGCCACGTTACGAAGGACGGCTCCATCGCGGGCCCCAAGGTCCTCGAGCACATGGTCGACACGGTCCTCTACTTCGAGGGCGACTCGGGGCACTCCTACCGCATCATCCGGGGGATCAAGAACCGCTTCGGCCCCACCAACGAGATCGGCGTTTTCGAGATGCGCGACCGGGGCCTCGTGGAGGTGTCAAACCCCTCGGAGTATTTCCTCACGGAGCGTCCCGAGGGAATGGCCGGCTCCGTGGTGGTGGCGAGCATCGAGGGCACCCGGCCCATCCTGGTCGAGATCCAGGCCCTGGTGGTAAGCACAAGCTTCGGCATGCCCCGTCGCACCGCCATTGGCGTGGATGTGAACCGCGTGTCGCTGCTGGTGGCGGTCCTGGACAAGATCGGGGGCCTGCACCTGGGCAACCACGACATCTTTCTCAATGTGGCGGGGGGCGTGAGGCTCTCCGAGCCGGCCGCGGACTTGGGAGTCGCTGCGGCCATCGCCTCGAGCTTCCTCGACCGGCCCATCGATCCGAAAACGGTCGTCTTCGGCGAGGTGGGACTCACGGGCGAGATCCGCGGGATCAACCAGATGGAAGTCCGGATCCGCGAGGCGGCCCGCATGGGATTTACGCGCTGTATCATGCCTCGCACGCAGCTCAGGGGGCTGGACAAGGCCGGCGCAATCGAGCTGGTTCGCGTAGGGCATCTGAAGGAGTTGCTGGCAGAGATTTTTTGAGCTATTGTTGCCGTCACAGATCATGCGAGGAGTGACCGATCATTGAAAATACTCATCGTCGACGACGAAAAGGACATCGTGGATCTCTTGGCCTACAACCTCGAGAAGGAGGGCCACGAAATCCTGAAGGCCTATGAAGGGGATAGGGCGATGCAGATCGTCCGCTCGAAGGCGCCTGACCTCCTTATCCTCGATCTCATGCTGCCCGGCATCCAGGGCCTCGAGGTCTGCAAGAGGCTGCGCCAGGACCCGTCAACGGCATTAATCCCGATCATCATGCTGACGGCCAAGGGTGACGAGATCGACAAGATTCTCGGTCTCGAGGTCGGCGCCGACGACTACATCACCAAGCCCTTCAGTGTGAAGGAGCTCATGGCCCGGGTGAAGGCCGTGCTTCGACGTGCCGACGTCCGGAAGCAGCCCGAGAAGGCCGAGACCGTCGAGTTCAAAGGTCTCCGGATCGATCTCAAATCCTACGAGGTCACCGTCAACGGCCGAAACGTGAACCTCAGTCCCACGGAATTCAAGCTTCTTCGCTTCCTCTGCCAAAACCCGGGCCGCGTCTACAGCCGGGACCAGATCCTGGACCGGGTCTGGGGCGACGAGTCTTACGTCGAGCCCCGCACGGTCGATGTGCACATCCGGCGCCTGCGGGCCCAGATCGAGCCGGACGAAAACAGCCCCGACTACATCGTCACCGTCCGCGGCGTCGGCTACAAGTTCATGGATCGCTGAGCCCGCGACCGCAGGGATCCCGGATGGTCGGAACCCCCACTCCCGGGGCGCCCGATGAGCAGGAAAACCTTGACAAACCGGAGCGCCCGCGTTATAAAATACACGTAACAAAGTGCGGCATTTCGAGTTCCATCATCCGAGCGCCGGGACAAGCGGCGTTGTAGACAGGAGGCCTCATCCTGCAATCGGATCAACCCAAGGAACCCTTCCTACCGGCCCGATTTCGGCCGACTTTCGTTCCACTCCAGAGGATAACTATTGCCCCGACCCGCCTGGGATGTTCCCTTGTGGGGACAGGTGCGCGGGGAAGGGCATTAGACTGCCGCGGCAACGGAGGAGTCTGATCCCATGGTGAAAACATTCATACTGGACACGAACGTGCTGCTTCACAA
>CAVPJD010000030.1:0-81685 GCA_963705165.1 uncultured delta proteobacterium | reverse complement strand
TGGCATTGCGCGGCTCCGGGCAGGGGATATGGATCACGGACCGGCCCGCGAGCCATCTCAAACCGGAAATAGAAGCTGCCCGGCGCAAGCTCGGCGATCTGGCGAGAACGGAAGAAGACGTTTTGACCTACGTGCTCTATCAGACCTCAGGCGAGCAGTTCCTGAAATGGAAGTACGGGGTGGAGCCGATGCCCGAGAGCATCAGGCCGGGGGATGCTCGATAGAAGAGCGGGGGAGTCTACTCCGGCCCCTTCGGCTCGAACCTGAAGCGATAACCGACACCCGGCTCGTTGATCAGGAATCGAGGTCGGGCCGGGTCTTTCTCCAGCTTATGCCTGAGTTGGGTCATATAAACCCGCAGATACTGGGTATGCTCGACATAAGACGGCCCCCAGACGTCCTTGAGCAGTTGGCGATGGGTAACCACCTTTCCCGCGTTCTGCACGAGGACGAGCAGCAGTTTATATTCCAGGGGTGTCAGGTGAACCTCAGCTGCCCCTAGAAACACCTGCCTTTTTGCAAAATCAATTCGAAGCTCATCGGCTGAAAATACGGAAACCTGATGACCGCTCTTCTGCATCTCGGCGTGGCGAACGGCCACACGAATCCTGGCCAGGAGCTCGCCGACGCCAAACGGCTTCGTCAGGTAGTCGTCAGCACCCGCATCGAGAGCCCGGACTTTATCGTTCTCCTGCTCCCTGGCGGAAAGGATGATGATCGGTACCCGGGACCATTCCCGAAGCCGACCGATGACCTCGAGACCATCCATGTCGGGAAGGCCTAGATCAAGGAGCACCGCATCGGGATTCCTTGTAGCCGCCTGCGAGAGACCCTCTCTGGCCGTTTCTGCTTCAACCAGGCGATAGCCTTCGCTCTCCAGGGCCACTTTGAGGAATCGCCTCATTTGAATATCATCTTCAACGAGCAGGACGAGTCCCTTCTCCACAGGCCTGAACCTTTCCCTTCGTTATGCGATCATAATCCCCTCAGGTTTCTTTCTCCTCCGAAGGCAACACGGCCTCCCCCTCAAGGGGTAGTGTAAATCGGAAGATTGCACCGCCCCCGGGCCGGTTTTCAGCCCAGATGCGTCCGCCGTGCGCCTCCACGATGACCCGGCAGATGGCCAGGCCGAGGCCGACCCCGCCACCCGGCGATTTACCGCGGGTGAATTTTTCAAAGATCCGCCCCTCAAGGCCTGCCGGGATGCCAGGCCCTTTGTCTGCAATTTCAATGAGGACGGCGGCCTTCTGCATTCGCGCGACAAGCTCAACGGGCGTTGCCGGCGGTGTGTGCTGGAGGGCATTTTCCAGGAGATTCGTTAGGACCTGCTCCATCAAGAGCGGGTCGAAGGGAATCAATGGCAGACTATCGGGTATCGTGAGGCTCAGAGGGTGATCCTTCAACCGCTCGGAGAGCCGTTCGATAACGACACCCGTGATCTCCTCCAGGGATTGCCAGTCCTTTTTGACCTGGATCGCACCCGATTCGAGTCGCGTCATATTGAGCACATTGCGTACGATGTGGTTGAGGCGCTCCGCCTCCCCGTGGATGGTTCTGACCAGTTCCTCTCTTTTTCCCTCAGCCAGGGACTCGCCCTTCCGGAGCAGGGTATCGGCCGCACCGTTGATCGTGGCAAGCGGCGTCCTCAGATCATGGGACACAGAGCTCAGAAAAACGTTCCGCAGGCTCTGTGTCTCTGCGTTGAGGCGCTCCCGTTGGGCCTCCTGGGCCAGGATGACCCGCTCCATGGCCATGGCCGTCTGATTGGCAAAGGTCTCGAGAAGATGAACCTGCTCGGTTTCGAAGGATTCGTTCGGATTCTCCGGGAGAATGCCGACAACGCCAACCGGCCCGGAGGAGGCAATCATGGGCAGGTAGAGGGCCTTGGCCCCCGGGAGGGTATCGGTTCCGATACCTGCCGTCTGCCTGTTCTCAAAGACCCATTGCGCTACACCCATCTCTTTTCCATCCATAGCGAAGGTGCCTGCCCCCGTCGAGGGGACGATGAGGTGGCCCCGTTCATCGGAGACGAGGATAACCGCCTGGCTTCGGAAGACCTCGCCGATGTGCTTCACGGCGATATCGCTGAGCTTCTCTTTTTTCCGCTCCTGGGCCAGATCCCGGCTCAGGCCATAGAGCGCTGCGGTTTTTCTCTCCCGCAGCCGCGCCGCTTCAGCCTGCTCACGAACCCGCAGGGTGAGTCCGCTGATGACCAGGGCCACAGCGAACATGACCCCGAACGTCACGAAATAGCGGACATCGGCAACTGCGAAGGTGAAATAGGGGGGAACGAAGAAAAAGTCAAAGGCCGCAATGCTCAGGAGGGTAGCAAGCAGCGCCGGCCAGCGGCTGGTGCGGATCGCCACCACCACGACGCCAACCAGATACACCATGACAAGATCAAGGAGCTCGAAATAGGGGAACATGATGGCGGAGATCCCCGTGGCTGCAGCCACCGTCGAAACGGACCAGACCCACTCGGCGGGTTTCCAGGGCAAAGGGGCTTTTCTCTCCATGCGCCGGGGCATTCTCTCGGGGGCATCCCCGGTTATGACATAGACATCGATATCGCCGCTGCCGCGGACGATTTCATCGAGCGGGGAGCCCAGCAGCTTATCCTTCCACCGTGGATGGGTCGGCTTGCCGACGATGATCTTGCCGACGTTGCGCAGCCTGGCATAATTGAGGATCTCATCGCTGACCCGGTGCCCCGAGAGGGTAACCGTTTCAGCGCCCAGGCTCTCGGCCAGGCGCATGTGCTCAGCCAGCAGCCGTTGATCCTCCTCGGAGGCGCGGACATGTGAGGGCGCCTCGACGTTGACGGCGATCCACTCGGCGCGCAGTCCCGCGGCCATTCGGCGGGCTGCCCGGATCAGGCGTACAGAGCGCGGATTGGGTCCCACGCAGACGAGAATCCTCTCCGTCGCGGGCCAGATGGCATGCACCCCCTGTTCCCGCCGATAACTCTCCATCTGCTCATCGACACGCTCGGCCGTGCGTCGAAGTGCCAGTTCACGCAGAGCGATGAGGTTTCCTTTCCGGAAGAAATTCTCCATCGCCTTTTTCGCCTGATCGGGAATGTATACCTTCCCTTCCTTCAGACGCTGCAGAAGGTCATCGGGCGGCAGATCGACAAGTTCGATCTCATCGGCTCGCTCCAGAAACGAGTCCGGCAGGGTTTCCCTTACGCGGACACCGGTGATCTGATAAACCACGTCATTGAGGCTCTCCAGATGCTGGACATTGACGGTGGTATAGACGGAGATTCCTGCACAGAGAAGCTCTCTCACGTCCTGCCATCGTTTTTTGTGGCGGGCACCGGGAACATTGGTGTGGGCCAGTTCGTCCACGAGGACAATGGAAGGATTGCGCGACAAGGCGCCATCCAGGTCGAATTCCTGGAGGGTTTTCCCCTTGTAGTATAGGGAGCGGCGGGGCAGATTCTCCAGCCCCTCGAGAAGCGCTTCCGTCTCCCTGCGGCCGTGGGTCTCGACAAGACCGGCGAGGATATCGATTCCCTCCCGTCGCTTCACCTGGGCGGCTTCCAGCATGGCATAGGTTTTCCCCACACCGGGGGCGGCGCCGAAGAAGACCTTCAGCTTCCCCTGCCGTTGACGCTCCTCTTTCTGCCTGACTTGCTCAAGAAGGGCTTCTGGGTCGGGTCTTTTTTCATCCATACCGGAACGACCTGTGAAAGATTGCCGAGGATCGCAATCGCAGTTTGAAGTGTAACAGAATCACCGTAGGGTCTCCAGCACCATGTTCAGCTCGAGGACAGGGACGACGGGCTCTCCGAGGATTCCGAAATCCCGATCCCGCACATGGGCCATGACGAGGCCTTGCACAACTCCTTCCTCAATTCCGCGGGCCTTTGCAACACGGGGGACTTGGTAGAGAGCGGCAGACGGGCTGATGTGAGGATCGAGGCCGCTGCCGGAAGCCGTAACCAGGTCCACGGGGATTGGCCGGCGATTGTCCGGGTCGGCAGCGCGCAATGCGGCGATTCGCGACCGGACTGCATTCGTCAGTTCCGGGTTCGACGGCCCCAGGTTGGATCCCACCGAGGCGGCGCTGTTGTATGGAAGAGGCTTTGTAGCCGAAGGCCGCCCCCAGAAAAAACGGGGATCCTCAAAGGGTTGCCCGAGTAGAGCCGACCCCGCAGGATGATCTTCCCTGACGATCAGGCTTCCATTGGCCTCGCGGGGAAAAAGCAGCTGGGCGAGTCCTGTGATGAAGAGCGGGTAGACGATGCCGGTCAGAAGGGTCAGCAGCAACAGTGAAAGGATAGCGGGACGGATGAAGTGTTTCATGGATTCTCTCCTCAAGCCAGGTGCAGGGCCGCAAGGATCAGGTCGATCAGCTTGATACCAATGAAGGGGACTACCAGGCCTCCTGCACCGTAGACAAGCAGATTGTGGCGCAGAACGATTGCGGCACCCATCGGGCGATACCGGACCCCCTTCAGGGCAAGGGGAATCAGGGCAACGATGATCAGGGCATTGAAGATGACCGCCGAGAGGACCGCACTTTGAGGGGTTGTGAGCCCCATGATGTTGAGCGCAGACAGGGACGGGTAGATGCCGGCAAACGCCGCCGGGAGAATAGCAAAGTACTTGGCCACATCGTTGGCGATGCTGAACGTGGTGAGCGTACCCCGAGTCATCAGGAGCTGCTTGCCGATCCCGACGATCTCGACGAGCTTCGTGGGATTCGAATCGAGATCGACCAGGTTTCCCGCCTCCTTGGCGGCCTGGGTACCCGTATTCATCGCCACGGCCACGTCGGCCTGGGCCAGGGCCGGCGCATCGTTGGTCCCGTCGCCGGTCATGGCAACCAGGTGTCCCCCGGCCTGATACTCGCGGATCAATTTCAGTTTCGCTTCCGGCGTTGCCTGGGCGAGAAAATCATCCACGCCGGCCTCGGCAGCAACGGCTGCGGCCGTCAGAGGATTATCTCCCGTAATCATCACCGTCCGGATCCCCATCCGCCTGAGCTCCGTGAACCGTTCCCGGATCCCGCCCTTGACAACGTCGGCCAGATGAATGACCCCGAGAGCACGCGCCCCATCGGCCACAACAAGCGGTGTGCCGCCCCCGCGGGAGATGTCATCGACGATCGATCGGATGTCGGGCGGAAAGGAACCGCCCTGAACCGTCACATAGGCCTCCATGGCGTCTGCAGCCCCCTTTCGGATCTGACGGCCGTCGAGATCAACGCCGCTCATGCGCGTCCTTGCCGTGAAGGGGATGAAGCGGGCACCAAGGGCCTTGATATCCCGCTCCCGCAAGCCGTAATTCTTCTTGGCCAGCACGACGATGCTGCGTCCCTCGGGAGTCTCGTCGGCAAGCGAGGCAAGCTGGGCTGCATCGGCAAGGGTCTTGCCATCCACGCCGTCGACAGGGAGAAGGGACACGGCCTCCCGGTTGCCGAGGGTGATGGTACCCGTCTTGTCCAGCAGGAGGACATCCACGTCGCCTGCCGCCTCGACGGCACGGCCGCTCATGGCGATGACATTGGCCTGGATCATCCGGTCCATGCCGGCAATGCCGATGGCCGAAAGAAGCCCCCCGATGGTCGTCGGGATCAGGCAGACGAGCAGGGCAACGAGCACGGTGATGGTGACAGGCGAGCCCTGGCCGGCGGCGTGGACGCTGAAGATCGAGAACGGCAGCAGCGTGACCGTGGCAAGCAGGAAGATGATCGTCAGGCCGGCAAGGAAAATGTCGAGGGCGATTTCATTGGGGGTCTTCTGCCTCCTCGCGCCTTCCACCATGGCGATCATCCGGTCGAGGAAGGTCTCGCCGGGACTCGACGTAACGCGGATAACGAGCCAGTCCGAGAGCACACGCGTCCCCCCGGTTACGGCGCTGCGGTCCCCGCCGGACTCCCGGATGACGGGTGCACTCTCACCCGTAATCGCACTCTCGTCGACAGAGGCGACCCCGACAACCACCTCGCCATCTCCCGGAATGACATCCCCTACTTCCGCCAGGACGAAATCACCTTTGCCAAGCTGCGAGCCCGGGACGAGGACTCGATCCGCCCGGGGGTCGGGGCCGGAGAGGCGCTTGGCCAGCACGTCTTTCCGCGTGCCGCGCAGTGCTTTCGCCTGAGCCTTTCCCCGTCCTTCCGCCATTGCCTCTGCGAAATTACCGAAAAGAACGGTGATCCAGAGCCAGATCGACACGGTCAGGATGAAGGCCGGGCTTTCCTGCCCCCGGCCTGACAGTGCATGGAAAAAAAGTGCTGCGGTCAACACACTGCCCACCTCGACGACAAACATGACCGGCCGCCTCATCATGTGCACGGGATTGAGCTTCAGGAACGCGTCGGCGACGGCTTGCCGGAGAAGAGCCCCTTCAAAAAGGGTGAGGGTCTTGATCTTTCGACTCATTGTCTTGTCTCCCACAACCCATCAGGATGCCATGAATTCCGCAATCGGCCCGAGGGCGAGGGCCGGAAGAAACGTCAGCGCACCCACCAGAAGAACCACGCCTGCAAGCAGAATCACGAAAAGGGGTGTATGGGTTGGAAGTGTCCCGGGACCGGATGGAATGACTTTTTTCCTCGCCAGAGATCCCGCCATGGCCAGAACCGGGATCATCACCCAGAACCGGCCGATGAGCATGGCGATCCCCAGGGAGATATTGTAAAAGATGCTGTCGGCGTTGAGGCCTGCAAAGGCACTGCCGTTGTTGTTCGCCGTTGAGGAAAAGGCGTAGAGAACTTCCGTAAAGCCATGGGGGCCCGGATTTGAGATGCCGGCAAGCCCCGCCTTTGCAACCAGGGCAATCGCCGTGCCGACAAGGACAACGGCAGCAGGGATGAGAATGACAAGGGAGGCCATTTTCATTTCAAAGGCATCGATCTTCTTGCCCAGGTACTCCGGTGTCCGGCCCACCATGAGACCGGCCACGAAGACGGCGATGACGGCAAAAACAAGCATGCCGTAGAGCCCGGAACCGACTCCGCCGAAGACAACCTCCCCGAGCTGCATGAGCCAGAGGGGAGCAAGACCTCCAAGGGGCGTAAAAGAATCGTGCATGGCATTAACGGATCCGTTCGAAGCGGCCGTGGTGGCTACCGCCCAGAGTACCGAGTTGACGACGCCGAATCGCGCTTCCTTCCCTTCCATGTTACCGCCCGGCTGCCCGCTTCCCGCTGACTGGTCGACCCCCAGGGCGCGCAGGGCAGGATTTCCCGCCTGCTCGCTCCACAGGCACAGAATCATCAGCGGAATCAGGATGACCAGCATTGCCGCGAGGATTGCCCAGCCCTGCCGTGTATCGCCCACCATTTTTCCGAAGGAATAACAGAGGGCCGCGGGAAGCAGGAGAATGGCGAGAAGCTCCAGAAAGTTTGAAATCGGCGTCGGATTCTCCAGGGGATGGGCGGAGTTGACGTTGAAAAAACCCCCGCCGTTTGTTCCGATCTGCTTGATGGCGATCTGCGAAGCCGCCGGACCCATGGGGATGAGCTGCCCGGCAACCTCGCTGCCCTCACTGTCCAGTGTGCTCTGAAGAAGCGGAACCCGGACAGCGGGGCCGAGCGACTGAACGACTCCTTGGGAGACGAGAGCAAGGGAGAACACCAGGGCCAGGGGAAGCAGGATGTACAGAACGGAACGGACCATGTCGAGCCAGAAATTACCGATGGTCCGCGAGAGGCTGCGCTGGAGTCCCCGGATGAAGGCAGCCAACGCCGCCATGCCGCTCGCCGCGGAAACGAAATTCTGGACGGTGAGTCCGATCATTTGCGTCAGATAGCTCATGGTCGTTTCCCCGGCATAGGCCTGCCAGTTTGTATTGGTGACGAAACTCACGGCCGTGTTAAAGGCAAGGTCGGGAGCGACGGCACCGATCTGCTGGGGATTGAGCGGAAGGAATGCCTGGCTTCGCTGAATCAAATAGAGCAGAAAAGCACCCGCGGCGTTGAACAGCAGAAGGGCCATCGCGTATTCTCTCCACGTCATCTCCTCTTCGGGCCGGATCCCGCATATGCGATAGATCCCCCTCTCGAAGGGTGCGATAAGCCGGTGCAGAGGGGTTGACTCCCCGCTGTAGACGCGGGCCATGTACAATCCCAGCGGTTTGACGAGAACCAGAAGTGCGGCAAAATAGAGCATTACCTGAATGATGCCCGGGGCGTTCATGAAAACACCTCCGGCTTCAGAAGCGCGATAAGGAGGTAGATGAGAAGGGCCAAGGCGATGATGCCGCCCATCAGGTAGAGAAAGGGCATTTCACTCACCTGCTTGAAGTCTTTCAATCCAGCCGATAGAAAACCAGCACAGAACGAAAAACACGGCAATAATAATTGCGTAGAGGATGTCCATATTGCTTCACTCTCCCGCTTGAGAAATCATGTCAGGCGTCCGCCGTTTTCCTCTGCAGCATCTTGTATTTCTCCAGGAGCTTGTTGCGCTTGGCCTCGAGCGCATAGGTTTCCTGATCGACTTCGACAGCTCTTTGATGGATGGCCGGTAATTCAACATTTTTTAGATGATCTTTTGCTTGCCCATTTTCCTGGATCAGGACCTTCTTCCATTCCGGCGGATCGTCGCTACGAAATCTGCCCTTTGTCACTTTATGCTTTGTGAGAAGGTCCTCAAGCGCAAGAGAACAGGAAAAATCGTCGAGTTCCGATTCACTGACTGTCACGTAGAGAGCTTTCCCCTCAATCAGGACGGGTAGGCGGTAAATCCGGGGATTCTCGGCCAGGGCCTGCAATCTGGATTCGTGATCCCTGAGCATCTTTGAAAGCTTTTTGTTTTCACGGATCATCTTTTCCAGTTGATCGATCTCGCTGCTTATCCTGTTCATTTCCTTTCTATGATCTTCCAGTGTTTGTGAGCGGATCGAGAGCGGTATAATCAGAAGCAAGACAACGAGAAGGGCCGGCAGGACTTTGGTTCGAATCATTTTGTCCCCCTTAAATATCATCCTTTTCACGAAAATCTTCTCCAGCGCTTTTGAGCTAGGGTAACAAGGCAGGAATAAAGATGTTGCTAAAATCAGGGTCTGAGGAATAAAAAGAATATCAATGCGGCAAGTGGGGGGGACCCCATACTTTTTCATCATTTTCATGATGACAGGATCATCAGGAAATGAGATATGATTATATTGGAAACGCTGAAACCCCATGAAAGGAGGAAGATATGAACAAAGCGGAACTGATCAATGAAGTGGCAAAGGTCGTATGCGTGAAGAAGGAGGCTGCTGCTGCCGTCGATGCCGTATTCGGAGCTATCGAGAAAGCGTTGAAGAAGGGCGGCAAAGTGGCCATCGCAGGCTTCGGGACGTTCTCCGTGGCAAAACGCGCTGCGCGGACGGCCCGCAACCCCCAGACTGGCGCCATGATCAAGGTGAAGGCGAAGAAGGTACCGAAGTTCACGGCCGGCAAGGGGCTGAAGGAAACCGTGAAGTAGACGACAGTTTTTTTGGAAACGGCAAGAGAAGGGACCCCGAGCGGGGTCCCTTCTCTTATTCCCGCATTGCGCAGTGCGCGAAAAAATAATGCTGGTGACTTCACCGGCAGGAACGCCGGGCGGGGAGACTCATCCCGGAAGCCGAGATTCTTCGCCGGCTCTCTGAACGAAAGGACCCTCCCCTGCAGGCGGAAGAATTCGGAAGTCTTCTCAGGAAGACAATGGAACAAAACGAGGATTCGAACGAGCTTGTTTCCGAGGATGGCTCCCGGCACTACTATTCCTCACAATTCATGACCGGCGCTTATGCGTCACTGCTGCTGAAAAGGCAGGGCGACCCCCTGCAGCTCATTGCACAGATCGTCCGGCAGAACTCCTCGGATTACACTCGGCCGGTTCCCCTGGATCTCTTCGCTCGGGCTCCATTCGATTTTACACTTGACAATATCCAGAGCATATTGGAGAGGATGGCGGCACTGGAGGGGTTTCGCGATATCGAAGGGACAACGACGTCTGCGTCCCGCGAGTTCCTTTATTCGACCCTCTACCTGGAACCCGCTCACGCCTCCATGCTGGCGGAGTGGCTCGACGTGGGCCAGGCGGAGAATCCCTGAAGGCTCACAGCCTGCCTGTTCAGGGACCATGGATTCCCCAACGTGTGAAAACAGGCCTGAGTGGAACCCTTGGCCGTCTACCGACCCGTTGAATATGTATTTAGAAGCACATGCTTCGAGATCGTACGCCGAGTTCCCGCTCTTAGAGAGCCTTGTATCGAGCCCTTCCTGAAAGTCATGATTGAATGATTTTGAAAGGTATGCAAGATAACAAACATTAATAGTTGAAATACGTGGGCACTGCCGGTAAACCGGGCAACGACAGAGACAGCTAATCTCAACCTGCACATCGGGCGAACCGGCTACGTGACTTGAACAACAGATGATGAAAAAAAGGACAACGAACCCCGCCATTGGCTTCCGATGGCTATCGATAACGCTTATCGTTTCACTGCTGACATTTTTTCAATATCAACCAGCATTAGCCAATTCGCCCTCGGACAGTTCCAGCCCTATCGCCGTCGCGACGATGAAATTAGTTGCCTTCTGCGCTGATCCCAAAACAGGGCTCGACGCCCAGGCCGTCGCCACCCTCGTGGATTATGTCCTCGAGCCGAAATCAAATAAAGAAACCGCTCTTCCAAAAATCCAGGAAGCTACCGGAGCCTATTATGAATTCGACACCAAGATCAACTTCGCCAGTTTCTTGCAATACTCGTATAACAGCAAAATTCCATCGGCTCTTATGAGCCCATCTTCTCTGCGATATTCACTATGGAAGGACTTACAAACATTGCCCGGCAGCTGGAAAGCGCCATTGCCAGGTGGGAAGCCTGTAATCATTTCCGGATTACAACGCGACGGTATCACTCCTGACCTCACTACCGGCATCTATTATGAATACGACCTAAAAAGAACTCTCATCCTTCTCAACCACAAGGGGCGGCAAGCGCTGATTTCCATTTCCAAACAGATCGATATATCCGACGTCGGTAAAAAAGGCTTCATCCTGGGGAACGACGACGATTGGAATTACTATTATTCGGGCGTACCCGGCTCGGCCAAAACAGGCCTGGGGTGGATTAAATCTTATATCTATAACTATTTTTCGGTTGCAGTCTTTGTCGAGTCAGGCTCTTCGCCATCCATGGTCAGGTCCGGCATGTTTCAATGGATTCGGGGCGGCTGGTCCGAGATCAATTTTATCCAAACAGAGCATGTCGTCAAGGGAATGAAGCGACGTGCCAGGAATTCAAAAGCTATCCTGGAATCGCCAAACTTGCCCGCGCCAAGCCGGATAGCCTTGACGTATCAACAGCTTTCATCCTTACCGTTGAATGATTTAGTGGTAAAATATGCTGCCTTGCAGGAGGCTCAGCAGGCCTTGGCCGTTCGGAGCGGCAAAATCAAAACAGATGAAATAAAACAGGATTCCTATGCAAACACCCCTAAAGAACAAATGATTGAAGAATTGATGCTGGAATATCTCAAGATTACCTTGGGCAAGTCATCCTTGTTAGGAAAGAAAGTCGTCTTGGGAAGTAATTAATGCATCTCTTCCCATGATGCGTGCCGGCGCCATGGGATACAACCTGAAAGGGTGCGATACCGAAGAATTGGCCGACACCATTCGCAGAGCAGTAGGCTCCCAGAGTACGTAACCGGCGGCTTTATCTGCCGCCCATTTCAATCACAAATCTTCATCCCTTCCGGTCCGCTTTTTTTGCTCTTTCTGCAGGATCTGCTGCGTTGCGGCGATTTCCTCTGCCGTCACGGTCCTGCGCAGGCCCTCCATGTCCTCCATCACCTTCTGAAATCGAATGCCTTCCGCTGCGCTGATCCACTCGAGCCCGAGCCGCTCGCGGCCGCAGGCCGAGCTTCTCCATCTTTTTCCACATGCGCTTGACGCGGCGCTCCGTCCAGTGGTTGGCGTTGATGTAGTGGCAATCGCCGATATGACAGCCCGACACGAGAACCACCGGGGCGCCCTTCTCAAAGGCGCGCCAGACGAACTTCTCATGGACGCGGCCGGAGCACATGGTCCGGATCAGCCGCGGTTGCCGGAGGATACTGGCCAGGCGCGAGACACCGGCGAAATCGGCCCCGGCATAGGAGCACCAGTTGCAGGCAAATACCGAGGACCGCTTTTGCGGCTCCTCCGCCAGGATGGCGTCGATCTGGGCCTCGATCTGCTCGTCGGTGAAGTGGTTCATCCGGATGGCACCGACGGGACACTCCGCCGCAGCAGGTGCCACAGCCCGAGCAGGCCGCCTCCGTCACCTTTGCGGGGATCTTGGACTTGGCATCCACGGTGATGGCCTTGTAGGGGCAGACCTTGGCGCACAGGCCGCAGGCGTTGCAGAGCTCTTCGTCGACCTCAGCCGTGATGGCCTCCACGGTCAGCTGCTCCGGGTTCATGAGGCGCATGGCCCGGGCGGCCGCGGCCGAGGCCTGTGTGACGGAGTCCTTGATGTCCTTGGGTCCTTCCGCGCAGCCCGCAAAGAAAATCCCCCGCGGTGGCCGAATCCACGGGCTGGAGCTTCGGGTGGGCCTCCAGGTAGAAACCGTCGGAGGTCTTCTGCAGGGCAAGCATCTCCTGGATGTGCTTCATCTCCGCCGGGGGCTCCAGCCCCACGGCCAGGATCACCATCTCCGCCCGGTAGGTGTCCAGTTCGTTCGTGGCCGTGTTCTCCACGGTGAGGATGAGGTCCTGGCTTGCGGCATCCTGCTTGACGGAGCCCGGCAGTCCCCGGATGTACCGGACCCCCATGCCCTTGCTCCGACGGAACAGATCTTCGAAGCCCTTGCCGAAGGCCCGGATGTCGATGTAGAAGACCTTCACCTCCATCTCCGGGTCGTGCTCCTTGAGCATGATGGCGCTTTTCACCGTGTTCATGCAGCAGATGTTCGAGCAGTACGGGTGGCCCCTCTGCGGGGAGCGCGATCCCACGCACTGGATGAAGGCCACGGAATTCGGGGTGTCTTTCGGTCCGTCAGCCGGATCACGTGGCCATGCGTGGGCCCGCCGGCATTGATGAGGCGCTCAAACTCCATGCTCGTCAGCACGTTCTCGTGGCGGGTGTAGCCGTACTCGTCGAGGGCCCTGGGGTCGATAGGGCTCCATTCCCGTGGCCACGACGATCGTACCCACGTCGAAGCTGAGCTCCTCGTCGTTCATGTTGAAGTCGATGCAGCGCTTGGCGCACTTCTCGATGCACTTGCCGCAGATGATCGGGTTGTGGCCCAGGCAGTGCCGGATGTCCACAACGTAGGCCGACGGGACGGCCTGGGGGAAGGGCGAGTAGATGGCCCGGCGGGAGCTCAGTCCCATGTTGAACTCGTCGGGGACGACAACGGGGCAGACCTGCGTGCAGTCGCCGCAGGCCGTGCACTCCTTTTCCTTCACGTAGCGGGCCCGCTTGAGGACCTTGACGTGGAAGTTCCCCACGAAGCCCGTGATCTCCTTGACCTCGCTCTGCGTCAGAACCGTGATCCGGGGATGCCGACCGGCATCCGTCATCTTCGGCCCGAGTATTCAGATGGAACAGTCCATGGTGGGGAACGTCTTGTCCAACTGGGCCATGATGCCGCCGATGCTGGGCTGCCTCTCCACCAGGACGACGGGATAGCCCGCATCGGCCAGGTCGAGGGCGGCCTGGATTCCGGCCACGCCGCCGCCGATGACGAGGGTGGATCGGCGCACGGGCACCTCGAGCTCCGTGCGGACATCCAGGAGCCGGGCACGGGCCACGGCAGAGCGCACCAGGTCGCGGGCCTTGGCGGTGGCTCCCTCTCGATCGAGGCTGTGCACCCAGGAGCACTGCTCGCGGATGTTGGCCATCTCCATGAGGTAGGGGTTGAGGCCCGCCTCGCTTACGCACTTGCGGAATGTGGGCTCGTGCAGCCGCGGAGAGCAGGATGCCACGACGATGCGGTTGAGCCCGAATTCGCGGATGTCCTGCTTGATCTGCGCCTGCCCGGGCTCCGAGCAGGTGTAGCCCTGGTCGCGGGTGTGGACGACCCCGGCCAGTGTCCGGGCATAGGCGGCGACGGCGGCGCAGTCCACGGCACCTGCGATATTCGACCCGCAGTGGCAGACATACACTCCGATGCGGACGCTGTCGCGGGATTCAGACGTTTGCATGTCGCTTCCTTTCTCCTTACCCCCCGTACCAGGCGATCTGATCGGCCAGCACGGACAGGATGTCGCGGATTTCCATCTTCACCGACCCCTGCCTGAGGCGGTCCCGGACCGCGCAGGTCAGGTGGATCAGGCACTTCGGGCAGGCCGTGATCAGCAGGTCCGCCCCGGTAGCCTTCGCTTCCTGGAGCCTCTGCACCTGGATCTGCTTGGAATGGGCATCGCAGTTGATGAAGCCGCAGTTGCCGCAGCACACAGCGCTCGGCCCGAGTTTTCCATCTCCGCAAAGCGCATCTCCGGGATCAGTCCCAGCAGCTCCCGCGGCGCGGCGTAGCGGCCCGCCATGCGGCCCAGCCGGCAGGGGTCCTGGTACGTGGCCCGGCGCTTCAGGCCGCGAAACGTCATCCCCCCTTTGCGCACCTCCTGCTGGAGCAGATCCAGAAGCAGCGTGATCTTGATATCGAATCCCGGGATGACGCGGGGCATATGATCGCTCAACACGTGGTAGCACTCGGGGCAGGAGACAACGATCTCTCTGAGCCCTGCCGACTTGAAGGTCTCGTAGTTCAGGCGGCAGAGGCGCTCGAAGTTCTCGCGGTCTCCCGTCCACAGGAGGTCGTGGCCGCAGCATCGTCTCGTCGCGCAGAAGGACGGGCTTGATGTCCATAAAATTGAGAAGGCGGATGCTGTCCTTCGCGATGGAAAGCGTATCCACCTCGATGCCCGCGAAAAAGATGTCGAAGTAGGGGGCACAGCCCACGAAAAAGGCGACGTCCCCGGAGTCGGCCACCTGGAGATCCTTCGCGACCCAGTCGAGCCGGTTCTGCTCTGAGCTCCGGCGCCGTCATCATGCGCATCCAGGAGTGGACGGCCCCGTCATGGGCCCGGTACCCCTTGCAGTCCTTTCGTCTCTGCCAGCAGGGTCCGCATATCCAGGATGAACCCGCTGAACTTGACGCCCGAGGGGCAGCGTTCGCTGCACATCCCGCAGCTCAGGCAATCCCAGACGGCGTTCTCGATGAAGGCTTCGTCCTCCCGCTCGGCGATGACTTTGTGGGCCAGAAGCCTCGGCGAGTAATCCTTGCCGGTCAGGCGCCGGGGGCATGCGGCGGAGCACTTGCCGCACTCGAGGCACTGGAAGAGGGACCTGGGCCCGTATGATCCGGTCGATCTCGCTCATCATGCAGGTCTCTTTACACCGAGGCTTCCCCTCGCTGTCATTCGGACCCAGGGCCTGGATCTGGTCGGCAAACCTCCAGAGGGTCTCCACGAGGACCTCTTTCTCATGGGCGCCGAAACTGCACTCCACGAGCCGCTCCTGATCGATGCCCAGCAGGTGCAGCAGTCTCCGGACCCTTCTGACGTTTTCGTGGCCTACACCGGGGCCGGGACCGTAGCGGCAATCCTCGTCTAGGCACTCCAGCAGGATCACGCCGTCGGCGCCGAACTCGAACGCCCGGAGAATCAGGGCCTGGTTGATGCGGCCGATGCACATCACACGCATCAGCCGGAAATCGGGCGGCACGGCAAGCCGGGCCATCCCCGCCGCAGTGTAACAGGCGAAGGGACTCCAGTTGCAGCAGATCCCGAGGGTCTTCACCCGTTTTTTTTCAGCGCTCTTCTTCATGTCAGCGGACTTCTCTCATCAGCGATCTTCGCCCAGGGTGCATGCCGTCAGCTCCTCGAGAAGCCGGTTCGAGAAATAGGGCATGTCCATGGCGGTCACAGGGCAGCGTCCCACGCAGCCGCCGCAGCCCACGCAGTTGTGGCGCAGGACCTCCGCCGTGTAGAACCCCCGGTCGTTGGGCACCAGCCGCACGGCGTCAAAGGTACAGATCTCCACGCAGCGTCCGCACCCCCGGCAGCGTTCGGGGTCCACCCGGGGGCTCAGCTCGTGGTCTTTCAGGAATGCCTCCGCCGCCGCGGTGGCCACATGAGCCGCCAGGGCGGCCCCCGCCTGGAAGGCCGACACCCGTCCCAAGGTCCGGGGCATCACGCGGTAAGACGCCGATCTGGGGGGTATTGAAAAAGGCGAAATTGAACCGGTAGAACTTCTTGAGGCCGAACATGTCCACGGGGATCGCCAGAGTCAGCAGATTGAGGTCCGTCAGGCAGACAATGTCGGCTTTCCACTTCCGGCGCTGGCCGCTCTCGGAGACCGTCACGTGGAAATCCCCCAGGTGTCCCTTGATATTTTCGATCACGGCCTCGGGTACATGGGTGATGCCCTTGCCGATGGTGTCCGTAACAGGCCGCATGGCGATGCCCTCGGGCAGGTCGGGCCCGTCCTTGAGGCGGCACCGGTGGACGAGGCGGACATTGAAGCCCTGCAGGTCAAGGATGTGCGCACAGCTCAGACCCACTTCGGAGCCGCCGAGGACAAGGATGCGGTTTCCCATTTTCGTCGTGCCGCCGCGCAGCGGGCCCAGCAGGCGCGCCCGAAGATAGGCTTCCCGCAGGAAATCCCGGGCATTGGCCACGGCCTCGTCCTCGGAGAGCTCCGGCCCGCCCAGGTGATCGCGCATGTTGATCATCTCGAACCGGCAGCGGTCGAGGCCAAGACGGTTGAACAGATGAACGCGTGCGCGGTTCCGCTGGTCGTTGCAGGCAATGCACTGGAACTCGAGGGGACAACACACGCAGGAGGCAAGGATGACGCGGCTCAACCGCCGGCTGCGGTATGCCGCAGCGATCCGCTCCGCGCCGCGCGGATGGCACGCCGAGACGATCAGCTCGCTGTGCACGGTACCTGGAAGGCTCGCCGCCATGTTCCGGATGCGCTCGAGGGCTCCCGATGAGGCCAGAGTGCCGTTGCAGGTGCAGACGAATACCCCGAGGCGTGGCTCCCTGTCGTCCGGCAGTTCCCTGGGCTCCGCGGGTATGCTGGGGTGCCGCAGGGACAGGCAGTCGGCCATGGCCTGCCCTGCCGAGGACGAGCCGGCCATCAATACGTTTACGATGTCGGTGGCGCTCTTGAATTCCCCCACCTGGTAAATGCCTTGCTTGCCCATCAGATCCCGCCGGGCGAACTCGTCCTCGCTCGCCACGATCACGGCAGGGCTCACGAAACTCATCCTTCGGGAGGTGCGGGTATGATCGATGGCGCCGATGTCCTCGCAAACGGATTCGCAGACGCGGCACTCGCAGCACGAGGAGCACTGGAGGCAGCGTCGCGCTTCGGCAACGGCTTGCTCGGCGGAAAAGCCCGTTTCCACCTCCGAGAAGTCCCTGCGCCTCTGGGCCGCTTTGCGCAGGGGCATCACGGCGCGCCCGAGCTTCGGTTGATCCCGGGGAACATCCAGATATTCCCCGACGCTGTGCGTCTCCGCGTTTCCGTCGGGCAGATCCGCGCGCCCTTGAGAGTTGCCGCAACACGGACTGCGGCCTGTCTGCCCTGCGCCATGGACCCTACAACCGTATCGGGGCCCGTCACCACGTCTCCCGCGGCAAAGACACCGGGATGGGAGGCGGAGAATTTCTTGTCCACGCTCACCCGGCCGTCGGAATCCGTCTTCACATGATCCCGCAGACCGGCCAGATGGGGCTGCTGCCCGACCGCCACGACGACCCGGTCTGCCGGGACGCTGAACTCGGAGCCTGCGATCGTCTCCGGACGGCGGCGCCCGCTCTTGTCGATCTTCCCATTTTCATCCGGATGAGCGTGAGGCCCGTCACCTTGCCGCCCTTGACGTTGATGCGCACGGGCGCGCAGCGAAATTCGATCCGGACGCCCTCCTCTTCCGCCTCGCGGATCTCCGAGAGGCTGGCGGGCATGTCGCCACGCTCGCGTCGATAGTAAACCGTTACGGATTCGGCACCCAGGCGGACGGCGGCCCGGGCCGCATCGAAGGCGGAGTTGCCGCCGCCGATCACAGCCACATGCCCCGCAAGGGCGGACGTCTTTCCGGTGTGAAGGGACCGGAGCATCTCCACGGCACCGAGCACCCCTTCAGCGTCATCGCCGGGAATGCCCAGACGAAGATCCCGGTGAGCCCCCGTGCAGACGAGGACCGCCCGGAATCCTTCATCGAAGAGATTCTGAAGATTCTCGATCGATGCGCCCGTGCGGATCTCGACGCCCGATTCGATGATGGCACGGATCTCGGCATCAAGGATGGCCCGGGGCAGGCGGAAGGCATTGATGCCCAGCCGGAGCATCCCTCCGGCCTCGTGGTGGGCCTCGAAGATCGTGACGGGAAACCCCGCCCGGTTGAGGTAATGAGCAGCCGTGAGCCCGGCGGGGCCGGCGCCGATGACGGCTATGCGCTCGGGTCTGCGGTCCTTTCCGGCTTCTCCGAAGCGGGGCTTTTTCTCCGAGAGCTCCCGGTCCGCCAGAAAGCGCTTGACCGCACAGATGGCCACGGCTTCATCCAGCTCGGCCGGCGGCAGGATGCCTCGCAGGGATGATGGCAGACTCTGCCCGCAGATGCCCGGGCAGAGGATTGTCCTCGGCGGATGACGTCCAGGGCCTCCTCAAACCGGCACGCCGCGGTCAGGGCCATGTAGGCCTGGACGTTTACTCCGAGAGGACAAGCCAGTGCGGCAGGGACTCGTCTTTCGCTTGTCCAGTTCCAGGGCCCGGGAGGGGCAATAGGCCGGCGTTCGCGAAAGAGGCAGGTGGTCCGTGTTCTGCAGCGGGCAGACCTCCATGCAGCGGCCGCACCCGGTGCAGAGGTCGTAGTCCACGTAGATCGGATCCTGGACCACGACGACACGGTAGCCTTCAGGGTCCGCTCCATGGATTCGACCGGGCATGGGTCAGGGCGGTCACCAGGGGGTGGCGGGTCACCCGCAGGTAGAGCGGCCGGAACTGGAACTTCGAGTCTTCGGGCCATTCCGCGAACTGCTCGACCCCTCGGGCAGCTCCAGGAAATGCGGGGCCTGGTCACCCAGATGACCGGGATACCGGCCTGGGCCAGGTCCTCCGCCACCTTCAGGGCCCCGTAGCCCGAGCCGACGAGCAAGACGGCCTTCTTCAGCGCTGCCGGCGTGAAGAAGACTCGGCTTCATGCAGGTGCTCTCCCGGAGCTTGCTCCTGTTTTGCCCGGCTCTTCTGGATCGCCTCTCCGTATTCGCGGCCCCGGTCAAAGGCCCGGCGTTGTTTTCCTTGTTGCCGGCGGGCACCGAATCCGAGCACGGCCTGGCGCAGGGAGTCCAGCGCTGCACGACGTCGCTCAACGGCGGCAAGAAAACCGAGCATGACGATGTTGGCCATCATTTTATTGCCGAGCTCCTCCGCGAACCGCGTGGCCGGGATGTTGTATGTGGTCCAACCCGGATCCAGCTCCCGGGTCTCGACCAGATCCGTGTCCCAGATGAGGAGTGCCGCCGGTCGGCAGCGAGGCTGATGTTTTTCGCATAGCCCTCCTGGCTCATGCAGATCAGCACCTCGGGCTCTTCGTACGTATGGGAAGAGGATCTCCTCGTCGCTGATGATGACCTGGGTGGAACAGGAGCCCCCCCGGGCCTCCGGGCCATAGGCCTGGATCATGGTGGCGTGCTTCAGGTCATGGAGGGTCGCGGCCTTGCCCAGGATGTCGCCGGCCATGACGATGCCCTGGCCGCCGAAGCCCGGTGATGAAGATCTCTTTTTCGGTCCGGTTTCCATGGATCATCATGCCCGTTTCCTCCGGCCTCGGATCTGCCGTTCGAGCCCGGGCCAGTCTGCCAGTTCGCGGCGGTTGATCAACCTCGTAGTTGTCCATGAAGGTCGGCCTCTCGATGTCCACGAACTTGCCCGACCACCAGCTGCTTGTTGAAGTCCAGCACCGCCTCTTTGGGATCGATGTGGTTCCGGATGACGGAGCGCTCGTGGAAGAACTTCAGCGTGTCCAGCGCGCCGCCCATCCTGTTGCGCCTGCCGAAAGACGTGGGGCAGGGGGCCAGGATCTCAACGAAAGCGAAACCCCTTCTTCTGCATGGCCTCGGTGATGGCGTTCGTGAGCCAGCCGGATGTGAAGGGCGGTCCAGCGGGCCACATAGACGGCCCCGCAGGCGGCCGCCAGGTGAGCAGAAGTTGAAGGGTTCTTCGGAGTGCCGATGCGGGCTGGTGGTGGTCTTGGCCCCGAAGGGGGTGGTGGGGGCCTGCTGGCCGCCCGTCATGCCGTAGTTCAAGTTGTTCACGCAGATGACGGTCAGGTCCATGTTGCGCCGGGCCGCGTGGATGAATGATTGCCGCCGATGGCAAAAAGATCGCCGTCGCCCGAGGCCACGAGCACCTTAGTCTCCGGCCTGGCCAGCTTCAGCCCGGTGGCAAAGGGAATGGCCCGGCCGTGGGTGGTGTGGAAGGAGTCCAGCCGGATGTAGCCGGCCATGCGGCCCGTGCAGCCGATGCCCGACACCATGGCCATCTGTTCGAGGGAAGCCGGACTTCTGGATGGCCGTGAGCACGCAGCCGAAGACCGTGCCGATGCCGCAACCCGGAGCACCAGATGTGGGGAATCCGGTCGGTCCGCAGCAGGGCGTCCATGGGGATGGAGCGGCGGCTGCCTTGCGGTTTCTTCGTGCGTCATGCCTGTCTCCTTCAATGCCGCTTCTGAGAGCGGTCGAGAATCCTGCTCCGGGCCGGATGATCGCCGCCGCCCGCAGTGGGGCACCAGCCGGACCGGGCAGGCGCCGCCGGCGCAGCGCTCCAGTTCCAGCACCATCTGGCCGTCATTGATCTCGGGCATGATCAGGGCCCGCACCCTGCCGGCCACGATCCCGGATCATCTCTTCGGGGAAGGGCCAGACCGTGTTCGAGCTTGATGAGTCCTGCCTTGATTCCCCTTTGCCGGGCCTCGTGCGACGGCCCGCTTGGCGGAGCGGACGCTGATGCCGTAGGCCACGACGCCACCTCGGCGTCGTCCATGAGGACACGTCTCCGTCGCGGATGATTCGATCCACGTTCTTCGCGGATCTTTCCGGACGAGGCGGTCGATCATCTGCTCCTGGGCCGCGCGTTCATCACCGGATAGCCGCGCTCGTCGTGGGTCAGTCCGGTCACGTGGATGTGGTAGCCCTCGCCGCAGTTGGCCATGGGCGCCACCCCGTCGGCATCGGGACGGTAGGGCAGGTACTTTCCCGGCGGCACCGTGGCTTTCTTGCGGTTCACCACCTCGATTTCGTCTGCCGGCGGGATGACCACCCGCTCGTTCATGTGGCCCACGACTTCATCGGCCAGGATGATCACCGGCAGCCGGTACTGCTCGGACAGGTTGAAGGCCCAGATCGTGAAATCGAACATCTCCTGGGGACTAGACGGCGAGACGGCGATGATCTCGTAGTGGCCGTGGGCGCCCCACCGGGCCTGCATCATGTCCCCCTGCGCGACCAGGGTGGGCAGGCCGGTGCTCGGGCCGGCCCGCTGGACGTTGCAGACGACGCAGGGCGTCTCGGTGCAGAGTCCGAGGCCGATGTTCTCCATCATCAGGGAAAAGCCCGGGCCGGAGGTGCTCGTCATGGCCTTCATGCCGCCCCAGCTTGCACCCAGGATGGCCGCCATGGAGGCCAGCTCGTCCTCCATCTGGATGTAGATCCCGCCCAGATCTCGGGCAGCCGCTCCGACATCCGCTCGGCCACTTCCGTGGCCGGGCGTGATGGGATAGCCGGCAAAGAAACGGCAGCCCGCGGCGAGAGCGCCCTTCGCAGCAGGCCTCGTCCCCGTTCATGAAATAAGTTCCGGTCAGGACGGCTTTATCGGACAACTCTTCGCTCCTTAGCAAGACATTCAGGCCGTGGTGTCGTGGCTCAACGACGTATATGGCAAACTCCGGACACAAGGCCTCGCAGAAGTGACAGGATGCACACTTCGGTGCATTCACGATTTCGGGGGGGTGATAGCCCTTTTTGTTGAAACCGGAGGAAAGGCGCAAAACCCCCCGGGGGCAGTAGGCGATGCAGAAACCGCAACCCTTGCACCGGTCAACGATTACGACGATCTCGCCGCGGCTCTTCCGGGCAGTCGCCTCATCTAATGGTTTTCTCCAGTATTTCATTCCCGCGTTTACCCCTGGATGTAGAGTAGGAGTATAGATAGAAAGAAGGCAGTCGTGTCAAGGGAAAAGGATAATCAAGTCAGGTAGTAAGGGATGAAAAAACCGTAGTTGTCCGTTACAAAAAAGTAACTCGCAAAAATCGTCGGAAGCCGTCGAATCCGCCTTAATCGTTTATGGCACTCCCGGACCAAACCAAGAAGGGATTTCGCAGCGATCCGAAATCCTTTCTTCTGTTTACCGACATTTACCGACTCACGGAAGCAGACGGTCAACGGAGTCATCTATTTGCGGTCGGTCGCTTTCGCAATGGTTTTTTCGCTGGAGATTTCCCTTTCCGGTGGGAAGGGGCCTCTTTTTCCAAGACGCTCATCCCAGAATGCCGGGGTCCTTCGAAGATCGAGGACGTCGTATTCCACGAGGGCGGCCAGTTCTTTTATCCGGGAACGGAACATGCCCTGGAGGCACTCGGGGATGTGCTGCTGCCTCGTGCGGTGCACGCGGACGCATTCCACGCAGTTTCCATGGCGGTGGCAGCGTATCTGCGTGCAGGGGCAGTCATCCACCAGTGCAGGCAGGCGTTTGGGGGCGGGAGGGTTTTTCGGGCGACCTTTCATGAAGTCCTCCGCAGTGATTTCTGCAACTCTAAGCGATTTTTTCCTGAAGAACAATTTTTTTCATTTGAAGGGGAGGAAAAACCGGATAGAATGCGCAAGCCTGACGCAGATCGAGGATCGAATGCCATGAACCACTGGTTTGAGACCCTTCATCGCACCCTGGAGCGGGAAGGAATACCGAAAGACCCGAAGAAGTCTCTCCTTGTTCCGTTCCAGCACTATGCTGAATCCTTGGGCGAGTTCCGGGAAGCCTTCCACAGATGGATTCACGCATGCCTGCCCGGGAAACGGCTGATCCGTGTTTTTGTAGACGGCTTCCCCAAGAAGTGCTCCGAAGGCCCGACGGCACAAATCGACAGAGAGTTCCGGGCCCTGCTAAGCGAGGCAGGCATCCCTTTCCGCTGGACGGACCTCTCGGCCGAACTTGCCATGCCCCCCGGGGAGCTTCATGCCTCCCACGAATGTTTTGAGCGGATCCGCGGCGTAGTCCGGGAGGGAAAAGAAGAAGCTGCGATCGTCCTCGGTTCCGGAAGCATCACCGATCTGGTGAAGCATGCCCTGCATGTGGAGGGCATGCCCATCCCCTTCGTATCCATTCCCACGGCACTGACTGTGACAGCATTTACTTCCTCATTTGCCATCATCGACTTCCACGGGGCAAAGCGCACTCTCCAGTCCAGACCGGTTTCCGCCGCCTTCTGGGTGAGGCCCTTCCTGGAATGCTCTCCGCCCGGCATGTCCCGGGCAGGGTACGGGGATCTTCTGGCTCGCTTCGTAGCCTATGGGGACTGGCTTCTCGGGCATCGCCTGGGAGTCATGGAACGATACGACGAGTCGGCCTTTCGCCTCATGGAGCCTTTTGCCGGGGGCATCCGGGGGGCAGCTGGCGGGTTTGCAAACCATCCCCTGCCGCAGGAAGCCACGGCATGTACCGCCGCAGCACTGGCCATGGCGGGGATTTCCATGTCCACGGCCGGCGAGACGACCCCGCTATCCGGTTTCGAACATGTCATCAGCCACGCCCTCGATTTCCTGAAGCTGACGGCGGGGCGGGAATTAGTCTTTCACGGAGAGCAGGTTGCTCTGGGCTCCCTTGTCAGCGCCCGGACCATCGACCGTCTTCTTGGAATGGAGAACCTCCGGGGCATTGCCTGGCGGGACGAGGACATCGGGCAGGTCCTGCGGGTCCTGGAGCAGCGCATGGCCACAGCTCCCCTTCCACGCGGAGGGGATACGTACCGGGAGAAAATGGACGCAGCACGGGTGGAGTTTTCAGCGGAATATCGCAAAAAATCAGAGCGCTGGGCAGCGGCCCGCCCCCGGATCGCAACGTTCGTGGATTCCTGGGGGGATATCCGGATCGAACTCGCCCGGTTAACGATGCGGGCAGGCGAGTTGGAACCGCTGCTGAAAAAATCGGGCCTTCCCTGCAGGCCCGGGGAAACGGACCCGCCCACCACGGAGGAGGAATTTCGGTGGGCCGTGGCCTTCTCTCCCTTCGTCCGGGTGCGAATGAACCTCTCCGACCTGCTCTTCTGGATGGACAGGGAGGATCTCGTCGTCTTGCCTTGACAAAGCGGCAGTATTTTTCATATAGACAGCGCTGAAAAACAGGCACCGGCGATCAATCGAAGGTGCACTCGTCCGGCTCGGATCATCCAACTAACCTCTCAGGAAAAAAAGAACGCAAGGAGCAGGGGAAATGAAACGCATGCGATCGAAATGGGCAGTCCTGACGGCGGGCCTGATCCTGCTGTCGGCCATGGCGGCAGGTCCGGCCTTCGGCGCCGAGCCGGTCAAGGGCAAGGTCATGATCTACAGCTCCATCTATCTGCACATCATCGAACAGCTCAAGCCGGTTTTGAAAAAGACTTTCCCTGATCTGGACGTGCAGTGGTTCTACGGCGGCTCGGAGAAGGTAATCGCGAAGCTCGTGGCGGAGTTCGATCAGGGCAGCTCCATGGCGGATTTGATCATGATCGCCGATCCCGCCTACTACAACACCCTCAAGCGCGACGGGCGGCTCCTGCAGTACAGATCGCCCAACGCGAAGTATGTCGTTCCCGCCTGGCTCGACAAGGACGGCTATTACTCCGGCGTGCGGATCAACGTCATCGGAATCGCCTACAACAAGAATCTCGTGGCGGCCAAGGACCTCCCCAAAACCTGGTGGGATCTGGCGGACCCCAAATGGAGGGGCAAGGTGGGCATGCCGAACCCGCTTCTGTCCGGCACGGCCTTTGCGGGGACATCGGGACTGGTGCGCTCGCCGAAACACGGCTGGCCCTTTTTCGAGGCCCTCCGGAAAAACCGGATCGCCTGCGAGCCCGGAAACGGCGCCGTGGAGACAAAACTCCTCTCCGGCCAACTCGCCGTAGCAATGCTGCTCGAGGAAAACGTGTTAAAGGCGATCAGTGAGAAAAAACCTCTGGGGTTCGTTTACCCCTCTGACGGGCCCATCGTGAACCCATCGGGCATTGCCATCATGAAGACGACGAAAAACCCCGCGGCGGCAAAGGCCGTTTATGACTTCTTCCTCTCCAAGGAGGGCCAGCAGGCAATCCTCGCCGGCTGGATGCACTCCGTCAGGACCGACATGCCGCCGCCGGCCAATGCCGCCATGAAGATCGGGGACATAAACAAGTTCGCCATGCCCATGGACTGGGATGCCATCAGCCGGGACCCGGAAAAAATGAAAGAAAGATTCGACCAGACGGTTCTCCGGTAGGTTGACGGTTTGTGATCCCGCCGGCCCATCCTTGCAGCGGCCGGCGGGAACTTCTAAGCGGAGCGGTTTCATTCATGGGCTCGACCGGGAGGATCTTCAGCGCGCGCAATCTCGTCATTGGCTCCGCCCTGCTCTTTCTCGTCGTTTTTGTCCTCTTTCCCCTTGCCCTGCTGGTCTTCAGGAGCTTCCTCGGAACCGAAGGGGATCTGAGCCTCCAGAACTACATCGCCGTCTACGGCAAGGACCGCAACTGGGATGCCGTGGTGATGACCCTCTGGGTCTGCGGCCTTACCATGTTCTTCTCCATGATCTTCGCCACGGGGCTTGCGTGGCTCGTGGTGCGAAGCAATCTTCCCTGGCGGCGCCAGTTCCGCTCCCTTTTCTTCATCCCCTATGTGATCCCTCCCTACGTGGGGGCGATCGCCTGGATTCTTTTGATGACCCCGGGTGTGGGATACATCAACAAGATGCTGATTGAAACCTTCGGCGCCGAAGTGCCCGGTCCCTTCGACATTTACACCGTCCCCGGCCTGGTGTGGGTCATGACTCTGTTCTACTACCCGCTGGCTTTCCTGAATGTGGCAAGCGCCCTCGAGCAAATGGACAACTCCCTGGAGGAGGCCGCCCGCATTAGCGGTGCCCATCCCCTCCGGGTCTTCTGGGACATCACGCTCCCCCTGGTTTCTCCCAGTTTCTTCGCGGGGGGACTCCTGGTCTTTGCCGCCTCGGCCTCCGCTTTCGGTGTCCCCGCCATGATCGGCATGCCCAGTCGCATCTATGTGCTCTCCACGCAGGTCATCCAGTACGTTTACATGGGGACCACCTCGGGGATGCGGGAGGCTACGGCCCTGTCGGTCATTCTCATGGTCATCGCCGTCATCACCATGACTTTCGGGAACCGCCTGCTCAGCCGGAAGCGTTACACCCTCGTGGGGGGAAAAAGCGCCCGCGTCCTGCCCGTATCACTGGGCCGATTCAAGATACCGGCCCTCCTTTTTCGGGTTTGCTGGGCTTTATCCTGGTGATCCTGCCCATCGGGGCCATCGTGGTGACATCCTTTATCCGCGTCTTCGGGGAGCCGATCACCCTGGAGAACCTGAGCCTGGAGCACTACGCCTATATCCTGACGTTCAAAACGGCCCTCGAGGCCTTTCAGAACAGCTTCTTTCTGGGCATCGTGGCGGCAACCCTGGCTCTCTTCGTGGCAAGTCTCATCGCCTATTACCGCGTGAAGGTAAAAAGCCCCCTGGCCCGGGCGGCGGACCTCATCGCAACTGTCCCCTACGCCACGCCGGGAACGGTCATTGCCCTGGCGCTCATCATCGCATTTTCGGGGAAGTACGGGCTCAACCTCTACAACACCTTTGCAATCCTGATCGTGGCCTACATCGTCAAGTATCTGGCATTCTCCGTCCGCACGGTCTGCGCCTCCCTGGAGCAGATCGATCTGTCGCTGGAAGAGGCGGCACAGATCTCCGGGGCGAGCTGGATGCAGAGCTTCCGGGACATCATCCTGCCGCTGGTTCGGCCGGGACTCATTGCCGCGTGGTTTCTTGTGTTCATGACCACCTTCTATGAGTTGACGATGACCATTCTGCTCTATGGCCCCGAGACGCACAACCTGGGCGTTATCCTGTTCGAGATGCAGACCTACTCCAACCAGCAGGCCGCCTCCGTGCTGTCCGTGTTGATCCTTGTGGTGGTCCTGGGAGGAAATGTGCTGGTTTCAAAAATCACGAAGGGGAAAATCACCATCTGACGATCGGGACGCAGACGCACAGGAAGTATCGTAACGCGGGAATGTCATTCCTGGCTTGACCAGGAATCCAGATTGACTGGATCCCCGCCTTTGCGGGGATGACGACGCGAATAGGAACGAAGGATAGGGGCGATTCATGGCCGACGTAAGACTGGAAAACGTATCGAAGAAGTTCGGTAATGTGGAAGCCGTAGCGGCATTCAGTGAGATCATCCGGGAGGGGGAGTTTGTATCCCTTCTTGGGCCTTCGGGCTGCGGCAAGACCACGACGCTGCGGATCATCGCCGGTTTCGAGAGGGCAACGACGGGACGGGTATTTATCGGCAAAGAGCTGGTGAGCTGCTCGGAGACCAGGACCTACAAGCCTCCGGAAGATCGCAACATCGGGATGGTATTTCAATCCTACGCCGTGTGGCCCCACATGAACGTCTTTGCCAACGTTGCCTATCCCCTGAAAGTCCGCGGCACCTCGAAAAAAACAATCCGCGAGAATGTGGACCATGTCCTCGATCTCGTGCACCTGGAAGGCCTGGAGAAGCGCCTTCCAAGCCAGCTCTCCGGGGGCCAGCAGCAGCGCGTGGCCCTGGCCCGCGCCCTCGTGGCCGAGCCCTCCCTTCTTCTGCTGGACGAGCCGCTCTCCAACCTAGACGCCAAGCTTCGCGAGAGCATGCGCTTCGAGATCAAGGACGTGCAGCGCCGCCTCGGGATCACCGTCATCTACGTGACCCACGACCAGGCCGAGGCCATGGTCATGTCCGACCGGATCATCGTCATGGACAAGGGCTATGTCCAGCAGACGGGCAGGCCGAAAGACATTTATGAATTGCCCGTCAAACCGTTTCGTGGCCGACTTCATCGGACTCATCAATTTCCTGGAAGGCACGCTGGTTTCCGTGGAAGGCTCTGAGGGAGTAGTAGCCCTGACCGATGTCCCGGGGCCCGTGCATCTGAAAGGCCGCCTCCACTCGGAAATGAAGACGGGCGAGCGGGTCGTCCTGGCGGCCCGCCCGGAATCGATCACCGTATCGGGCCATCCGTCCCCCGGCGCGATTCCCGGGCGCCTGGTCCGGAAGATCTATCTGGGAAACGAAATGGACTACCGGGTAGCCCTCGGCCCCCAGGAGGTACGGGCCACGGGACCCTCCGTCGCCGATGATCTGGCGGATGGAAGCGACGTGTGGATGTCCTTTACCAGGGTCCTTGCGATGCCGTTTTAGAACGCCCTGCCGAATCTCTGATCATCCAACCTCTTCGCCCGGGCCAAACAAAAAAAGGGATTTGCCGCAACCATGCAAAATCCCACGCCCTCCCCTGCAGACACAATCTTTTACGGCTAAATAAATCGTTGACAAACTTTCGCGGAGAAGCGTAAACGATAATCATTATTTTTAAATAATCATTATCGTCAAAGTCAGGTTTTGGGGATGCAACAAAGGGATTTAATAGAAACCCAAAAGCGCATCGAGGAGATGCTTTCCAAGCTGAAAAGCCGCGATTTCCGCATTACGCCCCAGCGCCTGGCCATACTCAGAATTCTTGCAGAAAGCGATGGGCATCCAAGCGTCGACGCCATTTATAAGGAAGTTAAGGCCGTATTCCCCACGACGAGCCTGGCCACGGTATACAAAACGGTTTCTCTTCTCAAGGAGCTGAACGAGGTTCTGGAACTTGGCTTTCCCGATGGGAGCAATCGCTACGACGGATACAATCCGGTGCCTCACCCTCACGCAATCTGCATGAAGTGCAAGAAAATCATGGATCCCGAACTGATGAACATTGATGCACTCAGCGAAGAGATGAGCCGCAAGACGGGATATAAAATCTTCTATCACCGCCTGGATTTCTTCGGTCTTTGCCCGGAATGTCAGCAGAAAAACTAATCTCCTCGTGCTCTGTGGCACTATTTTATGGCTCTTTTTTTACTTGGTAATAGATAATGATTCTTTATAGACATTAAGAATCATGAGTAGCATGGCAACCTTTTACGGAGAGAGAAAGAACGACAATTCATACAGCGAAAGGAGGAAATATTATGACTGAAGACAGCAAGTGCCCGATAACGGGCAGGACAAGCAAATCCATTGCCGGCGGCGGCACGTCGAATCGGGACTGGTGGCCGAACCAGCTGAACCTCAAGATTCTTCATCAGCACTCCGGCCTGAGCAATCCGATGGGCGAGGCGTTCAACTACGCGGAGGAGTTCAAGAAACTCAACCTGGCGGCTGTGAAGAAGGACCTCTATGCGCTGATGACAGACTCGCAGGACTGGTGGCCGGCCGACTGGGGTCACTACGGGGGGCTCTTCATCCGGATGGCGTGGCACAGCGCAGGCACCTACCGTATGGGTGACGGCCGCGGAGGCGCGGGGTCCGGCTCCCAACGCTTGTCGCCCCTCAACAGCTGGCCGGACAACGTGAACCTCGACAAGGCGCGCCGTCTGCTCTGGCCGATCAAGCAGAAATACGGCAAGAAAATCTCCTGGGCCGACCTGATGATCCTCACCGGCAACTGCGCCCTGGAATCGATGGGGTTCAAGACCTTCGGCTTCGGCGGCGGGCGCGAGGACGTCTGGGAGCCCGAAGAGGACATCTACTGGGGCAGCGAGGACACCTGGCTTGGCGACAAGCGCTACTCAGGTGACCGCGATCTCGAGAACCCGCTCGCCGCCGTGCAGATGGGCCTGATCTACGTGAACCCCGAAGGGCCAAACGGCAACCCCGATCCGGTCGCCTCCGGCCGTGACGTCCGGGAGACCTTCGCGCGCATGGCCATGAACGACGAAGAGACCGTCGCGCTCGTCGCCGGCGGGCACACCTTCGGCAAGTGTCATGGCGCCGGCCCCGCGTCCCATGTGGGGCCTGAGCCCGAAGGCGCCGGCCTCGAAGAGCAGGGCCTCGGCTGGAAGAGCAGCTTCGGCAGCGGCAAAGGAGGCGACACGATCAGCAGCGGCATCGAGGGCGCCTGGAAGCCGAACCCGACAAAATGGGACATGGGCTATCTGAAGGTGCTGTTCAAATACGAGTGGGAGCTGGTCAAGAGCCCGGCCGGCGCGAATCAATGGCTGGCCAAGGACGTGGCCAAAGAGGACATGGTGGTTGACGCGCACGACCCGTCGAAGAAGAACCGGCCGATGATGACCACGGCGGATTTGTCGCTTCGCTTCGACCCGATCTACGAGCCGATCGCGCGGCGCTACCTGCAGAACCCCGAGGCATTCGCCGACGCCTTTGCCCGGGCGTGGTTCAAGCTGACGCACCGCGACATGGGCCCCCGCCCGCGCTACCTCGGCCCGGAGGTTCCCGCAGAGTTGCTGATCTGGCAAGACCCGGTGCCGGCAGTCGATCACAAGCTGATCGGCGCGAAAGACGTCGCAGAGTTGAAGAGCAAGATCCTGACTTCCGGCCTGTCCGTGTCGGAGCTGGTCTCGACGGCCTGGGCGTCGGCGTTCACCTTCCGTGGCTCCGACAAGCGAGGCGGCGCCAACGGGGCGCGCATACGCCTGACGCCGCAGAAGGATTGGGAAGTCAACGAGCCTGCCCGGCTGGCGAAGGTGCTCAAGACCCTGGAGAAGATTCAAAAGGCCTTCAACAGCGCGCAGTCCCGCGGCAAGAAGGTATCCCTGGCGGACCTGATTGTTCTGGGCGGCTGCGCAGGCATCGAGAAAGCTGCGAAGAAGGCCGGCCACAACGTGACCGTTCCCTTCTCGCCCGGGCGCACGGATGCGTCGCAGGAACAGACCGACGCGGCGTCATTCGCCGTCCTCGAGCCGAAGGCCGACGGCTTCCGCAATTACCAGAAGGCAAAATACGCCGTATCGGCCGCGGAGCTGCTGGTCGACAAGGCGCAACTGCTGACCCTGACCGCGCCGGAGATGACGGTGCTCATCGGCGGCATGCGCGTTCTGAACACCAACTACGGACAGGCCCGGCACGGCGTTTTCACGAAGAGGCCGGGGTCGCTCACCAATGACTTCTTCGTGAACATGCTCGACATGGGCACGACGTGGAAGGCGGCCTCTAAGGACGGGGACCTGTTCGAAGGGCGTGATCGCAAGACGGGCGAGCTCAAGTGGACCGGCACCGGCGTGGACCTCATCTTCGGTTCGAACTCCCAGCTCCGTGCTCTGGCCGAGGTCTACGGAAGCACGGACGCGCAGAAGAAGTTCGTCGAGGACTTCGTGGCGGCCTGGAGCAAGGTGATGACACTGGATCGCTTCGATCTCGCCTGATCGTCGCATAACCGTCTTCGAGGGCTACAGACAGGGCGGCGAAAAAGAAGTGACCAAGGCCTGATCAGGCATCAATTCCTCGGAAGGGGAGCAGCCGGCGGCGATGTCCCTGCATAAGCGGGACCTTGCCGCCGGCACTGCCGTGATCTTTTCCACGTCCGGAAAAAATCATCCAACCCATCTCTGCGGCAGCAGGAAAACGGTAGTAGAAACCCGGTCGGCCATGACAATGGGATCAGGATCGATCTCAGAGAGGTTCCGATGACCGTGGAAGGAAATCTGTCATTGCTGCGCAAGTACTGGCAGTCGGAAATCGTTGCCGAGCGTCTCTACGGCTTTCTTGCCGCTCGATGCGACGATGCCGAGCACAAAGAAATCATCTCAAAGATCGGGCGTATGGAGCAGGGGCACGCAACGGTCTGGAGCCGTATCGCCGACAAGTCCCATGGCGCCAGGTTCGAAGTCACCCTTTCCCTGAGATTGAAAATCCTCTCGGGGAAACTGCTTTCACTCATCCTTCCTTTCACCATCTTCATCCACTACATGGAGCACGAGGAGCGAAACGCGATCCTCGAGTACTCCAAGCTGCTCGATGCATACAAGCACGACGAAGACACCCGCAAGATCATCACCAATATCATCCGGCAGGAAATCGCCCACGAGTGGCAGATGATGGAGCAGATTGCCGACAAAGAAGCCTATATCGCAAAGACCCGGGAAGCGATGGATGCCATGACCATTGGGAGTGTCGAGACGCTGGGACTGGTCATCGGCCTGCTCGCCGCGCACGCATCAACGCTGACGATCGGGTTGACAGGGCTTCTCGGTGCACTCGGTGGGCTCATCGCGATCATGTCCACATCCTATGTCACATCGAAGGCTACCTCCGATCTGCACTAGGGCTGAACCCGGGAAATCCATGTAAAAAGGGACATCAACCCCGCCGTCCTGAAACGGGAGCTGGAAAAGGACCTCGTCGGGAAAGGAATCGGCAGTGAAACGGTCAAAGAGATCATGGGGATCATCGGGGATGACACGTCCATCCTGTCCAGCCTGGTCAAATCGATGAAATCATTGGGCGAGGCCGGCGAGCCGAAAGAGGCCATCAAAACCTCCGGCCTTTTCTTCATCATCGGAGCCGTGCCGATCCTGATCCCCTTTTTCGTCGGGGTGATGGGGGATCTCGCTCCCTTTATCCCAGCGGTGACCGCCTTTGTCGTGGCCGTTTTCACGATATCGGCGGCAGGGTTCTTTGTCGCGGTTCTGTCCGGTAAAAAGATATTCATAAAGATTGCGCACAATATCTTTGTCATCATGGGGACGTGCGCCGTCACCTACGGGGTCGGTCTTGCCGCCCGGATCCTTTTGGGAATCGATGTGGTTCATTGATCCGTTTTCAAGATGGAGCTAATAAATAAAAACGGGGCCTCGCAAAGGAGGTCCCGTTTTTATTTATTGGCTCCCCGGACATGACTCGAACATGTGACCCGCTGGTTAACAGCCAGCTGCTCTACCGACTGAGCTACCGAGGAATTTGTCGGTGCAAAAAATTCGAAAACGCATGTTAATGGAAAGACCGCCCCTTGTCAAGAGCGGTCTTTTGTCAAGCAAGTTTTATTCCTGACTGCCTACTTGCAGCTGGTGCAGACCGTCAAAACGCTCATGGGGACGCCCGTTTTCTTGCTGATCCACTTGAGCTGGTCCTCGGGGGCGAAATAGCGGCCGCATTTGCCGCAGGCCACCATCTTGAAGGACTTGTCCCAGATCATCCGGCGGTCGCCGGAGGCTTCCATCTTCACGTACCCCGTGGGGCACACGTAGGCGCAGGAGCCGCAGCCGATGCAGGCATCGGCGACGAACTCGATCTTGGGTTCGGCCACGTTGCGGCCCAGGCCCCGGTCGAGGAACTTGAGGGCGTCGACGCCGACGATCTCGTGGCAGGTTCGCGTGCAGAGACCGCAGAGGATGCAGTCGCTGCCCTCGGCTTTCCCCCCGGCCACCTCCACACCCAGACTTTCCGCCATGTCGCGGACGGCCTTAGTCGAGGGGTACTTGTAGTAAAGAAGCTCCGCGGCGAGCTTGCGGCTCTCCTTCACCTTGTCGGAGTTCGTCCGGACCTCTGTCTTGTCCTTTACAAGCGTGTCACAGGAGCTCGTCACCTGCCACTTGCCGTTGGCCTTCACCTCCACAACACAGAGGCGGCAGGCCCCGAAAGGCATGAGATCCTTGTGGAAGCACAAGGTCGGGATCGGGACATGATTGGCCTGGCAGACCTGCAGGATCGTCGCCCCATCCTTCGCTTCCATCTTCTTGCCATCGATCGTGACGTTCAGCATCGAAATTCCCTCTCATAGAATCTTGTCTATTCTGTCGTTCCGTCTCTTCGGTCTCTTCAGTCTTTTCTTTCGACGAAACAGACCAAACAGACCAGATAGACTAGATGGACCAGATTATTCCCAGACCACCAGCCGGTAGCAGCGCAGGCAGCGGTTTGCTTCCTTCATGGCCGCCGTGTCGCTGTAAGGGGCCTCGACCTCGGCGAAGCTCTTGACGCGTGCCTTCGGGTCGAGCAGGCTCACCTTCTCCTGGGCGCAGGCATCGATGAAGCCCGTTGCGCGCTGGGCCTTCACGTCGATCCCCTTGAAGCTCACCTCGGGCTCGTAGGTTCGGCCCTGCAGGTAGGCGTCGATGCTGCGGGCCACCTTGTTGCCCGCATCGAGGGCCTCGATGAGGGTCGCGGGACCGGATACGCAGTCACCGCCTGCGAATACGTTTTCCAGGTTGGTCCGAAGGGTTTCGGGGTTCACCTCGATGGTGCCCCAGCCCGTCACCGGTACGAGATCCTTCACAAATCTGAGGTCCGGCTTCTGGCCCGTGGCGGGAATGACCATGTCCGCCTTCACCTTGAACTCGGATCCTTTCACCGGGATGGGACGGCTCCGCCCGCTGGAATCGGGAGCACCCAGCTTCATGCGGATGCACTCCACGCCCTTCGCCGTGTTTCCGTCGGCAAGGACGCTCACGGGGGCGACGAGGAAGCGGATCTTGACCCCTTCCTCAAGGGCCTCTTCGATCTCTGCGGGGCTTGCGGGCATTTCCTTGCGGGTGCGCCGGTAGAGGATCTCTACGTCCTTGAATCCCAGGCGCAGACAGCTCCGGGCGCAGTCCATGGCCACGTTGCCCCCACCGACGATGACGACTTTCCCTTTGGGCTCGACGGGCTTGCCGAGGGCCAGATTCCGGAGAAAAACGGCGCCGTCAACGAAGCCTTCATAGCCCGCATCTTCGCCCTTGCAGCCGATCTTGGTACCCTCGTGGGCGCCCACGCTCAGGAAGATGGCCTTGAAACCCTGGGCCGTGAGCTCGTCCATGTCGAGTTTCGTGATTTTTTTGTTGTACTGGATATCGGCACCGAGTGCGCGGATGAGCTTGATCTCGTGTTCGAGGATGCCCTTGGGCAGCCTGTAGTCGGGGATGCCCACGGCGGCCATGCCGCCGCCTTTCGGGAAGGCCTCGAATATCGTGACCTGGTATCCCATTCTCCTGAGGTGGTAGGCCGCGGCAAGCCCGGCTGGCCCCGCACCGACGATGGCCACTTTTTCCGGCCTTTCCGCTGCGGGCTTCTTCAGGGCGCTGGCCCCTGCGGCCAGGTCGTTGTCCGCCGCCGAGCGCTTCAGCAGGCGGATGGCCAGGGTCTTGTCGATGCCGCCGCGCACGCAGGCCTCCTCGCAGGGGTGGGTGCAGGCCCGGCCGATGACGCCGGGCAGGATGCAGCGCTTGCGGATGAGGTTGAGGGATTCGCCGAACTTGTTGTTGCGGATCAGCTCGATGTATCCCGGGATGTCGAGCTTTGCCGGGCAGGCCTCCAGGCAAGGGGCCGTGACGGCCACCTTGTAGGGCCTCGTGGTGCCTTTCTTCCCCCCGGTCAGGGCGAGGAAATCATCCTTGTAGTACCGGATGGCATCGAAGACGGGGGTGACGGCCGAGGCCCGGCCGAAATTGCACTTGGAGAGCTCCATGACCCCCTTGGCGACCCGCTCGATCTCGGCGATGTCCTGCTTTTTGCCTTTCCCGGCGATGAGCCCTTCCAGGAGCGCCGTCACCCGGTCGATGCCGATGCTGCAGACGGAGCACTCACCGCAGGACAGCTTCCTCGCTTCCTTCAGGTAGGCGAGGGCCAGCGACGGGACGTTCGCAATGGCATCCGCGACGACCATGCCGTTCCAGCCCAAAAGGGCCGTAAAGGACTTGTCGCCCATCATTTTCGGGACGCCTGCGTCGGCGGCCTTCACCGCCTTCCCGGTCCGGTTGTCGATGATCTTTCCATTCCAGCTGCTGAAGGATACTGCGCTCATTCCCTGTCACCCTATCTTTCCGTTTTCTGTTTTCGTCCCGTGACGTGGAACCTTACCAGGGCTGCATGCACTCGACTTTGTTGAGAAGAATTTCCCATTCGCGGATGACCTGCGCCTGGACTTTTTCGATGTCCGAGGGGCCCAAATGGCGGAACCGCCCCTGAGGCTTCAGATAATCCCCTACAGGGCGAAGCTTCTCGGGAACTTCCATCGTGAGCCGGTACTTGCCGTTCTCCACCTCGTAGAGGGGAAAGACGCCCGTCTCGACGGCGAGCCGTCCCATCTTGATGGTGATCTCCGAGGCGCAGCGCCAGCCTGTGGGGCACATGGAAAATACATGCACGTAGGCAGGTCCTTTCACTTCTTTTGCCTTCTTCACCTTATTGATGAGATCGATGGGGTAGCTCGGGCAGGCCGTGGCCACGTAGGGGACTTTGTGGGCCACCATGATCTCGGGAACGTTCTTTTTCTGAGTTCGCTGGCCCGGGATGGCCTTGCCGGCAGGCGAGGTTGTCGTGGCCGCCATGAAGGGGGTGGCGCTTGAGCGCTGGATGCCCGTGTTCATGTAGGCTTCGTTGTCCAGGCAGAAGAAGATCATGTCGTGGCCGCGCTCCATGGCGCCGGAGAGGGCCTGCAGCCCGATGTCGGCGGTGCCGCCGTCGCCGGCCACGGCGATGGTCTTCACGTCGCGATCGGCAATGCGGCCTTTTCGCCGGAGGGCCTTCAGGGCCGCCTCGACACCGGATCCCACCGCTGCAGCGTTCTCGAAAGCAACGTGGACATAAGGAACCTCCCAGGCCGTCTGGGGGTAGCCCGAGGAAATGATCTCCATGCAGCCCGTGGCGTTTGCGACGACCACGTCGTCGCCAAGGGCCTTCAGGATGTGCCGAAGGGCAAGCACCTCGCCGCAGCCCTGGCAGGCGCGGTGGCCGGCACTGATATATTCCTTCCTGTCGATCAGCTTCGGTGCGAAGATCTCGAAATTCTGTACCGAGTTCATTATTCCCTCACTCCGTATAATTCGTAGGTTTCGTCTTTTTTCTTTTTCGCCATCTCGAACATGGCCACAAAATCTTCAACGGTCAGGTCTCGTCCGCCGAGGCCTGCTATGACGTTCAGAATCCGGGGTCTTGTTTTTTCGCCATAAAGGAGCGATTTGATGTCCGTGGCCACGGGACCGCCGGCGCCCCCCGTGGAGATCGCACGGTCCATGACGATAAGCGTCTTGCACTCCTTGATGGCGGCTTTCAGCTCCTCGACGGGGAACGGCCTCCAGAGGCGGAGCTTGACGAGTCCGACTTTTTTACCCGCCTTCCTCATCTCGTCGACAGCCGTGGCGGCCGTCTCGCCCATGGAGCCCATGGTCAGCAGGAGGGTGTCGGCGCCCTTGGTTCTGTAGGTCTCGACCACATTGTACTTCCGGCCGAAACGTTTTGCCCACTCGTTGAAGACCCTCGTGATGATCTTTTTGGAGTTGATCAGGGCCGTCTCCTTGGCCTTCACGGTCTCCGTGTAGGTGTCGGGCATGGCGAAGCAGCCCATGGAGATCGGGTTGTCCGGATGCAGCTGGGCGAAAGGTTTTCTCGGCGGCAGAAACTTCGCCACTTCGGCCTGGCCGGGGAGCTCGAGGGGCTCGATCATGTGGGTGAGCTGAAATCCGTCGATGTTGACGACACAGGGCAGCATCACCTCGGGATCCTCGGCGATCTTGAAGGACATGATCGAGAGGTCGATGGCCTCCTGCCCGTTTTCCGTGAAGAGGCTGATCCAGCCGCTGTCGCGCTGGGGCATGATGTCGCCATGGTCGTTCCAGATGTTGAGCGGTCCCGATACGGCGCGGTTGGCGTTGGCCATGCAGATGGGAAGCCGCATGGCCGAGACGATGGGCAGGATCTCGTGCATCAGCATGAGGCCCTGAGAGCTTGTCGCCGTGTAGGCGCGGGCCCCGGCCGCCGAGGCGCCGGCGCAGGCGCTGATGGCGGAGTGTTCCGACTCGACGGTGATGAACTCGGCGTCAATCCGGCCGTCGTGGATGATGTCCGCCATGTGCTCGGCGATGTGTGACTGCGGGGTGATCGGGTAGACGGCTGCCACGTCTATATTACAGAGCGCAACGGCCTCGGCCGCCGCGATGGCCACTTCCATTCCAATGCGTTTTCCCATCTTACTCTTCCTCCTCGCGCATCACGATGGCGCCGGGCCAGCATTCGTGGGCACAGATTCCGCAACCCTTGCAGTAGTCCAGGTTCGCCTCAAAGAATCCGTCCTTCACTTCCTGGATGCAGGCTTCCGGACAGAAAATATAGCAGATCCCGCACTTGATGCATTTGGCGTTGTCCGTCAAAGGGCGCTGGGACTTCCAGCTTCCGGTCTTGTAGTTGGCGGCGTTTCCCGCAGCAAAGACCATGCAGCCGGGATTGACTTCATGCCACTTTTCGGGCCACTTCTTCTGCTCTGTCTTTTTCTTTGCCATATCAGAACCTCTTGTCGCTCAGGCGGCTTTTGCTGATTTCATTTCGTTAAAGGCCCGCTTCATGGCGGACATGTTCTTGGCGGCCACGCGGCCGAAACGGTGCTCGAGGGGCGATTTCATGGCGGCAAGACTGAGAACGCCCGTGGCCTTGAGGACGGCCCCAAGCATGGTCGTGTTCGCGATGGGAACTCCGAGTTCCTCCCTCGCGATGTGCGAGGCATCGACGGTGAACAGTTTCCCGCTGTAATTCAATTTTTTCCGAAGGTCCTCGGCCGGCTTCGTCGTGTTGACGATGAGAATCCCTCCGGGCTTGAGCCCGTCGGTGACGGGAACAAGGCCCACGAGGCTGGGGTCGAGGACGACGACCACGTCGGGGCGGTAGATGCCCGAACGGATCTTGATGGGCTTGTCCGAGACGCGGTTGAAGGCCATGACGGGCGCTCCGCGCCTCTCCGGACCAAAGGCCGGAAAGCCCTGGGCGTATTTTCCTTCCTCGATGGCCGCCAGGGCCAGCATCTCGACGGATGTGACGGCCCCCTGGCCACCTCTGCCATGCCATCTGATCTCGATCATCGGTGATTCTCCCCCGGAAAGATTTGCGTTCTGACTGCATGAACGACGAATTGATAGAAATCGAATTATAGAGGATTTCACTTATCCGAATCGGGTTTCCCTGTCAATACCAAAGTGGTAACTTTTCAGATAGTATTGTCCCTTTCCCGGGAGCTGCGGGACGGTGCGGCCATACTCCGGGGTGGATATAAACATCTGTTATGTGTTAGGTTTTATCGCGAGCGGAAGGAGAAGGGGCATGAGCTTTCTGATTGGGTTGGTTTCCGGGATTTTCGGCGGCCTCGTGGGGCTGGGCGGGGGGGTGATCATGATTCCCCTGATGACCCGGCGACTCGGACTGTCCCAGGCGAGCGCCCATGGAACGAGCCTCGCGGTCGTGGTTTTCGCAGGACTTTCCGGGTCTTGCGCCTACGCCATGGAGGGAACCATCGATTTCACGGCAGCCTTGATCCTGGCCGTCTCGGCCTCGCTCACGGCCCGGGTCGGTGCCCGTTACTGCTCGAGCCTTCCCGAATGGAGGCTGAAACGATACTTCGGCTGCGTCCTGCTTGCCGCTGCCGCCCTTCTCGTCGCAAAGCCCCACCTGGGGGCACTGGCCGTAACGTCCCTGACGGGCTGGCCCGCGGTTGCCGCCCTTGCGGCCACCGGCCTTGCGACAGGTTTCATCGCGGGGCTGCTGGGCATCGGCGGCGGGGCTTTCCTGATCGCAGGGATGGTCCTCTTTGTCGGGATGAACCAGCACATCGCACAGGGAAGCTCCCTGCTGAGCATGGTTCCGGCGGCAGCCGTCGGTTCCTACACCCACTGGCGCCATGGGAACGTGGTCACCAGGATCCTGCCGGGCCTGGCCGCCGGGATCATCCTCGGGGCCTTCCTGGGGGGAATTGCGGCCAATCACCTGCCGGAGGGGACGCTGAGGGTCATCTTCGCCGTCGTGCTGACCTTGTTGGGAGTGGACCTGATCAGGAAAAGCCGCCAGCAGAAGAATGGATCCTGCGAAGGGTAACGGCCTGCCCGTTTACATGCCTCGGCGGTATTCCATCGCTTTGGTCAGAGTCATCTTGTCCGTGTAACGAAGATCGCCACCTACGGGAACGCCGAGGGCGATCCGGGTGACCTCGAGCCCCTTGTCTTTCAAAAGTCTCATGATGAGCAGCGCCGTCGCCTCCCCCTGGACGCTGGGGTTGGTGGCCAGGATAACTTCCCGGACGCCGCCCCGTTCCAGGCGCTCGGCAAGCTCGCGAACCCGTATCTGATCGGGGCCGATCCCGTCCAGGGGGGCAAGGGCCCCGTGAAGAACGTGGTAGGTGCCGCGGAAGCTCCCGCTTTCCTCGATGGCGGTGAGCGAGTCGGGGTTCTCGACAACGCAGATCCGCTCCCGGTCCCGGGACGGGTCGGAGCAGACGGCGCAGAGCTCCCCCTCGGCAAGGTTGAAGCAAACCGAGCAGAAACAGATCTTTTCCTTCACGTCGACGATGCTTTCGGCAAGCCTTTTTGCCTCTTCGGTGGACCAGCGCAGGATGAACATGGCCAGGCGCGTGGCCGTCTTCTCGCCGATCCCGGGCAGGCGGCCCAGCTCCTGGATGAGACGCTGAATGGGCGCTGCGTATCCCGTCATTTAACGCGCCCTCTCACATCATGCCGGGAAGCTTCATCCCGCCTGTGACCTTCGCCATTTCCGCCGAGGCCATTTCCTGGGCCTTGCGGACCCCTTCGTTCACCGCCGCGATGATGAGGTCCTGCAGCATGTCGATATCGTCGGGGTTGACAACGTCTTTTTCGATCCGGATGGACATCAGCTCAAACTTGCCGTTGACAACAGCCGTCACCATGCCGCCGCCGGAGGTAGCCTCCACGGTCTTTGCGGCAAGCTCCTCCTGGACCTTCACCATCTTTTCCTGAAGCTTCTGGGCCTGTTTCATCATATTTTGAAAGTTCAAAACCGTATCCTCCTATACAACATCTATTACCTTGATCTTCCTCTCCCTTGAGGGGAGAGGATTGAGGTGAGGGTGAATTCTACTTCTCCTTGACGATAACCTCCTGCACCTCGGCCCCCTCGAAGACATCCATAACCTTCTGCAGGAGCGGGTGGTTCAGGGCCTCACGGCGGATCTGGTTCGCCCGGCTCTGGTATGGGCCGTTTCGCGCCGGGCCGCTGGCCTCTCCGGGCCCGTTGTCGATCGTCTCCACGGACAGGGTGACCGTCTGGCTGAAGAATTCCCGGGCCATTTCCTCGAGTTTGTCCCGCTGGGGTTTCTCTTCGAAGAAATCAAGAAAGAGGTAGCCCCTCGGAAATCCGAGCCTGAGCACTCCGCCGCCGAACCCGAGAAGCTTTCCCGGTTCGATCTTCGCCCAGAGCGGCTGATTTTTTCTTTTAACGAACTGCTTGAAGCCTTCCCAGCTTTCCTCGGCACCCCGCGGTGCCGGTTCCCTGACGACGGGCTCGTTTGTCCCCTCGTCGAGCAGCGTCCGCTCGGGGGGCGGCGGGTAGGTCTTCTGCGGCACGGAGAGCTCGGCCGGGGCTTGCTGCCCGAGTCGCTTCTCGATCCCCTCCATGCGCAAGAGGATTTCGTCGACGGGGATCAGGGGCTCCTGCCATGCCATCTTGACGGACGTAAACTCCAGGACGAGCCTGGGGTTGAGGCTCTTTCGCATCTCCTCCTCACCGGCCATGAGCACGTCGAGCAGGCGCTGCAGCGTTTCCCGTGAGACGGCTGCGGCCTGTTGCGTGAGCTCGGTCACCTCGTGATCCGACAGATCCAGAAGGTCCCCTTGACCTGCCGTGATCTTGACGAGCAGCAGGTTGCGGAAGTGGGCAAGCATCCTCTCGTAGAAGACCTTGAGGTCGGCCCCGGCATAGAAGGCCTCGTCGATGATCTTGAGGCAGGCGCCCGAGTCGCGGCCCATGATGGCACGGGAGAGATCGAAGAGGTATTTACGGTCGCCTCTCCCCAAAAGGGCTTCCACATCGGCATCGCCGATGTCGGTGCCGGCAAAGGAGATGGCCTGATCGAGGATGCTCTGGGAGTCCCGGAGGCTGCCCTCGCCGCCCTGGGCGATCCATGTCAGGGCCTGGTCGCTTACCTGGATGCCTTCCCCTGCAGAGATCTTGCGCAGGGTGGCCGTGATCTCCTTCAGGGAGATGCGCTTGAACTCGTAGCGCTGGCATCGGGACAGGATCGTGGCGGGGATCTTGTGGGTCTCCGTGGTGGCGAAGACGAAGATGACGTGGGGCGGCGGCTCCTCGAGCGTCTTCAGCAGGGCGTTGAAGGCCTCCTTGGTGAGCATGTGCACTTCGTCGATGATGTAGATCTTGTAGCGCGACGAAGAGGGGGAGAACTTCACGTTCTCCCTGAGCTCGCGGATCTCGTCGATGCCGCGGTTGGACGCCCCGTCGATCTCGTGGACGTCCATGGAGATGCCCTCTGTAATCTCCCTGCAGTTCGCGCAGGCGTTGCAGGGGATCCCGGAGGGGCCCTTCTCGCAGTTGAGGGCCTTGGCCAGGATCCGGGCCACCGAGGTCTTTCCCACGCCGCGGGGACCGCTGAAGATGAAGGCGTGGGCCACCCGGCCCATGCGGATCGCGTTGCGCAGGGTCGTGACCACGTGATCCTGTCCGATCACGTCCTCGAAGACCTGGGGTCTCCACTTTCTGGCTAGTACGAGATATTCTACCATGGCCCCTGTCTGATAAATAAGGATAGCCAGGCTTGCCGTAGCACACGCCGGTTCCTGTTACCGCTGCTTCCTTCCGGACCTGACGGGGTTCACAAGTCGGCGTTGCACGGGGCCCGGCTATCTTTCCTTTAAAAGCCCCTTTCCCTGATTTCCCTCTCCTCTCCGAGGGAGAAGGCCAAGACGAGGGGGCCTTAGTTGAACTTTAAAAGACTTCACCGCGTCGAGCAAGTATCTTTTCCACATCCCCCCGGATTCTCCGGAGGTCGCTTTCAATAACGTCAACGCTCTGTCGGGCAAAGACGCTCATGTCCTTCAGGCCCGAGCCCGTGAGCATGAGGACGACGGGGTCCTCTTCCCCGATCTTCCCTGCTGCCCTGAGCTTTTTCACGGCCGCAAGCGAGGTGGCCGCTGCAGGTTCGACGAAAAACCCGGCGCCGGCAAACCTTCGCTGGGCATCGAGAATCTCTTCTTCCGTCACATCCTCGGCAAGCCAGCCGTACTGTCTTGCCTTGAGAATGATCTCGTCGCCGCCCGGCGGATCCCCCGAGGTGATGGCCTCGGCAATGGTATCCCCGCCCGATACGGCGATGATCCGGTCCCGGCCCTCCCGGATGGCCGAGACGACGGGGTTCACGTTTGCCGCCTGGACGACGATCATCCTGGGAAGCCGGTCGGTAAGCCCCGCCTCTTTCAGCTCCCGGTACCCCTTGAAGATGCCCCGGAGGTGCCCGCAGGCCGACGTGGGCACGGCGATGAAGCCGGGGACCCTTCCCTCGAGCTGCTCGTACATCTCGAAGGCCGCAAGCTTGTAGCCCTCGACCCGGATCGGGCCGTTACCGGAAACGATCCGGAGGTTGCATTCAGCGGAAAGCCCCAGGACCTCCCTTTTCATCAGGGAGTAATCCGGGGCGCTGACCTTCACGACCGTGGCCCCGTGGATGGCCATGGCGCGGATCTTCTCCAGGGGCGCATAGTGCGGGACAAAGACAACGGCCCGGATCCCCGCGCGCGCCCCGTAGGCGGCCATGGAATGGCCCATGTTGCCCGTCGAGATGGTAGCCGTAACGGGCTCCCCCATCTGCCGGGCCATGGCGATCGTGGTGAGCGACCCTCGGTCCTTGAAGCTCCACGTGGGGTTCATGGTCTCGTTTTTCAAGAGCATCTGCCCGATCCCGGTAAACTCCGAGAGGGCCTTCCCCGCGGGCAGAAGCGGCGTGTCGCCTTCGCCAAGCGTCAGATCCCCGTCGATTGCGACGGGAAGAAAGTCGGCGAATCGCTCCCAGAGGTGCCGGCCCGGCTTCACGCGGGCACTGGCCAGCCCTTCGATCCCAACCTCCAGGGACTCGCCGTTGCCGGCGAACTCCTCGATGCGTTCGAAGGGGAAAACCTGGCCGGAGATGGTGGACTGGAGCCTTTTCACGACGGTAACCGCACCCCGGGCCCCGGGAAAGAAAAACGGCTGGCAACAACCGATCGCCGCCGTTTCTTTATTTTCTGGCGGAGAGAGGGGGATTCGAACCCCCGGTGCACCTTTATAGGGCGCACACACGATTTCCAGTCGTGCCCATTCGGCCGCTCTGGCATCTCTCCGCAATTTCCCGTTTCAGCGAAGAGGGGCCCCCGACGGGAGCCCTCTTTTCATTAGGGCGTCTCTTACCAGTTTCCCTGACCTTTGTCCATACCCATCTTGAAGGGTTATGGGCGGCTGATAGAGCTGCATCCCGCTGAGACGCTTGCGAAAAATGGACCGTTTTCCGTCGGTGACGATCGGAGGAGCAGAAGATCAGAGGAGCGCAAACAAAGAAAGGCCCGGCAGATATAGAAATGGCGGAGAGAGGGGGATTCGAACCCCCGTGAGAGCTGTTAAGCCCTCAAACCGATTTCGAGTCGGTCCCGTTACGACCACTTCGGTATCTCTCCGCTTACTGACCGTTTCATAATCGTTTTTCGCGGAAAAATCTACTCAAAATTTCGCTACATGCCTCCCGGAGGACCCCCCCGGTAGCCTCCACCCGGTGATTGAGGCGGCCGTCCTGCAACACCCCGTAAAGAGAAACAACGGCTCCGCCCTTGGGGTCGGTTGCCCCGAATACGAGCCGTGAAACACGGGCGTGGATGAGGGCGCCTGCGCACATGAGGCAGGGCTCGATCGTCACGTAGAGCGTCGTGCCCGCAAGGCGGTAGTTCCCCTCCGCGGCGGCGGCCCTGCGCAGGGCGAGGATCTCGGCGTGGGCCGAGGGGTCCTTGAGACCGACAGGCCCGTTGTGGGCCGAGGCGATGACCTCGCCGCCCCGAACGACGACGGCACCCACGGGCACCTCGCCCGCCTGAAGGGCTTTTTCGGCCTCGGCGAGGGCAAGCCTCATGAATTTTTCATCGCGATCCATGGCGCATCCTGCAACGGCTGCCGGATTGGCAGCAAACTTGCTTTATTTCAAACTGTTGACTATAAAGGGTCCTCTACCGGGGTGAGTTGAGATGATTACCAAGAAAGTTCTGCTCCGCTTCATCCTTGCCTCCTGCGCCTTCCACGTGGCCTTCCTGTCCCTGGCGGGAATGCTGATCTCCGGCGGCTCCTCGCTTCCCTTTGAGACCTTCACGGTCCAGCTGGCCGATCTGCCCAAGAAAGAAGCCGACGACAGCCGAAAGGCGGAAAGCAAAAAGGAAGTCTCCCTCGACAAGCCCCACAAGGAACCGGCCACGGGCCCCGAGGAAACGGTTGATCTCGCAAACCCCTCCGGGAAGTACCGCGCCTACCTGCGTGATCTGCGGCGCAGGATTGAGTCCCTGTGGGCCTACCCCCAGGATGCCTACTCGCGAAGCGAAACGGGAACGGCAGTCGTTCGTTTCTCCATTCAGAACGACGGCACCCTTGCGGCAACCGGCATTGTCTCGTCATCCGGTTTCGAGTCACTGGACCGGGGGGCGCTCGCCGTCGTGCAGGCCGCGGCCCCCTACGCCCCTTTCCCGGAAACCTTCAGCCTGTCGACGCTGCACATCGTGGCGAAGTTCGAATACGACCTGGACTGACCTCAGGCTGTTGACGGGAGGCGCATCCCGGCATACGCCTTGTGTTCATATTTCGACTTCAAGTCCGTGAAGCTCGGAAGAGCAGAAGCGAGGAAAAGAGGAGCCATCTCATGGATGACCCGCATGTTCAATACGCGAAAGAAGTCGTCGCCAAGGACCCCATGGCCGCCTTCCTGGGAATCCGGCTCGAGGAGGTCCGACGGGCCTATTCCCGTCTTTCCGTCGTGATCAACCCCGAATACCTCAATGCCCACAACCGGGCCCACGGGATGATCCTCTCTGCCATGATCGACCAAGCGTCCGCCGTGGCCGCAAACTCGATGGAATACGACGTCCTGCTCGTGGAGCTGAAGATCAATTACCTCGCAGCCGCAACCCCGGGGGAGCGCATCACGGCCGAGGCAAAACCCGTTGACATCAAGAAGTCCCTCAGCCTCTGGACCGTAGACGTGCGCGGTGCCTCGGGCACACTCGTCGCCACCGGGCAGGCCCTGGGCTATCACCGCCTCCGTGAAAAGAAAGAAGTGAAGAAGAGCGGAAGTTAGGAAGAGCAGAAAAATAAAGACCCTTTCCCTTATCCGCTCTTCCGCGCTTCTTATCCTCCTATCTTCCTTCTTTTCCCTCCCTGTCCACGACGCAATAAAAACCCGTCCCGCGCATGGGGGGGCCAAAGCAGCGGTTGTCGGACAGGCAGGTCGCCCTGCTGCGGTCGCCGCTTTTCCACCGGTTGACAAGGCCCGGCTCCCGGATGAAGGGGCGGCTCATGGAAACAAAATCCGCGATGCCTTCCTTCACGAGGCCCTCGGCCACCTCGAAGGAGCGGATACCGCCCACGAGAGCCAGGGGAATGTTCAGCTTCGCCTTGATGGCCCGCGCGGCATCCCGGAAGTAGGCCTCCTGTTCGACGGAATCGATCTTCGAGCGCGACGGGCTGAGCTTGCCCGAAAGAAGGGTTCCGCCGGAAAGCTCGATGGCATCGGCACCGGCGGCGGCGATCATGAGCGCCGCCTGCAGCGAATCTTCCCTCGCGAGGCCCCCTTCCAGGAAATCCTCGGAATTCATCTTCGCCAGGATGGGGTAATCTCCGCCCGTGGCATTCCTCGCCGAGGCGAGGATGTCCAGAACGATCCGGGTCCTGTTTTCGATCGTGCCGCCCCAGCGATCGGAGCGGCGGTTAAACCAGGGGGAGAGGAACTGGTTGAGCAGATAGCCGTGGGCGGCATGGATCTGAACCCCGTCGAAGCCGGCCTTCTTTGCCCGAAGGGCCGCCTCGCCGTAGGCCCTGATCGTGTCTGCGATGTCCGCCTCCGTCATCTCGCGACGCCGCGTCTTCTCGGGGCCGCCTTCAAGCGACGGGGCCAGCGCCGGCTTCCCCGTGAGCTGCGTGCCGGCCAGAAGGCCTCCGTGGGCAAGCTGCAGGACGATCCTGCCGCCCTTGCCATGAACGGCATCCGCCATCCGGGCAAGCCCGTCAATGAGATCGTCGCGGTGAATGCCGAGCTGGCCCCGCACCGCAACCCCCTCGGGCCTGACAAAGGCATGGCTCGAGATGACGAGCCCCACCCCTCCTTCGGCAAGCCCTTCCATGAGCCGGACAAGCTCATCGGTGCAGCTGCCGTCGGGCGCTGCGAGACCCTCCCAGGTGGCCGAACGGACGAAACGGTTGGGCAGTTTCAGGGAACCGATCTGCGCGGACTGGAAAAGGACGGAATCGCTCATGCAAACCCCCGATCTGTTCATTTTGTTGGATCTCCTGTTGACAATGCCCCGGCCACCCGATATGTGAAACGTGGCTCCAGTCAGGGCCCTTCACAGGGTTCTTTTTTATCCCATAGAAGGGCACCCGTCAAGGACTGGGACATCGCAACCATCTTTTGACCACAGGAGGGACCGAAATGGAATTTCAGAACATCACCTTCGAAAAGGTCGATTCCGTCGGCATCGTCACGCTGAATCGTCCGGGGAAAAATAACGCCCTTTCGATCGCCCTGATCGGGGAGATGAACGGCTTTCTCGCTGGCATCGCGGCAAGCCGTGAGGTGAAGGTGCTCGTCGTCAGGGCCGCCGGCAAGAACTTCTGCGCGGGCCATGACCTCGCCGATTTGGCGGGAAAGGAGATCACCGTCTGCAATACGATGTTCTCGACGTGCTCGGAGATGATGCTGCGGCTCCAGCGCCTGCCCCAGCCCGTGATCGCCCAAGTCCAGGGGATCGCCACGGCGGCGGGCTGCCAGCTCGTGGCGGCCTGCGACCTTGCCGTGGCCGAGGAGGGGGCCCGGTTCGGGACCCCGGGGGTCAACATCGGTGTCTTCTGCTCCTCGCCTGCCGTGTCCATCGTCCGGGCCGTGGGCCGCAAGCGCGCCCTGGAGATGCTCTTCACAGCTCGGCTGATCAGCGCCCGCGAGGCTGAGCAGTGGAATCTCATCAACCGCGTTGTCTCCGTTGAGAGGCTCGAGGAGGAGACAATGGAACTGGCCCGGCACATCGCTCGGGCGAGCCTCTCGTGCCTGGCGATCGGCAAGCAGGCCTTCTACACCCAGGTCAACCTGCCCGACCCGGCGGCCTACGATCTCGCGTCGAACGTCATCGTGAACAACTTCTTCACGGAGGACGGCAAGGAAGGGGTCGCGGCGTTTTTGGAGAAGCGCAAGCCCGTATGGAAAGACCGCTGACAGGCTGTTGAAGCGTACTCGTCTGCGGCGTTCCCTTGTCCCTCGTCGCTCGACGTACGCTCAAGTACGCCTCCGCTCCTCGGGACTGCGGAGGCCTTGCATCCAGGAACGCTTGAACAGCCTGCGGGTCCAGGGTAACGGGTATAGGGTACAGGGCAAGAAAAAGCCCCCGGGATCAGTGGATCGCGGGGGCTTTCGTTTGACTGTTTCCTTGATTTCGGAACCTTACGCCGTCCGTTTCGTCGAATCGATGTATTCGACGATCTTTTCGGCGAGCGTCTTCACGGTGGACTCGAAGCGGTCTTCGTCGGTTTCCAGCAGCGTGAGGCGGAAGCCCAGAAGCGGCGTGAAGAAGGACGTCAGCGGCACGACGCAGATGCCCGTCGAGCCCAGCAGGTAGTAAACAAAGCGTTTGTCGAGCTCGATGTTGTCGGAGGTGAGCTTTTCGATGAACTGCCTGATCTCCGAGCTCTCGATCGGGAGGGTCTGCTTGTTGTTCAGCACGGCCTCGTTGAAGACAACGGTCATGTAGAAGGCGCCGTCCGTGCGGTTCACGACGATGTAGGGCACATTTTTCAAAATATTAAAGGCCAGGTTCGAGAGCTTCTCATAGCGCCGGATCCGGGTGTTGAGATACTTTTCATATTCCGGGTGGGTCATGATCTTCGGGATCGTCATCTGGGGAAGCGTGGTCGAGCACACCTCGGACATCTTCTGCTGCAGGATGGCGCTGGTGTAGCGCTGGAAGGTCTCGTCCTTGTCGGCGTTGTAGAATTCGATCCAGCCGCAGCGGGCCCCCGGCCAGGGGAACTCCTTGGAGATGCCCTTCATGCTCATGGCCGGGACATCCTCGACGATGTCGGAAAGCGGAACGGCGATCTTCCCGTTGTAGACCATGTTGATGTAGGTCTCGTCGAAGATGAGAAAGAGGTCGTTCTCCTTGGCGATACGGACAATCCGTTTCAACGTCTCTTCGTGGTAGACAAACCCTGTGGGGTTGTCGGGGTTGATGACGAGGATCCCCACGATGGCCTTGTGGCTCTTCACCTTCAGCTCCAGCTCGTTCATGTCCGGGTGCCACTTGTGATAGGGGTTCATCCGGTAGGTGTTGGGCGGGAACGAGGCGTGGAGCACCTCGGCCAGGAAATGGGTGGAGTAGGTCGGTTCGGGGAGGATCACCCGGGCGTCCACGCGGATCGCGCTGTAGCATCGTGCAATGGCATCGCCAAGCCCGTTGAAAAACAGGATGTCGTCCGGGGTAATCTGGGTCTTGCCGCGCTTGTTGACAAGCCCGGCCAGGAACTCCCGCGTCTCGTCCACCCCCTGCGTGGGGGAATAGCCGTAGGATTTGTTGTCCCGGACGGTCTCAACGATGACCTCCTTCATCCAGTCCGGGATGAGCTCCCCCTTCTGGACGGGATCCCCGATGTTCTCCCAGGTCACTTCCATGCCGCAGGCCTTGAGCCGGTTTGCCACCCCGACGATGTTGCGGATTTCGTAAGTGAGCCCGTTTCCCCTCTTGGCGATGTCGAATCTCATAATGAACCTCTCCCGGCACGTTCGCGCGCCTCCTTGAGGAAACAGGGGGTTACGGTTTTGTTCCGACAGGCCCGAACCCGGAACCTGATGTCGAAAAACCCGATTCCTCAAGAAAAATGTAAACTATCCTGCTCGTTTAATACAATTGGAGGAAAAATTCTACTGAATTTTTTATCTTCCTGTCCCCCGGAGGTTCGAGCCAACAGGGTTCCCCGCGACGCGGCAGGCTGAAAGCCCTGATTGGCGAAGGCGACATCCGTGTTGAAATCTCCCCGTGTTTAGTGTAGTGTCAGCGAACAGATTCGCAAGAAAAGCACGGTCCATTCTCATCATGCAATTGCCCGGGGAGACCCGGCAATCAATCGGGTCAGCACACAACACAGGCAAACGGCAGCTATGACGACGCAGCGCGTTCCGGCAAGCCCGAAGTTCCACCTGTCCCCTCTGGCGGCCCCTGCAGGCCTCTGCGAGGGCATTGGTACCGGGGGGCGGTCGATCACCGACCGGCCCCGAAAACCCTTCCCCCCTCTCTATTCCCTCATGCCGCACCGGCTATCCGACAGGAGCTTCCCATGAAAAAGACATCGCTTTACGAGCGGCATCTGGCTCTGGGTGCCACGATGACCGAGTTCGGCGGATGGGCAATGCCTGTCCAGTATTCGGGCGTCATCGACGAGCACAGAAACACCCGCACCCTGGCGGGACTTTTCGATGTCTGCCACATGGGAGAAATCGAGGTCAGGGGGCACCAGGCCCTGGAGCTCCTCCAGTGGGTGATGAGCCGCAACCTCGCAGCGCAGCAGATCGGGGAGATGAAGCTCTCGGCGATCACCAACCCAAAAGGCGGGATCATCGACGATGTGACGGTGTACAAGAAGGGTGATGATCATTACATGGTTGTAACCAACGCCTCAACCCGGGAAGGCGACATGGAATGGATCCTCAAGGCAAAGCAGGAGAAGGGATTTTCGAAGGCGGACGTGACGGATCTCTCCGAGGCCACAGGCAAGATCGACATCCAGGGGCCGATCGCCCAGAAGATCCTCTCCGAGATCGTCGAAGGGAATCTGGCTGCGCTTCGGTTCTACCACGCCATCGACACGCGAGTGGCCGGGATACCCGCCCTTGTTTCACGAAGCGGCTACACCGGCGAGGACGGTTTCGAGGTGTACACGACAGCAGCCCGGGTCGGCGAGATATGGGACCTGCTGCTCAGCATCGGCGATTCGCACGGCATCAAGCCCGCAGGGCTCGGGGCACGGGACACCCTCCGGCTCGAGGCGGGGATGATGCTCTTCGGCCATGAGATGTGCCAGACCGTAACTCCCTACGAGGTTGTCTACGGGTGGGTCACCGACCTGGAAAAAGACTTCATCGGCCGGGAGGCGCTGAAAAAACAGAAGGAGCAAGGGGTCCGGAAGAAGCTGATCGGTTTCGAGCTGATCGATCGCGGCATTGCCCGGCACGGATACCCCGTCTGGGCCGCCGGGGAGAAAATCGGCGAGGTCACCTCGGGGACCTTCTCGCCAACGCTCGGAAAGGCCATCGGACTTGCCTTCGTTCCCGTTGCATTCAAAGAGCCGGGCACTGCGCTGGAGATCGAGATCCGCAACCAGAGGGTAAAGGCGAACGTGGTGCCGTTACCGTTTTACAAGAGAAAGAAATGACCGGCAGGTCAGCTGACAAAAAGCGCCGGATACCAGCCCCCCCGTGACTCATCCAGTTGGGGCTACGATAACGAAAGGAGCAAACGATGGCCAAACCCAGTCCCAAAGACCGAAAGTACACAAAGGAGCACGAGTGGGCCAAGAGCGACGGCGGCAATACCGTCACCATGGGCATCACGGATCACGCGCAGGAGCTTCTTACGGACGTGGTCTACGTGGAGCTTCCCGCCGTGGGCAGAAAGGTCAAGCAGATGCAGCCGATTGCCGTCGTGGAGTCGGTCAAGTCCGTGTCGGACATTTTCGCACCGGTGAGCGGTGAGGTCATGGAGGTCAACCAGGCCCTCGAAGCAACTCCCGAGTTGATCAACAAGGACGCCTTCGGCGAGGGCTGGATCGCAAAGATCAAGATGGAGAACCCCTCCGAGCTGGATGGCCTCATGACGGCCGAGGTTTACGAAGAGCACATCAAAGCCAACCCGCACTAAAAGAAGTGGAAGAAGTGACTGAGTGCGGAAGTGTCTGAGTGAAGAATAAGAATCATAAAATCCAGAACGGGAAGGCCATATGGACTACGTTCCGCACACGCCGGAAGAGCAGATTGAGATGATGAAGACCGTCGGTATTGAGAGCCTTGAGGCGCTCTTTGCCGACATCCCGGAAAAATACAGGCTCAAGAAGCTCCTCGAGCTGCCGCCGCCTCTTGCCGAGCAGGAAATCTGGGGGCACATGTCGGATCTCGCTGCCCGTAACCGCCTGCCGAAGGCAACGCTCCTGGGCGCCGGCGCCTACCATCACTATATTCCCGCCGTGGTCGGCCACATCATCGGCCGCTCGGAGTTCTACACGGCCTACACCCCCTACCAGGCCGAGATCAGCCAGGGCATTTTGCAGGCCATCTACGAGTACCAGACCATGATCACACGGCTCACGGGAACACAGGTGGCCAATGCCTCCATGTACGACGGGGCAACGGCCATGGCCGAGGCTGCCGTGCTTTCGGCCAAGACCCTCGGGAAGACCCGCCTGCTCCTGGCGAGATCGATTCACCCCGAGAACCGCAACGTGGTGAGGACCTACGCCTGGGCCAACGGTTACGAATGCGCAGAGATCCCCTTCAAGCCGACGGGCCAAGTCGACAACGAGGGGCTCCGGAAGCTCCTTGACGATGAGACCGCTGCCGTGCTCGTCCAGAGCCCCAACTTCTTCGGCGTCATCGAAGACATCAGGCCCCTGGCCGATCTGGCGCACGGGCGGGGAGCGCTTCTGGTGGCAGGCTTTACGGATCCTACCTCGCTCGGAATCCTGAAACCCGCTGGCGATGCAGGGGCCGATTTCGTGGTCGGCGAGGGCCAGGGCTTCGGCAACCCCATGAACTACGGGGGACCCTATCTGGGCATTCTCGCCAGCACCGATGCCTTCCTGCGGAAGATCCCCGGGAGGCTCGCCGGCGCAACGATGGACCGCGAGGGCTCGCGCGGCTACGTGCTTACGCTCCAGACGCGGGAGCAGCATATTCGTCGCGAGAAGGCCACCTCCAACATCTGCTCCAACGAGGCCCTCTGCATGCTCGCCGCAGCCGTCTACCTGGCCAGCCTGGGGAAGAACCTAAAAAAGCTGGCGGCCCTCAACGCCTGGAAGGCAAATTACCTCAAGGAAAAGCTGGCGGCCCTGCGGGGCTGGAAGCCCCTTTTCCCGGGGCCCGTGTACAACGAGTTCGCGCTGGCATGCCCCGACGTCAAGGCTGCAAACGCGCGGCTCGAGGCAGCCGGGTATACAGGGGGATACGATCTTTCGAAGGATTACCCGGAGCTCGGGGGTGGCATGCTGCTGTGCGCGACGGAGATGCTCAGCAGGGAAGACATGGACAGCGTTTTCGAACTCTTGAAATGACAGGCTAGCAATGCCTGTTACTTGTAACGTTACAAGCAATTACGAGGTGCTCATGGAACTGATTTTTGAGATGAGCCGGGCCGGACGGACGGCAGGAACGATCCCCGCAAGCGATGTCCCCGAGGTAGCACTGGACAAGATCATCGACGCCTCGCTGCTGCGCGACGATCTGGATCTTCCGGAACTGGCCGAGGTGGACATCGTTCGCCACTACACTCGGCTCTCAAGACGCAACTTCGGTGTCGACGTGGGCTTCTACCCCCTGGGCTCCTGTACGATGAAGTACAACCCGAAGATCAACGAGAATGTGGCCCGCCTGGATGGTTTCACATCCCTGCACCCTTACGTGCCGGACGGGTTCGCCCAAGGCAACCTGCAGCTTCTTTACGAATTGGCCGGCACCCTTTCGGAGATCTGCGGCATGGCCGATTTCACGCTCCAGCCGGCGGCCGGCGCACACGGGGAACTGACGGGCGTCATGGTCATCAAGAAGCACTTCGAGAAAAAGGGAGAGAAGCGCTCGACTGTCCTCATCCCCGATACGGCCCACGGAACAAATCCTGCGTCGGTTGCCCTCTGCGGGTTCCAGGTGGCCACGGTCCGCTCCAATGCCGAAGGCGGCGTCGATCTGGACCACCTTCGGGAATTGATGACCCCGGACGTGGCGGGGCTCATGCTCACCAACCCCAACACCCTGGGGCTCTTCGAGCGAAACATCGACGAAGTGTCCGCCATCGTCCACGGCAAGGGCGGGCTTCTGTACTGCGACGGCGCCAACGCCAACGCGCTCGTCGGGGTCACGAGACCGGGGGATATGGGCTTTGACATCATCCAGCTCAACCTCCACAAGACCTTCTCCACCCCCCATGGTTGCGGAGGACCCGGCAGCGGACCCTTAGGCGTGAAGGCCAACCTGGTGCCTTTCCTGCCTGTGCCGCGGGTCGTGAAGGAAGGGGGGCTGTACCGGTGGTCCGAGGAGTTCCCCGACTCGATCGGGCGGGTCCGTTCTTTTTACGGAAACTTCAACGTGATGGTGAAGGCCTACACCTACATCCGCTCCATCGGAGCCGTTGGGATGAAGAGGGTGAGCGAAAGCGCCGTCCTCAACGCAAACTACGTCAAGGAGCGGCTGAGGCCCTACTACCATCTGCCCTACGACCGGATCTGCATGCACGAGTGCGTCTTCTCGGGGGAGAAGCAGGTGCAGGAAAGCGGCGTGCACACGACAGACATCGCCAAGCGCCTGCTCGACTACGGGTTTCACCCCCCGACGATCTATTTCCCCCTGATCGTCCGGGAGGCCATCATGATCGAGCCCACGGAGACGGAGAGCAAGGAAACTCTGGACGAGTTCTGCGAGGCCATGATATCCATTGCAAAAGAGGCGAAAGAGAGCCCCGAGCTTGTGAAATCGGCGCCGCTCACGACCCCGGTAAAGCGCCTCGACGATGTTCAGGCAGCGAGAAAACCGGATGTATGCTGGACCCTGTGCTAGGCACAACGAAAAGAACGGCCGCACCCGGGTCCCGCGCCTGCGTATAAACAGCTTACCAACAAACCAACGAGAGAGAGCATGAAGAACTGGCTGGACTGGTCGAAAGAAGAGTTGGTGGAACAACTCTGGGCGACGGAACCCCGGATTCGTCAATTGTGCAGAAATTCCAGGCACATGGAAGAAGCCCGGCATCTACTTTTCGATTACCTCAACCGCCTGGAGCGCGATCTTTTCAACATGCGTTCCGACACCTATTTCGTCAATCTCAACATCGTGGAGAAACGAAACGCCAAGGAATGCATCCGGGTGCTCTCGAACACCATGCGGACGGAAAATGAATACGTGACGCATTTCTCCCCCATGCAGATCCTCTACGAACTGGCCCAGGGAAAAAAGGAAGCACTGGATCAGGTCTCCGAAGCCTTCCTCTGCGAGTACCTGGCCCTGTTTCTGGGCATCACCGGCAGGGGGGGAAAGCACCTCAAGCGCAAAGAAGTCTTACAGATAAAGGATGGCCGCGAGGCGGCCCTCTCCCGTTCGGAACAACTTGATGATTATGCCTGTAATATCCGCCGCTTCTTCCGCCGCTACCGCACGGGCTATGACAAATCTTTGCTTCGCGAGCGGAAGAATCTCAAGCGCGAAATCCTGAGCTTCTTCAAAGCCACGGATCAGGACTGGCAGGATTATCGTTGGCATCTGCGACACGTCATCAAGGACCTCGACACGATCCGCGCCCTGGTGAAGCTCGACAAGGGCGAAGCTCAAGGCCTCGCAAGCGCCACGAAGAACGACATCCCCTTCGAGATCACCCCCTACTACCTGTCGCTCTTTCGCAAGGAGGGCCGCTCCGACTACGACCGTGCCATCCGCGCGCAGGTCATCCCGAGCACCCTCTACTGCGAACAGGTGGCCGAGAGCCGCCGCAAGGGGATCGACCTGGACTTCATGGGGGAAAAATCCACCAGCCCCATCGACGGCATCACCCGCCGCTACCCCGAAATCCTGATCCTCAAGCCCTACAACTCCTGTCCCCAGATCTGCGTGTATTGCCAGCGCAACTGGGAGATCAAGGGGATGGACGACACGGTGATGATGGCCCGCAAGAAGGTGAAGGAGGCCCTGAGCTGGATCGAGGAAAACGAGAGCATCTCCGAGGTGCTCATCACGGGGGGCGATCCGCTCACCCTCAACAACGATTACCTGGACTGGCTCATCGGCGAGGTGGCCGCCATCAAGCACATCGAAAGGATTCGCATCGGTACCCGGATCCCCGTCACCCTGCCCTTCCGGATCGACGAGGGGCTCCTGCAGGTCTTCAGGAAGTATCATGAGTGGGGAAAGCGCGAGCTGGCCATCGTCACCCACTTCGAGCACCCCACGGAGATGACGCCCGATTCTCTGGAGTGCATCCGGAAGATCAAAAGCGTCGGGATGAACATCTACAACCAGCAGGTCTTCACCTACTACAACAGCCGCAGATACGAGACGGCGCTCCTGCGCAGGACATTGAAGCTCTCCGGAGTGGACCCCTACTACTCCTTCAGCGCGAAAGGCAAGGAGGAGACCATCGATTTCCGCGTCCCCATCGCGCGGATGGAGCAGGAACAGCTCGAAGAGGCCCGGCTGCTGCCGGGGCTGGTGCGGACCGACGAGCCCGTTTTCAACGTCCCGCGGCTGGGCAAGGTCAACCTGCGGGCCTGGCAGGATCACGAGATCGTCAATATCCTCCCCGACGGCCGCCGGATGTACCGGTTTTACTCCTGGGAGGTTCGTCTTGTCACAGCGTTGGACTACGTGCACACCGATGTGTCCATCTACGACTACCTCAAGCGGCTGGCCAAGGACGGGGAAAATGTGAACGATTACAGCTCAATCTGGTACTATTTCTAAGCAGCGGCTGAAGGCATAAGGCTTAGGGCATAAGGATGTTTTCTTTCTCTCTCGCCATAAGCCTTGAGCCATAAGCCTTAAGCCATCCCATGCGCAAACCCGACTGGCTGAAAGTCCCCCTGCCGAACTCCCGCGAGTTCTCCGAGATGCGGGGGCTTCTCGGCCGACTGGATCTCCACTCCGTCTGCCAGGAAGCCCGCTGCCCCAACATGGGGGAGTGCTTCCGGTCCGGCACGGCCACCTTTCTCATCCTGGGGAACACCTGTACCCGCAACTGCAGGTATTGCAACGTCGCGCACGGGCGGCCCGGCCAGGTCGACGAGGCGGAACCTGAACGCCTCGTTGAGGCAGTAAGGGCGCTGGGGCTGCGGTACATCGTCATCACCTCCGTGACGAGAGACGATCTTCCGGACGGAGGCGCGGCGCTCTTTGCCCGCTGCGTAGAGCTTTTGCGCAGGGAGATCCCGGACTGCAGGGTGGAAGTCCTGATCCCCGACCTGCAGGGAAACTGGGCCGCCCTGGAGAGGATTCTCGAGGCCGGGCCCCACGTTTTGAACCACAATGTCGAGGTAGCCCCGAGGCTCTTTGGCGAGCTTCGCCCCCAGGGCAATTACGCCCTGTCGCTGGAGCTCCTGCGCCGCGCCGGATCGGACAGGCGCAAGGCACTCACGAAGTCGGGCTTCATGATCGGCCTCGGGGAAGTGCGGGGCGAGATCCTTTCGCTTCTGGACGATCTTGCGGCCGTCTCCTGCGCAAGCCTCACAATCGGCCAGTACCTGCAGCCTTCCATCGACCACTGGCCCGTCGCAACTTTTTACATCCCGGAAGATTTCGAGGAATTCAGGCGGGAAGCCCTTCAGCGAGGGCTTCGGACCGTTGTCTCCGGTCCGCTGGTGAGAAGCTCCTACCATGCGGCCAGATATGCGCAAGACTGGCAAAAGGCTTAAGGCAAGGGGCTTATGGCAAAAAAGAACCGGATGGAATGTCCGGTTTTCTTATTTGTTTCGGCCCTATGCCCTTAGCCCTAAGCCTTTTGCCTTTTTTATTTTACGTAGATCGGATTGGAGAAGATCCAGGGCCGGTACTTGAGCGCCTTTCTGTGATAGACCTCTACCCGGTAGATACCCGGCTCGTCGATTCCACAGGTCAACTCCCTGCCCACCTGCTCCCGGAACAGCTCCCCGTCCTTGATGAGGCGGATCTTTCCCTTCACGGGAAGCTCGATGTGCACGATGGCCAGGTCGTCAAGAAAGAACTCGTCCCCCATGGTGGCCACCTCCGACTCGCCCATGATCACGAAGGAAAAACCCCTGGCCGGTTCGAAATACTCCAGTGCGACGTAGGCCCTCCCCCGTCTCAGGGCCGAAAGGACGATCTCGCGATCCAGCTCGTCTTCTTTCAGGAAATCTGCTTCTGTCAGGATGTGCGTTCGGATGAACCGGAAGGCCTTGCTGAAGGGGAAGATATGGAATTGGATGCCGAGCAGCTTTTTGACGGTTTCGTGATTGTCGAGCTCGCCGATCCCGACGACCTTGCGGCTCCGGTTCAGATCGTCCCAGCGAGCGAGCGTCTCTTTTTTGGGCCCGCGGAGCCTGTAAGCGGGAAAATAGTAGCTGAGCAGGGCGCTCGGGTACCCCTTCAGCCGGCTCTGAAAGTCCGTCATGAAGTCCCAGATCCCGATCCCCGTGTAGCCTGTTACGCTCCAGTCGTTCCAGGGGTGTTGTTTCACGTGAAACCTTAACGCGCCCTCGTGGTCGGGGTGGGCAATGAACCCGAGCCCTCCTTTGCTCCGGACCCAGTCTATGTAGAACTGCGGGGAGATTTCCTGTTCGTCCTCATAGGGAAAAACCCTTGCCAGGTCACAGCTGATGAGGGGTTCGTCGATCCCGAAGGCGATGTAATGATTGTAGCGGGGCGTCACCTCGATGCCAATAAAGAGGAGGACCCCGTCGCAGGATCTCTCGTAGCCGTCATGCTTGGCCTGAAGCCAGTCATGATCGGTGAGCATGACGAAGTCGATGCCGTTGGCCCGGGCCGCCTCGACGATCTCTAGGATTGATGCCCGCCCGTCATGGGAGTAGTCGGAATGAATGTGGATGACGCCGGCATAGTCGTTGAGCTTCAGGATGAAGGTGTGCCGTTCTTCCTGGAGCCTTGATTTCAGAATCTCTTCCCGGACGAACACGCCGCTCTACCCCTTCGCCCTGCTGCCGGCTCAGCGGGCACCGGCCCTGTCTTCCTGTCCCTGTCCCGGCCCGCAATCTTTCGGAGCGGACACTCGCCGCAGCGGGGCTCCGTGCGGCAAAAAAGCTTCCCCGTTGCGACGATCATTGCGTGGTATTGGTTGTATACGCCTGCATCACGCGGCAGGTGTGTCAGGAACAGGCGCTGGATCTCCCCGTAGGGCGGTTTGCCATCGATGATCCCATGCCTTGTGAGGATTCGCCTTGTGTAGGCATCGACGACGAACACCGGCCTGCCCCCCGCATAGAGGAGCATGCTGTCGGCGGTCTCCTCCCCGATCCCCGATATTCCCAGGAGCCTCTGCCTCGCATGCTGCAGGTCCCCCGAGAGCATCAGCCCGAGGTCGCCCTTGAAATCGCCGCAAAGCACCTCGAGAAACGCCTTCAGCCGTTTCGTCTTGACCCGGAAATACCCTGATGGACGGATCAGGTTGGCCAGTGTCTCATCGTCCAGGCCGTGAAGGGCCCGAGGTTCCATGACCCCTTGAGCCTTGAGCTGCCCGATGGCCTTTTCCACGTTGGCCCAGTTCGTGTTCTGCGTCAGGATCGCCCCGACGGCAACCTCGAAGGCGCTCTCCCCGGGCCACCATTGAAGGTCCCCGAAGAATCTCTCCAGCCTTTCATAGATGCGGAGCAGCCTCTTCCCCCTGTCCACCGGTTTTTGTCCTGTCCCTTCCCTACTCCTTGCGCAGGGCCACGTAATAGGTGCCCTTGCCTCGCTTGATCAGCAACAACACCCGGTCCTCGGCGGTCTTTTTCGATATCTCGCGCATGAAGTCTTTTACGGAGGTCACCTTCACCCGGTTGACCTGGAGGACCACGTCATAGGTCTGAAGGCCCGCCTCGTCCGATGCGCTACCTTCGCGGACCCTCGTCACGATGACGCCGCCCGCCGACGGAAGTCCCAGCTGCTTTGCAATCTCCGTGGTGATGTCCTGAACGGACATCCCGTATGTGTCTTTCGAGTCCCCCTTGGCGGCAGCCATTTCCTTCTTGTCTTCCCGTTCCGCCACGGTGAGCTGAAGTTCCTTCACCTGGCCTTCCCGGAGGACTTTCAGGGCCGCCTTTTTCCCGACGGGCAGAACCGCTACGGCACGGAGCAACTCATGGGTGTCCTTGACCTTTTTGCCGTCGACCTCGATGATGATGTCGCCCTGCTTGATGCCGGCCTTGTCTGCCGGGTCTCCCTCGAAGACCTCCGTCACCAGCGCACCGCTGCGGTCCTGAAGTTTCAGGCTCTTTGCCAAGTCCTCCGTGATGTCCTGGACCGACACTCCCAGCCAGCCCCGGGTGACTTTGCCCTTTGCCTTGAGGTCCTCGAGGATCTCTTTGGCCATGTTCACGGGGATGGCAAATCCGATGCCCTGCCCCTGCGACACGATGGCCGTGTTGATCCCGACGACCTCGCCTGCCATGTTGAAAAGCGGGCCGCCGCTGTTTCCGGGGTTGATGGATGCATCGGTCTGGATAAAATTGTCATAGGGTCCGGCCCCGATGACACGGCCCTTGGCGCTCACGATTCCCGCAGTCACCGTGTGATCGAGCCCGAAGGGGTTCCCGATGGCCATGACCCAGTCGCCCACGCGAAGCCGGTCCGAGTCTCCCAGGCTGACCGTGGGCAGGCTGTTTTCGGGGGTGATCTTGATGAGGGCAAGATCCGTGCGAGGGTCCCTGCCCTTCACGGTTGCGTCGTATTCTTTTCCCGTCGAGAGGCGCACCTTGATCTTGTCGGCCTTCTCGATGACATGATTGTTCGTGAAAATGTACCCGTCCTTGCTGATGATGAACCCCGAACCGAGACTGCGCTGCCGGAATTCCTTTTCGGGATTGTCTCCGAAATAGCGTTTGTAGTAGTCTTCCTCGCCGCCGAAAAACCGGTCAAAGGGGAACATCTCGTTGGAGGGAGTCCGTTTGCCGTCCATCTTGACGACCTTCGTCGTGCTGATGTTCACGACGGCGGGGCTCAGCTTTTCCACAATATCGGCGAGCGACCCCGGGGCCCCCGATCCGCCCTGCACCGAGGGGAAAACCGTTTTGGGCGCAGCGGCCGGCGCGGCCGGCGAGCTCGCGCCATCCGCGCCGGCATAGGATGACCGCAGGCCCGGCGCCAGGGAGAACCTCAATACCCCCACGACGGAGAGGATGAAGAAACCCACCAGGCAGACCACGAGGATCGTAAAGAATTGTTTTCTTTCGTTTGCGCTGCTGCTCATTTCAACCTCCTGCATGGTCCGCAATCCCTGCCGCGCGCGCTGCAGGGAATAGGGTTTTGATGCAAACAACCCGTGATGAAAAAGGGGGCTTGTTCCTCACAGGCCCCCTCTGCCTGGCTCATAGCATATGCGGGCATGTTTTGCCACTCTTTCGTGCATCGGCAGCCTGCCCCGGGCCTCACACCTCATTTTCGACGGGATTCGTCAGCTCCCCGATTTTCTCGATGACGATGGTGACCACATCGCCGTGGCGCATGAAGACCGGCGGCTTGCGGACAAAGCCAACGCCCTCGGGGGTCCCTGTCATGATCACGGTTCCCGGTAGCAGAGTCATGGAGCGGCTCAGATCGCTCACGATCTGGGCGACACTGAAGAGCATGTCGGAGGTGTTCGAATCCTGCATCACCTTGCCGTTGAGGATGGACTGAATTCTCAGGTTGTCGGGCTCAGGGACCTCTTCCTTCGTTACGAGGAATGGCCCTAGGGGGCAGAACGTGTCGAAGCTCTTTCCCCGCGCCCACTGCTGCTTCTGCCTGCGCATCTGCCAGTCCCGGGCGCTCACATCGTTGCCGCAGGTGTAGCCGATGACGTACTCCATGGCCTCTTTTACAGAAACGTTCCTCGCCCGCTTTCCGATGACGACGGCAAGCTCCGCCTCGTAATCCACCTCGTCGGGCCCCGCCTTCGGAAGAAGGATCGTGTCCCCGGGGCCGGTGAGGCTGTTGGTGCCCTTGATGAAAAGCACGGGGCTTTCCGGGGCGCGGCTTTCCGTTTCCCCCGCATGCTTTCCGTAGCTGAACCCGAGGGCCAGAATGTTCGGGGGATCGACCGGCGGCAGTATTTTCTTGATGACAGCCGAACGATCCGTCAGCGTGAACCGCCCCAAAATGTCTCCTTCAATGATACGAGCCTTTCCCGGCTCTGCCGGCTCGTAGGCGCCGTACAGCCGTTCCGCTTTGTCAGAAATAAAATGAATGATTTTCATAACAATCTCCTTCTCTTTCTCCTTCTCGCCGAGAGCAGGCGCGATCGCGTCCCCTCCAAGCCGGCCCGCACTGACGGCCCCGGGGAGACCGGACAATTCTCATGTTTCCATATCATAAATTGCAGCGTTGAAAAATGAAAGATATCGGGTTTAAGACAAGGACTGTGCTTGAGGCCAGAATGTGCCTCGCATAATAATTATTCAGCTGGATGCATAAACTGGATAAATATTATCCTCATGATCACTGCCGGACCGGGTCCTGCCGCTCCGCAAATCATTTTTTCGTAATGCTTTCATGATGTTAAAACACTTAAGGCCTGTGGCATGCCTCATGCTATTGTGTGCCTGGTCTTGCCCTGCCGGGCTCAATCGTGAAATTATGCTTGCGAAAGGGGCTTGAAACTTCATACATTAGCAAAGTTATTGCCATTCCATGGGTGTACAACTCATCGGATCGCTTCCCCTGTCATCGAGGTGACATTATGGTCTGCCGCAGGTTGATTGAAACGGTTTATTTCACCCTGTCGCTCGTCTCTCTGGCGGTCGTGCTTGTGCCCGCGTCCTCCCCGGCTCTCACTCTCGAGGAGGCTCTCGCGCTGGCCAGATCAACCCTGCCCTCCTACCAGGCGCAGGGAACACGCGTACAGTCCTCGGAGGCCCTCTACAAGGCCACCCTCGGGGCCTATGTTCCCAGTGTCGATGCCGCCGGGACCGCGATCCGGCGCAACATCGCGGGCTACGACTCCTCCAGCAACAGCTTCGACGTGACCGCCTCGCTCAAGCTCTTCGACTACAAGAGGGGCTATACACGGGATATCGCCCGCTACAGTTTCAACTCCGAGCAGGAAGGTCTTCGAAAGAGCCTCCTGGACCTCCAGTTCAGCGTCAAGTCCTCTTTCTACACGACCCTGGCATCCAGGGGCATCCTCGAGCAGAGGAAAATACAGCTCGAGAATGCCCGGAAAAACTACGAGGTGGCCGAGGGGCGGAGAAAGTTCGGCGTGGCAAGGCTCTCCGACGTTCTTCAGGTCTCTGTGCGATTGGAGCAGGCCCGCTTCAACCTGGTTCAGGCGGAAGGCAGCCTCCAGAAGAGCCTCTCGGAGCTGAGCTCCCTCATCGGCACACGTATTGCCGACGCCGCCGAGCTCCAGGGTGTCCTGACCTTCGATCTCCCCCTGCCGGACGAGAAGAGCCTGGAACAGGCCCTGCTGCGGCGCCCCGAGATCCTCCAGGCCGAGCTTGCGGTCAAGCGCGCCGAAAGCGTCGAAGGGATATCGACGGGCGACTTTCTTCCGGTCCTGTCGGGAAATCTGAACTATACCCGGACGGACACGAGCAACCCGGCTTCGAGTACTGCGTTCGTCTATGGAAACCCTTACGAGGACCGCTCGGCCTCGCTTCTGGCCAGCTGGAACCTCTTCGAGCTGGGAAAGTTTTTCCGGAGAAAAGCCGCCTCCATTGACACCCTGACGGCGGCACAGAACTTCAAGGAAACTGAGCGCTCGCTGAGGCTCGAGTTGCGCAAGAGCTACGAGGACTTCATCACCACCTCTCGCAACGTGAAAGTCGCCGACGAGCAGCTCACGCAGGCCCTGCAGAACTACGATCAGGCCTTCGGCGAATACAAGGTCGGCAAGGGAGACATCCTGTCGGTCGTGTTTGCCGAGACCCTGCTGGCGCAGGCGCGGGAGCAAGATGTTGTGGCGAAGCTCAACCTTTACCTCTCAAAGGCTCTTTTGGAGAGGGTCTCCGGCATCGATCGCCTCGAATCCCTCCAGGCGGATTCGCGGCAGCCCAGCGAAGCGAGACCCCGTTAGGCCCTGAAAAAACCTCGAAGGACGGATGCCATTGCCCATGAATCTCACAACGATCAAAGCGCTCCCGACGAAGAAAAAAATCATCCTCCTGGCCGGTATCGCCGTCGTGCTTCTTCTGGTGGTCGTTGTGGTCTGGCGAGTCTTCCTGGTCAAGCCGGCCACCCAGGTCCTGGACACCGGAACCGTCGAAAAAGGCAGCATTCGCGGGGTCCTGGTGGAGACCGGGATCATCAAGTCCCAGGTGGGGGCCGTCGTCAAGATCGGCGCCCAGACGACGGGACGGATCCAGAAAATGAATGTCAAAGTGGGCGACCGCGTCAAGGCGGGCCAGCTCATCGCGCTGGTCGACGATCGCGAGATCCGCGAGCAGATCGGGCAGCAGCAGGCCGCGCTCGTGTCGGCGCGAAACTCACTCACCCAGGTCGAACAGACCTACCCCGAGCGGATCCGGGAGGCCCGGGCGAACCACGATTATGCCAAGGTGAATGTGGAGCGGGAGCGGGAACTGCTGAAGTTCGAGTACACGACGAAGGACTCCGTCGACAAGGCCGAGAGCCAGTTCATTGCCGCCGAAGCCGTCCTGAAGCGCCTCCAGGACGAGTACCGGACGCAGCTCACGATTTCGAAATCCAGCGTCGAGGAGATCCAGGCCCGCCTGCGCCAGCAGGAAGTCCGGATGACCTACACGAAGATCTTCGCCCCCATCGACGGCGTCGTCTCCGACGTGACGGCCCAGGAGGGCGAGACGATCGTGGCGGGACTCCAGGTCGCAAACCTCGTGACCGTCCTCGATCCCACGAGGCTCGAGATGTGGATTTACGTCGACGAGACGGACATCGGAAAGGCCGCCGTCGGTCAGGACGTGGAATTCTACGTCGACACCTACCCGGCAAAGACCTTCAAGGGCAAGATCGAGAAGATCTACCCCCAGCCCGTCGTCAAGGAGAACATCGTCTACTACCTCTCCACCATGAAGGTCTCCCCGGAAGACGCCGCCTTCCTCAAGCCGGAGATGACCACCCACGTGCGGATCATCACGGAGGAGAAGGCGAACATTCTCACGGCACCCAACGCCGCCATCAAATTCGAGCGGGGAAAGCAGGTCGCCTACCGGGTCACGGGAAAGAACAAGGTGGAGAAGCTGGGAATCAAGATCGGGATTCGCGGCGAGGACAAGACGGAGATCCTCTCCGGGGCAAACGAAGGCGACGTGCTCGCGACGAAGATCGTCCTGCCGGTGACGACCGACCCGCAGGGCCAGCAGAAGGGGGCTTCCAAGTAATGGCCTCCCCCGTCTGCATCATGGAAAATATCACCAAGAGCTTTCATGTGGGGGACCAGGATCTGCAGGTCCTCAAGGGGATCAACCTCACGATCGAGCAGGGCGAATTCACGGCCATCATGGGGACCTCCGGGTCCGGTAAGTCTACGCTGATGAACCTCATGGGCTGCCTGGACGTCCCCACCTCGGGCCGCTTCACTCTCGCCGGGCGAGACGTGACCCAGCTCAACGACGACGAGCTCTCGGAGCTGCGCAACGAGCACATCGGTTTCGTCTTCCAGAGCTTCTACCTCCTGCCTTACGCCACCGTGCTCGAAAACGTCCTTGTCCCCACGCTCTACCGGGAGAAGAAAAAGGACCGCGTCCGTGACCGGGCCGTTGAGCTGCTGACGCTCGTCGGGCTCGAGGAGCGGATCAAGTTCCGCCCGACCCAGCTCTCGGGCGGCGAGCAACAGCGCGTTGCCATCTGCAGGGCCCTCATCAACGACCCCGAGCTGCTTCTGGCCGACGAGCCCACGGGCCAGCTCGACAGCCGCACCGCCGAAGAGATCATGAACGTCCTGACCCGGGCGAACGAACGGGGCAAGACGGTTGTGGTCATCACCCACGACGCCGACATCGCCGCCTACGCCCGCCGGATCATCCAGATCCGGGACGGGATCATAAGCGAATAGGCATTGGGCACGGGGCTTCAGGCACCAGGAAGAGCGTTTTCCTCTCTTTTCCTGCCCTGACGCCTGACGCCTGATGCCTGGAGCCTGTTTTCATGGAACGCTTCACCTTACTGCTCACCCAATCCTTCGAGGCCGTCAAGGCCTTCAAGCTCAGGACCTTTTTCTGCCTGGTGAGCGTTGCCCTGGGAATCGCGGCCATCACGATCATCGTGGCCGCCACGGAAGGCGCCTACAAGAAAGCCTTCGACATCGTGGCCAGCTTCGGCCCCGATTCCGTCATGGTCATGAGCGGAAGCGATGAGGCCCGCGCCATCGGCCAGCGGGAAAAAACGATCACCCTGGACGATGTGGAAGCCACTCGCCAGGCCTTCCCCACGGCCTACATCGTCATCCCCACGACATGGGCGGGCAATGTCAACGTCTCCTACAGGGGAAACCGCTATCAGACCCAGATCGTGGGCTCCTCGAGCGACTACAGCCAGGCCTGGACATGGCCCGTCGTCGAGGGCTCCGACTTCACCCACGAGGATATCCGGCGCTACGCCAACGTGGGGATCATGGGTCAGGAGGTTGCCCGGGAACTTTTCGGCGAAGAGAGCCCCGTGGGCAAGTTCGTCCAGGTGCGCAACCTTCCCGTCCAGATCGTGGGCGTGCTCTCCGAGCGCGGCACCTCGCCGGGAGGCTCCAGTCTCGACAACCGCATCGTCATGCCCTACACGACGGTGATGAAAAAACTCCAGAATGAGTCGCGCTACGTGGTGGGCATGCGCCTGCGCTTCGCCGACCTGGAAAACGTGGACGGTCGTGTCGAGGAGCTCAAGCGACTGCTCCGCTACCGTCACCGGATCCCCGACGGGCAGCCCGATGACTTCCGGATCTTCACCCCCAAGGACATCGTCAAGTTCCTCGTTGCCCTCACGGGGTCGCTCGTCGTCTTTATCGGGATCGTGGGCGTCATTTCTCTCATCGTCGCCGGTTTCGTCCTGGCGAACCTGTTTTTACTTTCCGTGAAGGAACGGGTCAAGGAAATCGGGGTCCGCCGCGCCGTGGGCGCCCGCAAAAAAGATATCCTGATGCAGTTTCTGACGGAGGCCGTGATGATCACGACCGCCGGGGGCATCGCCGGCTTCATCCTCGGCGTGATCTCGGCGCAGCTTCTCACGTACGTGGCCGAGTTTCCCGTCTATTTCTCCTGGAAGGCCTTTGCCATCGGCATGGTGTTGTCCTGGATCGTCGGGGTGGGCTTCGGGCTGCATCCGGCGAGGCAGGCGGCGAATTTGGTGCCGATTGAGGCCATCCGGACCTAGGACCTGACTGAACGAAGCACTGGGTGCAGTGATCGATTGCGTTCAGTCGAGGGCTTCGAGCCCGTGAAGATCGGAAGAGCAGAAGTGAAGAAGAGCGGACAAGAAAATTCTTCCATCCACTCCGCGCTTCCGCTCTTCATAACTTCCTGACCTCGTTCACTCGAAGGCGCCTGTCATCCGGGCCCTTTGAAACCGTAGCGACAGAAGCGATGGTACGATGGACCTGAGACGCATCCTGCTCAATCTGAAGATCGCTCGCCGCTCGCTGGTGCAGTTCAAATGGCGCACCTCGCTTGCGGTGCTGGGTGTCTTCTTCGGGACCTTTTCGCTCATCATCGTCTCGAATCTCTCGGGCTCGCTGGCCATCAAGACCGAACAGGAAATCGACAGCCTGGGGAAGGACCTTCTCATCGTCCGCAGCGGCATCGTGCGGCGCGTGGGAACCGGAACGCCCCTGATGAGCGGAGCGACAAACCTCACCCCGGAGGATGCCCGTGCCATCCAGGATTCGGTCTCCTCGGTCGCCGACCTGTCTGCAGCCGGGTACAAGACCTTTCCCGTCCGTTACGGGAACACGGTGCTGAAGGGCATTCTCGTGAACGGGGTCGAGCCGAACTTCCAGGACATCCGGAACTTTCATGTCCGGGAGGGAAGCTTCGTCACCGAGCAGGACAACCAGGACCGCAACAAGGTGGCCGTCCTGGGGCGCACCGTCGTGGAGAAGCTCTTCGGCGATGAAGACCCGATCGGGAAATACATCCTGATCTGGCGCGTGCCCTTTCAGGTGATCGGAATTATGGAAGAGAAGGGGACCGATGTGTCCGGCGCCGACCAGGACAGCCAGATCTTCGTCCCGCTGCAGATTTTCCTCAAGGCCCTGGTCAACAAGACCAACGTCAACAACGTCTATGTCCAGGTCACCAGCGGCGAGTTCATCCCCGCGGCCAAGACAGACATCGAAAACCTTCTGCGAAAGCGTCACAAGATCGGGCCGGGACAGAACGACGATTTTGCCGTCATCGACATGAAGGACGTCCTGGCCCTCAAGACACAGGCCATGGATCTGATCACGGTCTTGGGACGGATCGCCGCGGCGGTTTCGTTCATCATCGGCGGGATCGGCATCCTTTCCATCATGATCCTCATCGTGAACGAGCGCAAACTCGAGATCGGCATCCGCCGCGCCGTGGGCTCGCGCAAGCGCGACATCATTCTGCAGTTTCTCATCGAGTCGTCCATCATCTCGCTGGCAGGCGGGACGATCGGCGTCTTCTCGGGAGCGCTGCTCAGTGTCGTTCTGCTCCGTGTCCTGAAATATCCCTTCACACTGTCCCTCTCCGGCCTCGCCATCGCCTTTGGCGCCTCCGTCCTCGTGGGGATTCTGGCCGGTATCTACCCGTCGAAAAAGGCCACCCAGTTCGAGCCTGTCGACATCATCCGGACCTAGCCGCCGCTGCGCGGCAGGCTTCGGTCTTCGGGCTTCCGGCCTCCGGAAAGACATAAAATTTGCCGGCACAAGGGGGCTCCTCGCACCGATGCCTTTTTCGTGGACATTTTATCTGGGATGGATTATGCTTCGGGGCCACCCGAAGAAAAGCGTGACGAAGTTAGGAAGAGAAGAAGAGCGGAACAGCGGCGTGGATGGAAGATTTCTTCTTATCCTCTCTTCCTCGCTTCTGCTCTTCCGAGCTTCGCGAACTTGACGCTGCAAGCAATCGCAAGGCAATCAGCGGGATGCGTCCTGGTCAACTGCCCGAGGAGAAAGAACATGGCGGAGATCAAGAGCACCATCGACCTCATCATGGAAAGGACGAAGAGCCTCGCCGCAAGCCCCGAGGAGCGCGAGTCCTATCAACGGCAGGAGCGCGAAAAGCGCCTCAGGGGCCTCGTCCAGAGGCTCCTGGACGACAAGCTCACCCTCGGCGGCGCCAGGGACGAGCTTGCAAAAGAGAAAAAAAGCGGCTCTGCGGCGGAAGTGACGGGGGTCTTGAAGAATGCCCTTGCAGGACACGTCGACCCCGAGGCGGACAACGAGCGGCTTTTCCTGTTCGTCAACGAACTTGTCGGGACATCCCCGGACAGGCTCCGGGAAGCACTCACGGCCTGCAGGGAGGACGCGACCTCCCGGAAGGCCGTGCTCGCCGAGCACCAGAAGAAGGACCTGGAATCGAAAGGAATCACGGGGCCCGCCGTCCTGCCTAACCCGGAGGCGGACCCTCAGTGGAAGGCCCGCAGGGAGGAGATGCAAGCGGCCTGCGCGAAGCGCTTTTCAGCGATTATAGCTGGTTGAACCAGAAGTCCTTGATCAACTTGAAGTTCTTCTTCACGTTCTCGCGCCCGGCCACAACATCCCCGTGACCCGGGCAGAGAACCTCCACGTCGAGTTCTGCAAGCTTCGAGATGCTCTCCTTCAGCTGTTTACCCGACCCTCCCGGCAGATCCGTCCTGCCGATGCTCTGGCTGAAGACCACATCGCCCGTAAAGAGCACTTTTTTTTCCGGCCAGTACAGACAGACCGATCCCGGAGAATGGCCGGGAGTCAGGATTACCCGAAAGGTCTTGTCGCCGATGACGAGATCCCCCTCCTGGAGAAAAAACGCCGGCGCGGGAAACTCCATGCGGGAGCCGATGTACTTCATGACGAACTCGTAGTCGATACGGCTCATGGCCCACCGGGTGGAGGGACCGAAGGAACCGACCATCTCCAGGTGATCGGGGTGCCCGTGGGTCACCAGGACGACGTCGATCTGCTCGGGCGTCGTCTCGATCTGCGCCAGCCCGCGTTTCACATGCAGGAAGAGGTGGCGGTGACCCGGGTCGATAAGGATCTTCTTCGCGCCGTCGACGAAGAAGCTGTTGCAGTTGTTTTCGCTCGCGCTCTGCCAGATAAACCCGTAGAGGCCTTCGAGAATCTTCATGTCTCATTTCCTTTCTTTCGCGTTTTCCCGGGCTGTTCAAAAATGCCTGGATGCAAGGCGCCCTGAAAAAAGGGAAGCCAAGAAGCGATGAAGAGCGGAAGCTCGGAGTGGATGGAGGATTTTTTCTTGTCCGCTCTTCCTCACTTCTGATCTTCCGATCTTCGCATGCATGAAGCCGACGGATAAGCGCTATTCACGCAGCGTGATGCGCCCCCGGTCAACAGCCGTCTATGCCTGTTGGATGAGCTGCAGGATATTCCCGCTCACCACGTTTTCGAAGTCTGCGTCCTTCAACCCCAGGTGACGGATCTTCGAAAGCTCGCTGGACGGGATGCCGAAAGGGAAGTCGCTCCCGAAGAGAAGCTTGCGGCTCCCGTAGCGCTTCAGGAAGACTTCCATGTCCCCCGTCGAGGCCAGGGCCGTGTCGGCATAAACCGTTTCGCTATCCCAGACGTGAGCCTCGAAGAGCGCACGGAATCCGCCGTTGAGGCCCCCGAGGTGCGGGATGATGACGGGGGTTCGCCCGGCGATACGCTTGATGAAGTACAGGGTGTTCTGGAACGACTCCTCCAGGACGATAGGGAGCTGCAGCCGAATGGCCTCTGCAATAAAGGCCTCGCAGCCGGGGTCATCGTAGTGATAGACCGGCTCGTATTCGTGACGGTGCCACTTGATCCCCCGGTAGCCCTTCTTCAGCTCGCCTTTGCGGAAATCGTTCCAGACGAAGTAGTAGGCGTGGATGTCGGGGTCGCGTTGCTGGATCTCGAGGAGGTACTCGTTCGCCATCTGCCGGCAGGCGACCCAGCGGGCGTTGTCCTCAAAGTGATAGTCGTCGCGGTCGTAGATGTCTTCAACCGGGGGGTAGAGGCAGGCCCCCTGGATGCCTGCACGGTCCAGCCAGGCCCGGATGAGCTCTATGGGAAGCTCCGAGTTCTGGATGCCGCAGTGCATGTGGGAGTCGATGATCTTCACGGTTCCCCTCAGGATTTCTTTCCGGCCATGAGTGCCTTCACCCGCTCGAGATCGTGCGGCGTGTCCACCTCGATGGAATCGAAGTCCGTCTCCACCACCTTGATCCGGTAGCCGTGCTCCAGTGCCCGGAGCTGTTCCAGGGCCTCCAGTTTCTCCAGGGTGCCCTGGGGGAGCTTCGTGAAGGCAACGAGGAAGGACTTGCGGTAGGCATAGATGCCGTGGTGCTTCCAGTAATCGGCCTTCTTCCCCCGGTCGCGCACGAAGGGGATCGTCGAGCGCGAGAAGTAGAGGGCAAAGTGGTCTTTGTCGAAGGCTACCTTGACGGCGTTGGGGTCGGTGATCTCCTCGTCCCTTTTAATCTTGTAAATAAGCGTCGAGAACTCCACGGCCGCATCCTCGAGGAGCGGCTTCACGACCTCATCGATCTGGGTGGGTTCGAAGGTGGGCTGGTCACCCTGGATGTTGACGACGATGTCCGTATCGGCAAGGCGGAGCTTTTCCGCTGCTTCGGCAATCCGGTCCGTCCCGGAGGGATGATCCGCCGAGGTCAGGATGGCCCGTCCGCCGAATTTTTCCACGGCCTCGAAGATCCTCTGGTCGTCCGTCGCCACGGCGGCGAAAGAGGCGGTCTTCGATTTCAATACTTGCTCGTAGACATGCTGAATCATGGGCTTGCCAAGGACATCGGCCAGCGGCTTCCCCATAAAGCGGGTGGATTGATATCGCGACGGGATGATGACAACGACCTGCATTTTTTTAGTCCCTACACCCTCGTCCCCGGTCCCTGCTATAAATAAGGATCTTTCTGCTGCAGGTGCTCCTTTACATAATCGCTAACAGCATCCTCGAGCGACCGGCAACGGATCGGGCATCCGGCCTTTTGCAATTTGTCCATTTTCGCTTCCGTCACGTACTGGTACTGTTCGCGGATCTCTACGGGCATGTCGATGTACTCGATTCTGGGTTTCACGCCCGAGGCCTTGAACACGGCCTTCACGAGATCGTTCCACGTGCGGGCCTTGCCCGTGCCGAGGTTGAAGATGCCCCGGGCCTTCGGGTTCTTGAGGAACCACCACATGACCTCGACGCAGTCCTTTACGTAGACGAAGTCGCGGATCTGCTCGCCGTGGCCGAAGCCGCTCCGGTGGGACTTGAACAGTCTTACTTTCCCCGTGTCCCGGATCTGGAAAAAGGATTTTCGGACGACGCTTTGCATCTCGCCCTTGTGGTACTCGTTGGGCCCGAAGACGTTGAAGAACTTGATCCCCACGACCTTGTCGAGGAGCTTGTTTCGCATGACCCAGAGGTCGAAGAGCTGCTTGGAGTAGCCGTACATGTTAATGGGCTGGAGCAGCTTCGTGGTCTTGTCGTCGTCGGCAAACCCCAGGGAGCCGTCGCCGTAGGTGGCGCCGCTCGAGGCGTAGAGAAAAGGGATCTTCTTCGCGACGGCCCAGCGGGCCAGCGCGCAGCTGTAGCGGAAGTTGTTCTCCATGAGGTAGTCGGCGTCTCGCTCCGTCGTCGAGGAGCAGGCCCCCATGTGGATGACGGCCTTGGCCTTGAATGGCAGCGTGCCCTCGCAGAGCATCTCGTAGAAGGCGTCCTTGTGGATGAAGTCGGCGTAGCGCCTCTTCACGAGGTTTTTCCACTTCTCCGAGCACCCGAGCGAATCGACGATCAGGATGTCGTCGATCCCCTCCTGGTTGAGTTTCCAGACGAATGCGTTGCCGATGAAGCCGGCCCCGCCGGTGACGATGTACATATATGCTTCTCCTCCTCAGGATGCCGTTTCTCGGCCGGCGAAGGGCTTAAGGCAAAAAAAGATGTATTTAGATCGCTTTTGCGGCCTTCTGTGCGGCCGCGGCGATCGTCTCAATGCGCCCGCTTGCCATCTTCACGGGAATGGCCATGAAAAGAGTCCGCGGGAGAATCTCCTCGGCCTTCGGGTAGAGCTCGCGGCCGTACCCGGCCTTGCCCGTGTAGGAGGGGTCCGCGAAGGGGTACTTCGCCGAGCAGGCCGTGCACTTGGCGATGAAGTGCTCCCAGTTGGGCAGGTAGTGCCAGAAGTTCTCGTAGAAGTAGATGAGATCGACGCCGTTTTCCGACATGGCCTTCTGGAACTTCTTGGTGAGCTCCGCCGAGGGCAGGCTGAAGCCGATAAACGTTGCCGTATCGCCGTCGGCATCGGGGATGCTCCGGAACTGGATGCCGGGAACTCCGCTGAGCGCATTTCTGACGTCGGCCTTGTTCTTGCGCTGCCCGGCGATGATCGTGTCGAGCTTGCGCAGCTGGGCGAGCCCCAGGGCCCCCTGCAACTCGTTCATGCGGTAGTTGAATCCCAGGATGAACCGCCCCTCCATGGCCCTCGTCACGTTGGGGTTGTGGTCGTGGCCGTGGTCATGGTACCAGTCGGAACGGTCATAGAGCTCCTTGCTGTCCGTGATCACCATGCCGCCCTCACCGGTCGTCATGGTCTTGTAGTAATCGAAGCTCAGGATCCCCGCATCACCGAAGGTCCCCAGCTTCTTTCCCCGGAAGCTCCCGCCGCCGCCTTGGGCATTGTCCTCGAGGACCTTCAGGTTGTGCTTCCTGGCGATCTCCACGATCTTGTCGATCCGCGAGGGCGCGCCGCACATGTGAACGGGAATGACGGCCTTCGTGTGGGGCGTGAGCCTTTTTTCGATGCTGTCGGGGTCCAGGTTGAGGCTCTCGTCGATATCGCCGACAACGGGGATGGCCCCCGTTTCAAGAACGGCCTCGTAGGTGGCGATGAAGGTGAATGGCGGCACGATCACCTCGTCCCCGGGGCCCACATCCAGGGCCGTGAGAGCCACCTTCAGGGCCGCCGAACCCGATGTGACACCCAGGGCGTATTTCACCCCAAGGTAGCGGCAGAAGGCCTCCTCGAACTGGCGAACCTTGAAAACGCCCTTTCTCTCCTTGTCGTGACCGTATCGCATCAGGACGCCTGTCTCCAGTACGTCCATCAATTCCTTGATTTCCTCTTTTCCAATGAGCTCTGAACCGGCCATGTCTTGCTGCCTCCAGTTTCTCGTTTATGTTAGTGATATCGTTATGAACAGACCCGACCTGTCCTTCGCGAAGTTAAGAGGTTGAGAAATTCCTTCTTTGTCTTACCTTCTCACCCTCACACCATCTTACCTTCTTCTTCACAGGGCTGTTCTGTATATCGCGATGGCGTCCTCGAAGGTCACCTTCCGGGGGTTGTTCTCCAGGGGCCTTGCCACCGTCATGGCCACCTTCGCCATCTCGGGGAAATCCTCCTCGGGAATCCCGAGTTCCTCGAGGCCCGTGGCGATGTCGCAATCCTCGATGAGGACATCGACGGCCTCCACGGCCAGCATCGCCGTATCGCGAACGGAAAGCCCCTCCGTATCCTCCCCCATCATTTCGGCGACGATGGCGAACTTCTCCAGGGCACCGGGCAGGTTGAACTCCATGATCCGGGGGAGCATGAGCGTGTTGGCAACCCCGTGGGAGATGCCGTATTTACCCCCCAAGGGGTAGGACAGCGAGTGGGCCGCACCGACTCCGGCGTTGGCAAGGCCGATGCCCGCGTAGAGGCTGCCGAGCATCTGGGCCTCGCGGGCCTCGAGGTCCTTTCCGTTGTGGACGCAGGTCCTCAGGTTTTCGGAGATCAGCCGGATGGCCTCCAGGGAGAACATCTCGCTTGCGGGACTTGCGATCACCGACGTGTAGGATTCGATGGCATGGCAGAGTGCATCCATCCCCGAGGCCGCCGTAGGCTGCGGCGGCAGGCTCAGGGTGAGCTCCGGGTCGAGCAGCGCCAGGTCCGGGTACATGTAGACGCTGTTCATCCCCTCTTTCTTCCTCAGGTCATGCCGGACGAAGACGGCCGTAAAGGTCACCTCGCTGCCCGTTCCCGCCGTGGTGGGGACCATGATCGTCGGCAGCCCTGGCGCGGGGACCTTGTTGAGACCCAGGAAGTCTTTTGCCTCGGCGTTGTGGGCCGCCACGACGGCAATGGCCTTGGCCACGTCCATGGCGCTCCCGCCGCCGATCCCGATCACGATGTCGCACTTGCCCTTCAGGGCCATCTTCGCCCCTTCATCGACCTGCTCCAGGGGCGGCTCCGGCAGCACCCTGTCGTAGAGAACGGCTTTCATGCCTTCCCGGTCGAACATCTCCATGATCTTATCGCGCATCCCCAGCTTCGCCAGGTTGCCGTCCATGGCGATGAAGGGTTTCCTGGCTCTCATTTCCCGGATCTGTCCGGCAAGCCCCGAAAAGGACCCGCAGCCGAAGACGATCTTTCTGGCTCCCGTGAAGGAAAAGGTTTTCTGCATGTTGTAATCCTCCTGCAACCCCCTTTTATGCTTATGGAATTCCCGAGGGCGCTTCGGTGCAGAATGGCGCAGACCGCGCCCGAAAGTCAAGGATTTTGTTTCCGGCCAAACCAGTCGATCTGGCGGCAGAACCCGCGGATGATCTTCACCTCGCGCGATCTAAGCTCCACCCGGGCAAGAAAGCGCCGGATGCTCGTCATCCAGTACTCGGGGTTCTGGGGGTTGATGAAACCGATGCGGAGGCTCACATCCCGGATGTGCTCGTACATCCCCTCGAGCTCTCCCGACGAGGCGAGCCGCGGGACGAACTTTTTTGCCCCCGAGGCAGCCGTGAAGATTTCGTAACAGAGGATCATGACGGCGTGGGACAGGTTGATGGAGCGGAAACGCTCCGAGACGGGGATGTGGACCAGGAGGTGGCCGTAACGAAGCTCATCGTTCGTGAGTCCGGCATCCTCGGGGCCGAAGAGCAGGGCCACCTGGTTCTTCCTGGATATCTCCACGATCTTTTCCGCCGCCCCCCGCGGTGTCTGGAAGGCCGGCCGCGCCCGGCCGATTCGGGCCGTCGTCGCCACGATGTACTGGAAGCCGTACAGGGCCTTTTGCAGGTCTTTCTCGTATCGGATCCGAGCCACCACATCGGCGGCCAGGTGCGTCGACATCTGCCTGATCTTTTCTTCGTCGAAGTCGATATCGCCCACGACGAGGATATTCTCGATGCCCATGTTCTTGGCGCAGCGGGCCACGGAACCGATATTGCCCGGATACTTGGGCCTGTTCAGGACGACGGTGATATTCTCCAAGAAAGCGCTCGCAGCCATCTAAAAAACCTCTGGGCAAAGTCCCGCGAGTTTACCACAAATTACCTGGGGGTTTCCTTCTTTTTCATTGCCCGCCGATGTCTCGTCTGGTAATCAAAATATGGCTTATGGCAAAGGGCTTAAGGCATATGGAAAGAGATGGAGATTTTCGAAAAATTCTAATCGCAGCCGCAGGCGAGATGGGGCTCGCCATGACGGAGGAGCAGATTGCCCTCTTTGAGGTCTACCGGGAGACGCTGCTTCTGTGGAGCGGCAAGATGAACCTCGTTTCCCTGCAGTCGGAGCTCGACCTGCCCGTGCGCCACTTCATCGATTCGCTCACCCTGCTTCCCTACCTGCCTGCCGGGCCCGCAACCCTCCTCGACATCGGATCCGGGGCGGGCTTCCCTGCGATTCCCGTAAAGATTTTCCGCAAAGACCTTCACATCACCCTTCTCGAGGCCTCGCGAAAGAAGTGCTCTTTCCTCAAGGAGGTGATTCGCAGGCTGGGTCTTCGGGAGATTGCCGTACTGAACTGCCGGCTCGAGGAGCTCTTGAATGAGGATCTCAACCCCTCCTTTGACGTGATCGTCTCGCGGGCGACTCTCAAACTGCCGGAGCTGTTGCGGATGGGTCTTCCCCTGCTGAAACCGGGAGGGGTCCTGGCGGCGATGAAGGGCCCCGGCCTGGAAGAGGAGACCGCGGGCCTGGATTCATTAAATAACAAGACTTTTCGTATAGTTGGGAGCTATCCTTTCTTGCTCCCACTCACAGGCGACCATCGACACATCCTCCTTGTGGATAAACCCTCTTGAAACGGCCGGAAGTGACTTTTTAAGTGCTCGATATTATTAATTTATTTTGTTATCCTTCCCTCCTGAATTTTCCTTTGAAAAACCCCCCTTTTATGTTAGCATCTTCCAATTTCATCCAGCCGGTAAAATATCCTGTCTCTGCGATTAAGAATGCGAAAAATTATTTGTATTGCCAATCAGAAGGGAGGGGTCGGGAAGACCACGACAGCCATCAACCTCTCGGCGTCCCTCGCCACAGCAGAAAAAAAAGTCTTGCTCATAGACGGGGACCCACAGGGCAATACTACGAGCGGGGTGGGAATCAATAAGTCCACGATTGAAAACAAGAATCTCTACCATGCCCTCATCGGCCGCTGCAGCATCGACGAGGTCATCGTGAAGACCCAGATCCCGGCGCTCGATATCGCTCCCTCGAATCAGGATCTCGTCGGCGTAGAGATCGAGTTTGTCTCCCTCGAGGAACGGGAAAAAAAACTGAAGATGCTGCTGAAAACCCTTTCGGCCCCCTATGATTATTGTATCATCGATTGTCCGCCATCGCTCGGGTTCCTGACTCTGAACGCACTGGTGGCCTCGGACTACCTGATCATCCCGCTGCAGTGCGAGTACTTCGCACTCGAGGGGCTGGCACACCTGCTGAACACGGTCAAGCTCGTACGTTCCCGGATGAACCCGGCGCTTGCCCTGGGAGGGATCCTGCTCACGATGTTCGATGTCCGCAACCGGCTGTCTCACCGGGTCGTCGAGGAGGTGAGGGGTCACTTCGGAAACAAGGTCTTCAAGACCGTCATCCCCCGAAACGTAAGAATCTCGGAGAGCCCCAGCCACGGGCTACCGATCATCCTCTACGACGTCAAGTCCCGCGGGGCCGTTGCCTACATGGACCTGGCTCATGAAATCCTCAACGACGGGAGAGCCTAGGATGATAAAAAAGAACTCTCTGGGACGAGGCCTGGGCGCCATGTTCCCCGACCTGCTGGAAAAAATCGGCGACAAGCCGGTTCTCGTGACCTGCGGCATCGAGGAGCTCGTACCGAATCGTTACCAGGCCCGCAAAGATTTCGATCCCGAGGAGCACAAGAGCCTCGTGGCCTCCATCCGCAAGAGCGGCATCATTCAGCCGATCGTGGCAAGGCGCTCTGACGGGGGCTACGAGATCATCGCCGGCGAGCGCAGATGGCGGGCCGCCCAGGAAGCCGGTCTCAAGGATGTACCCGTCATCATCCGCGATGCCGGAGACCAGGACACGGCGGTTTTCTCTCTCATCGAAAACCTCCTGAGGGCAAATCTCAACCCCATGGAGGAGGCCGAGGCCTTCAACAGGCTGATGAATGAATTCAGTCTCTCCCACGAATCGATCTCCATGGCCGTCGGGAAGGAACGATCCACCGTCACCAATGCCTTGAGGCTGCTCAAGCTTCCGAAGGAAATCCGCGAGGCACTCGCAAAGAGGACCCTGTCTGCCGGTCATGCCAGGGCCATCCTCTCGTTGGAATCCGTTGAGGATCAGGCAAGGCTTTTCAAGGCCATCCTCTCGAAAGGTCTCAATGTGAGGGAAGCCGAGGAGTTCGCCCGGGGCAAGAAGAAAACGAAGACCGTCAAAAAAAACCCCGTCGGTGACGGACATCTGGCAGAACTGGAGAAACGGCTTTCCAGGCGTCTCATGGCAAGGGTCAACATCCATTCCAGGAAACACGGCGGTTCCATCGAGATCCGCTACAGCTCCCCCGAGGAGCTGGACAGGCTGTTGGAAGTTTTTTTAAAGTCTTGATCCTGGCGGTTCTTAACGGATTTTTCGGAATAACGTTCACCGGTTGTGTTTTATCAACAAATGTTTATAAATTGTTTACAGTTGAGGGGCCATTGGAGAATTTCTGGAATAAAAGCATTGATATCATAAAGGAAAAGGTAACGAAGCAAAACTTCGAAACCTGGCTCAGCCCCGTGCGGATCTCCTCCATGAACGGTCCCGATGTCGAGCTTTCGGTGCCGAACCGCTTCTTCAGGGACTGGCTGACGGAGCACTACATGGGCATCATCAAGGAGTCCATGTCTTCCGTCGCCGGGATACCGCTTAATCTGAGACTCATCATCGATAAAACGCCGCTCCAGGGGAAAAAGGTCGTTGAAGCGCCGGTTGCCGTTGTTGCTCCCAGCCCGAACGGCAAGACGGAACGGTCCCCTAGATTTCACCCGTCTTTGAACACCAACTATAATTTTGAGCGTTTTGTTGTCGGCCCAAGCAACCAGTTCGCTCATGCCGCGGCTGTTGCCGTAGCCGAGGCTCCCGCAAAAAACTACAACCCGCTTTTTATCTATGGCGGCGTGGGCCTTGGGAAGACCCACCTTCTCAATGCGATAGGCTTCCACACACTGAAGCTCATCCCCTCGGCCAACGTGCTCTATGTCTCTGCCGAAGAGTTCATGAACGAGATGATCAACTCGATCCGATACGACAAGATGCAGAAGTTTCGCGAGAAGTACCGGAATATCGATTCTCTTCTGATCGATGACATCCAGTTCATTGCCGGGAAGGAACGGACCCAGGAGGAGTTTTTTCACACCTTCAACACCCTCCATGACTCGGGAAAGCAGATCGTGGTCACCAGCGACAAGTTCCCGAAAGACATCCCGAACCTGGAAGGAAGGCTTCGATCGCGTTTCGAGTGGGGACTGATCGCCGACATTCAGCCGCCGGAAATCGAAACCAAGGTGGCCATCGTTGACAAGAAAGCCCACGAAAACAACCTCTCTCTGCCGAAAAACGTGGCATACTACATTGCCTCGAAAGCGGAATCCAACATCCGTGAGCTCGAGGGTTTCATCATCCGGATCGGTGCCTATGCCTCTCTGACGGGACGGGAAATTGACATGGATCTCGTCAAGGAAGTGTTGAAAAAGTTCTTCAAGCAGGGAGAGAAACCGGATGTCACCGTCGATGAGATTATGAAAACGGTTGCAGCTAAATTCAATATAAGAATCGTGGACTTGAAGTCTCATAAAAAAAACAAAAACCTTGTGATTCCGAGACAAATTGCCATGTATCTTGCAAGGAAGTTGACCTCTCACTCCTTCCCCGACATTGGTGCAAAAATAGGCGGGAAAGATCACTCAACGGTCATCTATGCGAATAACAAGATCAAGGATCTTCTTGAAAAAGATTCGAAAATAGAGACGGCAATCAAGGAAATTGAGGAAACTCTCAACAGAAGCTGACAGCTGTTCTCTGGAGTTATGAACAGGATTGATTACGGCAGATCTTCGGAATCATGAAAGGATTGGTTCTATTCACCAGTTAACAGGCCCTATTACTAATAACTCTTCTCTTCTCTTTTTCTTATTTAGTTAATAGTTAATAGGACCTGTTGGTGGTGGGGAGAACTTCAGGACAGGATAAGGCCTCGAAGGGATACGCCGAAAACCAAGTGACGGAAAGGAAACGGGCTTATGGAATTCAGTGTGAAGCGTGACGTTTTCCTGGGCGGTGTGCAGAAGACCCTGGGTATTGTGGACAGACGCACCTCGATGCCTGTATTGAACAATGTTCTCATCCGGGCAGAGGCGGACCGGATCCGTATTGTGGCAACGGATCGTGAAATCGGTCTCATTGCCGATTATGAGGCGCAGGTCATCAAGGACGGCGAGATCACTCTGCCGGCCCGCAAGCTCTACGAGCTGCTCCGGGAAATCCAGGGCGAGTCGGTGCACTTCAAGAAAGAGGATTCGAATTGGGTCGCCATCACCTGCGGGAAGGTTAATTTCAGAGTTCCGGGTATCCCTGCGGAGGAGTTCCCGAAGATGATGGACGACGAGGAAGTGGGCTTTATCCGAGTGGACGGAGCCATGATCAGCGACATGATCAAAAAGACCTTCTTTGCCATGTCCACCGATGAGTCCAGGGTCAACCTCAACGGTGTCCTCCTGAGGGCTGAAAAAGAGCAGGAGGCCGTCATCTTGCGGATGGTGGCCACTGATGGCCACCGCCTGTCCATCGCGAGCGCCGACCCGAAAATCGAGCAGGTCCTGGGGCTTGAAAAGGGGATGATCATCCCCCGCAAGGGCATCACGGAAATCCGCCGCATCGTCGAGGACAAGGAAGGTCCCATCGAGCTCGGGGTGAAGAAGGGGATGTGCGTTCTGAAGAAGGACGGTATTATCCTGAAGGTGAGCCTCATCGACGCCGAGTACCCCGACTACAAGCGCGTGGTCCCGAAAGACAAGGGCACCCTGGTGGAACTTGACCGCGATCCTGTGCTCCACGCCCTCAGGCGCATGAGCGTCATGGCCAGTGAGCGATACAGCGGCGTACGGATCCGGTTCCAGCCCGACAAGATGGTCCTCAACTCCATCAACCCGGACGTCGGAGAGGCAAGCGACGAGGTCGAGATCCAGTACCAGGAGGGCGAGATCGAGGTCGGATTCAACGTCCGATACCTCCTCGAGGCCATCGAAGCCGTCGACGAGGAGAAGTTCACTCTGGAGATCCGCAGCGGGCTTCGTCCGGCCATTGTGAGGCCGGCACAGGACAGCGGGTATCTGTGTATCGTCATGCCGCTGAAAATATAGCGGTCTTTAACCGCCGGCAACAGGCTTCCGGCCCCGGGCTTCAGGAATAAACAGCCCGGAGACGGAAAAACCG
>CAVPJD010000029.1:0-23780 GCA_963705165.1 uncultured delta proteobacterium | reverse complement strand
GGCGCAGACAAGCAGAGGAACGATCACGATACGGTACATAGGGACTCCGTGGAACCATCATCAACCATCCACAGAAAATGATCAATAATGCAACCTATGATATAATAATTACACAATATCGCTATTGTCTCAGATTATCAATGATTTTTGACTATTCCTGCGCGATTTCCCGGTCGCGGCGAGGTGCAGAGGTATTTTTCCGTTTTTCCCGTACCCATGAGTGCCGTCGGCGACTGACCTCCGCCCGTTTCGATACAGGCTGCTTGACGGCGGCGGGACTGATCTGGTAGGGGTGACAAGGGGCTGGGGGATACATGGACTGGCACCAGAAAGAGCTCAAGGCGGTCCTCGCCGAACTTGAAGTTCCCATCGACGGCCTTCGATCGGAAGAAGCCTGCAAGCGTCTCGCGAAATACGGTCACAACGAGCTGGTAGAGAAGGGAAAGCGGTCGCCGCTGGCGATGGTTATCGATCAGTTCCGGGATTTCATGATCCTGATCCTGATCGCCGCCGCCGTGGTCTCGGGCTTCGTCGGCGAGCTGGTCGACACCATTGCCATCCTCGTCATCGTCCTGCTGAACGCCGTCATCGGCGTTGTCCAGGAGTACCGCGCCGAGAAGGCCATGGAGGCCCTGAAGCAGATGGCTGCTCCCGTCGCCCGGGTTCTTCGTGACGGCAGCGTTTCGTCCATTCCGGGATCGGAGATCGTCCCGGGGGACCTGGTGCTTCTCGAGGCGGGGGGCATCGTCCCGGCCGATATGCGGCTCACCGAGGTGGCCGTGCTGAAAATCGAAGAGGCGGCCCTCACGGGCGAGTCGGTTCCCGTGGAAAAACACACCCGGGTGTTGCACGAGGCGATGCTTCCCCTGGGGGACCGGTCGAACATGGTCTTCAAGGGCACCGTCGTCACCTACGGGCGGGGCACCGGCGTCGTGATCGGCACGGGGATGGAGACGGAGCTCGGCAAGATCGCCACCATGCTCCAGGAGGGAGAGGAGGTCAAGACCCCTCTCCAGAAGCGCCTCACCGTCTTCGGGAAGAAGGTTGCCGTGGCGGTCCTGGTCATCTGCGCCTTCATTTTCGGCGTGGGGCTCCTGCGGGGCGAGGCCCCCGTTCTCATGTTCCTCACGGCCGTCTCTCTGGCCGTCGCCGCCATCCCCGAGGCCCTTCCCGCCGTCATCACGATCTCGCTCGCCCTGGGGGCGCGCAAGATGGTGGAGCACAATGCCCTGATCCGGAAACTTCCTGCCGTCGAGACCCTGGGGTCCGTCACCTTCATCTGCTCCGACAAGACGGGGACCCTCACCTGGAACCGCATGACCGTCGAGGAGGTTTACGCCAACGGGACGCTGTTCAAAAGCGATGACCCCGATCTCGGGCGATTCGACCATCTCCTGAAGGCGCTGGCCCTCAGCAACGATGCTCTTCCTTACACCCATGAGGATATCACCGGGGTCAGCGGCGACCCGACGGAGATCGCCCTCTACCGGGCTGCCAGAGGGCACGGGTTTGTAAAGGCCGAGCTCGAGAAGGAGCACCCCCGCGTGGCCGAGATCCCCTTCGACTCGGAGCGCAAGTGCATGACGACATTCCACCGGTGGCCCGGGGGGGTCATGGCCTTCACGAAGGGGGGCGTCGACGTCATGCTGGAAAGGGCCATCAACGTGCTCACGGAGCGAAAGCTCGCACCGCTCGATGCCGACGGGATCAGCCGCGAGAACGACCGGATGGCCGGTGCGGGCCTCCGCGTCCTGGCCGTGGCAGCGCGCCTCTGGAACGAAGTGCCCGATGACCTGTCGCCCGAGAACGTCGAGCAGGGGCTCACGCTGCTGGGACTTACGGGCATGCTGGACCCGCCCCGCGAGGAGGTCCGCCAGGCCGTCTCTCTCTGCAAGTCCGCCGGCATCCGGCCCGTCATGATCACGGGAGACCACCCGCTGACGGCGCTCTCCATCGCCCGGCGCATCGGGATCGTCGAGGACGGGGGTGCGGTGATGACCTGCCGGGAACTGGACAGGCTTTCCCTCGAGGACTTCGAGAACCAGGTAGAGGACATCCGGGTCTACGCCCGGATGATTCCCGAGCAAAAGCTCAAGATCGTCAGGGCCCTTCAGGACAAAGGGCAGATCGTGGCCATGACGGGCGACGGCGTGAACGACGCCCCGGCGCTCAAGCGGGCCGACATCGGGATCGCCATGGGGATCACGGGGACCGACGTTTCCAAGGAGGCCTCCCACATGATCCTGCTGGACGACAACTTTGCCACCATTGTGAAGGCCGTCCAGGAAGGCCGGATGATCTACGACAACATCCGGAAGTTCATCAAGTACCTCCTGGCCTGCAACTCCGGCGAAGTCCTGACGCTCTTCCTGGCCCCCATCCTGGGGCTGCCTCTGCCCCTGCAGCCGATCCAGATCCTCTGGATGAACCTCGTCACCGACAGCCTTCCGGCCCTTGCCCTGGCCGTGGAGCCTGCCGAGGGCGAGGTGATGAAACGCCCGCCGCGGGACCCGCGCGAGGGCATCTTCGCCCACGGGCTGGGTGTTTTCTGTGTCTGGGTGGGCCTGCTGATGGCCGCTGTATGCATCGGGGTGCAGTACACGGAGGTCAAATCGGGCAACGACGATTGGGAGACCATGGTCTTCACGGTCATTGTCTGGGGTCAGCTGACGACGGCCCTGGCCGTCCGCTCTGAGAAGGAATCCCTGTTCAAGCTGGGGCTTTTCACCAACAAGGCCATGCTGGGGGCCATTGCCGCGGGGGTTGTGTTGCAGCTCGCCGTGATCTATGTGCCCTTCCTCAACCCCATATTCGACACGAAGCCCCTCACGGCCGGCGAGCTTCTCCTCTGCACGGCCCTGTCCTTCATCCCCTTCATCGCGATCGAGTTGGAAAAGTTTGTAAAAAGGAAAAAAGGCTGATAAAATTATCGATGTTGTGGTTTGTCGCGGATCCTGTATTTCATGCCCCTTTCCGAAGACCGCAAAATCAATCGAGAACAACTTGAAGGAGGGTAGAATGTCAAAGACGAAAAAGCACCTCGAAGACGCCTTTGCAGGCGAATCGCAGGCCAACCGCAAGTACCTCGCCTTCGCGAAGAAGGCCGAGGTGGAAGGATTCAAACAGGCGGCAAGGCTTTTCCGGGCCGCTGCCGAGGCCGAGACGGTGCACGCCCACGCCCATCTGCGGGAGCTCAAGGGGGTCAAATCCACGAAGGAGAACCTCCAGGAGGCGATCTCCGGTGAGTCCTACGAGTTCCAGAAGATGTACCCCGAGATGATCGCCGACGCCAAGGCCGAGGGGGTAGCGGGGGCGCTCAGGAGCTTCGAGTTCGCCAACGCCGTGGAGAAGATCCACGCAGCGCTTTATCAGAAAATGCTCGAGAACCTGGACAAGACGCCCGATGTGGACTACTGGGTATGCCAGGTCTGCGGGATGACCGTCGAGGGCGAAGCGCCGGACGAGTGCCCCGTGTGCAAGGCAAAGAAGCAGGCATTCAAGAAGGTAGACTAAAACAGGCAACAAGCTGCAGGCCACAGGCTTCAGGATAGAGAAGAGAGGATCGGTATGCCACCGGTTCTCTCTCTTTTCTTTACCCTATACCCGATACCCTGTCCCCTATACCCTTTTTTTTTCGGCTTGACTTGACATGTCGGGTATGAATAAAAACCCCTTCTAGCAGTTGTGCCTGAACAGAGGGTTGAGAAATGGGGACAAGAGATACATCGACTGTAGACCAGAAACGAAACATGCTGAGCGTGTGGTTCCAGGCTGTCAGGCCTTTTTCCCTCACGGCCTCCGTCCTGCCCGTGGTCATCGGAGCCGTGCTGGCCGCAACCGTTGAAGGACCTGTCGACTGGCCCCTTTTCCCCCTCATTGTCGCATGCTCGCTTTTGTTCCACGTCGGGACGAACATGGTCAGCGACTATTTCGACTACCGAAGAGGCGTGGACCGCGACGAAACGTTCGGCTCGAGCCGGGTCCTCGTCGAGGGGCTCCTGACCCCGAAGCAGCTTCTCGCGGCGGGCCTCATCCTGTTTGCCGTCGGCTTCTCCCTGGGCCTGCTCCTGGTCGCCGTACGCGGTTGGCCCATATTCATACTGGGCGTCATCGGGCTGCTCGGCGGCTGGTTCTACACTGGCGGGCCCGTTGCCTACAAGTACGTGGCCCTGGGCGACATCCTGGTCTTCATCCTCATGGGGCCGCTCATGGTCATCGGCTCCTACCTTGCACTGACGGGCGGATTCAGCCTGACGGTTCTCTATGCGTCGCTTCCCGTGGGATGTCTCGTGGCGGCGATCCTTCACGCCAACAACCTGCGGGACATCGACCACGATGCCCGGGCAAACATCAAGACGATGGCCATGGTGCTGGGCGTGCCGGCAGCCAAGGCCATCTACGTGGGCCTCGTTGCGGGGGCCTATCTCGTGGTCCTCGTCATGGTCCTGGCGAAGCTCGTCACGCCCCTGGCCCTCGCCGTGGGGATCACCCTGCCGATGGCGCTGCGCAACGTGAAGGCCGTTCTGGCCGCTGAACCGGGAAAGCCCGAGTCCATCGCCATGGGGGATGTCATGTCGGCCCAGCTGCACCTGGCGTTCTGTGCCCTTTTCGGGGTAGCCATTTTCATCGGGACCTTCCTGAAATGATCGCGGTCGTCTGGCTCTGTGCCCTGGCAACGTTTTTCTGGTTCGTCATGTTCTCGCCCTGGACGGCCCCCCGCCTGAATTTCTGGCTCGTCATGGCGATGGCAACGGCCGTCCTGGCGGGCGCGGGACTGTGGTTCCAGAGAGACAGACTCCGCGAGATCTATTTCTTCAAACCCGCCCACATTCTCATCGGGCTTCTGTCGGCCCTGATCCTGTATGCGATCTTCTGGGCCGGCAACGCCGTCTCGACACAGTTCTTCCATTTCGCCAGGCCGGAAATCGCCGGCATCTACAGCACGCGGGCACAGGCCTCGCCGCTCACGATCGGGCTTTTGCTGCTGCTCTGGGTGGGGCCCGCCGAGGAGATCTTCTGGCGCGGGTTTGTGCAGGAGCGCCTATGCGGGAGATACGGCAGGACAGGCGGCTACCTCGTCGCCTCGCTCGTCTACGCCGCCATCCATGTCTTCGGATTCAACTTCATGCTCTTCATGGCCTCCCTGATCTGCGGGCTCTTCTGGGGCGCCATGTTTTTGCGCTACCGGTCCGTGTGGCCGGGCCTCATATCCCATGCCGTATGGGACGTCCTTATCTTCGTGGTCATACCGGTGCAGTGATCGGAGTCATGCGTCCACCAAGGTGAGAGTGAGAAGGTGAGAGGTTGAGAAGGTGAGAAAGAGAAAGATCGGGAGTCATGCTCCCGGTCTTTTTTTGTTTTTTCAAACCCTCTTACCCTCTTACCCTCTCACCTTCCTGCCTGTAACGCAGCCCCAGGGCGAGAAGAAAGCCGATGACAGGGAGCGCCATGATCGACTGCAGGGCTGCAGGGACGCCGAAGTGATCGGCGATCACGCCGAGCAGCGTCACGCAGATCCCCCCGGTGCCGATGGCAAACCCTGCCATGAGCCCCGAGGCGACGCCCAGGCCCTGCGGGATCAGGTGCTGTGCCATGACGATGGTCACCGAGAAGGTGGATATGAGGATCATCCCCAGCAGTCCGAGGACCACGAAGAGCAGGACCCCCTTCGTGACGAAGAACAGGGGCATCAGGAGCGAGGACAAAAGCATCGACAGGACCAGGTAGCGTTTATGCCCCCACCGGTCGGCAAGAGGCGCCCCGGCAAGCGTTCCGATCGCTCCGCCGGCAAGGAACGTGGAGACGAGAAATCCCGCCTGGAGCGCATCGCCCTTCAGGTAGTCGATGAAGTAGAAGGGGATATACGTCAGAAGGCCGACCTGGATCCAGGAGCGCATGACTACAACCGCAATGAGCATAAACAGCGAGAACCATTGTGCCGTTTCTGCTCCCGTGCCCTTCCCGGCCACTGTGGCTTGCCCTCCTGAACGGGGAATGGCGATTGCATGCCAGAACGTGAGGATGACCGCAACGAAGATCACTGCGGGGACGACCATGACGGGAAGGCTCTCAAAGCCGAAGGTCTGAACCACATAAAGGGCCAGAAGGGGGCCGATGGCAAAGCCCAGGTTTCCCCCGACGGAGAAAATGGACATCCCGGTGACTTTTTTTTCGCCCGTGAAGAAATGAGCGGTCCGGAACCCCTCCGGATGGTAGGAGGCGATCCCCAGGCCGCTCAAGATGACAAGCGGCAACACAAGGGTAAAACTCGTGGGCATGGCGAGCATCGAAAACCCCAACCCCGCGCAGAGGCACCCCAGGGGCAGCAGCAGGGGTTTTTCCTTACGGTCCGAGATGTAGCCGAAGAGGGGCTGGATCACCGACGACGCGAGGGTGCCCACCAGGAGGATCACACCCGTAGCGGTGTAGGAGAGCATGAGCTTTGCCTTCAGGAAAGGCAGGATGACCGGCAAAGCCCCCTGGTAGAGGTCCGTTACGAGATGGCCCGATGAAAGAAGAAGCAGGACTTTGAGGTTGAATCTGTTTGCTGGCAAGACGGATTGATTCCCCGGTGACGGCAATTGAGCCTCGGGCAAGGTTCTTGATAAGGTTCAATGCGCGAGCTTCCTGCTTTTTCCTCCCTGAACCCTATACCCTGTGCCCTGAACCCTTGAGTGCAGGATGCTCTCATACCCGCTGCCGCAAGTCAAGCCAGGGGCCCTGTTAAGCGTGGCATGGAACTTGCTCCAAAACAAATTGGCGCGGTCCATTCGCGCATCCCTTCAACGGAATGGGCAACGAAGCAACGAGAGGCGGGGATGGAGATCAAATCAAAGTCGGGTGGCGTTAAGACCCTGGGACAGATCCTTGTCGAGAAAGGGATCATCAGGCAGGAACAGCTGGACCAGGCGTTGACGATCAAGGCCGAACAGCCCGGCAAGTACCTCGGTGAGATCCTGTTCGAGATCGGCGTCCCTCAGGAAAAGATCAACCATGCCCTTTACTACTTCAACAAGCGCAAGAGCATTGGCGAGATTCTCGTCGATCAGAAACTGATCACCCGCGAGCAGCTCGAGGAAGCCCTGTTAAAGCAGAAGAAGATCCAGGAGAAGTGGGGTCACACAAGACCCCTGGGGCTGCTTCTCATCGAGATGGGCTATATCAACAGCCGCGGCTACCTGACGGCCCTTTCGAAGCACTTCAACATGCCCATCCTGACCATGAAGGACTACCAGCCCAACCCCCAGCTCCAGAAAGTCATCGGCGAGCGTTACGCCATGGAGCGCAAGATCATCGTCCTGGAAAACAGCGCGAAGGCCATCAAGCTCGTCCTGGCCGAGCCTTCGACCCAGATCATGGAGGAGCTCCAGAAGACCGTTCCTTCGGGGAAAACGATCGAGTTTTACCTGGCGAGCTACAGCGAGATCGACGAGAGCCTCCGAAAGGTGGCCGACCCCTTCAGCTTTACGCAGTACCGGTAGAAGATAGGGTAAAGGGTAAAGGGTAAAGGGTAAAGGGGGGAGGGTTACAGTTACAATAAGGATGAAGCACAAAAGGACCGGGCTGATAACGCACCGGTCCTTTTTTTGTTTTATATTTTCCCTGGACCCTTGACCCTGAACCCTGAACCCTATCTGTTCACGCTCCCGACACCGGCGGCCCGCCATCGTATTTGGTTGCTTTTTCCCTGAGCTTTGCCAGCCATTTCTCCCGGTAGAAATAGGCGCCGATCAGGAACAGCCCCGTGATGACGAGCAGGGCGACGAGAGGGATGAACTGGTTGTTTCGGGCAAAGCTCCCGAAAGCGGAGAGCATGATGGTGCCGAAGAGACGTCCCACCGTCGAGATGATGAGGAAGGTCCAGAGACGCATGTGGGACAGGCCCAGGATGTAGCAGAGGAAATCCTTTGGGATCCCCGGGATCAAAAAAAGGAAGAAAGCGATGAAGACCCCTTTGTGTTCCAGGACGTAGTCGTATTTGCGAAGGGTCTCCGGACTGACGATCCGCTCCACCAGGGGCAGTCCGAAGACGTGGGCGAGCAGAAAGGCAATCCAGGACCCGATGGTGAGCCCGATTGTCGAGTAGACGGTTCCCAGGATGGGGCCGTAGAGATAGCCGCCGATGAAACCGCTTGCCTCGCCGGGGATCGGTGCGAAGACCACCTGCAGGATCTGCAGGGCGATGAAAATGATCTCGTCGTAAGGATCGTACGAGGTAATCATCTCGACCGCACGTTCGCGGTCGGAGAAAAAGACGTGCAGATCGTAATGGAAGAAAAGCCAGGTTCCGACGCCGAAGAAGGTGATCAGGGCAAGTGCACCGAGGATGTAGTGGCGTTTCATGGTCTTGGCGTGTCTCCGGGGAAAGGTGCTGCTGCCGCCGTCTGGCCCGTTCCGAAAGTGCTCCCTTTTACCAGACATTCAAGGTGAATACAAACCCGATTCGCAGATGATCGGCGGAGCATATCGAGACGGTGCAGCCTTCTGCCGGAGGGATTTATGGAATAATGGAATAATGGAGTAATGGGAGGGGAGAAGACTGCCGGGAACGGGACCAATATTCCATCATTCCAGCATTCCAGTCCCCCATTCTTCATGCCGAGCCGACGATATCGTGCAGACCGGTGGAGGACTTGAGCCGCTGGAGCTCGCCCCGGACCCGCGTCAGCTCATCGCTCGTCTCCTTGAGCCGGCGGGCGAGAACCTCCGCCATGACCATGTAGTAGATGGCTGCAAAAGCCACACGGTCCTCTTTCCGGAGTTTTTCCATGGCGGGGACGTCCGTGGCAAGGCAGACCGTCTCGTCGACGGCCTCGACGGAAGACGTCCGGGTGGAAACGGACAGGAGGCGCATCTCGCCGAAGACATCGCCCGTTCGGCAGAGCTGCTTCATCTCTACCCCATTGCGGGTGACCCGGACCTTTCCCGAGACAATGAAATAGATCCGGTGATCCGATTCCTCCTCCCGGGTGATCGTTTCGCCTGGCTCGTACTTCAGAATCTGGCTGCAGTTGAGGATTTTGCGGAGATCCTTTCTGTCGAAGGCTTGAAGCTTCGGGATTTTCCGGAGCGCCTTGATGATCTCGCCGTTTTCTTGAAGTACCTGCATGCCGCCTCTCCAGCCTGAAAATGGGACCCTAAGGGGTTGTCATTCCATGAGAAATCGAACCTGGATTGATTGTATATGAAAGATTCGTGCCAAGCACCAGGGTACAGGGTAAAGGGTACAGGATACAGGGAAGGACCCGTCTTTTTTCTCATGCCTGGACCCTGAACCCTGTCCCCTGAACCCTGTTTGTGCCATTGACTTCCCGGATCTCTTCGTTTAACTTGAAACACCAACTATTTCGGTCCATTGGAGTTCTCATGCGAGTGGGCATCATCCATACGGCGAGCTCCCCCTGCCGGTGTGCCGAGGCCATCGTCAATGGCCTCTCCTCACTCGGCCACGAGTACCTCCTGGTGGATTCGGAAGAGATCGAGCTCCGCATATCGGAGCTGGCCCGCCGGTGCGATATCGTGATCGAACACACGGATACCTACCGGGGGCGAGGCCGCTTCCGCTGCCTCGTTCGATCCATTCTCGAGGCCTACGGGATCGCCGTCGTCGGCTCCGATGCGCGGGCCTGTGCGTTGGCCGACGACAAGGCAGCGGCAAAGACCCGCCTCGGGGCTGCGGGAATCCCGACGCCACCGGGAATTGTGGCCGTATCGCCAACCGACCCTCTCCCGGACTGGCTCGCCTTGCCCTGCATCCTCAAACCCGCTTGCGAGCACATGAGTCGCGGGCTCGTCTTGGCCCGGGACAGGATCGAGGCGGCAGCACGCCTGGCGGATCTCCTCTCGCGACACGCCCAGCCCATCCTGGTTGAGACGTTCATCCTGGGCCGCGAATTCGCCGTCTCTGTCGTTGACGGACCCGGCGGGCTGGAGGTGCTCCCTCCGCTGGAGTGGAAAAAGGGCGACGGGCCGTACGATGTGCTCACGGAGGACTTCAAACTCCAGGTCGTCGAGCCGGGGAGCCGTGATGCCGCCAGGGCCGAACTTGCGCCGGGCGAGCTTCGGGAACTGGAGGCCTTATCGCTTGCCGCCTTTCGGGCTCTGGGGCTTCGCGATTATGTCCGCTTCGACGTGCGCCTGTCTCCCGGGGGGACCTTCTTTGTCATGGAGGCCAACGTGACGCCGAGCATGGAACCGGAGGAGGCTCTTACTCTTTCGGCCCGCTGGGCCGGGATGGATTTTCCCGTCCTGCTGGAGAGAATTCTTGCCTCGGCGGCAAAGCGACGGCCGCCCGCGTCGGTCACAGGGGTGCAGGATGCAAGCATCACACTGCCGACGGGGGCTGTCGGCCTGTGGATCCCGCCGGGTGTTCACGTGCCGCCGCCTTCGACGATTGAACTGGCCCGCCTCCTCGACGTCCGTCCCGGAGAGCGGGTCCTCGAACTGGGCTGCGGCACGGGGCTGCTGGCGATCGCCGCGGCAAAGCTCGGCGCCGGGCGCGTCGTGGCCGTCGACCTCGATGGACAGGCCCTCGATGCCGCCGTCAAAAACGCAGAGCGCAACGGGCTTTCGGATCGCATCGAGGTGCGAGCCGGCTCCTGGTATGAAGCGGTGAGAGACGGAGAGCGCTTTGACGTGATCATCGCCACGCCGCCCCAGACGCCCGGGCCGAGGCCCTTCGGGCCGCGCTACGGGGGCGCCGACGGGGCGAAGCACCTTTTGGCCGTTGTCGATGGGGCGCCGGCCCGCCTTGATCCGGAACGGGGCAGGCTCTGGATGGTGGCCATCACGATTGCCAACGTCCCAGAAGTGATGCGGAGGCTCCGGGAGCGTTTTGCGAAGGTCGATGTCCTGGGCGAAACGCAGCGGCCGTTCACGCCGCGCGAATACGACGATCTCGACGCGGGGCTCTTCGAGTATCTCGAGGCGTTGCGCGCCAGGGGCATATGCGATTTCCATGAAGCCTTCGGCGGGGAATATGTCTTTCGCAACCTCTTCATCCGGGCCTTAGGGGTAAAGACAAGGTGAAGAGGCTCATCATCAATGCCGATGATCTCGGCGCCGACGTGGCCCGCAACGAAGGGATCTTCGAGGCGATCCGGGCGGGTGTCGTGACGAGCGCGACCGTCCTGCCGAACGGGCCCGCCCTGGAGCACGCCCTGGGAAAGATCCGATCGGGCGGCTTCGAAGAGATCTCCTTCGGGGTCCACCTGAACCTCACCGAGGGCAGGCCGCTGGCCGAAGGCCTGTCATGCCTCACGGGACCCGACGGGAATTTTCTCGGGAAGGCGGCTGCGCACCGCCTGCTCTTGAAAACGGGGGATGCGCCCTTTCAGACCGAACTTGCAAGGGAGGCCACTTTGCAGATCGAGCGTCTTCTCGATGCCGCAATCGCAATCACGCACATCGACGGGCACCAGCACGTCCACGTCTTTCCCTCGGCCCTGCGCACCGTGGCGGAAATCGCAACACGCCACGGGATCCGGCGCATGCGCATACCCGACGAGACGGTTGACCCCGGTCACGACGCCGTCTGGACGGACTTGCTGGAGGAGGCGCGCCGGTTCGGTGCCCTGGGGCGGGAGGCCCGGAAGATCCTTGCCGGGATGGGGATCGTTTCGAGCGATCATTTCCGGGGGCTCACGCTCAAGGGCCGGCTCGACACGGAGGGGCTGCTGAAGCTCCTCGAAACGCTTCCCGGGGGCACCACGGAGCTGATGGTCCACCCGGGCCGGGTGCCGGCGGAGGGGCCCTTTTCAGCCTTCTCCTCCTTTTCTTCGCCGGACCGCGAGCGGGAACTGGAGGCCCTCCTGGATCCCCGTTTCCGGCTTGCCCTCGACAGGGCCGGGGTGGTATTGGTTTCCTTCAGGGAGATTTTTTCATGAACCCCTTCAGGCTGTTGATCCTCACGCCGTCGGCCCTGCCCACGGTGACGGGAAATGCCATGACGGCCGAGCGCTGGCGCCGCTCGCTTGTGGGCATGGGGCTCGATGTCCGGGTTCTGGACACGGAAGGCCTCGACGCGGGTGATTTGAAGCGAGAAATCGATCGCTTCAAACCGGATCTCCTCCACGTTCACAATGCCTATCGTGCCGGCCGGCTCCTTCTCCATCGTGCCCTGGCGGACTGCCTGGGGCGGCTCCCGTTTGTCGTGTCCCCTTCGGGAACGGACATGAACATCGAATCGAAAGTCGATTCCGGAAAAGAGAGGGTCAGCAGCGTCCTGAGCCGGGCCGAGGCGATCGTCGTCCAGAGCGAAGAGGGAAGGGAAAGGCTGCACGAGATCGTTCCCGGTCGGATGGACCGGGTCCATTTCGTCCCCAAGTCTTTCGTCTGGCTGGGCGAAGAGACATTGGACCTGAGGGCCTCCTGTGGTTTCAGTCCCGGAGACGTAATTTTCTTCATGCCCGCGGGGATCCGGCCGGTGAAGGGGAACCTGGAGTGCCTGCTCGGATTCGAGCGCATCCACGCACTCCGGCCCCGGGCTAAAGTCATCTTTGCAGGCCCGCCCCTCGACGAGGCGTATGCGGAACGTTTTTTCCGGGAGGCGGAGCGGCTGCGGGTCTTTGCGCGATGGATCCCGCCGATCCACCCCGCAGCCATGCGGGCGGCCTATCACTCTGCGGATGTGATCCTCAACGGTTCCGCCTCGGAGGGCCTCTCCAATGTCCTCATCGAGGCTCGGGCGGCGGGCAAGCCGCTTCTGGCCCCGGACATCCCGGGGAACCGCTGGCCCGTCCTCGGCGATCCGGGCGATCCGCCCATGGGGCTTCTCTTCGGACCGTCGGATCGGGCGGATTTCATCGAAAAAGCGCTTCGGCTCGTCGACGACGCCACACTCCGGCGAGAACTCGGCGAAGCCGGCGCGGCCTATGCGCGGCGCATGCCGGGGCCCTGCGACGAGGCGCGGGGGCTTGTCGCCGTCTACGATGCCGTCCGAAACGTGCGGCCGGGAGACCGTACCGGAGGGGTCAAGGCGGAAACGGAGTTTCGAATGGGCGCGTCTCGCTCTGAGCTGTGAATGTCCGGGCAGCCGCCAGGGCGGACAAGCGCTTCGATATCGCCCTTACTCCGCACGTGCGTGGCAAGAACAGGGCCTGTCTTTCATGGAAAGAGGGAAAGCGGCGTCCAAGGGGACACTGTATCCTTGTGATTTGACTTTACAGAGGCTGCTCATTGCAGGGGTGGCCGGGTTCCTCGCGCTCACCGCCCAGCATGATCAAAACACTCCTGGGAAGGACCAGTACGAGCAACAAGAGGAATACGGAAGAAACGGCAAGGAAGAGATCCGTCTCGAAGTAATAAAATCCACGGTATCTGTAATAGAGCATCGCGTTTGCCGCGCCATAGAAAACCAGTATCAACGCGACGATTATCAGAAAGGCATCTTTTCTCAACTTCATTGCATACTTACCCGTATCGACGTTCAGAACGAGAACCATTCCCGATTCATAGCATTAGCAATGACCATACCATCGCGTAATTAATTGATATAATTCATGTTATTTCCATGACGGCCCGGCCGCGAGCCCAAAGGCGTAAAGAACCGCGACAGTAGCCCTGATGAAAGACGAAGCCTTCTGGGAGATAAAGGTTATTAATTCAATGGAATATCTAATATTCGTTGCAATAGTGGCTGGGTGTTAATAAGTCCGACAATCACTGTTGAATGGAAGGCTTATTGAACTCAAGAAGGCTGGACATATCCAGTCGGGCGAAAAAATCATACGAAAGTATCAGTAAGCGCTCTCGGCCCGACCCGGACCGGATGAGCAGGCCACTCGGATAAGCAATGGATAAAAAAACCCCCTTCGTCCCTCTCTTGGGGGATCAAGGGGGTTTTTCTTGCCGGAACCCTGGACCCGGTACCCTGAACCCTGCGGCCCGAGGCCGCAAGTTACTTCTTAGGGACCCGCTGGGGGAACAGGGGCAGCTCCGTGTTGATCTGGAGCAGAATGATGCTGTTGAGCGTATTCTCGACCTGGAAGAACCGGTTGGCGGCCGAGGCGCCCAAGACCTTCATGAACTTCCCGTAGTATGTTTCCTTCAGTTTGAGGGCGGCCTTGTCATTTGCGAGGACTCGCTTGGCGAGATCCTTGGCCTTCGCATCGGTCATCTTGTCGAAACTGACCGCGTAGTCCTTGATGATGGCGATTCGGACGTCGGTGATCTTTTTCAGGTCTTTCTGATAGTCACGATAGGTGTTCCAGAAGGCGGCGGCCTTGTCGCCTTCCCCCTCCTTGAAGACAATGGCTTCCCGGATGATGGCCTCTTTCTGATCCCGGATGTCCTGACGCATCATCTCGATATAACGGTTGACCTGGGCCTCGTCGGCCATTGCCGCGGCGGCGGGCATCAGCAGGGAAAACATCACAAACAGCACGATCCACTTCTTCATTGTTCAATCCTCCTTTTGGGTTGTTTTTATTTTTTCATTCTAACATGCTCTCTATCTGTTTTCTTCATCTTTTTTCGCCGGCGCCTCGTGCCACTTGTCCTTCGGCACCCAGACCTTCTCGGCCGGGTCCGCCTCGTAGTGCGGGGACATGATCTGGACGCCATACTCGTTGAAAACATCCTGGATGTTGCGGTGGAGCGTATCGAGCACGGCGATGCGCTTGCGCGGCTCGGCGATCCGGGCGCCGAGCATGTACTCGACGTAAAAGTCCGAGAGCGACCGTTGGCGGACGAAGGGGGCAGGGTCCTTGAGCAGGCCCTGCGTACGGCCTGCGGCCTCGATGAGCATGGCGTGGACCTGGCGCCAGGGGGCGTTGTAGCCGATCGTCACCGTCGTCGCAAGGATAACGCCGCCCGTCTCATCCTCGCGCGAGTAGTTCTTTGTCGTCGTCCCGACGATGACGGCGTTCGGGAGGCTGACGATCTCGCCTCTCGGGGTGCGGATCCGCGTGGAGAACATCCCCAGCGTGACGACCGTGCCTTCCGTCTCCCCGATCTGGACGTAGTCCCCCACCCTCAGGGCCCGCGAGTACATGAGCATGAGCCCGCTCACGGCCTGGTTCACCGTGCCTGCCGAACCGATGGAGAGCAGCAGGCCCACGAAGACGCTCACCCCCCTGAAGGCGTCGCTTTCGCTTCCCGGCAGGTAGGGGTACATCATGACGAGGGAGAAGAGCCACAGGATCACCGTGACGATCCGGCGGGTGGGCTGGGCCGTCTCGGCATAGAGGCCCGGGACGCTCACCCGGCCGCTCTCGACGGCGTCGAAGAAGAGCCGGCCGATGCGGGCGAGGAAACGGGTGATCATGAAGATGACGGCCACGATGACGAGGCCCGGGATGAAATTCACGATCGTGAGCGCGATGGCCTTGATCCCGGATGTCATGGTTTCGTGGAGCTGCTCCCCCCAGGGCCTGGTGTAGGGGAACTGCATGAAAGAGAAATCAAGCCACAGGTACAGGGAAAAGAGATAAAGGGCCCACGCCGTGAGGCCGACAAGCCCCCCGAGGAACAGGATGATCCCCTCGATGTGCTGGGTGAACCCCCCGATGGCAAGCGTCTTGAGCCTCGGCCCCAGCACCTCGGCCAGGTGCGTGCTCAGCCACCGGTGAGACCGCCGTATTCCCGCCAGCACGAGAAGAAGGATGAGTGTCGCCGCAGCGGTGTAGCCGATACCACGCAGGAATGTTTCGGCCCTGCGGGACTCCTCTATCTCCCCGAGGGCCGTCGTGAGGTTCCGGGCGGCCCTCGCTCCCGCCTCCTCCGGGGTTTCTCCGGCCAGCGCATTCAGGTCGCCGGGGGTGATGACAAACATCCCCTGGTCGCCGATCTGGATCAGGAGACCCTCGGTGATCGTCTTCGTCGTTGCAGTTCCCCAATTTCCCCGCTCGATGACGGCGTTGATTCGTGCCTCTGCCGCCTCGACCCGCTGCTTCGGGGTGTAACCAAGCAGGGTTCCCCGCATGGTGATAATCGGGCGGTTCTGGAGTTTCACCGTTGCCGGCGGGACCCCTGCGGGGGCCGTTCCTCCCTTTTCCGCAATCTGCGTCCCCTTCGCGGCAGGCGGGTCCGCCGGAATGGCCGCCGTCGGGAACAAAAAGGCCAACAGGGTGATCAGAAGAAGCAAGCGTTTCATCGGCAGGCGCTTCATCGGTGACCTCGTCAACTCGTTCAAGGGTCTAGGGTCAAGGGTCAAGGGTCAAGGGTCAAGGGTATAGGGTATAGGGAAGGAAGGAGATTGTGCATAGAAAAATTCTTACTACTTTCGGACCCTGTACCCTATACCCTTGACCCTAGACCCTGCTTTCATCCCTTCTTGAGCTGGTTTGCCACGGCCTGGGTGGCCTTGGCGACGGCCTCGGGGTCTCCCAGGTAATAGCTGCGGATGGGTGTGAGATCGTCGTTCAGTTCATAGACAAGGGGAATCCCCGTGGGGATGTTGAGCCCGACAATCTCGTCATCCGGCACATGGTCGAGGTACTTCACCAGCGCCCTCAGGCTGTTGCCGTGGGCGGCGATGACGACGCGCTTTCCAGAGCGGACCGTGGGGGCGATCGTTTCGTGCCAGTAAGGGAGGAAGCGCTCCACCGTGTCCTTGAGGCACTCCGTCAGCGGGATCTCACCGGGACGCAGAGCGGCGTAGCGGGCGTCGCTGCCGTTGTAGCGCGGGTCATCGGGCGTCAGTGCCGGCGGTCGGATGTCGTAGCTTCGGCGCCAGATGTGGACCTGCTTCTCGCCGTGCTTCTCGGCCATCTCCTTTTTGTTCAGGCCCTGCAGTGCCCCGTAGTGGCGCTCGTTGAGCCGCCAGCTGTTGTGGACGGGAATCCACATGAGGTCCATTTCATCGAGGACGATCCAGAGGGTCTTGATGGCCCGCCTGAGCACGGACGTGAAGGCGATGTCGAAGACGTATCCCTCTTTCGCGAGGATCCTGCCGCCCTGGTGGGCTTCCTCAACGCCTTTCTCGGAGAGCCCCACGTCCGTCCATCCGGTGAATCGGTTCTCCTTGTTCCAGGTGCTCTCGCCGTGGCGGATCAACACGAGCTTCTTCATGTGGGTCCTCGTCAATTCGAATTTGGAGCAGCTATTTATAGCTTTTTTGCGGCCGTCAGGTCAACGATTTCCATCCGGTGGTTCGCTTCGGGGTGCTTGGACGAGGGGCCCTCCGTGAGGACGGCCAGGTCACCCACCAAACCCTGATCGGCAATCCACGAAGCGATGTAGCTTCGCCAATCATCGGGGTGATCGGCCTCGTAGACGGGATAGATGCCCCATGAAAACTGGAGGCGCTGGCAGGTGGCTTCCAGGGAACTGACGGCGACGGTCCAGACGGGCAGGCGGAAGCGGGCGATGCTTCTTGCCGTTGACCCGCTTCGAGTCGGGACGAAGACGGCCGCGGGGGTCACGCGCTCCACCGTCGTTCTCACACTCGTGGCGATAAGATCCATGAGCCGGACCCCATCGTCACGCCGCTGCGATCGAAGTTTGTCGGCAACAGCGTAGGCGGGCAGGGTCGGTTCCGTTGCCGCGGCTATCCGGGCGAGCATGGCCGTTGCCTCGACGGGGAATTTTCCGATGGCTGACTCCCCCGAGAGCATAACGCAGTCCGTTCCGTCGAGGATGGCGTTGGCCACGTCGGTGGATTCGGCGCGGGTCGGGCGGCGGTTTGCAATCATGGACTCGAGCATTTGGGTCGCCGTGATGACGGGCTTTCCCAGCAGGTTGGCCAGGCGCATGAGCCTCTTCTGTACCGGGGCGATCTGCTCAATGGGGATCTCCACGCCCAGATCCCCTCTGGCGATCATGATCCCGTCGGCGGCCTCGAGCAGGGCGTCGATGTGGTCAAGAGCCCGGGCCCGCTCGATCTTGGCGATAATCAGGGGGTGGTAGGCCATGGCGTGGGCCGCCTCGCGGACGGCGACGATATCGGGTGCCTTTTGGACGAAGGATTGACTCACGGCGTCGAGGCCCTCTCCTGCGGCGAACCTCAGCCACCGAAGGTCCTCGTCGGTGAAGGCGCTGATGCCCAGCTCGATTCCGGGCAGGTTCAAGCCTACGCGGGAGCGGATCTCCCCGCCCACGGCAACACGGCACCTCACCTCCGGGCCACCGATGTCGAGTACTTCCATCTGGACGAGACCGTCGTTGAGAAAAAGGGTGTCGCCCCGCTTCACCACCTCGGGGAGCCTGGTGAAAGACGTGGAGGCCCTGTTCCCGTTCCCCGTGGTGCTTTCCGTCGTGAGGGTGAATTCATCGCCCGCATTGAGGTCGACGGGCTCGCGCTCCAGCATCCCGATGCGGATCTTCGGGCCCGGGAGATCCGCGAGGATGGCCACACGCCGGCCCGCAGCCTTTGCGGCGGAGCGGATGTTACCGATGACCCGGCGATGCCGGTCGTAGTCCCCGTGGGAGAAGTTGAGCCTCGCCACATCCATCCCCGCCCGGATCATCCTCTCCAGGACTTCGAGGGACTCCGATGCGGGGCCGATGGTGCAGATAATCTTCGTCTTGTGATCGGGAAGCATGCAAACTCCACTGAATGGGGTATAGGGTCAAGGGTTAAGGGTTAAGGGTATAGGGTTAAGGGTATAGGGTATAGGGTATAGGGTATAGGGTCCGAAGGTACTCAAGAATTTTTTATAAACGAAATCTGCTTCCTCCCCGATACCCGAGCCCCGAGACCCGATACCCTGCTCTTTACTGTCTGGCGGTTCTTACGTTGCGCGGCAGTTTGTCGCCGCAATTCGTCCGGAAGGGGTTGATGTCGAGGCCGCCGCGGCGCGTGTAGCGGGCATGGACCGTGAGCCTCTCGGGCCGGCACCGGTGCATGAGGTCCACGAAGATGCTCTCGGTGCAGTGCTCGTGAAAACCGCCGTGCTGCCGGAAGGACACCAGGTACTTCAGCAGGCCCTCGCGGTCGATCCGGGGCCCCTTGTATCGGATCTGGATGCTTGCCCAATCGGGCTGGCCAGTCAGCGGGCAGTTGGTTTTCAGCAGGTTCGAGACGAGCGTTTCCTCGACGGACGCCTGTCCTGCCTTGAGATACTCCGGATGGGGCCGGTAGTCCCGGATCTCCACGTCGATCTCGTCGATGAGCTCCCCGTCCATCTCCTCGATCTGCTCGTCGGGGAAATCCCCGGGCAGCAACATCTCCACGCCAATGGGCGTGCCGCTGGCGCTTCCCAAGTCTTTGCGGAGAATATCCCGCAGGGCCTCCGGGGAGGTGACGGGGGTCTGGCTGAAGGAGTTGAGATAGTGCTTGAAGGACTTGGACTCGATGAGGTTCGGCGAATCGGCGGGAACGGTAAAGGTGGCTATGGCCACCCTCGGTTTGCCCTTTGGATCGAGCCATGACAATTCGTATGCCGTCCATACGTCGACGCCTGCGAAGGGCAGGGCGCCGTCTATGCCGATCACCCTTCGGTGCGTGGCACGCGGCTCCGGTTGGAGCAGACCCGGGTCGTATTGGTCTTTGTAGGGATTGATGTCCATGTCAGGGTTCAGGGTACAGGGTACAGGGTACAGGGTACAGGGTACAGGGTACAGGGTTCAGGGAAGGTACTACAGATCATTTGGTATAAACGGAATCCCCTTCCATCCCGAGACCCGATACCCTAGACCCGATACCCTTTTTCATACACCCGATACCCCTTTTCCTCCGTCACTTTCTTTTTATCAGTTTGTCCGTTTCAAAGCCCAGGCCGCGTGCGATCTCGACGAGTTTGGTGTACTGGGCCTCGTCGATCACCGGCGTCCGGGCCATGATCCAGAGGGTTTTTCGATCCGGCGTTCCGACGATCACCGTTTGGTATCCATCGTCGAGGTAGAGGATCCAGTAGTTCCCCTGGGGCTGCGAGGGGATGAAGACCGAAAACCAGTTGTCGAAGCGGACCTCTAACCTGGCATTCGTCTTTGCGTCCACCACCCGGGCGCTGCCGCGGATGGACTCCTTGCCGCCTCCCGAGGTGTCACATTCGTTAAGAACGGATACCTCACCTGTCTCGAGAAGCCCATAGGTGGCCTGGGAGCGCAGGCAGTTTCTCTGGAACCAAAGGGGCATCCGCGCGATCTCGTACCAGGTCCCCCCATAGCGGGCAAGCTCCACGCGGGCAACCGTCGGCGGGACCTTTGCAGGGTCAAACGCCCCCGGCCCCGCACAGGCGGACAGCATGCAGCAGAGCACAGCTAAGAGAGCCGGGAAAGTCCTATGCGTCATGATTTGTTTCTCCTTGCTGCAAACACTTCTGTGGTTAGTATGTAGTGGCTTGTGACTTGTGGTTAGTGAAGGATTCAGAATCTTCCACAAATCACTAGTCACTAATCACGAATCACTGTGTTTTCAACAGGATCTTCAGGAGGTCCTCCTCGTTGGATTTCTCCGGGCACTCCACGATCCTGCCGAGTTCCATGCCGTCGCGCAGCACGATCGTCGTGGGGACCCTCTGGATGCTGAACTTCTCCGACATCCCGAGGCCCTCATTTCTCGTGCGGTCGACGCCGTAGAGGGCGAGTTTGAGATTCTTGTTGTCCGCCGCATCGAGTACCCTCAGGATCTTCGGGACCTCGCTGACGCAGTCCTTGCACCAGGTGCCGAAGAAGATGAGAATGTCGAAGGAACCCCGGATGCCGGCGATCTTCTCGATGACGTCCTTCCGGGGGGTGTAATCCCGGTAGTTGTTCCAGAAGACGGGATAGTCCCGGAAGAGGCTGCCCTGCGTCGTTTTTCCCACGAGCAGCCTGTCGGGCCCGGCTGCGGGCATGGAGGCGAGCGGGCGGGCCTCCCCCTGGGGCGGGTAGTCGCCCTTCGTCAGGGCGTCGCGCAGGGCGGCGGCATTCGTCTTTGTGTCATCGAAGGCGATTGCAACGATGTGTTTCTCCATATCCGTCGACACGTCCTGGACGCCCTCCACGTTTGTCAGGATCGCACGGATCCTCTCCGCCGTGTCCGGTCACTGGCATCCGGGAACGGAGAACTCGACGAACTTCTGTGCCGCCGCGGCCATGGGTGCGGCGGCAACCAGCAACGCCATGGCCAGCAGGATCACTAGCACGCGGGCGTTCCATCCTCTCATCGGCTCACCTCTATTCCTCATCGTGCTGACGATGGGATCAGTTTCTCTTCGTAAAGGGCCTTCAGAACCAGGCTGACGAACCGGGAGACCTGCCCGTCGCTCCCGGAAGGGTTGACGGCATCTACGGTGGATCGCCAGACGAGATTCGCGGTCTTCGCGTCGTAGAGCCTCGACTCCAGCGTTGCCACCTCGCTTCGCTTTCCCATCGACGGCTCGGGGCCGAACCATTGCATGTTCATCATCGAATCCCTGCCGGTGGTGGTTGCCATGGTAGAAGGGGTGTCCGCCTGGTAGGATTGAACCTCGGTTCCCACCCTCAGGACCCGCACGATGAGGTAGGCCTCGATTCCCATTCCCTGGCTCACCTTCATCAGTTCCTCCCGTGTTACCTTGTCGGGGTCGGGAATGCATTCATGGCAGGCGGCCGCCTCGACTCCCCGCGCCCTGAGCTGTTTGGCGAACTCGTCCTCGAGAAGCTGACGCATGTCGTCCCGCTTCGTCATGGCGACGACCATGATCTTCTTGTAGGCCGGTCCCGTATAGGTCGAGCTCTTCCAGTTGTCCGTCATGCTCATGGGGGTGGCACAGGACAGGGTGAGCATTGACGCCGCAAAAAGCAGGATTCCCAGCATAACGATTTTCATCTTACCCATAACAAGTTCCCTTTCGTGGTTCAGTTTGCCCTTCCGGGCAACACTTTTTTCCGCTCTTCCGCTCTTCTTATCTTCCTCGCTTCGTTCTTTTACTCCAGATATCCTTTTTCCGGCATCAGTCCATAGCGCCTCAAGATGTCGCCCGTGGCCGAGATGATGCCGGCAGGGATGCGGATGCCTCCGTGGAGCATGGGGCCCTCCCTGTCCGCGGCCTTCGGCCCGAAGGCCATGAAGTGCTCGATGGCCTTGTTGGCGTTGGTGAAGGCATTGCCGCAGGAGATTTCCCCGACGAGGCTGAAAACCTTCCCCACGGCCCCGGAGAGAGCCGCGGAAATCCTCACCGACTCGTCGAGGCGGCCCTCCCGGATCCCGTCGACAACGGCCAGGAGCCCTGCCGGAAAGCTGTTGGCCGTGCTCAGCAGGAAGCCGTCGTAGGCCCCGCCGGCTGTCCGGAGCCACCGGGCGTAGTCCCCTTCGGCGCCCCGCACGAGGTACACGTCATGGGCGTTGACACCGGACAGGGCGATGCGGTCGGCGCCGCTTGAATCCTTGAAGAGGATGAGATTCGGGTATTTGGCGACAAGCCTTGCAAAGGTCTCCGGCGCCGCCTCGTTTCCCGTGACCTGGGGGAGCTGGTAGAGGGCCACGGGAAGCCCCTTGTCCAGCAGGATCTCCAGGGCCGCGCCTATCGTCGCCTGGTCGAGGTCCTTGCCTGCGGGCGGGCAGACGGTGAAACCGCTGACGCCGGCCGCAATCAGGGCCGCAAGGGGATCGGTCTTGCCGGTCAGCTTGCGCAGGATGTCCAGGAACCGCTCGATGCTGCCCGTCACGTCCACCGTATTTTTTCGGAGGGCCCCCAGCAGAAGCGAAACGCCCTTTTTTCGCGCCATGTCGACGGCAAACCGGACCACCGTATCCGTCTCAGCGTCGTCGAGGTCCCATCCGTCGCCGGTGGAGCCGGGGACGAGATAACCTTTCACGTGGGGCATCATCCACGCCAGGTGGGCTCCCATCCGGCCCAGATCGATCCGGCGGCCGGCGTCAAAGTGCGTGAGCGAGGGGCACCAAAGGGAAGGGATTCCCCGGGGAAAGAGAAGCTCTTGCAGGTTTTTTCTTTTCGAGGAAACGGTGCTCATGGTAATCTATCCTTTAGAGGGATTAAAAAATCACGGACAGGATACCCTAAAGCGGCGATTACGGCAATGGCGGATCGATGGAAGGGCCGCCCGGGGTCGGCCGGGTCCTGACGCAACGGCACAATGAGATCAAGACGGAGGAAGGACGATGAAAAAAACGGTTTTTGCGCTCAGTTTGTTCCTTTTGCTGATTGTCCCTGCGGTTAACGCGGCCGACATGACGGACCTCCTGAAAGCGCTACCGGCCATTCCCTCCGGCGGCTCCGCGCAAGAGTCCGGCACGGTCGCCTCGGGCCTGAAAGAGGCCCTCTCCGTGGGCACGAAGAACGCCGTCGGCCTGCTGTCGAAGAAGGACGGCTACTTCGGCAACGAAGCCGTGAAGATCCTCCTGCCCGAGAACATCCGCCGGGTGGGCGACGCCCTGCGGATGGCGGGCTACCAGAAGGAGGTGGACGCCTTCATCCTCAGCATGAACCGCGCGGCGGAGAAGGCCGCGCCGAAGGCCGCCGACATTTTCGCCGGCGCGATCCAGTCCATGTCCATCGACGATGCGCAGAAGATCCTGGGCGGCGGCAACACGGCAGCCACGGAGTACTTCAAGTCGAAGACCTCGACGCAGCTCTTCGACGCCTTCAAGCCCGACATCTCGCAGAGCATGAACGAGGTCGGCGTGACGAAGGCCTACAAGGCCATGACGGACCGCTACGCGACGATGATGCCCTTCGCGAAGGTCGATTCCCTTGATCTCGACAAGTACGTGACGAACAAGTCCCTCGACGGCCTGTTTACCATGGTGGGGCAGGAGGAGGCCAAGATCCGCACGAACCCCGCCGCGCGGACGACGGAGCTCCTGAAAAAGGTCTTCACGAAATAACAAAGACGGTTCGATTCGTTCAATTCGTTCAAAAAATCCCCCTCTTTCCCCCTTTTGTAAAGGGGGATGGAAGGGGGATTTTCTTTTG